>RFNO01000135.1 GCA_009927165.1 Pseudomonadota bacterium
AAAGAGGTACTCGTTACCCAATCTTCGAGCGGTTTCGCCATTACACGTTTCTTCACTGCCTAGAACGCCGTAACTTACTTTGGCCTCTTTTAGTATTTTGGTGAGAGCCTGAGCAGACTTTTTATGATTATTATCAAAACATCCGCCACATCCGACGTAATATAAGTACTCAGCTTTTTGATTTTCAGAGATTACAGGAACCTCTAGCCCGTCAGCCCATGCAAATCGCTCGGCAGAGCTGATTCCCCAAGGATTAGAGTTTCTTTCCATTCCCTGAAAAGCTCTGTTGAGCTCACCAGGAAATCGAGAGGCCTCTTGAACGAGGTGCTGACGAATATCTACAATTTTGTCGACATATTCGATGTTGACCGGACAAGCTTCTTCGCAAGCGCGGCATTCAACACATGACCAGATGACGTCATCAATAACTGGCTTTCCCTCACCGACCACAACATCAAATTCACTTTTACCAGCAATAATATCCGCCTGATTTTCATATAAAGTATCTCTGAGATTCAAAAGAAACTGTCGGGGAGCCAAAGGTTTTCCGGTCGCGGCTGCTGGGCATACCGATGAACATCGCCCACACTCGGTGCAGCTGTACATGTCGAGAACTTGTTTCCAGGAAAATTGATTGATCTGAGAGCGTCCGAAAATAGCTCCATCGGCTGAATAGTCTTTCTTTGGAAGGCGCCCCCTAGGCTCAATTCTTCCAAAAAATACGTTCAACATTGCCGTTATAATGTGAAAGTGTTTGGAACGCGGAAGTAAATTTAGAAAAACAAGGATAATGGTATTATGAATCCACCAGCCAAGATTGGATAAAAGTTTCGCACGCTCCTGATCCGGTCCCATCCACTCCACCCACAAGGAGGTGAATGGTGACCATTTCATTTCAGCAATCACTCCAGGGTCTTGAGGATTAAGAATTGCGGTTCCGGCATCGTAGATGAAACTTGATAGCATGATGCTGCCGATGAAACTTAAAATGAGGTAAGCCTCCCAGTGTGACTGGGAATTTAGCTTCTGTTCTGCAGGTAAAATACCGTAAAGACGTTTTGGTTTTGTGATCCCCCACCGTACAAAGAAAATAACAACGCTGATCAGAACTAGAGCTTGGAAAATGTCTTTCGTGAGCGCATAGAAACAGCCGAGTTGTTCAGCGTGAAGTCCTGGCAAAGTAAATCCCGGGAACCATCCCCGCAGAAACATCGTCACCACTTGAAGACCCAATGTGATGAATCCCCAAAAAATAAATATGTGAAGAAGTCCTGCTGGTTGATCTCCCTTAAAAAACTTGGCTTGTCCTAAGCCATAATAGAGAGCATTCTTTAAACGCAATCCCCATGTCTTTTGACTGTAATCTCTGCCGTCATCACGACGAGCTTTGAAAAGAACTTGGGTCCGTCCCCAAATTTGGTAGGAAAAAAGGCCAATGCCAGCCAAAAAGAGAATAGTCCAAAGCAGAGCGATCATGGTGCACCTCGAATAGGTAATCGTAACATGGCGTTAAGCGATCGGAAAGACTCGGTCGTTGCGACTTTCCCAGATTGCCATTCGTGACTCGCAGTCTTGAAGCTCCTGCGAAGAAAGGGTAACGAGGCTCATTCCTTCTTCAGTACCCATTTTGCCCCGAATCTCTCCCCAAGGGCTCACAAAGAGGGAATGGCCATATTGCGGCAAGTCTTCTCCGGATATTCCGGTCTGATCGGAAGCGCACACAAAGGCCTGATTTTCAATGGCTCGCGCGCGCAACAAGGTTTCCCAGTGTGCTTCTCCAGTGGGAACAGTAAAAGCGGCGGGAATAATAAAAATCCGAGCACCTCGTTTTCTCAGTGAACGAAACAATTCCGGAAAACGAAGATCAAAGCAGATAGCAAATCCAACGGTGTTCCCTTTAATATCGCAAACCACCACTTCTTCACCGGATTTGCAGTATCGACTTTCGTCGTAATGGTGGTGTTCAAGCTTTGCTTGGAATAGGAACAGTTTTCGATATTTCGCAACTTCATGACCTTGTGAATTGAAACAAATCAGCGTGTTAAAATATTTTTTTGGCTCTTCGGGAACTGGTTCTCTTAGGGTTCCTGGAATGAGGAAGAGATCTAATTCTTTGGCCCAATTTGAAAAAACATTTTTGAGCCGTTCAAACTCTGGAAGAATAAGTTGAATTTCCGGCGCCTTACCAGTGAAATAGACCATCTCGGGGAACACTACCAAATCCGCATGTTCTTTTTGGGCCTGCTCGCAAAACGAATGCATCTTTTTTAAATTTTCCTTAAGAGTGTTTGACGAATTCATCTGGATAAGAGCGATTTTCATGAGGCATTCAGTGTACCAAATTTCTAAGTTTGACCCTAGCGCTTCAGCTGGTTAATTTAGGCAAGTGTTAAGAACGATTTATCTTATTATTTCAGTTTTTTGCCTCTGGGGATGTTCCCATCCGCAGCTGAAGCACCTCGATTTCAAGGCTTGGGAAAGAACACCTGATTGTTGCTCAGCTTCGGGTAAATCGGTTGGAGTCGCTTCGGGAGGGACTTTTTCCTCGAAAGCTGGTCTGGAGATCGCCCAATTAGGGGGCAATGTTGTCGACATAGCCGTAGCAACTGCTTTTGCATTAGCAGTAGAACGCCCTCATTCATTGGGTCTTGGAGGTGGAGGATTCCTTACTCTTTATTTAGCAGACGAAAAACCAACAACGATCTTTGTCGACTTCAGAGAAACAGCTCCAGCAAAAGCCAATCCAACTATGTTTTTGGGCCCCAAAGGAAACTTAATTTCTGGATTAAGCAGGTATGGAATCTTATCGGTGGCGACCCCCGGTTTTGTTCCTGGACTTTTCACTATTCATCAAAAGTGGGGTAAGCTCCCTTGGAAGACAATCCTGAGACCAGCCATTCATCTCGCACAAAAGGGATTCCCGATTTATCTGTCTCTCGCTAAAGCGATTGAGGAAGAGAGGGAACATCTTCTTAAGGAACCTTACACAGCCAGTCTTCTATTTAACAAGCGTGGGCTGTTGAAAACTGGCGATACTCTCATTCAAGAGGACCTTGCTAGAACATTAGAGCGAGTTTCAAAAAATCCCTCTTGGGAATTTAAAACCGGTACCACTGCAAAGTTGATTGACCGGTTTGTTCGTGAAAAGGGAGGTATTCTGTCAATCAGTGACTTGGCTCATTACCGACCTGAATTTAGAGCTCCGATTAATCATCGTTGGAAAGATTTTGTTTTCGTCACTGCGCCTCCACCCAGCGCTGGTGGAGTGATAATGACAGAGATGTTGCAGACTTTAGCAAAGGATGATCTGTCTCATTTGAGTGAGACTGACTATCTTCACCTTTTAACAGAGGCCATGAAGCGAGCCTACTCTGACCGTTCTCGATTTATTGGGGATCCAGATTTTAGTCATGAGGATATTACGTCGCTTTTGACAGCTGAATATGGAGCTAGTTTGAGAAAAACAATATCGCTAGATCAGGCAACGCCCGCAAAAGAAATATCTCCGGGTGCTGGGTTACCCAAAATGGGAGATCACACTACGCACTTAAGTGTTATGGATGCTGCCGGAAATGGGGCAGCTATGACACTTACGATTAATGACCATTTTGGAAGCCGGCTAGCGGTGCCCGGCACTGGGATCTTTTTAAATGATGAAATGGATGACTTCAGCGCAAAAATCGGAGCCCCTAATCTATTCGGTCTTTTAGGGGGTAAAGCAAATCAGATTGAACCGCAAAAGCGTCCGGCTTCGAGTATGTCCCCCACTTTGCTGATCAAAAATGGCAAAGTCATTCTGTCAGTAGGAGCTGCGGGTGGATCAAAAATCACTTCAAATACCTTCGAAGTTATCCTGAACGTATTGTTTCGATTCCCAAACGATCTCAAACACTCTGTCTTTGCGCCACGAATTCACCATCAGTGGTCCCCAGATGAATTGCAGGTTGAAGCTGGTTTTTTACCGGCAGTTATTTCCGGACTTAAAGAAAAGGGACACAATCTCCGTGAAGTAGACAAAGCGGCGATTGTGCAGGCAACTTTTGTAGACCCCCTGGGAAACATCACAGCTGTTTATGACCCACGGGACGAAGGAGGAGCGGAAGCGAAATGAAGCTTAAATTATTTTTTGTGGCTGATCCGACACACAAGCTGAATCCAAAGTCTGATACCAGCTTTGCATTATTGAGAGAAAGTCTAAAGAGAGGCCATCGCTGTTTTTGGGTAACCGATTCAGAAGTCGAGTACATTGACACTAAAGTAGTGTTGAAGGCTCGCCCCTGTAAGTCCTTTGAAATGGGACAAATTCCAGAACTTGGTGAAACAGAAATTCACTTAGCTGAGAGTTTTCATGCAGGCTTTATAAGAAAAGATCCGCCATTCGACGAAGATTATGTTCGCTTGTGCTGGATATTAGCGCTTACAGAGAGAAAAGTGTTTTATGTTAACAAACCTTCGTTGCTCATTCGCTATCATGAAAAGCTTATCCCACTAGAGGCTTATGCTCAGGGCTATCTGAAAAAAAGCGATATTATTCCCTCTCATTTGGGGAGTGGACCCAGTGCTGCAGCTTTTGTTCAGAATCTCAATACTTCCACCGTCATCACAAAGCCATTTTTAGGTCATGGAGGTAAAAACATTCTGCAAGTCGAGCGTCCTCAATTCATAGCGGAAGGAATGAAGAAACCTGAGCGGTGGGAAGGCATCGTAGTGCAGCCATTTCTTGAAGAGGTCCTGAGGGAAGACCGAAGAATCCATGTGATCAATGGTAAAGTTTGTGGGCAATTTGTGCGAGTTCCACCCCCTGGGGGCTTTGTGGCAAATCTCGCTCAAGGAGGCTCCGCAGAGTATAGACCATTGTCAAAAAGTCAGAAATCAGTTGCTGAAAAGGTCGCTAAATTTCTTAAAAAGACCGGAATTATTATGGCTGGAGTTGATTTAATTGGATCTCGGGTTTCCGAAGTAAATATAACTTCTCCGACCGGCTTTCTCTCTTATCTTCAATTGTCAGGCAATAATCTTTCCGAAACCGTTTTGAATACTATCGAACGTAATGTTCCTCGATATAGGCAATGATATCGTCACTCTCATACATACGTACACTGCGCTCCGGATCAACCAAATAGGGCACTTGGGCTTTTCCTCCTAAACGGATGAGCTCTTCTTTAACTACGGATGTTGCCCCTCCCAAAACAACAGGCTTCAATACATAAGGAATTCCCTTTTGTTCCATAAAAACACGAACTTTCACACAAAATGGACATCTCTCAGCTAAGAAGATTTCAATCACGCTTCCCCCACCGTTTTCTCAATAGTTAAATGACAACTCTTTAGCATTTGAAGAATATCGCGGTTCCAACGTTTATCAAAACTTTCTAGCAGTTTGTCAGCCGGGCTTAAACCCTTTGATACATTTTCTTTAAGACAGCTCAGAAAGCTCTCTTCTTTTTTTCCCCGCTTTATTAAGCCTTGCTCAGCACAACTCACAAGTGCTTGTGCTACTTGGAGAACCTTCAGTTCCTTGAATTCCGCTTTTAATCCCTTAATGCTCGTTGCCACTAGCAATTCATTTCTGTCCTTCGCACTCAAATGGCCCAACAGCTCAAATGCCTTTTTTCGGGCCTCTTGGTCGTACAGTATACCCATCCAAAATGCAGCTGAGGCCAATCGATAGGCGGGAAGTTGTCCATCGACCGAACGGACTTCCACATAACCGGGTTTTAACCTAGCTTCGGTAAAGAGCTGCTGGACTGCGGACCGACAATTAATAGGATTAATTGAAACTCCCGGAAGCTTACCCTCGGCTATTTGTTTTAATGAACAAAGATTCGCATTTACAAATTCATGCTGATCATTTTGTACGAACATCAGGGGCAAATTCCAAAGTAGCTTTGCATAAGCTTCGAAATCAAATCCCATAGTAAATGCCTCATTTAAGAGGCCTGTTCTCATAGGATCCGTATTTCTCCAGATTTCAGATCGAGTGGAAAGAAATCCAGAAGGTTTTCCATCTAAAAAAGGTGAATTGGCAAATAGGGCTGTTGAGATGGGAGCGAGTAAAAGAGAAACCCTGAGCATTTCGATAGCCTCTTTTTCACTCGTGTAATCGAGATTGATTTGAACTGAACTGGTTCGCCTCATCATGCTAGTTCCCAGCTTCCCGGTCTTGCCCAACACATCTGTCATAATGGCATAGCGTGGGGATGGGATGACATCGATTTCGTTCACACGATTGAGTGGATTGACTGCCAGCCCTAAAAAACATAATCCTTTCCAGGGCTGAATAATCTGGTCAACTTGGGCATCATAATCTCGAAGAAGTTCTTCTACTTCAAAAAGGCTCTGATGGGGAAAAAGAGCAAATTCTAATTGGCTTCCAGGCTCCAACGAAACTTTTCCGGTTGGGGTTTCCAAGCCAATGGGCTGCCCCGAATGACTGTCGACCAATTTCCAACCGTAAGCTTGATGCAGCTTTTGAAGAAGCTGGCCCGCACCAGGGCGCTCTACTCCATTAGACTCAGAGGTCTTATAGCGAAATGGCTGGCCATCTTTCCACATGGCAATCCGCTCGATTTCCAGTCCGATTTGACGCTCAGTCTTTTGTCGGACCTCTGATCGAAAGAGCTCAGTTAGCCAACTCCACGGTTTTTGAGATGGGTTATTCACAAGCCTCAATGAATTTAGGTTTTAATTCCACCACTCACATTCACCAGCAAGAAATACATCCCGAGGACAAATTCGTGCTTTGGGATTGTAGTCACCTTTATATTGCTCTTTTTCTTTGAATTCCTTCGAAGCGAGAATGTTTCGATAAGCATACAAAACCATCTTACTGTTGCTGGGACGGATATCAGGAATATAATAATAGCCTCTCTTTAATGCTTCAGCTTCTACTTCTGGTCCTCCACCATTGACTATTGTCACAAACCCTTGAGCATCAGGTGGGGTTTCGTGATCGGCTAAGCAGACAAGACCTTGATTATTGGGAAAGTTAGTAGCACAAAGTGACCAGTATCGCACTTGAGCATTTGAATCAAAATTTCCCTCACCTGAAAAAGTTTTAACAAAAGTGGGGGGCTTGAATCTAATCAGAGCCACTTCATCAAAAGTCATTTGACTATGCCCTTGGGCGTATTTTCCTACAGCGGAGTTAGCACCTTTTTTCCATTGATAGAGCTCGAAGGGGAATACTCCCGAAGGCTTGTCGGACAACCAACCCAAGAATTGGGGATAGTTCGTAAAATTTTCAACTGGCCAGCCGGAACCACATTCCGCAGGCTTTCCGGATTTTAAATCATAGGCTTCAATCGTCGGAAGGTCAGATAACTGAACCTGAACTGCCTGTGTAGGGGAATAATAGCGAACATAAAGTGAGATCAACGTCTCTCTTTTTGGAAATGTGATTTGGTTAGGCCCTAACCGAGGAGCATTATCGGGGGCTAAAACCAAAGTGTAATTTCTGGGCTGCGCATTCAAAGCAACCCCGTCATGAAACGGATTGATTGACCCCAAGTCGGGTATCACTTGAGTATCGAAAAGGGATTTTCCAGTGCCATTTTTGCTACCGGAAGTTGTCTCAAAACTTAAAAATCTGGCAGTAGGAAATTTTCCTTTCACAATGTAGAACTTAGAACCATTATTGCGAAAAGCAAAGATTCCGTAAGCCGCGTGAGTATCCCCCAAATAACCTTTTGGACCGATGGTTCCTGTTTTTAAATCATATTGGTACAAGTGTGAGCACTCTTGAGAAAAAGCGGCTAAAGAAGCCATAAATAGCGTGGCGATGAATTTTCGCATTATTTCCCCCTAACACGCATTGCATTGCGTTATCGGGGGTTTCTCGTGGTCACTTTAGAAAAATAATGTTGGGCGGTGGATTCGTTAATTTGTCAATAATTTCCAAATCTTAAAATGATTTCACTTGAGGGGGTTTCCGTGGACGTCCCACTGAAGTTTGAGCTCAGGCAGTACCTGGTCCAACCGGTGAATCACATCGCTTGAAAGAGACTTTTCAGGCTCGGTAATGCACCAGCCGTTCCGGCAGTGCTTGCCCCAATCCTGGACATTTTCAGCACCATTGGCCGTAATTATTTTTCGATTCAGAATGTTTGCCATCAGCTGTTGAGCTTTCTGCTTGTGGGGGTAGTGAATTTTCTGTCCACGCATTTTTTCAATAGGGAAATCATCTTCCACGGTAGCGGCTCCACAACTACAAAAAACCACAGGAGCGTTTTCCCAAGAAATATCTTTCAGACACTGAATGATTTCCGTGAAAGTATCCCGGTCCTTGGGGAAATGTTCCCACTTCCCGGCAGTCGCTTTAAAACCTAAAATTTTCCCTAATCCTACTGAGAAGCCATTGGCATGTCCCGCTATTTCAATAACCGAGCAAGACTTAGGTCCCAATTCATTTAAAATTGTTCTGCACGCTTTGAGGAACTCTGTTGAATTTCTCGGAACATCGTCGGTAAATTTTGGAATTACTTTGATTCGAGAAGTGTTTACCCAGCCTTCACCTTCTACTGAGTCCTCGCCTTGAAAAAGACATTTTTGTGGATGCCCTAAAACAACTTTGTTAAATTCAATTTCCTCCGGGGTTGATTCCCCCGAGAGCCCCGGTATATGGGCTGGAGCATTGGATGTTTGCGTATGGTATCCCTCATCTGACTTTTTTAGGAGTCTGAGCTTTACTTCGTGGGAAGGCTCGTGAGTTGTGGGCTCCGCTAGCAAAATCGAACCGTTTGTTAGAATTACACTCGCTAAGAATACGTGACGTACAAATTTCATGCTCCCGTCAGGTTGCAAAGACTGTTCCGATACTCAGTTTCCTCTCTTTTTTTGAGGCAGCTCAGTGAAGACCAAAGGAACACAACTTCAAAGCCAGCACGTGACGTAATTTGCCAAACAGCTATTTGAAACAGGCTTGCTTCCGGTTAGTACATGAGGACTTGCTTACGAAGTTTATTAAACTGCTGTAACTCTTCGGACGACTCCTCCAGAAATGGCTTCACTTTTCCCGTTTCGATTGCTTTTCGTAATCTCTCTGTTCCTGCGATTACGTCGATGGGAAGTTTGTCCTTAACATACTCATATGGGGGCTGTTTCCAAGCACATTCATTGGGATAAAGCTCCCAAAGAGCAGCCATTAAATGAACACCCATTTCAAAAGCATTGTTCTTCGTTCGGTTAGTAAAGTGAATATGGACACCGCCACAGACTTGATCCTTATGCTTTTGATAAGTGGGCTGAAAGTAAATGGGTCTAAAATAAAAGCCCCTCAATTTTTTGCCATTCATGACTTTTGCTAGTTTATCAGGATCCACAAAGGGTGCTCCCACCCACTCGAATGGCTTAGTCGTCCCCCGTCCCTCTGAAATGTTTGTGCCTTCAAGATGAACAGTGCCCGGAAAAGTCAAAGCCGCTTCG
Source organism: Pseudomonadota bacterium (assembly GCA_009927165.1). Taxonomy (GTDB): domain Bacteria; phylum Bdellovibrionota; class FAC87; order UBA2466; family UBA2466; genus RFNO01. The sequence goes on from RFNO01000135.1 coordinate 9,424, forward strand.
ACGTTAGGGATATTAGGCGATGGGGGAACCCAGTCTCTTCCCCACTCATCACCTAGCATATTTCTTTTCCAGTTTTGTAGGGGGATCACATCCAGGTCGCAGCCAATTTGAAAAACCTCATTGAATAAAACGGCCAATTCACCCATGGTCATTCCATGTCTTGTGCAAAGAGGCAATTGACCGACAAAGGAGCTATAACTCATATCTAATACATTTCCTTCGGTTGCCAATCCTCCAATGGGATTTGCACGATCTAGGATAACGACCTTTTTTCCTGTTCGTTTTGCCTCTCTCATGCAATTTTCCATTGTGTACATGAAGGTGTAGATGCGAGTTCCAATATCCTGAAGATCGATCAGAAAAGCATCAAAATGATCTAGCATTTGTGAAGTTGGCACTCGGGTATGAGAATAAAGACTAAATACAGGCAGCCCTGTTTGAGAGTCTTTAAAGTCCTGTGACTCTTTCATGTCATCTTGTTTCTCTCCTCGGATACCATGCTGAGGGCCAAGGAATGCTGAAATGTTCAGTTTTACTTTTTTATTTAGCAAGAGGTCACGGATGTGAATCAGGTTTTTATCAACCGAGGCTTGATTGCAAAGCACACCTATTTTCAGCGATTGATACTTTTTCCAGTTTTTTTGCAAAAACACTTCTAAACCCGATCTCACAATCATGTCCTTTCAATTTTATTTTCTATCTGCGAGAAATTTCTCGAAAATGTTTGGCAATTTGGTCTACCCAGCCAGACATTCGACCTTGCTGGAGTTTGGGGTCATTCAGCAAAATGGCAAACGCTAATAGCTCACCATCTTTTGATGGTACATAGCCAGCTAAGCTACTTACACCGTCCAAGGTTCCTGTTTTACCTCTCAGAGGAGCTTGGTTATCAGAGCCCGGGATTCGGTTTCGTAAAGTTCCGTCTTCCCCTGCTATTCCAAGGCTCGAAATGAACTCAGGATACATTCCAAAATCCTGGTGAGCCGATAACAACACTTGATAGATCATTTTGGGAGTCACCTGAGTTGAACGCGTAAGGCCGCTACCATCAACGATCGAAAAACTATTTTTCGGAAAACCTAAATCCTCCACAATATCCTGAATGGCTGCCACACCCTTTTGCAAAGTGCCCGGAGGTCCCCACATTTCAGCGCCCAACTTTTTCATGAGTTGATCGGCAACGAAATTATTGCTGAACTTGTTAAGTCCCCAAACAATGTGCCAAAGAGGCTGGGACTCGAATTCGATTACCTGTTTCGCGCTTGGGGAAACACTACCTTCCACAACCGTGCCTTCTACCCGAAGCCCTCTTTGCTCCATAAAGGTTTTAAGCATGTGTCCTGAATAGAGAGCGGGGTTAACAATATTTCGGTAAAAGCGTAACTCTTTGTGTCCCATGGGAATTGAGCCACGAAGGAGAACCGTATCTCCCAAATCTCCTTTCACATATTCCGTTCGACTGACTTGGATTGTGAGGGAAGAATCTGGTTTGCCTGTCGTTGCTTGATTAACTACGTCGATATAGGAGTTATCCGGATCGGTGTAGACTTTAGGAGGCTTACCCGGGCCATCTGCCGGATTTACGAAAATGGTAGTGGTATTAAAATTAAATGAAAAAGCGCCAACAGGTGCGTTGTAAGCTTGGTCTTTGAGATATTTTGGTCGCGTTTCTGGATTTTTCTCTGAGTCGAAGTAAGAAGAATCAATAATGATATTGCCTTGGATCGTTTTGATTCCGCTACGAACAAACTCGTTTACCAGAAGCCACATTCTCTCTGACACGAGACTGGGATCACCACTACCCCGTACATAAAGATCACCGGAAAGTTTACCGTCATTCACTGAGCCAGATACAAAGATACCTGTTTTAAAAGTAAAGTTAGGTTTCAATCTCTTCAGCACGGAATAACTGGTAAATATTTTGCTTACAGAGGCGGGAATGAAAAGGCTCTCTGAGTTGCGTTCAAAAAGAATCTCCCCGGTGCTAACAGAACCCACAATAATTCCCACTTTGATTTCTTTTGATTTTTTTGGGGGAATAACCTGGTCGACCCATTTAGTAACTTTTTCTCTTATCTGAGTTAATTCCGGCTGTGTTCGGCTTGTGTCCGCACCCCACCCCAATACGCACAGAATTGGTGCGGAGCACAATAATATAACTTTTAACGAATGCTTCATGATGGATTAGTCTACCAGAGCGGAAATTTGTCATCACCTTCTGATATAAAAACAGGCACTTTTGATGATTTTCATGCAGAGCTGCGCCTTTACCATTTGGTACCGGCGTTGCATCATTATGTTTTTGGAAGATGGGGCTAAAGTTCCGACTCCAGAACGGCCTTCCTGGACCGGGACCCCCATTTTCTTCTCAATGTGAGAGAGGCAGCTCATGGTTGAACCACGTGTTCCCCGTATTCTTTTGGTAGACGATGAAGAATCTAATTTAAAAGCTTTAGAGCGAACCCTTCGGGATCAGTTTGAAGTCGTCTCATTTACCTCTCCCAAAAAGGCCCTCGATATTTTAAAGTCCGAAAGTTTTTCCGTAGTAGTAGCTGATCAACGGATGCCGGAAATGCTCGGCACTCAGTTTCTGTCCGAAGTACAAAAAATGAATCCTTTCATTTCTCGAATTATTCTCACTGCTCACACAGAAACTCAGGAAATATTAGAATCGATTAACCGTGCAGGTATTTTTCGTTACATTACCAAACCTTGGGAAAATCAGGAGCTGGTTCTCACCATTCAGCAGGGTGTAGACCATCATCAATTAATTGTTCAAAATAAAAATCTGATTACTGAACTTGAAGCAAAAACAGAAAAGCTTCAACAAAAGGAAAAAGAACTCCTTTCGCTCAACCGAAATCTTGAATCAATGGTGGAAAACCGAACCCTTGAATTGAAATTAGCTAATGAAAGACTTTCGGAATTAGCTATGACAGACCCCCTGACGAAGATTTTGAATAGGCGTGCTTTTTCCAAAAGACTTATTGATGAAATTGATCGTTCGAATCGTTACAAACACTCGATTGTAATTGCTTTAATCGACGTGGATCATTTCAAACACTTTAACGACACTGAAGGTCACGTTCTAGGGGATGAAGCCTTAAAAAAAATAGCTCAGGTTTTTTCTGGAAATTTAAGAAAGAGCGATTGTTTGGCCAGATATGGTGGCGAAGAATTCATCATCATGATGCCAGAAACCAAACTGACCTCTGGGTCTGAAATTTGTGAACGGTTGCGTTCAGCTGTGGAAGCCCTTTCCTTTCAAGGACAACAAAGGGCAGCTTACTTGACAGTGAGTATCGGCCTATGTGAGTTTCCTGAATCGGGAGACGGCCCAGAGGAACTTATTAATGCAGCTGAT
>RFNO01000025.1 GCA_009927165.1 Pseudomonadota bacterium
TTAGAATCAAAGTGGCAAAAACACGGAAAACTCGGAACCTTCCCCAGGACTGCTTTTCACTTCAATTCTTCCCCCATGGGCATTTACGATATATCGACAAATAAAAAGGCCTAACCCAAGCCCGCGAGCTTGGAACCCTTCTCTGACGCGTGTAAACCGTTCAAAAATTTTCCTATGCATTTCTGTAGGAATACCAATCCCTTCATCGCGCACTGATAACCGAACATATTTTTCCCGCTCTAGTACTTCAAGACTGATATGAACGGGTTTTCCTTCGCCGTATTTGATCGCATTTGAAATCAAGTTTGTAATCACTTGATCGATTTTGAGAGGATCCCAAGCTCCAATCACTGGTTTTTTTCGATTCCAGTTTAACTGAATTCCCTTGTTTTCGAGTTCTGATTGAAACCGATTACAAATCTCATCCACTCTCAGGGACAAGTCACAAGTTACTTTCTCAATCGGCATGTTCCCCATTCTTATTTGAGTGGTATCCAGCAACTGATTTAGTAACTGAGACAAACGAATAATTTGGGTCTTACAAAAAACAACCGTTTTTAGGGTGTCTGATGTTGGAGTCATGTGAGTTTGCACTTGTCGCTCTAACAACTGAATTTGGAGCTGAAGTGAAGTGAGTGGGGTTTTTAGTTCATGAGAAGCTATTGAAATAAAATCATCCCTCGTTAGCACTGCTTCCTTTATCTCTTCGTGTAATTGAGCTTTATTGATGGCACTGCTAGCAACTCGAGCAAACTCTGAAATAAGTCTCACTTGTCTTTCATTCCAAGTTCGGTCGGCCCCTATGGCAAAAAGGAATACCCCCATGAGTTTTTCCCGATTGAAAATTGGGTAAAGAACTGCTGTTTTAAACCCTAACGTATTTGAATCCGGCAAATCAACTGTCTGTGGTTCACCATTGGATAAAATTCCCAAATCAAAGGAAGTTAATAATTGGGCATAGTTCTGACGAACACCTAAGCTAGGCTCCTGAGATTCACCCTTATTAATTAGAAATAAATCAGAAATATGTTGAGGGTCGTTATTTTCAAAAGAGATGGCGATTCCCCAATCAACTAATTTAGGAATTATGTACGAACAAGACACCGACAATATATCTCGAGTATCCAAAGTACTATTCAAAGCAGTAGCGGCGTCTTTTAAAAATTTTTGGTCCTCCATTTGAATCATCTCGGCCTCGATGTCAGTACTTGTTCCAAACCACAAAATGACATTTTGGTTTTTATCTTTTACAGGGGTGGCTCGATAAAGAAATCTTCTGTACTGACCATCTCGACCTTTGACTGGAAATTGCATTTCATACGCTTGGCCGGTCTCGAGCGCTAATTTCCAACGATCATAGACTACTTGAAAAAACTCAGGATGATGAACATGTTTCCAGTAAATTCCCAAATGCCCTTTATGAGAACTTACGGGAGAGCTACCAGTATATCGGTACCAAGCATCGTTATACCAGAGGGGTTGGCCGTCGCCTGACGCTACAGAAACTAGCTCTGGAATAGAATTGGCCAAAAGTCTGAACTGCTCTTCGCTTTGAGCTGTTTGCATTTCAGAAAGCTCAAGAGCAGTAGCCAGCAGCTCGAGCAAGTACCTCGCTAACCAAGCCATCACCGAACCTAAAAGAAAAACTCCAAAAAGAAGTACCCATTGAACCTTTTCATTTTGGGTTGATAACCAGATAAAAAGCAATAGGATAAAGGCAATCAGAACAGGGATAAAAATTGTTATTCTCACGAGGGCCTTAAAAGTCCGCTGCTCACGCACTCTCGGATAACTGGTTTCAACGAATTTAAAAAAACTGGGGTTGTTTTTTTTAGCCTCTAGTACCTCTTTTTCTCGCCGAATGCTTGGAAAAGTGAACGGCATGTTGACCTTGCGCCTTTTTAGTTACCTTGTTGAGGTGCTAGAAACATACCAAGTACTGATTTTTATGAGTGCTCAAAGATCCTTAATCGGTAGGGCCACTAGGAGCATACACAGCGTTCATGTTAAATCTGAATACAGTAGCCTGAATGCTCTTCAACATTGTCAATGCTACAGCCACAGGAAGGGTTAAAAATTTTTTACACAAAAGTGTTTAGGACTTAGCTTCTTTAGAGTAAATTTTTATCTATTCTTAATTTTGGTTTTGGGGGAATCATGAAAAGACTCATCTTTGGACTTATTCTAACTCTGTTTTCAAGCAACTTGTTTGCGCTTCCGTTGCCGGGCGCCGGGAAAGTTGAAGCGTTGATAGCCCGTGGACTCCCCCCCTCTCTTAGCTCGAATTATGATTTTGAGGGAATCGTAGCTTTATCGAATTGCTCGGGAAGTCTTGTTCGATTTGAAGACTCTCGGGACACTGACTTAGCTATGGTACTCACCAACGGTCACTGTTTTGAAGGAGGCCTTTTGCAACCCGGAAAAGTTCTTGTGAATACAAAGTCCAATCGAAGTTTTACACTACTCAGTAAAACAGCTAGTCCCCTGGGAAAGGTAAAAGCTCAAAAGGTACTCTATGCAACCATGACCAAGACGGATATGGCACTTTATCAGTTGGAACTCAACTACGCTCAGATTCTTACTCAGTTTAATATCGCCCCTCTCACCTTGGCGTCTGATTACGCTGAAAAAGCAACAGACATTGAAATTCTTTCAGGCTATTGGAAGCGAGGCTACTCGTGTAGACATGACGGACTCGTTTTCCAAATGAAAGAGGGGGATTGGCTATGGGAAGACTCCATTCGTTATAGCCAACCGGGTTGTGAAACTATTCCGGGAACTTCTGGTTCACCTATTATTGCTAAAGGAACCAAAGTAGTAATCGGAGTCAATAATACGGGCAATGAAAATGGAGAAAAGTGCACCCAAAATAATCCTTGTGAGATAGACCAAGAAGGAAAAATCACTTACCAGAAGGGGCTTAATTATGGCCAACAAACCTCTTGGATTTACGGCTGTATGGATGCCAGCCATAAGATTGATTTAGCACTTCCGACCTGTAGATTGCCGCGGGAGTAAGAAGGATTAAAAGCCTAAGGTGAATGCACTGTAAATTTGATGATTCAGTACTCGCTGGTCAATTACAGCCGAATAGACCAACTGAACCCCTCGCAGAAAATTTGAGGAATTATCGAAGTTGTAGCCAATGGCTGCTCGTGCGAGCGGCAACCAGTTGGCAGAACCTCTACCATTCCAGAATTGAGCTCCCGCTCCTAGTTCGCCCGTGATCTGTTTAGCCCCCGACGATCTCTCCACGAGGGTCAGAGCAAAATCCCCGATAGTAAACGATTGATCAGAAAAAATTTTCTGGTTGATTGCCCCTAAATAAAATTTGAGCCAGTTGAGATTGCCCAGTGATACCATCGGTGTCCAATGAACTACAAAATTCCCTGGCCTTTCACCATTTTGTCCAAAGAAAAGGCCCCCCCCAACATCAAACACAGTCAGTGTTGAGGCTCTTTCCGGATAAACAAAAGAAGCTGGCCGACGCGAGTTTTCAGTTGACCATAAATTCAAACTGAACAGGCAGCTCAACGTAAGAATTCCGCGCCAAAATATCATGAAAGTATTTCGACATTTTCCAGGGATTTCTTAAGGCGGCAGAGCAACGCCGCGTCAGCGCCAAGAATTTTGAGCTAGTTTTTTTAAACTAAAATCTAGCGAGGAAGAGCAATGCAATGCACTTCTTCATCGTCCAAAGACTTCCAATCCAATCCCTGGGAACAAGCTTTCTTTCGAAGAGTGTTCATAGCTGCGCAGGCGTTGTATCCCTTTGCGAGTAAGGGTTTTTTAGTCACAACTCCACCAACCGAAAGCGCAACACAGTAGCTAGGCGAATAAAGTTGAATGCACATATCTTGCCCTACTCCCTGACAACTCTCTTTAGCTGAAGCAGTCTGAGAGAAAAATGCACCGGCAATCGCAAAACCAATCCCCAAAATCCAAAACAGTTTTTTCATAGTTTCACCCCGTAGACACAAGATACTGGAAGACTGCGTCAGTAATTTGGAGGGAATAAGAAAAAATCGGCATAATTTCGTTTGAGTGACTTTAAAAGAGCGATAAAATTAAGCCTTGTTTCTTTACTTAATCCAAGGAGAACTACATGAATTTATTAACTTTTTTAGCATTCTTATTGGTGCTGCCTTGCTGGGCCAGCACGTGGGAAATTGATGACAGCCACACAGCTGCAAAATTTAAAATTAAGCACCTCATGGTTTCTAATGTCTATGGACAAATTACGGGTGCCAAAGGAACGTTAGACATTGACGACAAAGATCCCTCGAAAACCAGTGGAACTATCACTCTGGATGTCTCTACGATTAATACGAACAACGAAAAACGAGATGCCCACTTAAAAGACGCCGACTTCTTTGAAGTGACCAAACATCCCACCATTTCTTTTTCCATTAAAAAATTATCCAAATCAAAAAATGGGAAATATCTCATGGAAGGTGATCTCACGATAAAAGGGGTAACGAAACCTGTCGTATTAAAAGAGGTTGAACTGACTCCGACTGTTAAAGATCCTTGGGGTGGCACTCGTCGTGGATTATCGGGTATCACCACAATCGATCGAAAAGATTTCGGTCTTACTTGGAATAAAACTTTAGATGGTGGCGGAGTGGTGGTTGGAGAAAAAGTAGATGTAGAAATTGCAGCTGAACTTAAAGCTAAGTCGGAAAACGCAAAAAACTAATGAAGTGAACTGACAGGGGCGGTGCTATTTTCTAACAATGGCACCGTCCAAATTTTTTCATCTGATACTTTATCAAGTTTCAAACGTGTTACCAGTTTCGTAGATCCTTCAGGAGCGAGAGTGAGTGTGGGAATGTAGTTTTCGGTGTGCCCCTGCCAAACTGAATTTTCACCTTTGGCTGGTTTCTCAAAAACAACCTCTTTATCTTTTCCTAGCTGAGATTCTAAAAATCTCTGGTAACGTTTTTGGCTTATCTCTCGAAGGATTTGTGAGCGTTCGGCAATTACTTTTTCAGGAACTACTGGTTTCAAAGATGCAGCGACCGTGCCTCGACGCGCCGAAAATGAAAACACATGCAATTTTGTCCAATCGGACTTTTCTAAAAGATCAACTGTGTCCCGAAATTCAGCTTCTCCCTCTCCAGGGAAACCAACAATTACATCCACTCCAATAAAAGTATCGGGATTAGCGAGAATCAATTTCGCAGTCACATCGGTAAACTCATGGGCTTTGTAGAGTCGCCGCATCTTACGTAAAATCTCGTCATTTCCACTCTGAAGAGCAATATGAAAATGGGGGCACAGGCGACTTTCTGCAGTTAAAAGCTCAATCAAATTATCCGGTATCTCAAACGGATCTAAGGTACTCACACGTACTCTGGGTCCATTTGGAACGCTAAAAATTTTCTCAAGTAACTTGGCGAGATCGGTTCCGTGGTCCCAGCCGTAATGAGCAAGATGAATGCCGGTCAAAACAATCTCGCGAAAGCCTTGTCGATTAGCTTCCGTTACTTGTTTCAACACGAGATCTGGGCTTAAACTCCGGCTTCTCCCTCGAGCCTCAGGAATGATACAAAAGCTACACTTATAATTGCATCCATCTTGAATCTTGATAGTTGCACGAGCGTTTCGAGAACCTGGAAAATACTCGGGCAAAAATCCTCTTGCTTCTTCTACATGATCTTTTTTCCAAGTTTTTGTCCTGAAAGCTTCCTCAAAATAATCAAGTGTCTTAAATTTATTTGCAGTTCCGATTAAAAAATCAACTTCGGGAAGTTTTAATAACTCTTCACGGCCTACTTGGGCATAACAACCCACCAAAGCCACGAGAGCGCCCTGATTCTGTCTTTTAAATCGACTAGCTTGGTGGCGGGCATCTCTGTCGGCGTTTTCAGTTACAGTGCAAGTATTGATGACATAGGCATCAGCTGCTTCATTTTCTTCTACGGGGGTAAAGCCACGTCGAACGGCCTCCAAGTAGAGCGAATCAGTATCATTTCTGTTTGCTTTGCAGCCAAAAGTTTTAAATGCAATTCTCATTGGATAGATAAGTCCTCAATCCATCCCCCGCCCACCACTTTTTCACCTTCGTAAAAAACCATAGCTTGGCCAGGAGTAATAGCTCTTTGAGGAATTTCAAATTTCACTTCTAGCTTTCCGTCTGCTGTGGGAAAAATTTCTACTGGGCTTTCTTTGGCGCGATATCTTATTTTGGCGTTTACTTTTTTAGTGCCTAAAATAGGTTCATTTATCCAGTTCACGCGACTAACCAACGCAGACTTTCTAAAAAGATTTTGCTCTGGCCCAACAACCACTTCATTTGTTTTCCCCCTGAGAGCTAAAACAAAGAGGGGTTCTTTTCCATGAACGCCGATGCCCTTTCGCTGTCCGATTGTAAACTGATGCAATCCTCCATGATTACCCAGAATGTTTCCATCAGGATCGACAATATTTCCTGGCTTTAACAGCTCTTTTGGAACTTCATCTTCGATAAATTCCCGGTAACTTTTTGCCTGAACAAAACAGATTTCCTGGCTGTCCGGTTTGTTGGCCACTAAAAGACCATATTTGATAGCAAGTTCCCGTACAGTTTTTTTCTCAAAGCCCCCAATTGGGAAAAGGGTTTTTGCAAGATCCTTTTGCTTCATCGCAAACAGAAAATAGGATTGATCTTTATCGTTGTCTCCCCCCTTAAATAATTCGACTTCATCGGTTTCCGAATTGATCTGGACAGTCGCATAATGCCCAGTTGCTAAATAATCAGCTCCCAAATCTAAGGCCCAATCCATGAGCTGGCGAAACTTTACTTTTTCATTACAGCGAATGCAGGGGTTGGGGGTGCGGCCGTTCAAATACTCCTGAATGAAATCATCGACAACTGCTCCCCGAAACTCTTCTTCCATGTTGTTTACGTAAAAGGGAATTTCAAGTTTCTCTGCCACTCTTCGGGCATCCATAATGTCGCTCAAAGAACAACAAGTTCCGAATTCGTTCTCTATCTTTTCGGCCATATCGTGCAACTGAAGAGAAATACCGATCACTTCGTGTCCTTGCTCTTTCAGCCAACCTGCGGTGACAGAGCTGTCCACTCCTCCGCTCATGGCAACCACAATACGAGAAGGTTTATTTGGAACAAAATTAGGAATCGTAGAAATCATTTTACTGCCGTCTTCGCTCTCGAATTCGATTCACATGCCTTATCACAACCTCAAGAACTCTGTCGACGTCGTCTCTCGAAGTCGTTTTTCCCCAGGAAATTCGTAGGCACTCTTTAGCCTCGGTTCTACTGAGCCCCATGGCTAATAAAACATGGCTCGGAGCCAAGGAGCCCGATGAGCAGGCTGAACCCGCCGAAACACTCACCCCTTCTAAGTCCAGAGCCCCCAACAGCACTTCTGATGGAATTCCCGAAAAACGAATGCTAGTCGTATTGGGGATTCTCTCAACATCTGCTCCATTGAGAGTTACCTCGGATAAAGTCTCTAGAAGTTGCTTTTCAAAGTAGTCTCTGAGCTCACGAATTCGCATTCGGTCCTGTTGGTTAGGAAAATCAGTACAAGCACCGCCAAACCCCAGAATTCCAAGCGTATTTTCAGTTCCCCCTCTTCGCTTGATTTCCTGAGTACCCCCGTAATGAGTGGCAACGAGCTGGGTTCCTCGTCTTACCAAAAGAGCACCTATTCCTTTTGGACCGCCAATCTTGTGCGCAGTAATCGAAATTAAATCGCAATCATTCCAACTTTCAGAATCCAGCTTTCCAAAACTTTGAACAGCATCCGTATGAATCGTTATTCCTCTCTCCCGACAAAACCGAGAAATCTCCCGAATCGGAAAAATTACGCCCGTTTCGTTGTTGGCTGCCATGATAGACACTAGGGTCGGCCTAAATTCATCCACATGCTGCTTAAAAGTTTCCAATGAAAAAACACCATTTTTTTGAACGGGCAGATAATCAACAGGGACTCCCAGATTCTCCAAAAGCCGGGCAGTATCTCGAATTGAAGAATGTTCGACCGCAGAAGTGAGTAGGCGCAACCGAGAGGGCCCTAGAAAATAGGTCCCCATCAGGGCCAACGTGTTGGCTTCGCTTCCCCCCGAAGTAAAGACTACTTCCAGCGGAGAGACCCCCGCCTTTTGAGCCACCAAATCCCTGCTTTTACTAATAATTTCAGATGCTTGTCTTCCATCCCAATGACTAGATGAGGGATTTCCCCAAAGCTCGATAGCTTTGGCCATCCCAGTTTGAGCCCCGGCAGAAAGGGGTGATGTCGCATTAAAATCAGCAAAAACACGATTCATGACGCAGCTAATCTAACTGAATTTTTGGTTCATGGCTAGCCTAGACCCAACGCATCTTTCGGGCTAGTGTGGGACCCTTATGGGCAAACTGCAAAAAGCAGAAACCCGACGGCGAAAACGAGAAAGAACCGTAGGGTTGGTTATTTTCTGTCTCTTGGTGGCTTTCATAGCCACTGAGGTCCACTTACTTCGTTTGTCGTCCAAACTGCCCTTCGTCAATAGCATCTTTTTCTTTGGCCTGATGAACTTGAATCTTTTGCTCATCATGGTCCTTTTGTTTCTCGTCTTTCGAAACGTCATCAAGCTAATTTTAGATGAGCGTCGGGGAAAAATTGGATCTCGGCTAAAGACTCGACTCGTTTTTTGCTTTACCCTTTTTGCGATTATTCCGACCATTCTGCTTTTTTCTATTTCCGCTTTTTATATTAAGAGCAGTTTCGATAAGTGGTTTAATTTGCGTGTTGGGGAAACGCTCCAGCGTAGCATCGACGTCGTAAAAAACTATTATGAAAACACAGAAGCGTCTGCCTCTCACTTCGCCAAAAAAATTGCTTCACAATTAAATCAATGGCCCCGACAGGAAAGTGTCCTGATTCAAAAACTGGATTCATTAAGAAGGGAATACGGACTGGATGCGGTGGAGTATTATCGAGAACCCCTCACTCCCAGAGTGATTGTTGCTGCGAAGGAGAAACAAAATCTTATTCCTGCTGTGGCTACCGATACTCTCGTGGATAGCTTCAAGGGAACCAATCAATGTCGGGTTTTAGGACTCGGAACAGGTGAATTAATTCGCTGTAGCGAATATCTCGGTGCCTATCGTGGCGTGCTTTTTGTAGATTATTTTATCCCGTTCAGTCTTGCTTCTCAGCTTTCAGAGATTAATGTCACTTACCAAGACTTCAAGAGTGACAACCCTCTCAATTACCCAATCAAATCTACTTACTTTGCCATTCTATCGATGGTGACGCTTCTGATTCTTTTCACCGCTTCTTGGACTGGGTTTTACGTTGCCCGAAGACTTACGGGACCCATCGAAAGCTTAGTGCGAGGAACAGCTGCGGTAGCTAGTGGAAATTTGGACTACAACATCTCAGCTTCAGGTTCTGACGAACTCTCAAAATTGGTTGATTCATTTAATCAGATGGTAAAACAACTCAAAGGGAACAAAAATGAAATTGAGCTTTCTCATCGCTCTCTTCGTCAAATGACCGATGAGTCCAATCATCGTCGACGTTATATTGAAGTACTGATTGAAAGTGTCGACTCGGGAGTGGTTTCGATAGATGAGTCGGGAAATATTTCGATGGTTAATTCTGCAGCCACCGCCCTGCTTGGTGTGTCTGCAGACAAACTCATCGGGAAGCCTTATTGGGAAATGATTCCGCAAGCCCAACAAGAAGATTATCGGGATTTGCTTCTCTCCGTCTATCAAACTTCAAAGCCGGTAAAACGTGAAATCCAAATTCTGAACAGAGAAAAGGAATGGATTACGCTCCTCGTTACTTTGTCTGTGCTTCGCGATGAAGACAAACAGCCTTTGGGAGTTGTGGCTGTATTCGCAAACGTAAGTGAAATCCAAAAAATGGAACGAATGATGGCATGGCGAGAGGTTGCAAAAAGAATTGCTCATGAGATCAAAAATCCTCTCACGCCTATTCAGCTTTCAGTTCAGAGACTCAGACGGCGCTACTTAGATAAGATTGAAGACGATGGAACCTTTGATAAAAGCACCCAAATGATCCTCAATGAAGTTGAATCTCTAAAAAATCTCGTGGGTGAATTTTCAAGCTTTGCTCGACTCCCGGAAATAAAACAGGGACATGAAAGCCTGAACGAAATAACTGTGGAAGCTGTCGGTTTATTCCGCGCCGCTCATGAAGGAGTGCATTTCGAACTCAACTTGGATGACTCATTGGGCGTTATGAAACTTGATAGAAGCCAAATGAAACGAGCTCTTATCAACCTATTCGACAATGCGATTTCTGCAATGGATGGAAAAGGGACTATTACTGTTACTACCGCCCATAACGTTACCAATGGAAGGATTAATTTATCAGTGAGTGACACCGGTTGTGGGATCGCCGAGGAAGTATTTACGCAACTTTTTGAACCGTATTTTTCTACGAAACAGGGTGGGACAGGTTTGGGATTGGCTATCGTTCATCGAATCATTACCGATCATGGGGGTTTTATACGGGTACTCGCGAACAAGCCTCACGGCACACAGTTTCTTATTGAGTTTCCGGAAAGCTTGCTTCTCGCTAAAGAACGGCTAGCGACGTCAGTTTTTAGTAGAGGGGAGTCAACACAATGGTCTTGAGAAAGGTTCTTCTTATTGATGATGAACAGAATATTCTGGACTCGCTGCGGGGGGTACTTGAAGATGAGAAGTTTATCGTTGATACAGCCCGCAATGGAGCTCAGGGCATACAGAAGCTCCGCAAATTTCAACCCGATGTGGTTCTTCTGGATATCTGGATGCCAGGTGACGACGGTTTAGGGGTGCTAGAAAAAATTAAGAAAGCATTCCCCAAACAAGTGGTCATCATGATGTCAGGTCACGGAACTGTAGAAACGGCGGTCAAGGCAATTAAACTTGGCGCTTTTGATTTCATCGAAAAACCCATTCACTTTGATAAGCTTCTGGTACTGCTTCAACATGCGTTTGAGATGCGAGATCTGAAAGAAGAAAATCAAATTCTACGAGACGCTATCCAGGAAGATGAAGAACTTATTGGAAAAAGCCCTCTCATGGTTCGGCTCAAACAACTCATTCAAGTAACAGCTCCTTCCAACGGCTGGGTAATGATTCGAGGGGAAAACGGGACCGGCAAAGAATTGGTAGCACGCACCCTCCATCGAGAAAGTCCCAGATCAAAACATCGCTTTGTGGCTGTTAATTGTGCTGCAATTCCGGACGAACTGATTGAAAGTGAGCTTTTCGGTCACGAAAAGGGGAGTTTCACAGGCGCCCACGAGAGAAAAATTGGTAAATTTGAACTCGCAAATGGCGGAACCCTTTTCCTCGACGAAGTAGGAGACATGGGTCACAAAATGCAAGCGAAAATTCTTCGGGCGCTCGAGGAATGTGTGATTCAGCGAGTTGGCGGTCAAGACAATATTGAACTGGATTTGCGAGTAATTTGCGCGACCAACAAAGACCTAAAAAAAGAAATCCAGTTGGGCAATTTTCGTGAAGACCTGTTTTACAGATTGAATGTGATTCCTTTGTTTGTTCCTTCTTTGAGGGAACGGAGAGAGGACGTTCCCCTTTTAGTTCAGCATTTCGTCAACATTTTCTCAGCAGGGAAGAACATACAACTTGGTTCCGGTGCTCATCGAGCACTCATGAGTTACCCTTGGCCGGGTAATGTTCGAGAGCTCAAGAATTGGGTTGAACGCGCTTGCATCCTTTCCGGTGGAGATGTGATAGATTGTTCTGATTTGGAAGGGGCGGAACTGGCATCTGAGCAAGATGCGTTTGACAACGAAGACCGCACTCTCAGGGAAGCTCGGGCCAACTTTGAAAAACAATTTATTTTAAAGGTTCTTGCAGAAAATGGCGGAAACATTTCCAAAACCGCTTTAGTGATTGGGGTTGAAAGAAGCCATCTTCATAAAAAGATAAAAAGTTATGGAATCGAAATTTCAGATAGTGGAGGAACCCAATGAGTCTCAATCTTTTAGAAGGTGAAATCCAGCGACGGAGAACACGGGAAATTACAGTTGGAAAATTGAAACTAGGTGGCTCGAATCCCATTCGAGTTCAGTCAATGACCACACCAAAAACTGAGGATGTGCCTGAAGTTTTAAAACAGATTAAAGACCTAGTAACGGCCGGATGCGAAATTGTTAGAGTGACTGTTAACGATCAACGTGCAGCAGATGCTCTCCCTGATATTTTAAGAAACGTCACTATACCAGTAGTTGCTGACATTCACTTCGATTATAAGATGGCCCTTGAATCGTTAAAACACGGCGTAGATTGCGTCCGAATCAATCCAGGAAATATTGGAGCAGAGTGGAAGACCATCGAAGTCATTAAAGCTGCCAAAGATGCGGGAAAGGCTTTGCGAATTGGGGTAAATGCTGGCTCACTCGAAAAGCCTCTTCTGAAAAAATATGGGCATCCGGTTTCGGAGGCACTTGTAGAAAGCGCCCTCAACGCCATTGCATTGGTTGAGAATCAGGACTTCTACAACTTTAAGGTATCGATCAAATCATCAAATGTGATCAATAATTACCGTGCATATGCCTTGTTGTCGGAGAAGACTGAAGCCCCCCTTCATTTAGGAGTAACGGAAGCAGGGACCAAAACATACGGTTCGATTAAGTCAGCTGTTGGGATAGGTTCGTTGTTACTGTCGGGTATAGGTGACACCATTCGCGTTTCCTTAAGTTGCGACCCAGTAGATGAAGTCAAAGCAGGGGTCTATATTCTAAAAAGCCTCGGTTTAAAAACTGATATGCCGGAGATCATTGCCTGCCCCAGCTGCGGTCGAGCTGACATTGACGTCTATCGATTGGCCGAAGAAGTAGAACGGAGAGCTTTGGGCCTTGGAAAGAACATTAAAATTGCCGTTATGGGTTGTGTGGTCAATGGCCCAGGGGAATCTATGGAAGCAGATATTGGAATCGCAGGTGGAAAAGGAGAGGGGCTAGTATACAAAAAGGGCAAACCGATTGGTAAAGTTCCCGAGTCCCAGATGTTGGACTTTCTAATGAGTGAAATTGAGAGGATGTAAAGCAAATGGCAGATCGAATTACTCCAAGAAAAGAAGATTTTTCACAGTGGTATGCAGACATCATTCAGCACGCCAAGCTGGCTGATCAGGCTCCTGTTCGAGGTTGCTTAGTTCTTAGGCCCAATGGCTATGCTCTGTGGGAAGTTGTTCAAGGAGAACTCAATAAGAAATTCAAAGAAACTGGACATCAAAATGCCTATTTTCCCATGTTCATTCCGGAAAGTTTCCTGAACTTAGAAAAGGACCACGTAGAAGGCTTTGCGCCTCAATGTGCAGTAGTAACGCATGGAGGGGGTAAAAAGCTTGAAGAAGCATTAATTATCAGACCCACTTCGGAAACAATTATCAACAGCATGTACTCAAAATGGGTGAAGAGCTACCGAGATTTGCCTGTTTTGATTAATCAGTGGGCGAATGTATGTCGTTGGGAAATGCGCACTCGGCCTTTTTTAAGAACAATGGAATTTCTTTGGCAAGAAGGACACACTTGTCACGAAACGGAAGATGAGGCCCGAAAAGAAACGTTAAAAATGCTCGATATCTATTTAGGGTTTGTCAGAGATGTCTTTGCGATTCCTGTGATCCCTGGCCGAAAAACCGAAAGTGAAAAATTTGCTGGCGCAGAAGAAACTTATTGCCTCGAAGCTATGATGCAAGACAAGAAGGCCCTTCAAGCAGCTACTTCTCATTATTTTGGACAAAGATTTGCCAAAGTGTTTGATATTAAGTTTCAAGATAGAAACAGCCAAATGCAGTACGTTTATCAAACGAGCTGGGGAATTAGCTGGAGAATTCTAGGTGCCCTTATCATGACTCACTCTGATGATCAGGGATTGGTGCTTCCGCCGAAAGCGGCTCCCATTCCCGTTGTCATCGTTCCGATTCTGCAAAAAAACAAAGACAACTCAGAAGTTCTAAATGTATGCAATA
Organism: Pseudomonadota bacterium; assembly: GCA_009927165.1. GTDB lineage: Bacteria > Bdellovibrionota > FAC87 > UBA2466 > UBA2466 > RFNO01. Next base: position 13,956 of record RFNO01000025.1, read on the forward strand.
AAATGAAGGAAGAACTCATGCCTCATCATCGAGTCCTCCTTGATGATCGCCTTGAGCACAGTCCGGGGTACAAATTTAATGAGTATGAGTTGACCGGAATTCCGCTGAGAATTGAAGTTGGCCCGCGGGATTTAGCCAATGGTATTTGCGTTCTTGCCCGAAGAGATGGAAAAAAGTCTCAAGTTAAACTGAGCGAGTTGATTGTTCGAGTTAATGAAGAGCTATCTGACCTTCAAAAATCACTTTACAACGCAGCCTACGAAAGATTGAAAAATAATACTCACCTTGAGAATTCATTTTCGACTTTTAAGGAAAAAATTGAAAGCGAATCCGGTTTTTATCAGCTTCATTGGTGTGGAAGCCGAGCCTGCGAAGACAAAGTTAAAGACGAAACCAAAGCAACTATTCGTTGTATTCCTTTTGCACAAATTCGTGAAACTGGGAAATGTATCGTTTGTGAAAAAGAGTCTACCGGCAGAGTTATTTTCGCAAAAAATTACTGACGCACCTGGCTCACGAGCTAACCAAAGCGCTGGTATCCTAGTTACATGCAGAATTTTTTTTGTGGTATCTTTTTGGGCCTTTTATTGGTTTCTTCATCGGCTTCTTTTTCTCACGCCGCATCAACCGATGCTCAGGTCGAATCAGAAGATGCCGCGCCGCCCAGCATTGACTTCGGTAATCCAGACACACTCATCGACCCGATTGAGGGTTCCAAGAATAAGCACTTTGTTCGAAGAGCTATACTTTCCTCAATGGCTAAAAATACAAGCCGATTTGAATTTCAGCGTCCCTACATCAATCACTTGATGGGCTTTAGTGCCATTCTTCAGAGAACAACTTTTCAAAAATACGTCACTGGGGTTCAGGGGCTAAGCGTTGGCTATATTACTGAGAGCGGACATGGGTTTGAGACAGGATTCGAACTTGCATCAATTAGTAATATTTTTGCTGGTTATCGGTATATTTACAGACCAGAAACCTTCAGTCTCTGGCCGTTTGCTGGTGCTGGGCTCGGCACCGAAGTAACAGGAATTCGATTTTCTGAGCCCCCGAATCAGAATGAGAATTATGAAGGAGTGCGCCAAATGGCTTTTGCAACTTTGGGGTTCTTGGTTCCTCTAGTGGACATTGGAATTAAAGCAGAGGCTCGCTTCAATTTTTATGGAACTGATCGATTAGTACTTTCCACTGGGCTAGGTGTGATTTTCTTTCTCTAGAACTTAAAAGAAAATATGTAATCCAGGCACAATGGTATAAACCCGACTTACTCCATCCAGACCGAGATAAGCTCGACTCTCTAACTTCAAGTACACATCAGATATCGGAAATAAAACCGAAATGCTGGAAACAACGTAATACTTCCTACCCGTAATATCGTTTGATTGATCCCAATCAAAAGTGTGCCGATTCGAAAGAACTCCCAATCCAACTCCTGTCATGAATCGAAATGCCTTTTCCCTATCATGGAAGGAATACTTTAAGGATCCCACTGCAAAGTTGTAAGCACAAATATCAGCGGCAGCTTCTACAAACCAATTATCGTAGAAATTGTAACCCAACTCTAAGGAGATAAGATTCGAATTCCAAAGTTTACCAGTTACTCCTTGAGTGAGCGCCGATCCCCAGTTTATGGATGCATACAAGTTGGAGTTGGCTTCACGATTAATCATTTCTACAGCCTGATAGCTGGCAATCACCCGCGGAATTTTCCTCTTCAAAATGGGAGGAGAGTCATCGCGAGGCAAATCATAAAATTGTTCACTGATATACCGGTATAAAGTTCGGCGCATCGATAGACGTGCATAGTGCTCGGCCATGGGGACGGATAGATTAAATTGAGTTCCCTCTGCAAAACCTTCGCTTTGTGCATAAACTTGGTGGGGCGTTCTTTTGTCGTAAAGATACATGTCAATGCTATTGGGTAGAACCACACTGACAACTAAAATATCAGCTCTAGTAACCGCCATCGCAATTCTTAATTTTTCTAGTGATACACTTTTCAGTTTGTAATCCGCCAATTTGACTTTCAGTTCAGGCGCAAAAACTTTTAAAAAATCTTCAACAACGGAACTTACTGGAGAGAGGTCTTTCATTCCCACAAAATCAATGGGCGGTAATGTCTGAACATCCAGCCAATTACCGTCTTTGTTTTTCAGTTTATTGACCAGCGTATTTTTTGCTTGTTCGCGTAGTTGATTTATATTTTGGCGTTTTACTTCTTGGGGATCTTGGGGCACTTGAGTTTCTGTCTCTGTTTCAGCAAACGAAGAAACACAGGACAAAACAAGCAAACAGAAAATCAGACATTCTTTGAATGCTTTATTTAAACAACCTATGTGTGCTGAAATGCTCATTGATCTCATTAAGTTTTCGGAATTTTTTGGGATCTTCTTGATGGGAAGGCTTCTTCTTTTTGCCATTTCTGTGCTACGCTGCGTTCTAAAGCCATGAATGAAACGCAGTCCACAATATTTGATTTTTCCAAAAAGTCGCTAGCGGAATTACGCGACGCATCAAGTGGCTATTTAATCTCTGAAAAAACAGTGCCGGTATTCAAAAACGAAAAGGTCTATCGCTCGTTCTGGGGAGGACGATGTGCGTTAGCTCATCTTCTAAAACAAAACAACCTAACGCTTCGAATTAGCCCAAATGAGTGCCATGGTTTCTTGGAACTGGTTTCAAAAGAAGGAGTTTGTTCTTCAAATTGGTTTTGCAGTATTTCTCATACGGATTCCATTGCGGTGGCAGCACTTTCCCCCCAACCGGTAGGGATTGATATCGAACCATTGGAAAGGTCTGTAGATAAAGTCGTTTCACGAATAGCTTCAGCGACCGAACTGAAAGAGTTTCAACAGTCTCTTTTTCCCATGAAAAAAACGATCTCCAACCCCCATCTTCTCATCTGGACTGGAAAAGAAGCATTCTCAAAAGCAGTGGGTTTAGGAATGAAAAAGGGACTCGAGGACTTTCGAATACATTGGGCTAATGAACTTCCATTCAAGGGAAGCACTGAATTTAAAAGCCCACATTTTTTAAGAGAACCAACACTCAATTTTATCATTCACAATGAATTTTTAATCGGCCTGTGTTGTGAGAAAGACTCAAGCTCCTTCTACTTTGGGTAATCGCGAGGAATTCTGTACCGAAGTGTTCTCTTCTTTGGAGATAGGACTCGTATTGGAGATAGGTATGATTTCGGCTTTGGGTTTGGCTTCTTTATTGATTTCAATCAAATTGACCAGAGTGAGCGAGAGCCCCATAACAAGGCCAACTCCTAAAAATGCAATTCCCATCCAAGTAACATGAGAAAATCCACTATTGGCTTCCCATAGAAGTACCCCACCGAGAACTGCATTGAGTCCTCCCCAACCTACTCTCATCAACTTAACGCTTTTATCTTTCGTAAAACTCAAAATAAGAAGACAAAACGGGAGCGCCCATAACTCCGTTACTTGAGACCACAAAGCACTCGAACCCACTGGATTTTCCGTTAACAAGCCTAAGTAAGATGGATGGACCGCATAAAGGCTTACATTCATAGCCAAATTCACTAACAAAAGAAGCACACTTTTCATGTTATTTAGCACCTTTTTGGGATTATCTTTGTTCTTATCGACCTTTTTTAATGAGATATTTACTCTCCTGACTGCCAGTGATAGTTGTTAGGGGCTTAACCTGCAGTCTGTGGGGTAATACCCCGTGGTAAAGACGTGGGCAGGATAGCAAAAAGGGTCTCGGCAGTGGTTTTTTGGGATGACTGAACCCCTCGTAGCTATTTAATTTTTTTGAGATTTCCATTCATGAGCAAACAAATATTAGTCAATTCTAATCACTATGAAACACGAGTTGCCCTCTTAGAAGACGGCGAGATCAAACAACTTCACATTGAGCGCGAAGAAGATAAAAACGTAGTTGGAAACGTTTACCTTGGAGTGGTCAAGCGCGTGTTGCCGGGGATGCAAGCGGCTTTCCTTGAGCTCGGACTCGAACGAACAGCTTTTTTGTATGTGGATGATATCATTGATGAGCCTTTCGGAAGTGATGTAGACGTGCTCGACGAAGAGGAAGGTTCCGAAGACGAAGATACTTCCTATGCGGACGAGGACGATGAACGATTACCCCAACAAAGTGACTCGGATACTGATGCCTCCGGTGCTGAGAAACAAGTATCTTCCGAAACCGTTGAAGCCGCCGAAACTTCTGATGAAGAAGAAAATGAAGCTTTAATCATTGAAGAAGATAATTCCGCAGCTCCCATTTTTGTTGCCCCCCAACTACCAACAGAGGATAGCGACGAAGATGAGGAAGACGAGGACGATTATGAAGAATCCGTTGAGCGCCCTGAAAATGAACCTGACTTCGAGCTTACTGACACTGAAGCTGAAGAACCGGAACCCGTAAAAGCTTCAACCGAAGAATTAGCTCCTGCGACTAATCCAGATTCTGAAGCAGCCGAAGCTCCTGCCTTTGAGCCCATACCAGAGGAGATTCGACAAAAAGAATTATTAACCGAAACTCCTGAGCAGCAGATTGATGCTCATGAAGAGGATGAAGGACCTCAGCCAGGTAATGAAAGAGTTCCTTCCGAAAATCGTGGAAATCAGGGTCGGGAACGAACCTCCGGAAGAAGTGGCCGCGGCGACTACCGAGATCATCGGCGAGGCCGAGGAAACTATCGAAATGACCGGTCTGTAAGAGGCGGAGACCGTTCAGGGAATAGAGACCGACAAGATTACCGCGACAATCGCGAACCTCGACAGGACCGACAAGATTACCGCGACAATCGCGAACCTCGACAGGACCGACAAGATTACCGCGGCAATCGCGAACCTCGACAGGACCGACAAGATTACCGCAGCAATCGCGAACCTCGACAGGACCGGCAAGATTACCGCGGCAATCGCGAACCCAGACGAGATCGGCTAGACCAGACGGAAGGACGCGAAAATCGAAATGACCGACAAGACAATCGCGGCGGCGGCCGCGGCCCTCGTCGTCAACGATATGAAGCTCGAGAAGGACGATCCTCACGTCAACGCCCTCGTTATGGAAATAGAAACAATCGACGACGAGGATTCAGTCGAAGAAGGCGCGGGACTGCAAACATTCAAGACCTACTAAAAGAAGGTCAGGAAATTTTGGTCCAAGTTGCAAAGGCTCCGATTGGAACCAAAGGTGCTCGGCTTACTACTCATATCAGTTTGCCAGGACGAAACTTGGTATTAATGCCGACTGTAAAACACTTGGGAATATCTCGAAGAATCCAAAGTGATCGAGAGCGGAGACGGCTCCGAGATATTTTCACAAAACGACTACGCGTTAAAAGTGTTGGATTTATCATCAGAACGGTAGCGGAAGGAAAAACTTTCAGAGAGCTTAAAGCCGATGCGGATTATTTGATCCGGACTTGGCAGCAAATCAAAAAAGATTCTTCTCAAAAGCGAGCTCCTGCTTTAATTCACGAAGACCTATCATTAACTTACCGGGCAGTGCGTGATTTCTTCACTGAGGAAGTAGACTCTCTGGTTATTGACAATGCTGAAGATCACGATGGGATACAGAATTTTATCGGCGAATTCATGCCTCAACTCAAAAACCGGGTGAAACTTTTCAGGGGACCATCTCAGCTTTTTGAACACTACGGTGTTGAAGCTGAAATTTCGCGAGCGCTCAGTAAGAAAGTGTGGCTAAAGTCTGGCGGGTACTTGCTCATCGACCAGTCAGAAGCTTTAACTGCGATTGATGTGAATACCGGCCGCTACGTGGGCTCCAAGAGTTTAGAAGAAACTATTCTGCGAACTAACTTGGAAGCTGTTAAGGAAATTGCTTATCAACTCAGAATTAGAAATGTAGGGGGAATTATCATTATCGATTTGATCGATATGGAATCTGCCTCCAATCGAGAAAAAGTTTTCAATGCTCTTCAAGAGGCACTTTCTGGGGATAAATCTAAAACAAACATCCTTAAAATCTCTGAGTTGGGTCTTGTTGAAATGACTCGAAAACGTACTCATGAAGATTTGATCCGTTACTTAACAGAAAGTTGCCCTTCCTGTGATGGACGTGGGTATACGAAAAGCCGCAGAACAGTAGCTTTTGAGATTTTCCGAGAAATCGAAAAAGAGGCGATTTCAAACACCAAAAACATTGTTGTTTTTGCAGCGCCTGGAGTAGTGAGTCTCTTGGCTAAAGAGGAAAGCCGCCACGTCGGCCTGCTGGAACAACGATTTGGAAAAAGCATTATCATTAAGCCCGATACTGCCTTCCATACAGAACAGTTTGAAGTATTTGGTAAGCACTGATAATTACTGCCTTTTTTTTATCTCATTGAAAGCTTCCCTCGATCGTGTTAGACACGTCGCATTATTTTCAGGGGAGCGTTTATGGTTCGCTTTGTTTCTTACTTGGGTTTCCTAGTTTTATCGATGAGTGTGATTGGTCATGCAAGCACTCATGTTTATTCCGTAGAAGAGTTCATCCACGTAAAATTCGTTGGGACCGATGCGAGCACGCTACTTCGATCCCTCAACCTTCCCCTAGAGCAAGGAAGTTCGGGTCCAGGAAAAGTTTTTCAAACTACAGATCGAAGCGTTGAACTTTATTGTTTCAAAAGACACTACAACGTTGAACCTTATGCTTGTGAAGTGCAGTTCGACTTAAGAGGTTTTTCTAATACAACAGTCATTAAGAACCATCGTAAAGGTCTTGAAGTTAAGATCGTTGAAAGCGAAAGCAATAATCGTCTTTATCAAGCTCTAGAGGTTGAAGGGTCACTCGAAAATGGAAACGCTCCTAAACTTTTTCAAACTCAAGACCAGAAATTTCGTCTCGATTGCTCACAAAATAAGGAATGTTCATTCTTAATTGATCTCAATTAAGACTGTCTGTCGGATAATTACCTGAAAAACAGGCATGGCAGAAGCCTGTCCCTGCGCTGCTGCCACAGGTTTCTAAGAGTCCCTGCAAACTCAAAAATCCAAGAGAATCGGCACCAATTAATTCCTTCATTTGTTCAATCGTACTCCGAGACGCTAAGAGCTCTTTAGAAGTCGGGGTATCGATCCCGTAGAAACAAGGATGCATCGTGGGAGGTGCCGAAATTCTAAGATGAACTTCTTTCGCCCCAGACTCTCTGAGATGTTGAATGAGTTTCTTGGAAGTAGTTCCCCTCACCAAACTATCATCTACAACGACGATCTTCTTATCTCTCAGGAATCCACTGAGCGGATTCAACTTAAGTTTCACTCCAAAATTCCTAATAGATTGCGACGGTTCGATAAATGTACGTCCAATATAATGACTTCTAATAATTCCCATTTCAAAAGGAATTCCCGACTCCTCACTAAAGCCAATACTTGCGTAAACTCCAGAATCGGGTACCGGAATGACCATATCCATTCCTGAAGCAGGTTGTTCTTGAGCTAATCTTTTTCCCAGCGCTTTTCTTGTCTCATAGACCCCCGCCCCGAACACCACGCTATCGGGTCTGGCGAAATAAATATGCTCAAAAACACACTTCTTTTGTTCATACTGTCGAAAGGGATACTGAGAGATAAGTTCCGCTGGACGATCATGAGGAACAATAATCATCTCCCCAGGATCTACCTCTCTTTCGTACTTCGCCCCAATCAGATCGAAAGCCGTCGTCTCACTAGCAAAAACGGGTTTTCCATTTAGATTTCCCAAGACTAACGGTCGAAATCCATAAGGATCTCTTACGGCGATCAAATATTGCTGATCCATCACTAACAAAGAATAAGCACCTTCCAACTGCTTCAGTGAAGCTACTAAAGCTTTCACTAGATCTGATTCACCGGAACGAGCCATCAAGTGAACGATAACTTCAGTATCAGCTGATGATTGAAAGATCGAACCCATCTGCTCGAGTTTTTTTGCTAATGGTTTGGCGTTAACCAAATTACCGTTATGAACCACTCCTATCCACCCCAGGGAAGTCCGCAATACTATCGGCTGTAGGTTCTCAGCGGCATTGCCTCCAGCAGTCGAATATCTAGTGTGTCCAATGGCCGATGTACCTGGCAACTGAGCAAGAGTAGCGCTTGAAAAAACTTCAGATACTAATCCCAGTTTTTTAAACAAGAAGTTCCTGCTTCCCAGCGTGGAAACAATCCCGGCTCCTTCCTGTCCTCTATGTTGAAGAGCGTGAAGACCCAAATAAGTAATGTTGCTGGCTTCCGAATTTCCTGAAATTCCAAAAATTGCACACATCTTCAGTTGCCCCTTACTAGAAAAAACATCTCCAACGATTGTTCCAACTTTCTTTGAGATGGGCCATTTGTTTTTCCAACACCTTGGCTCCTCCCTGCTTCAAGACAAAAGTTCCTTTATCATTCACGATTCCGATGGGTGTAAATTTAACTCCAGCTTGGTTGGCCAACATTTCCACTTCTGTTGCTTCTGCTGAATCGAATCCCAAAACAATTCGAGGAATAGATTCTCCAAAAAGAAATCCGTCCACATCAGTTTCTTGGGGAATCGAAATCTCCGCCCCGATACAATCGAAACGGGAAAAGAAAGCCATCTCCAAAACCGAGTGAATTAAACCTCCATCGGAAATGTCGTGGCAGGAATAGTCAAATCGCTTACTTCTTAATTTGGACAAAAAATTAAGCATACGAATTATTGATTTGAGATCTGTTTCTTCGGGTTGGCCGCAATCGCGTTGGAGCCACTGGCTACAAAAAAGGCTTCCCCCAAGTCCCCCCTCGGGTGAACCAATAAGCGCAAGTTCAAGAGCAGTGCTGTGGAATTGGGTGTGGGCGAGTTTGGATCGCCCTTCTGATATTCCCACCATACCGATCATAGGCGATGGGTAGATGGGTTTTCCATCCGTTTCATTATAAAAACTGACATTTCCGGAAATAACCGGAAGCCCCAAAGCCTCACATGCCAAAGAAATGCCTTCGATTGTTTCGGAAAATTGCCACATGACTTCTGGATTCTCTGGACTAGCGAAATTGAGACAATCTGTGATTCCAATGGGATCAACTCCCTTTAGAGCTAAATTAATTGCAGCTTCGGCAACCGCCCTTTTTCCGCCCTCTAAGGGCCACAACCATGTTACTCGTGGATTTCCATCAACTGTCATCGCAATTCGCATTGGTTTTTCAGGAATATCCCTTAGCCTCAAAACTGCAGCATCATCAAAGGTTCCCCCCTCAGTTCGGTTCCCTACCATCGAATCAAATTGCTCAACCAGAGAAGTGGGGTTTGCAAAGTTGAAAGCTTCCATATGTCTATCGAATTTGCTCTCAATGGAACCTGAGAGGAGCCGATTTCTATCGATAAACCAACGCTGTTTTAGATCGCTGGGAGCCATCATTGTCCTCTCAGCTCGGGGAGGCTCTGTGACAACTTCGACAGGAAGGTCCACAACCTGCTTCCCGTCCTTACTCATTCGAACGGAATGTCCGACCGTAACCACACCAATTTGCTCGGCATGCAAGTCCCACTTTGCGTAAATATCCTGAACTCGACTCAATTTTTCCGGAGTACAAACCAGAAGCATTCTCTCTTGAGATTCAGACAACAGAAGCTCGTAAGCAGACATTGATTTTTCACGAGTGGGAACTTTATCGAGATCGATTTCCAAACCCGTGTTGGCTCTTGCGGCCATTTCAAAACTTGAGGAAGTCAAGCCGGCTGCACCCATATCCTGTATACCCACGATGAGGCCAGCTCGCATTACTTCTAAGGTAGCTTCAAGAACTAATTTCTCAGTAAAAGGATCTCCTACTTGAACCGTTGGTCTTTCCAATTCTTCATCGCTGGAAAATTCCTTTGAAGACATGGTGGCTCCATGGACACCATCTCTACCAGTTTTTGCTCCCGCATAGACTAAGCAGTTGCCAATACCCGAGGCATATCCTTTAAAAATCTCGTCTTTTTTTACTATGCCAAGTGCAAATGCATTCACCAGTGGATTTTGGTTATAACAAGCGTGAAAAAAGGTCTGTCCGGCAACAGTGGGAACTCCTACTGAATTCCCATAGTCGCCAATGCCCTTCACTACTCCCTTGACCAAGGATGCTGTTTTGTCATTTTTAGGACTACCAAAACATAGGCTGTCCATGAGAGCAATGGGCCTAGCACCCATAGTAAAGATATCTCTTAAAATTCCTCCTACTCCAGTAGCAGCTCCCTGATGGGGCTCAATGAAGGAGGGATGATTATGGCTTTCCATTTTAAAAGCAACTGCCCAACCACCTCCGATATCCAAAATACCGGCATTTTCTCCTGGCCCCTGCAACACGCGTTTTCCTTGAGTGGGAAATCGTTTTAAGTACTTCCGACTCGACTTATAGCTACAATGCTCACTGAACATGGCAGAGAAAATACCCAGCTCGGCAAAGTTTGGCTTCCTTCCGAGCTTTTTTTCTATCCACTCAAATTCCTCGCCGGAAAGTCCCAAACCCTTCGCCATTTGGGAAGTCGAAACTTGAAGGTCAGGTACCAGATGGCTCATTTTCGCTCCCTAAGAATGGCCCCTATTGCATTCCATATTTTAAGCCCGTCGTGACTTCTCAAATCTGATGCTCGCTCCGGATGGGGCATCATTCCGCAAACATTCTTTCCGCGATTAGTGATTCCAGCAATTTGTTGGGTGCTTCCATTTATGTTTTCTTTATATCGAAAAAGAATTTGGCCTTTTTCCTCCAGCTCTTGGCACTGTGGTGGCTCGATCACATACCTACCCTCTCCGTGAGCAACGGGTAGAGAAAGAAAAGTCCCTTGGGTTAAAGGTTGGGTCCAAGGATTAGAGCTAGCAATTTCAAGAACAACGTCTCTACAAACAAAACCGTAACTTTGATTTTTAACTAGTGCTCCAGGAAGAAGACCAGCTTCACAAAGTATTTGAAACCCGTTACAGATCCCTAGAACCAACCCACCTTTTTCGGCATATTCTTTGACAGCCGCCATGATTGGAGAAACAGCGGCCATTGCACCCGTTCTCAAGTAATCCCCATAAGAAAAACCACCTGGCAAAACAATGAGATCAAGTTCCGGTGGTAGGTAACTCTCTTTATGCCAAATTGATTGAACTTCAAAACCAGCACTTTTTTCCAAAGAATATCGGCAGTCATCGTCGCAATTAGATCCCGGAAAAGTAATGACTCCCGCTTTCATTTCTCTAAAAGCTCCACTCGATAAGATTCAATGACTGGATTCACTAAAAGTTTTTCGCACATTTTCGCGACATCTTTTCTAGCTTCTTCTGGCAATTGATGATCAAGAATCAGATCGATCACTTTTCCCATCCGAACTTCTTTTACTTTTGAAAATCCTAAGCGTTGCAATGACGATGCAACTGTGCTTCCTTGGGGGTCCAGGACTGATTCTTTAAAAAAAATGTGAACTCTCGCTTTCATAATTGGCTTTCGAAATAATGGTTAAGGCGAACAGCAACTTCACGATAGGTTTCATCTACTTTACCCAGATCAAAGCGGAATCGATCCTTATCCATCGACTCGCCCGTTACGGTATCCCACAAACGACATCCATCAAGGGTAATTTCATCGGCAAGAAGCAACTCGCCTCGGTGAGTTCTTCCAAACTCCAACTTGAAATCAACTAGAAACAGTCCGATTTTCTCGAAACATGGTCCTAACATTTTGTTAACTGTTAATGCCGTATTTTTCATAAAATTGAGCTCAGAAGAAGTCGCCCACTGAAAATATTCGATATGTCCTTCGCTGATGAGTGGATCTCCCAGCGAATCATTTTTGAAAAAATATTCCACTAATGGTTTTTTAAAAGGAGTACCCTTTTCGAGTCCTAGACGCTTGCAGATACTGCCCGCAGCTTTATTCCTCACAACGACTTCAACGGGGATAATTTTCAGTTTTTTAACCAGCATTTCCCGATCAGAAATACGATTAACAAAATGGGAATGGACACCGTGCTTTTCTAAATAACGAAAAATCTGAGAACTAATTTGATTGTTCAATACACCCTTATTGAGGATAGTCCCTTTTTTCTGCGCATTAAAAGCAGTGGCATCGTCTTTAAAATATTGTATTGCGAGATCTTCGTGATCTGTCTCAAAAATAATTTTAGATTTTCCGTCGTAGAGGGGAGATTTTCGTTCAATCTTCATTCCCAAGGACTTTCCCGTACAAGTAGTCGAGATGTTTTAAAGTGCTTTCCGTACTGAAAAGCTTGTCTACGTCTACTTGTGGGAGAACTTTAGCTACTTTGGAATCAGCTTTCAATAGCTCTTGAAATGAAACTTTCTCATCCAACGCTCGTAACGCATTGCTCTGCACTATTTGGTAGGCTTCATCGCGGGCTAAACCCTTTTCAATCAATTTAAGTAATACATTTTGAGAATAAATAACGCCGGAAAGGAGGTTTAGGTTTTCAGCCATTCGGTCGGGAAAAATCTCCAAATGAGTTAATAAATCATTCAATCTCCATAACATATAGTGAACTAAAATATTGGCGTCAGGCCCGATTACTCTCTCAACCGAAGAATGGCTGATATCTCGCTCATGCCACAGAGCACAATTCTCCATAGCAGGAATCACCATACTTCTCAGCAATCTTGCAAGTCCGGTAAGATTTTCGGCACTGATAGGATTTCGCTTATGAGGCATTGCTGAAGAACCCTTTTGGCCTGCACTAAACCCTTCCCTGACTTCGCCCACTTCCGTTCTCTGAAGATGCCTGAGCTCAACTGCAATCGATTCAACCGAGGAAGCCAATAAAGCAATCGCTGAAACATAGGCAGCAAACCGGTCTCGAGCAATCACTTGAGTGGAGAGAGAATCGGGTTTTAGCCCTAGTTTCTGACAAACAAACTGCTCTACTTCTGGCGGGATATGAGCATAATTTCCAACGGCTCCCGAAATCTTCCCCACCGCAACTTCAGTCCGCGCATTTTCTAATCGTGTTAAAGCACGCTTAAGGCTGTCGTGCCAAAGTAGCCACTTCATTCCCATGGTCATCGGCTCGGCATGAATCCCATGGGTCCTACCCATCATTAATACTTTTTTGTCGGATTGAGCGCGCTTTCGGGTAGTCGCCAAACATTCTTTGAGGTTGTTAATAATCAAGTCGGCGGATTTGGTAAGGCGAAATGCAAAGGCCGTATCGACAACATCACTTGAAGTGAGACCCATGTGAACAAAGCGACCCGACTCACCGATAGCACGCTGGACCTCAGACACAAAAGCCGCAACGTCGTGTTTGGTCTTCTTTTCGAGTTCTTGGACCGCTTTGAGGTCGAATCCAGCCCGTTCGCGAATATGCTTCATATCCGAGGCTGGAATTTTGCCTAGCTTTGCCCATCCTTCGCACGCAAGGACCTCAATATCCAACCATGTTCGGTACTGAGATTCTTCCGACCACAAATGGCTCATTTCTGGTCGGCTGTAACGTTCTATCACTTGGCCTCCTCGAGGCTTTCGTCCGTTATGGCAAAAAGAGCTTCCAACAAAGTCTTCCTTGCAAAACTATCTGCAAGAGACAATGAAATTCCGAAATCAGCAGCTGTGTAATAACGGAAGTAACCTTCCGTGTTTAAGTACCATAAACCCTGAACTTCGGGAATGTTTCGGGCAAAAGTAGCTGTCTTTTTGCCTCCGGCAGTCACATCGTAAATTTTATCAGGATAACTAAATCCTTCAGGCAATTTCGCTTGATTGAACCGAATGATCGTTTCCTCGACTCCGTTTTCAGCTCGTTTTTCAATATCATTTTTAATGTAATAACTAAAAGATGCCGTCAAACCGGCAAATGAAGGCCCCCTCACACTGAGAAAAATATAAAAAGAGGGATCGTCAACTGGACCGGCGGGCAATATTTTTCCATTGGCCGGATCCACGCGATCAAATTTCAAGATAGAAGGTATTCCATTATCCGTTTTTGTGTATCGGGCATTGTTAAGCATTCTAGCAGCGGCCTTATCATAAACAGCCCGAATTTGCGTCTGTGACAAACCTAAAGCCGGTAAGTAACAGGAACCATCGGCTATATACCAACGTTGTGTCCCAGCCGGAGCATAAACTGTTCTATGCTCAATGGGCCTCGTAGCACACTCACCACACTCTTCCAATTTTGTGAGAACAGCATCACGTGCCTGGTTCACGACGCGCTCTTGGCTATCCAAATCTACTGCTTTGGCTTGACCTTTTTGCATAGTAACCAGCTTGTTCTTTTCGTCGCGATGCTTTTTCCTCAGATCCGAAAGCTTAAGCGCACATTCCTGATTGCCTAAACGTCCTTGAAAGAATTCAGAAGCTGATTTTCCGGTCGTAAGCGAAATATCAACTTCGGCCTTCGGAATTTCGGGTCGTTCGGCCGCTACAATTGCCAACGAAAACAGCAAACTCGTCATTGTGATTTTTTTCATTTCGCTTCTCCTTGTTTTAAAATCAAGTTAATGAGGTTAAGTATCGATTTTAATTCTCCAGAACGATCCAGATTAATTAATACCATTGAAATTTCCTTCATTCGTTCGTTTTCAATCTTCCCCAACAATCTGAGTCCTTCATCTAACACTCTACGGTCAGATAGTTTTAAGACTTCCTCAACGAGCTCTCTGACAGGAGGAGGGTTGGCGGAGCTACTTAAAAGGCTTTGCAAACTCTCGACTCCCCCTTGATCGTTAAACTGAATAAGCCATTTTCGTTCCGGCTCGGTGAGAGCCTCTTCCGGCGGAATTACGTTCCAGCCCGTAGTCCCTACCCAATCAAGAAGGGATTTTGCAGCGTCTAACTTACTTTTCTCAAAAAATGATGAAATCCATTTTAAGTGCAACTCGAATCCGTACTGGTTTTCCAGGTTGGCTCCCAAAACATTCCTGAAAAGCACGGAGAGATAATTCTGTTGGGCATCACTCAACTCGGAAAGACTTGCAATAAACTGGACTAGCCCATCCCCATTTTGAAGAATGGAAACTATTCCTGGATAAACACTCTCAGCGCTATCATTAACTTTTAACAAACCTAAAACGGTAAATCGGGAGATTGCCTCTCCGAAACCATCGATTTGCTGCTTATTTAAGTTCCTAAGGACAGCATGGTACAAATCGAAAAGAGTAGGTTTTCCTTTCTCACCCTGGTCAACAAGTTCAATTATGCTCAGTTTGGATAAAACTTGATTTACCCATTCGGCAGCTTCTGGGTCAGATTGAAACAGTCCAACAATTAACCTGCGATCTTCGGGCTCCAACTGACCTAATTTCAATTCCTGAAAGAGGAAATGTTTAAAAGTTTTCCAGTCCTCTGGTCGTAATGAAGAGAGGATTCCGTGCACGCTCGAAAGCATATTGGGGATAGTTTTCAGAGATTCCAGGCTCAGTAGGCTATCAGAGCCCGACTGTGTGAAATGATAAATGGTAGCTACCAAAAATGGGGAAACATCTGAAAACGGTCTGACACTGTTGGCACTAGCCAACACTTCAGAAAAAGCTTTTCGCAAATTAATGGGTTCAGAAAATTCGACTTGGTAATCGGTTTTGCCGAAATCAGGTTGAGTCAACAGGTGTTCGAGTCGAGAAACAACTGTTGTCAAACCTAGCGACATCAAATCTTTTTTTACGAGACCGGAAATCGTTTTTTTGTCATCGGATGCAGTAAGTGAAAATTTAAAGTCTCTATCTGACAAAGGCAGAGACCAAAGCTTATCTCGAAACTCATTTTCCGATAATTTTTCAAGTTGAGAACGCTGAGAACGGGCAACAGTCTCTAACCATTCCGTGAGCAAAAGTGCGTTTAACTGAAGAGGAAGACGATAAGACCCGCTATCGCTCAGGGATTCAGCTCTTCTGGGGTCTGTAATTTTTTGGAGCCCAGAGAAGATAATGGCATAAAGTCGATGAAACTGGAGGTTAGGATCTGAAGTGGCATTTTCTCTTGGAAGGGACAACCAAAAGTTTTTATCTAGTGCTTCTCCATCCTCTGGATTCAAAAGGACTTTGAGAACAATTTCGGAAAGTGCCGACACAAAAATCGGGTCCCACTTTAAGCTGAGTGTTTGAACTAAGTCGGGGTTTGTACGCAGACCTTCCTGCAAAGCAGAAACAATTGGCTTCGATGGCCGGTTCATCAACTCAACGAGATCCAAAGCTTCAGCAAGATGGCTCGTTTTGCCAGTTTCATCGGAGTTGGCGCGCAGCTTACTGAGCTCAGACATTTGAAGGGCAAGACGAGAAAACGCCTCAACGCCAAATCTTTTCCGAAGATCAACAGCTGCTTTCATCACGGCGGGAACAACATCTGAATTCAAAGCCATAATTCCCATCTCAGAAAGAATGGATCGACTTTCTGGGTTCGTTAGAATCGTCTTAAGGTCTTGGGCAAGGGCTGGCTTATTTATTTTAATTTCTGAGTTTTTAGCGACGTAATTTGTTTCACTTTGAATAAGCTGGGGTAAAACCTTTGTGAGAAAAACCGGGTCTAGAATCTGTATATCTCGCTTGAGTACAGCATAAAGGCTGTCATCGGACAAAAGGTCTGAAAAAGCTAAATCCAAGCTCGGATAGGTTTTCAACAGACTTACCCATTGGGTTGTCCATTTCTGAAAACCCTTTTTCTTAATTCGCTCATTTAAAAGGTGAATCAGTCCTTGGTTTGTTTGAGCGTCTTCGTAGACCCAACGATTAAGAAATGATGCCCAAGCTTCCACTTGTGAATCACTAAGATTCTGAATCCAAGGAAGAAGTGAATTGAAATCCCCTTTCTCATTTAGCACTGAAAATAACTGGCGGAGATCAGCGGCAGTGAGTTTTGAACGGAGAAGAATCCTATCCACTGAGAGAGGTGCCGGACCTGGCAGAAGCGGCTTCTCCAGTTTATTCCCACATCCTGAAAGCAGCGAGAGACTGGTCGCTAAGCTAAGAAATAGACCTATGACTCTGTATTGAAACACGGGCAGAATTTACCCGTTTTGATGCGTTGAGTCAATACTCAGCAAATTCTGAATAAGTTATTTAATTTAT
The DNA here is from genome assembly GCA_009927165.1 of Pseudomonadota bacterium. Classification (GTDB taxonomy): domain Bacteria; phylum Bdellovibrionota; class FAC87; order UBA2466; family UBA2466; genus RFNO01. Next base: position 30,922 of record RFNO01000025.1, read on the forward strand.
TACGTTTTTAATTATTTTGGAAGCGGCCGCAGAACCGGCAAAAATAGCTGTTCGCTTTTTGGAAAAATCTAGCGGATTACTTTTCAACTCAATGGGCACTGTAAGAACGTCTTGCAATTCTTCCCGTAAACTACGCCTCATCAACGCCAAATAGGACATTCTGAACAAAGCAGATCCCGTCTCTTTTTTGGGGACTCGGTAATATTCTAGGTAATCAGGATACATATTGACTGCCACAACGTGAGTGGCGCCTCTTTTTTTTCCTTCTCCGATATCTAAAGCCTTCAAACCCAAGTTCCTTATGGCGGACTCTTCCATTTCGGGAAAAGGTCGGTACAGTCCTGGTACTGCCATGGTTCTCAACAACGGGTCACGCCAATCACCCGAATCAAAAACACCGTCGCCCCCAAGCTCTGAATTTTGAGCCGCAATAATTACCGGAACTCTGAGATCCCTCAGATCTTTGAATTTCAGAGAATTTTCAATCATGGGGGAAATTTTTCCCATTTCGCCTTTAGCGGATATTGCACAAGCTTTTGAGAAATCTTTTTCTTGGAGCCTCATCGCAAACCACTCCAAATCATGCACAGACTTAAAAAATCCATAACCGATTGCAAACAGGGCTGGCCACCCTGTAGCCACAATCGCATCTACTTTAATGCCCTCTTCTTTAAACCGCTTTAATAATCCCACAGTCGCAAAACTGCTGACTCCCGCTCCTCCTAGAACCAAAGTAATGGCTTGAGCGCGAACTTCAGTTTTTTCCGATGCGGTTGCCGTAGCTCCGGGTGTAACTGGAAATTCAAGTTGATTCTCAGATTGGTTTTCCACTTTGGTAGAGTTCTGATTTTCCAATTTTTCAAACTGCGAAAAATCAGGTCGCTTTCTTCCCATCACACAGCCAGGAAGAAGCAAGAGAATCAAAAGCCAACCGAGCCAAAATTTAGTCGATTCGATTTTCATAAAAAATTAAGTACTCTACATTACCACTTTTTTTGCCAGCGATGGGAGAACTTTCGGGGCCTCCGCATTTTGTTAATTTCAAATCTACCATCCACTGGTTAAATCCTCTCAGAGCCTGCTGAACTGCTTCCAGGTTTTTCACTTTGCCACCCTTTTGCAATTGCTCTGGTGCCAATTCAAACTGCGGCTTGAAAAGAAGAATCCAATAACGGATTTTGGGGAAGTTACGATGAATGGGTTCAATAATTTTTCGTAATGATATAAAAGAAACATCAATGACAACTAAGTCGATTGAAGTGCCTTCTTTCCCCAGACTCTCCGAAGTTAAGTAGCGAGCATTGGTTTTCTCTAGGTTCGTTACTTGCGGATGGTTTCGCAACTCCACGTCTAGCTGACCGTAGCCGACATCAACTGCAATCACATGTTTAGCGCCATTTTTGAGTAAACAATGAGTAAATCCTCCGGTTGAGGCTCCAATATCAAGACAAGTCCTGCCGGAAACCGAAATCCGAAATTCATCAAGAGCAAATTGAAGTTTGTGCCCTGCCCGGCTTTTAAAAGGCAAAGACCGGGACCTGACTTCCAAGACAAGGTCCTCAGGATAAAGAGTGCCCGGTTTTTCTAAACGTAAATTATTGGGTCCAAACACTTCACCCGCCAAGATTAAAGAAGCAGCTTTTTGGGGACTCTCGCAAATTCCCCTTTCGACTAAAAGTAAGTCGAGTCTTTTTTTGGCCATTGCTAATTAAGAACCAAAGAATTCTCGGTACTCTTCAGCCGAGTTGTTGGTGACCGTGTTAATCCCAATTCCTCTAATTTTAGAATGGTCTTTGAAGTTACAGTTTGCGGAACTAATCCAGTGAGCTTCCTCTGGACTTGAGGACTTGCGTGATCGATGAAAGCGTCAGGTAACCCAAGAATTAGGGCGGGAAGGTTTAACCCTCGACTGTGCATGAGCTCGAGAATGGAGCTGCCAAATCCACCGCACACTGTGTTTTCTTCCACAGTCACCACTAATTTCGAACGTTCGCACCATTCTAATATGAGTTTTTCATCCAAAGGTTTAACAAAGCGAGCATTGATACTTGCGGTTTTATAACCTTGAGCCTGCAACAAAGCTTGCGCTTCCAAAACGGTTTGAACTGCATATCCAATACCGATCAAAAGCACATCAACTGCACTTGCATCTGCTTTTAAAACTTCTCCTTTTCCCAAGGGGAGTGTCGTGAGCTCTTTATCCATCGGTACACCAACGACTTCACCTCGTGGATATCGAAAGGCAATGGGGCCACCTTGATATTGCACAGCTGTTTTAACCATGTGTTGAAGTTCGTTCTCGTCTTTTGGAGCCATAATGACGAAATTAGGAATGGCCCTTAAATAACTTAAATCGAAAGCTCCTTGATGAGTAACGCCATCCGCTCCGACAAGACCAGCCCTATCCATCGCAAATACAACCGGCAAATTTTGAATCCCAACATCGTGTATGCACTGATCGAAAGCTCTCTGAAGAAACGTAGAGTAAATAGCAGCTACTGGCCTAAAACCTTCAGTGGCTAAGCCAGCCGCAAAAAGAACCGCATGCCCTTCTGCAATGCCAACATCGTAAGTCCGTTTTGGAAACTCTTTTTGAAACTTAGAAATACCTGTACCGCTCGGCATGGCAGCTGTGATTGCCACAATGCGAGGATCTTCTTTGGCTAAACGAACTAAAGTATCGGCAAAAACATCTTGATAGTTTGCTTTTTTAGGACCGGAAGGTTTGATTCCTTCTTCAATCTCAAAAGGAGTTACCCCATGATATTTGAGTGAATTTTCTTCAGCAAGCTTATAACCTTTGCCCTTTTTGGTAAGCACATGAACTAAATAAGGCCCTTCTTTCGGACTCTCACTTTTCACAAACGAGAAAGCTTCAACTAGGGCATTCACATCATGTCCATCAATGGGCCCCATATATCTGAAGCCCAAGCACTCAAAAAGAATCCCAGGAGTGAAGAAGTTCTTCATACTCTTTCGCAAGCGAGAAGCAACTCCTGTAATGGGCATTCCACAATGCTCCATAGCATCCATTAAGCCTTTCAATTCTTTTCGAAGCCGATTGTAACCTGGATGGACAAGCGCATGATTCACAAAGCGATTCAAAGCACCCACGTTAGGATCAATCGCCATATCGTTGTCATTGAGAATAACTACCAAATTTTTTGCTGGGATATGTCCCGCATTGTTCAAAGCTTCGAAGGCTAGTCCCCCAGTCATGGAGCCGTCACCAATGATAGCGACAGCGAAATGAGGAAGTCCCCCCAGCTTCATTCCTTCTGCAATACCCAGAGCAGCCGAAATGGAAGTGCTAGCGTGCCCAGCTCCAAAATGATCATACTCACTTTCCGCTCGGCTGGTAAAACCACTCAAGCCTTCGTACTGCCGAATGGTATGAAATCTGTTTTTTCGACCCGTCAAAATTTTATGGGGATACGCTTGATGCCCCACATCCCACACCAACTTGTCTTTAGGAGTTTCAAAAGCGTAGTGAAGTGCAACGGAAAGTTCGACAGTTCCCAAGTTGGAAGAAAAGTGTCCGCCTTTTTTCGATATTACTTCCAAAATTAGGTCTCGGACTTCTTTACAAAGAGGCTGTAACTCACCCACTTTCAGTTGCCGAAGGTCTTCGGGTAAATTGATTTTATCCAGTCGTTTTCCCATTAATGTTTCCTGTTGCGAATGAACTCAGCAATATCCACAAGATGAGAGGATTTGTCACCCAAAGCCTGAGCACAAGTATTGGCAGTATCAATCAGATTGTTGAGAAGGTCTTGCATTTCCGCTCGATTCATCAGCTCACTATAGGCTGGACGGGCCTTTTTTCGTGGTCCCCGCGAATAACGGTTGCTGGATTCAGCATCTAAAATATCGTCTGAAATTTGAAATGCGAGTCCTAGAGCTGCTCCGTAACGCTTTAATAATGCAGATTTTTTTTCTTCTAACCCACACAGTCTGGCGGGTAGGAGAACTGAAGCAACGATCATAGCCCCTGTTTTATGAATATGGATAAACTCCACTTCAGGAAGATTGAATTGGGTTTGCTCTAAAGTAACATCGATGAACTGTCCGCCTACCAATCCTCTCACCCCAGCAGCAGAAACCAAAAGTTCAAAAGCAGAAAGAATGTGTTTAGGAGAAAATAAGGTACTTTCCTGAAGCCGAGCCAGTTGTCCAAAAGCCTCAGTCAGGAGCGCATCTCCCGTAAGGATTGCCACTGCTTCTCCAAATTTTTTGTGATTAGAGGGCTTGCCCCGTCGAGTATCATCATCATCTAACGCCGGAAGATCGTCATGAATCAGCGAATAAGTGTGGATATATTCAACCGCAAGAGCGGCCGGCAAAACATCCTCTGCTTGAAACCCCAAGCACTCCGCGCTCGCTAAAGTCAGGAGCGGACGAAATCGTTTTCCTCCGCCAGACAAACTGTAACTCATTGCTTCCACAAGCGGAGCAAATCGAAGCGAGGCAGTTTTTTGATATTGCACCAAACTTTCTCCAATCGCTGCTTCAATGAGAGCGACACGAGACGCGGAATAAGACTGAAAATTCAACGGACTATCTCCTCAAAAGAGGGTAAAGATAGAAAGTGGCCTTAGACGTGTCAACCAGGATTGTGACTTTGCGCATCAAATGGAGCAGTTTTAATTTCCCCGTCCCCGGTTTGCATCAATAGCTCAACTTTTCTTTCTACTTCTTCTAATTGCCGCAAACATTCTCGAGAAAGAGCGACTCCTTTTTCAAAAGACTTGAGCTGGGTTTCTAGTGGAATTTCGCCAGCTTCTAATTCCCCCACAATTTTTTCGAGTTCTTTTAAAGAGGTTTCAAACGAACTTTTTTCTTTGGAGTTGCTCATAGGAGCCACACGATAGGGTAATCAACTACTCACTGTCAATCACCGGACTAACTATTAGCAGTCCCCTTGCTTCTCGCTATTTCCCTAAATAATCTGAGCATTTGGCTTCTCTTTAAATTGACAATCCCCCCGTAAAATCGATAATCCAGAAGTTATTTCATAAGAATTTTTGGGAAAGAAAGAAGAGGTCCCTTGATATGAAACACATCCCTTTTTTCGCTGGCCTGTTGTTTTTAATCGTTAATTCAAGCTGCATCAAAAAGAATGAACGAGCGGGTGTCCCTGCCGATGAAAACGAGATTGTTTTTGGCGAATACGGTTCCATGACCGGTTCAGAAAGCACCTTTGGGACTTCCACTCATAAGGGAATCATGATGGCTGTAGAAGAAGCCAATAAAAAAGGTGGGGTAAAAGGAAAACAAATTCGAGTTATTAGTTACGATACTCAAGGAAAGTCTGATGAAGCAGTAACCGTAGTCACTCGACTGATTACGCAAGATAAAGTTCATCTGGTTTTAGGTGAAGTAGCAAGTTCGCGTTCTATCGCTGCAGCTCCGGTGGCTCAACAGTACAAAGTGCCCATGATTAGCCCATCCAGCACTAACCCTAAAGTAACCCAGATTGGAGACTATATTTTTAGAGTGTGCTTTATTGACCCTTTTCAAGGTTCCGTTATGGCAAAATTTGCTATTAACAACCTCAATTTAAAAAAAGCAGCTATTTTTCGCGACATTAAGAGCGATTACAGCGTCGGCTTAGCCAATTTTTTTACTGAAGACTTTAAAAAGATGGGCGGACAAGTTGTGTTAGATGTTGCCTACTCCGGGGGCGATGTCGATTTCAAATCCCAGCTCACTAAAATAAAAGAAGGAAAGCCCGATATCATTTTTGTACCCGGTTACTACACTGAAGTAGGTATCATTGCTGTTCAGGCAAGAGAGCTGGGGCTTAAAGCCACTTTGTTGGGGGGTGACGGTTGGGATAGCGATAAATTAAGTGAAATTGGTCAAAGCGCAATTCTCGGTGCTTACTTCAGCAATCATTACTCAGCCGAAGATAAAAGTCCGATCGTTCAAAACTTTGTTACTCAGTACAAAGCGAAATACGGAGAAGTTCCAAATAGCCTTGCAGCTCAGGGATACGATGCTGCTTTGATTGCGATGGATGCCATCAATCGATCAGCTGATTTGAACCCCAAAAATCTCCGGGATGCGATTGCATCTACGAAAAATTTTCAGGGAGTTACTGGAATCATCTCAATCAACGAAGACCGAAATGCTGTGAAACCTGCTGTTGTTCTCAAAGTTGAGGCAGGTTCAAAACACACTTATGTGACGACCATCAATCCTGGGTAATCGTTGGAAGCCTTTATACAAATTTTGATCAATGGATTATCGCAGGGTAGCGTCTACGCCCTCGTAGCGCTGGGGTACACAATGGTGTACGGCGTCCTCCAGTTCATCAACTTTGCTCACAGCGATATTTTCATGTTGGGGGCTTTCTGTGCCATTTTTTCTGTTCCGATCTTGAAAAGTTATGGAATTACCAATCCCACTCTGCTCTTTGTATTTACCACCCTTGCTTCCATGCTTGCTTGTGTTGCGATTTCCTTAACTGTAGAACGAATTGCGTATCGTCCGCTTCGTAAAGCTCCTCGTTTAAACGTTCTGATTACGGCAATCGGAGTGTCGCTTTTTCTTCAGAACTTTGTTCAAGTGACTGTAGGCGCTGATCCTCGTTTTTTTCCCCGAGTGATTGAAACTCAATCCCTCCTTGGCGGGGAAGGTCTTGTAGTTACCAATATCCAGTTGATGGTCCTGGTAGTATCAGCTGTCTTGATGCTAGTTCTCAATTTCATTGTTCATCACACCAAATTGGGAACGGCCATGAGAGCTGTGAGTTATGATATCGAAATTGCTAATTTGATGGGTATTCCAACAGATGCAGTTATTTCTTTTACTTTTATTATCGGGTCAAGTTTGGCTGGGGCAGCTTCTATTCTCTACGGCTTGGCTTACTCAAAGATTGAACCCTTGTTGGGCACTCTGATTGGTCTTAAAGCATTTGTTGCGGCAGTCTTTGGCGGCATCGGCAGCATCATGGGAGCCACTATTGGGGGAATCGTTCTTGGACTTGCCGAAGCTATTACCGTTTATTTTGGAGGCTCCACTTACCGAGATGCAATCGCTTTTGGAATTTTGATTTTGATTCTCTTAGTAAAACCAGCGGGCCTATTTGGGAGTACTCGAAGGGAAAAAGTGTGAAATACACTCAGTGGATCATTTTTGGATTAGTAATTGGCGCCATTTGGACCTTGGGATTCCTATTTGAAACTAATCTCAACCCTTACGTTGTTCGAGTCATTGTGAATTGTGGTATCGCTATGATTTTAGCGATGAGTTTGAATCTTGTTAATGGCTGTGCTGGACAATTTTCACTGGGACATGCCGGTTTCATGGGGGTGGGAGCTTACCTCAGTGCGGCTATCACAACACTCCTTCCAGTCGCTTTTCCTCAGCTCAGCTTTTTGAGAGAACCTCTCGGCATTGGAATTGCTGTCGTTGTCGGGGGATTTGGGGCTGGCATTGCAGGTTATTTGGTGGGGTTGCCCTCACTGAGATTACGGGGAGATTACCTCGCTATCGTCACTTTGGGATTCGGAGAGATTATTCGAATTATTTTTCTCAATGTAGATGCAGTTGGTGGGCCCAGGGGGCTACCGGGTATTCCCCGCGAATCGACTTTTTTCTGGGTATATTTTTGGGCGTTTGTTACTTTCTTGTTTCTCTATCGGCTCATGAAATCCACTTACGGCCGAGCTATTCTTTCTATAAGAGAAAATGAAATCGCAGCTGAGTCGATGGGCATAAAAGTGTCTCACTATAAAGTAGTAGCTTTTGTCATCAGCTCCTTTTTTGCTGGAATAGCAGGTGCGCTTTTCGCGCACTACCAAGGATTTATTGATCCAGCGACTTTCAATTTTAACCGCTCAGTTGATGTTGTGATCATGGTTGTTTTGGGAGGTATGGGTAGTCTCTCAGGTGCTTTGATTGGAGGAATTATTGTCAGTCTGTTGCCTGAATTACTCCGCATGATTCTTTTTACAATGGGAGGATTACCCGATACGTACCGAATGGTAATTTTTCCACTTATTTTAATCGTACTCATGTTGGTGAGACCTGTAGGGCTTCTGGGACACAAAGAAATTTGGGATTTTTTTCCTTCGTTCAAAAAGAAAAAAGGTGTCAAAGCCCATGGCTGAATTTACTTTTGAAGCTGCTGGATTGGGCATTTCGTTTGGCGGCTTGAAAGCCGTTTCTGGTTTTGGGTTAAAAATTCATCCGGAAGGTCTTTGCGGCCTAATAGGTCCTAACGGGGCTGGTAAGACTACTGTGTTTAATCTCATGACTGGTGTCTATAAGCCGGACCAGGGAACGATGACCCTGGGAGGACAATCGCTCATTGGTTTTGCACCGTACGAAATCGCGAAAGCTGGAATTGCGAGAACTTTTCAGAACATTCGTCTCATGGGTGACCTTTCCGTTCTAGATAATGTTCTTCTTTCTTATCATTTTAGAGAACCCTATCGTTATATTGATGCCATTCTCCATACTTCTCGTTTTCAAAAAAATGAAGCCGAATTGAAAGACAGAGCAGTGGAACTTCTGGAGCTGATGGGACTGGCCAACCGAAAAGATGATCAAGCAAAAAACCTTTCTTACGGAAATCAGAGACGACTGGAGATTGCTCGAGCCCTTGCTTTGCGCCCAAAATTACTTCTACTAGATGAACCTGCTGCAGGCTTAAACTCTAAGGAGAAAGTCGATTTGATGCATACAGTGAGCGACATACGTGATCGATTCAAAGTGGCTATTTTACTCATCGAACACGACATGAAGCTTGTTATGGGCATTTGTGAACGCATTACTGTTTTGGACCACGGGGAAATTATCGCGGAGGGCACTGCGAAGGAAATTCAAGAGAACCCAAAAGTAATTGAAGCTTACTTGGGGGTCGAATGATTTTATCGGTTAAGAATCTGTCAGTAAATTATGGTGCGATTCGAGCAATCTCTAATATTTCCCTGGAAGTGAATAGTGGGGAAACAGTAGCTCTCATCGGAGCAAACGGCGCAGGGAAAACCACCATTCTTCGAACTATTTCTGGGCTCCTTCGAGGAACTGCTGGAGAAATACATTTTGATGGAATGGATATTTCGCAGATGAAGCCCCACAAGATCGTTTCGGCTGGACTTTCTCATGTGCCAGAACGCAGAGGAATTTTCGCCAATTTAACGGTTCTAGAGAACCTTCAAATGGGTGGTTTTACTCAAAAGCTTAACGCTACAGATTTCGATGAAGTTTATTCTATTTTTCCAAGATTGCTCGAAAGAAGAAAACAACTTGCCGGAACTCTTTCGGGTGGTGAGCAGCAAATGTTGGCGATTTCTCGAGCATTACTTTCTCGACCAAAACTTATGTTGCTGGATGAGCCCTCATTAGGACTAGCTCCGCAAATCAACAAGTCTATTTTTGACACCATTCAAAAGATCAATAAGAAGGGAACAACTGTTTTGCTGGTTGAGCAAAACGCGTTTGCTGCTCTCAAAATCTCTCATCGGGCTTATGTATTAGAGACTGGCAATATCGTTCTCACAGATAAATCGGAAGCTCTACTTAAAAATGAATCAGTCAAAAAAGCTTATTTAGGCTGAGGCCTTTCAACTGGCTCTAACAACACTCTCTCAACTCGCTGAGTTTTGTTTTTATGGTCCAGCCTTATCGTTGCTTTAACACGCACTCCATCTAGTACGACTTCCCAGTTATCCCCTGGCGAGAGAAAACCGTTTTGTCGATATGCCTCCTCGTAAGCTTTTTGTAAAAACCAAGATACGTCTGCAGGATCACTAGAATCGACTGCGGTCCAGGTTTTCCCCTCGTTATTTTTATAATCGTACGTAAAAGTTCGGAAGCCAGGAACAAGCTGCTCCTCTTTGACAATTTTTCCCTTTTCATCAGTATTTTTTTGAAACTCCGAGCTTAGCAGCGAACCGCCAAAGGGAGTGGTTTGAGCCTGTTCGCCCATAAGGGTACTCGATAAAATCGGGAGTCTGGGTTGATAGGGATCCTCCGAGACTCCCCCTTTCTGGGAATTGCCATTCTCTTCGCGAAATCGCTTGAAATCGGCGAGTAGCTCGTTTGCGTTCCAGCCCCGTCTTTTAAACTCATCTGAAGTTGCGGGCATATCTTTAAGTTCTTTGGCCAACCAATATTTTCGTTGATTATAATATTCCGGTTCGGTTTCCTTCATTTGAGAGAGAATCTCTCTCCACGTTTGGAATTCTAAAACTCTCCATTGCTCAAGAACTCGCTCAGCAGTCGCTTCGTCTTTGGACATGGTAGCTAGATTCTTTTCACCGATCCAACTTCTGAAGACTGGGTTGTTGTCAGCCAATAAATTAAATTCAAGCCTTGCCGTCTTTTTGTTTTGTTCGGCTTGTTTGGAATATTCTAATCCTGCAAAATCCATGAGAAGTCGGTTTAGAAGAGGCCCACCTCTTGGATCACGGGAATCGAAAATAAAATGACCAAAACCCTCTACAACATCAATTTGCGCATGGGGGATTTTTTTTTGAGTCCATTCGATAGCTTCATTAAAAGTGTGCTCAGGAATTATCTGGAGTTTCTGAGTTAATCCACGGTTTCCTAACTGATTTGGATAGGGAGCTAAAGGCTTTACCATCTTCACTCCACGAGGAAGCGGCTGTCCCTCAACAGGAGGAGGCCACCATTCGTCTTTTGCGCCCACTACTAACTTGACACGAACATCAGGAGAAATCCCACGCATATGCCAATCACTTTGCTCGGCCATCTTTCCAGCCCAGTCTCCCCCTGCTGGATTGTCCTCAACCTTTTCATTTCCCCCCAAAAACTCCATCCCCGGAGTGGTTACTTTTTCATACATCCACTCGTGAGATGGACTTTTTCCCCAAGCACCCGAAATAAGAAAGAGGCCTCCGCCTTTAAGATCCTTGGGAAACTGAGATGCATACTGAAGGGCAACTTCTGGTCCAAAACTGTGTCCTACTAGGTAAATTGGTTTTCCCGATTTTTTCACTGCGCCTACTACTTGTTTCAACCATTTCATGAACTCGTCTTTGTTTTTTAGTCTTTCTTCCCCTCGATTAGAGGCATGAAATGGAAGATCGATGGCAACACCCGATATCCCTTGTTGAGCTAAGTAGTTCATGTTGTGAATAAAGTTTCGACCACTCGACTTAGCGGTGCCAGAACCATGAAAGAAGAGGGCAACAGCCTTTGCATTCGGATCCACTAGAGGAATAGTTCCATCTGGACCTGGCTCGGAGGCCGAATGATAGAACGTTGTTTTCAAATCAGGATCCCAGCGTTTTACCAAAAGCCCTTCGGAAATGTGAATATCTCTTCCCTTAAGAAGGGCAACGGGATCCTGAGCTAATCGGTGTGCAGTTTTGAAAATACCCACCTGCTTCTGCAGGGTAATACAGTCCGAAGATGAGGAGTCAGCCAGTGAAAGACTAGTATTAATGGTACCGAAAGCACAAAGAGCAAGTAATCCGCGTGCATTCTTAATGAAGAAGTTCATGTTAATTCCTCGAATACCTTTTCGGACTAATTCGAGTAACTCTTCACTGCACCATGAATCTTAAAATTGAGGGTTTCTTCACAATTGGGAGGGAGCAGTCAGACCGTGAATTAAAATCCGCTCCTCATCGCGAAAGAGGACTAAAATTTTTCCATTGTTTTTCACTTCTTCAACAATACCCACACCAAATTTTGAGTGAGAAATAACATCTCCAAGCTGAAACAATTCTTGAGTGCGATAAGTTTTAAGCGGCGTCTGTTTTTTTGCAGCTATTTTCTGTTCCCAATATTCGGAGTTTTTTACAAACGTGCGAGGAGCCCGTTCACGTTTGCCCCCTCCGGAACTAGCAGACTTTGGTTGGCTATCCCCGCTTAAACGATATTTGTGCTCACTTTTGCAGGTTTTGCAGATAACTTTTACTGGCTTTCCCGCCAAAATAGCCACAATAACATGTGCAAGATCCCGCTTGCACTTCCCGCAAAAGGCTAAAATATCCCCGCCTACTTTTACCGGACCATATAAATCCATGGTTTTCACTCTCCAAACAATGATGTTATTCTATATCAAAGGGGCATTGAACAGGAGTTAAAATACCGACTCTTTATGACTCTTAAGAACAAACTCTATATTATCGTTCCACTTGTTGCGAGTGTGATCCTAATTGTTGTTTTTTCTTTTTTAGCTTCTGATTTTAAAATTGTTGGCAAAGATCCCGGTGAAGAGAGGGGAGTTCCCGAAATTGATTTTCGGTTGCCCAATGGGCAAAACACCAGTCTTAAAAGTCTTAAAGGCACGCCCGTTTTGCTCAATTTTTGGGCAGCTTGGTGTGAACCCTGTTTAGATGAAATGCCCACACTTCGTTCATTGGAGAAGATTTACAAAAAGAGAGGACTCATAGTACTTGCAATAAACATTGAAGATGTTTCAGCAGAAGAGTTAGAACCTAAACTTCAGGGGCTTAAACTTCCCGAAAACTTGATTTTTAATGTCAGTCGGTCACAAATAGCAGCGTACAAGCTAGAAGGAATCCCCGTTACTATTCTGATTGATAAAAAAGGAGACATCAAAAAAGTATTTGAAGGCCCGAGGGACTGGGATTCTGCAGAAATGCTCCAACAATTGGACACACTTCTCAAAGATTAATCTATAAATTCATGTACTTGAGTTGACTATCCTGCTTAAAGCTGATGAGATTTACCCATGGATGCGAAAGAGTGTAGTTTAGGATACCGCTTTTCAATTTTGGCTCTCTTTGCAGTTGCTTACGGATTGCTTTACGTCATACCGAATTTTTTTTTCCAGAGTACGCCCAGTGAATTGCCCATGCTTTGGATTGATCGAGTCATTCCGCTGATTCCTTGGACTTTTATTATTTACACTTCGGATTACTTTATTTTCATTATAGCTATTTTTATGTTCACTGAACGTCATCACTTCAATTCCTTCGCTCGGATGATGTTTGCGGTTCTGACAGTTTGTGGACTTTTCTTTTATAGTTATCCCACCGTGTATCCCAGGCCTCCTTATGAACCGCAGTCGCATTGGCTCATTGGCTCCTTAATGGATTTTATTGCTATGGCCGACTCCCCTCGGAACTGTTTTCCCAGCATGCATGTGGGCCTCACCTCAGTTGCTACCTGGGCTATGCGCCCCAAAGGCCGAAAAATGGTCTTTTTATTTTCGGGCTGGTCTTTGGCTATCTTTATTTCTACGCTCACTACGAAGCAGCATTACTTTTACGATATTTTAGGGGGATTAGTCGTTATGGCCGTAGTAGTGATGTTAGAGTCCCTTCTTTTCGTGAGAGCTAAAAGTAGCCTGATCACACCTTCCCGCCTGCCTTAAGTCCCCCTGATTGTAGAAATTCATGCTCTGTGTTACTCAAGGGCCATCATGAGCCTTTTCACGCTTAAGACTTTGATTTTAGACGAATTGGAAACCGACCGTTTTCAGGATGATGTAACGGCTCAACTACTCGAAACGAAGCAATACACAAACGGGAAATCAATTGTAAGCACTCGAGAAGATGGGATTTTTTCCGGTGCGGCTATCGTTCAAGCTTTCCATGAAATTTTCCAAGGCACTTTGAGTCTGGACCTGAAGGTTCAAGAAAGCAGTCAAATTCATAAAGGACAAAGCCTCCTCATTTTAAAAGGCCCTTTAGGGACTCTACTTTCCGTTGAACGAACCCTGCTCAATTTTTTGGGCCATAGTTGCGGGATTGCCTCCTTAACCCGAAAGTTTGTAGATGCAGTCCAGCCCCATCCGACTCGGATTTTAGCAACTCGAAAAACTCTACCAGGATTGCGAGACCTTCAGTTAAACGCCGTTGTTGCCGGCGGGGGCTCCATCCATCGTAGGTCGCTCAGTGATGGAATCTTAATCAAAGATAACCACACTGCCCTCGAAAAAGCTGAAGTACTTTTAAAACGAGCACAAAGTTGCCATTCTCCCCTACACGGAACTGAGTTAGAAGTTCAGAATTTTTCGCTGCTTCAGTCAGTGCTGAAGCTAGAGCAGAGACCACAAATTATTATGTTGGATAATTTTTCTCAGACTGAACTCAAAGAAGCAGTTCGCCTCATCCGACAAAGCGACCCGTCCTGCAAAATCGAAGCGTCGGGTGGAGTTAATTTGAATACAGTATCGGAAATCGCTGCGGCTGGAGTTGATTTTATTAGTGTAGGCCGCTTAACTCACTCTGCGGCGTCGCTTAATCTCACATTGGATTTTGAACTATGAAAACCGCAACATCACGATTTCCTGTTTTAATTATTGGAAGTGGAATTGCGGGACTTTCCACTGCCATAGCTCTCGCGAATAAAGAAATAGATTCATTGATTATCACGGCAGCCCCTGCCCTACCTGAAACGAACACGGTCTACGCTCAGGGGGGGATCATTTACCGAGGAGAAGACCCGTCTACGGATTCCTCGTTGTTGGAGCAAGACATTTTAAGGGCGGGTGCTTATGCCAATTACCTTCCAGCAGTAAAGCAATTAGTGAATGAAGGACCTCGGTTAGTTGAGGAAATACTTCTCAAGAAAGTACATGTTCCGTTTGATAAGGAAGAAGGAGAAAACTCTTATCATCTCACTCGAGAAGGAGGACATTCCGCAACGCGTATTCTCCATCGCGCTGACGAATCCGGAAGAGCAATTGAAGAAGCTCTTTTGTCATACGCTAAAACACAAAAAAGAATTCAGTTTCTTTCAGGAATCACCGCCGTTAATTTGCTGATGACTTCATTTCACTCAAAAGACTCGGGTAATAAACACGAAGAAGCTCGTTGCTTCGGTGCCTTTGTCTTTGATCAAAAGTCGGGAAAGACCGAGCCTCTATTTGCTCCGTACACGGTCATAGCAACGGGAGGAGTCGGGCAGCTTTTTCTTCACAGCACCAATGGAAAATACTCCCGAGGAGATGGCATTGCTTTAGCTTATCGAGCGGGATGTCGCTTGGAAAACCTGGAATATATCCAGTTTCATCCGACCACTTTTTATCAAATTTCTGGTCCCCGATTTCTTATTTCTGAAAGTCTTAGAGGAGAAGGTGCGTACCTAGTTAATCAAGCGGGAGAGAGATTTTTAACAACTCGACTCAAAGAATATCCAGTACCGGAACTGGCTCCTCGTGATCGCGTTGCTCAAGCCATTCACGAAGAGATGCTCTCGACAGGAGCTCCTTGCGTGTTTTTGGATATCAGTCACAAACCCAAGAGCTGGATTAAGGAACGATTTCCCTTTATCTACAGTACTTGTTTGAAATACGGCGTGGACATGACGGAAGTGCCCATTCCGGTAGTTCCTGGAGCCCACTACCACTGTGGGGGAATCTGGACGGACCTTGAAGGCCGAACAACGGTTTCTCATCTATGGGCCGCAGGAGAAGTGGCTTGCACTGGGCTTCATGGAGCAAACCGCTTAGCTAGCACTTCGCTCTTGGAAGGTCTTGTTTGGGGAACTCGAGCTGGAGAATCCATCGCCGACCAGCTAAGAAGTCAGGGTACGCCAAACATACCGGAAGTAGAGCCTTGGAAAAGTGAAAAAGCGACCGTAGACCCCTCTTTCTTATCTCAAGATTGGCTAACCCTGAAACATACTCTTTGGAATTATGTTGGTTTAGTAAAAACAGAACAACGACTGGAAAGAGCGCAGGGAATTTTGGCAGAACTCTCACGTGGGATAGATCGTTTCTATAGAAAAGCTGCGCTCAGTGATGAGTTGATTGGACTCAGGAATGCCTCTCTAGTGGCGCGACTGATTGTGGAGGCCAGCCAGCGGAACAAGCGATCTTTAGGTTGTTATTTGCGAGAGAACTTAGAAATCTGATAAGAGAAAGTTATGGATTTTGAGCAAATTAGACATCTAGAACAACTGCCGGAAGAGGAACTTGCGGAGAGGATTCTAAAGATCCGTAAGGAACAAGGAAAGAACGTCTGTCTTTTAGCCCACCTCTATCAAAGAAAGAAGATAACGGAACTGGCAGATTTTGTAGGGGACTCCTACGGACTTTCCAAATCAGCAGCCCAATTTGAGGGCGGAAAGTACATTGTTTTTGCGGGAGTTCGTTTCATGGCAGAAAGTGCCCGGATTCTGGCTCGTCCCGAACAAGAAGTGCTGCATCCTGACCCAGAGGCCGGATGTCCCATGGCAGATATGGCTTCCCTTCCCCAAGTCCTGCAGGCCTGGGACTTTCTCAAGATTGGAAAAAAAACGACCCCAATAACTTATATGAATAGCACTGCTGATATCAAAGCATTCTGTGGGGAGAATGAAGGAACGATTTGCACGTCCAGCAATGCACTGAAAACATTTGAGTGGGCTTTTAAAAAGTCAGATCGTGTTTTCTTCCTACCGGATGAACACTTGGGGAGAAATACTGCCCTCAAATTTGGAATTTCCCCTGAAGACATTGCTATTTGGGATCCTGAAAAGGAAAACGGGGTAGATCCAGAATCTTACGGTGACGCTAAAGTGGTGCTTTGGCGTGGATATTGTCCAGTACACATGAAATTCACAGTAAGGGATATCGATCATGTACGAAAATTTTATCCCAAGGCCAAAATTATCGTACACCCCGAATGCACTTCAGATGTAGTGGAACGGGCTGATTACGTAGGAAGTACTGATTTTATTAGAACTTATGTAGCTAAAGAAACAAAGCCGGGGGACCAGATCTTTATTGGTACTGAAGTAAATCTCATCCAGAACCTCAGTGCTCAATATCCTGACCGACTTATTTCAAAATTACACCGGTCCTTGTGTCTAACCATGTATCAAATCAACTTGGGCCGAATCCTGTACACACTGGAAAACCTGGATACCTTTGAACGAGTTGAAATTCCGGCTTCAGTACAATATCACGCTAAGGTCGCTCTAGAACGAATGTTGAGCCTCCAGGGATAAGAGCTCCGGGCATGGGTAATCAAGTTTGGCCCTTAATAGTCGTTAACGCTTTCAAGATACTCTTCTCAACCAAATTCTTAAGTTTTTCGATTATAATAAAGTAATCAGCAACGCCTTTTTTCCAAACCCTATTTGAGTAAGTTCAACCCAAGGAGGGGGAACTATGAAATCTATTCTTCTTGTCGTCGCGTTCGGTTCACTAACCAGTCACGCAGCTCTTCCGGAAAAATTTGATTTAAGAAACACGGATGGAAAATCTTTTGTATCCTCTGTAAAAAATCAGAAAGGGGGTACTTGCTGGACCCATGCTACGATGGCAGGTCTTGAGAGTAATCTGATGATGACCGGTGCTTGGTCCCAGGTTGAGACTCAAGCCCAACCCAATCTCGCTGAGTATCACTTGGATTGGTGGAATGGTTTTAATGACCACTGGAATCCCGACTCAGGTTCTGGGGGACTGACAGTGCACGAAGGTGGAGATTACCGAGTGGCAACTGCCGCTCTATCTCGAAAAGGGGCCATGAGAGACTCTGATGCTCAGAGTTATAAAAATCCTCCTCAACAGACTTCGCCCGATTATCACACTTACTACGTGAGGGATGTCGAGTGGTTTGATGCTGGCCCAAATCTCGAGAATATCGATGGGATTAAAGAAGCCCTTATGAATCACGGGGCCATGGGGACAGCTCTGCACTGGGCAAATTCATACTATGATTCCTACTCGAATACTTTTTATCAATCTCCCCAGAGTTCCAAAGATCCCAATCATGCAGTAGCAATCGTCGGCTGGGATGACCAAAAACAAACAGAAGCCGCTAAACCGGGCGCTTGGCTCATCAAAAACAGCTGGGGACCCGATTGGGGTGACGATGGTTTTTTCTGGATTTCTTATTACGACAAAGTTGCAGGTCATCATTCGGAGATGGGTGCGGTTTCCTTCAAAAACGTAGAGCTTCAAAAATACCAACACATTTATAGCCATGATACTCACGGCTGGAGAGACACTAAAGACAATGTCTTTGAAGCTTTTAACGCTTTTAAAGCAGAAGGAATCAGTGGTGGCCCAGAAACTCTTAGAGCGGTCAGTTTTTATACCACTGAAGATCAGTCAGCTTACACTATTGATATTTTTGGATCATTCGAAAATGGGGAATTAAAACACATTCTGACTAGAAGTATGGGTTCTCAACCCAGAAAAGGGTTTCATACCGTCGATCTCGACTTTCCCATCTCACTTGAACCGGGACAAACATTCTATGTGGCCGTAACAGTCTCAAAAGGGGGACATGCTTTTGATAGAACATCTAATGTCCCTGTGCTGCTGGGATCGGAGGGCCGAATTACCGTTCCCTCGGTTGCCCACCCAGGAGAAAGTTTCTACAAACAAAATGGTCAGTGGGTAGACCTTACTACTTTTAATCCGAGTGCTAACTTCTGTATTAAAGCACTGACTAATTAATCTAATTCACCAAAGCAGTAAGGAAGAACTTCATAAGAAGTTTTCTGCAGATGACAAACGCGGAATTGCTTACCCTTTTCCAATGAGCCTAAAACCTTTTCTAGTCCCAATGCTGCAGCCGCATTGTAAGTAACGGCAGCAATGGTCTCAGGGACCGTCATTTTCATTTGACTACAACCCAGCGTGGTCATCAAAGGTAAATTACGACTAGGGCAAGTACCTGGATTATAGTCCGTGGATAGTGCGATTCTAGCTCCGGCGTCGATTAACTTTCTTGCAGGTGCATACCCCATACCTGTGAACAAAGAAGCCCCCGGACACAACACTCCGACAGTTTCTGATTGAGCCAATTTATTTATATTGGCATCCGAAATACATTCCAGATGATCGATACTGGTCGCTCCCATTTCAACCCCCAAGCTCACTCCTCCTAGATCGTTGAATTGATCCGCGTGTAGCTTCAGTTTAAAACCGGCCGCTAAGGCAGCTTCGAGCATTTTCTGGGTTTGTTTAAAATCAAAAAAACCATCCTCAATGAAGCAATCAAAAAAGACAGCTAACTTGAGACGAGCAACTTCCTGAATCCACTCTTTGCAGATCACTTCAACATACTCATCAGTTCTGCCTTTGAATTCAGGCGGAGTCATATGGGCAGGCATGAAAGTAGGAACCAAAAGAACGCTAGAGGATTCTTGGAGAGCTCGAACCGCTTCAAGCATTCGACACTCACTCTCCAGAGTAAGTCCGTATCCACTTTTTACTTCAACAGTGCCCACACCATATTTTTGGAATCGCTCAAGATCAGCTTGTGCTTGTTCTACCAAATTATACAGCGGTGTTTCTCGAGTAGACTTAAGAGTAGTGAGAATCCCACCTCCTTCTTTAGCAATTTCTTGGTAGGTTTTTCCCATTGCTCGAAGTGCGTAATCATGGTGTCGGTCCCCCGAATGAACCAAATGGGTGTGACATTCGATAAGTTCTGGCATCCACAACTCTCCGGATCCCGGATAAGCATTACTAATATCTCCATACTCGATAGGCATCTCATGGGAGGGTCCCACCCACTCGACGTCGTTTGTATCCGTGTTAACCACAACATTTGCGTTTTCAATTAAACCCAAGTCTTCTTTTTTAGGATGACGCCCACGCTTTTCCGCAACACCCTTAAGAGTAAGAACCTGGTCAATGTTATGATAAAGGACTAGATGATTGGTATTCATAAACTCAACATGGGTATTTTTACTTTTCTTTCTCTCGCCACTTCTTTCGCTTTTTGATATCCAGCATCGACATGCCTGATGACTCCCATACCGGGGTCTGAAGTGAGCACTCTTCTCAATCTTCGATCAGCATCCTCTGTACCGTCAGCAAGAACAACCATTCCAGAATGAATAGAGTAACCGATACCCACTCCTCCGCCGTGATGCACAGAGACCCAAGTGGCTCCATTGACTGAGTTAATTAAAGCATTGAGTATAGGCCAATCTGCGACTGCATCACTGCCATCTTTCATTGCTTCGGTTTCTCGGTTCGGAGAAGCGACACTGCCACAATCTAAGTGATCTCGACCAATAACAATGGGGGCTTTTACCTTTTTTTCCTTCACCAGTTGGTTGAATGCTAGTCCGGCCTTTTCTCTTTCCTGGTATCCGAGCCAGCAAATTCGAGCTGGAAGGCCTTGGAAATGAATTTTTTCTTTAGCCAAATTTAGCCATCGATGCAGTTCTTTCTTCTGTGGAAACAGATCCATGAGAACCCGATCCGTTGTATAGATGTCCTGAGGGTCACCGCTAAGAGCTACCCAGCGAAACGGACCCAATCCTTCGCAAAAAAGAGGCCTAATATATTCTGGGACAAAACCTGGTATTCTAAATGCATCTTTGACCCCTTGAGCTTCAGCGATAGCTCGAATGTTGTTGCCGTAATCAAAAGTAGGAATTCCCTTTTTTACGAATTCCAAAAGTCCTCTAACATGGTCTGCGATCGATGCCTTCGAACGTTTGATATACTCATCGGGATCAGCATTTCTTAAGTGATTAGATTCCTCAAGGCTTAAACCCGCTGGATAATATCCCGTAAGAGGATCATGGGCTGAAGTTTGATCGGTAACAAGATCAGGTAGAAACTTGCCATGGGCAATTTTCGGAATAACTTCAGCGGCGTTGCCAACTAGCCCAATTGAAACAGGTTTTCCTTCAAGAATAGATTTCTCGATTTCATGGAGTGCTCGTCCCAGATCAGTCTCCATTTTGTCCAAATAACCTGTTTCCATTCGACGCTTAATTCGAGTGACATCTAATTCGATGGCAAGACAACTGGCCCCATTCATGGTGGCAGCCAAAGGCTGTGCTCCGCCCATTCCACCCAATCCGGCAGTTAAAACCCACTTGCCTGTGAGATCACCCCCAAAGTGCTTTTTTGCTGCAGCTGCGAAGGTTTCATAAGTTCCTTGAACAATTCCTTGGGTGCCAATGTAAATCCAGCTTCCGGCAGTCATCTGACCAAACATCATCAAGCCTTGCGCTTCGAGCTCTCGAAATTTTTCCCAGTTAGCCCAGTGAGGCACGAGCAGGGAATTAGCAATTAATACGCGAGGAGCATCCGAGTGGCTCTTAAAAATACCCACGGGTTTTCCGGACTGAACTAACAAAGTTTCATCATTTTCAAGATTCTGCAATGACTCAACAATTGCATCAAAACAATCCCAATTTCTGGCCGCTTTTCCGGAGCCGCCATAAACTACAAGATCCTCGGGACGTTCGGCCACATCAGGATCTAGATTGTTCATGAGCATCCTCAACACTGCTTCTTGCTGCCAACCTTTTGTGTGGAGTTCAGGGCCGCGAAAAGCCCGAATACTATGGTGGGGAACTTTTATTGCCATAGATTTTCCTTCTCACCTTGTTGGTAGATAGAACCCGACTCAATTAATTCTGAAACAGTTTGGATGTCTTTATGAAAGTAACGGTCTTTTTCAACACTCGAGACTTTCTCGCGAATCAATTTAAGAAGAAAAGCAGGACCTTTTCCAGGTTTTAGCGGCTTTCTCAAATCTAAAGCCTGACAAGCTGCTAAAGCTTCAATCGCAAGAACATGGGTAGTATTTTTCAATATCGTATTGGCTTTTCGAGCAGCAATGGGGCCCATGCTCACATGGTCCTCTTTTTCGTTCGAAGTCGGGATGGAATCAGTAGAAGCTGGATGAGTCAGGAGCTTATTTTCCGAAACCAAAGACGCTGCTGCAACATGAGGGATCATAAATCCGCTGTTTACCCCCTCGTTTTTTACTAGAAATGCGGGCAATGAGCTAAATTGGGGGTCTATGAGTTTGGCAATTCTTCTCTCAGAAAGACTGGAAATTTCTGAAAGAGCCATCCCTAAAATATCAAGTGCAAACGCAACTGGTTGACCGTGAAAATTTCCTTGGGAAATAATTTCTCCAGTATCACTATTCACTAAAGGATTATCAGTGGCTGCGTTCAATTCGATGCTCAATGTTTCTCTCACAAACCTCAAGAGTTCTCGACTCGCCCCATGGACTTGGGGAGCACATCGGAAGGAATAAGGATCTTGAACACGATCACATCCTTCATGGCTTTTCAAAATATCACTGCCCGACATAAAGTTTCGGATTAATTCGGCAGTTCGCTTTTGACCGGGATACGGGCGAGTGTCTTGAACCCAAGCAGCAAAAGCCTTTCCGGTTCCCAAAATTCCATCCAAACTCGCTGAAGTTATTAAATCGGATAAATCGATGAGTTCCTCAGCTTTTAACAAACAAAGAGCTCCCAAAG
Source organism: Pseudomonadota bacterium (assembly GCA_009927165.1). Taxonomy (GTDB): domain Bacteria; phylum Bdellovibrionota; class FAC87; order UBA2466; family UBA2466; genus RFNO01. Next base: position 53,062 of record RFNO01000025.1, read on the forward strand.
CTGTCATTTGCTGAGTTCCATTGATGAGTGAAAGTCCCTCTTTGGGAGCTAGCTTCAATGGAGACAAACCAACTTTTTTAAGAGCGTCCAATCCCGGCATTCTGACTCCCTGAACGAACGCTTCTCCTTCTCCCAATACAACTGCAGCCAAGTGAGCTAAAGGGGCCAAATCCCCACTAGCGCCTACGGAACCTTTGGAAGGGATTACGGGATGTACTCGTTGGTTAAGAAGAGATACCAAAAACTCAACGAGCTCCAGTCGAACCCCACTAAAACCTTTGGCCAATACATTAGTTCTCAATAAAAGTATGGCTCTGCTTTCGGTTTCAGTGTGTGGATCTCCTAATCCGGAAGCATGACTTCTGATCAGATTAATTTGTAATTCTTCTAGTTGTGCAGCGGGAATGGTGACTTTGCTTAAAAAACCAAACCCCGTGTTAATACTGTAAACTTTTTCACCGCTTTTAACTGCTTTTTCAATAATGAGCCTCGAAGCTCTTATTTTTTTTATGGCTTGTTCTGAGAGACCAACTTTCTCGTTTCCAGAAACAATTTTCTTGAATTTCTCGAGGGTAAGACTATCGCCATCTAGATGAATCATGACTCAACCTTTTTCTGCTGCTAATCGAAGTTTTTTAATTTGGGTGGAATAATCTTTTTGAGAAAAAAGTCCCGTGCCAACTACAGCAATATCAACACCAGCACTTCTAATTTGGTTGATGTTTTCAACTTTTATTCCCCCATCCATTTGGATCTGAACATCAGTTCCTGAGAGATTTTTCTTCAACTCTTGCACCCGAGCTAACATTTCTGGAATAAATTTTTGTCCTCCAAAGCCAGGGTTCACACTCATCACCAAAATAAAGTCACAGTGTTTAACAATACTTTCCAAACAAAATATGGAGGTGCCCGGGTTAATAGCAACCCCGGCTTTCATCCCAAGTTCCCTAATCCGAGTGAGCGTCCTTTGGATGTGGGGACAAGCCTCCACATGAACTGATAGCCAATTACATCCTACTCGAGCAAACTCCTCTAGATACTTGTCGGCCTCAGAAATCATCAAGTGGGCATCAAAAGGAAGTCGAGTATGTTTTCGAACACTTTCAAGGACAGGTAATCCAAAAGTGATATTCGGAACAAAGTGCCCATCCATGATGTCAAAATGAAGAACATCAGCACCAGCTTTCTCTAAAGCTATTACTTCATCTTTAAGGCAAGAAAGATCACTGGCTAACATGGATGGGGCAATGAGAATATTTTTTGATTTCATGAAAGTCCCCTTCCGTGTTTTCTAAAGGCTCCATCATTCATGACAGAGTAGGCTCAGTCAATCGAAGGCCATCGATACCCCATAAGAAACTCCTCAATTTTCAGGCGTTTCCGGCCTTCTTGTTGGATTTCAATAAGAGATAAGGCGTGGCCGTCCCCGCACTGGACCTCGACAAAGGTTTTACGGTCAGACCGAATCACCCCTACCTGACTGCCAGGCGTTCCAGGAACTACTTTTGCTTTGAAAATTCTTATCATTTCCCCATTCCACGGGAATTGAGCCACCGGCCAGGGCTGCAAACCACGCACATAATTCTGCAAAACCCACGCAGGGAGCGACCAATCCAAATTTGCATCGCTTTTTTCCAGCTTTTTTGCGTAACTTGCGTCCTCTTCTACTTGTGGGGTGAATTGGGCTTTCCTGGATTCGACGAGCTTTAGGGCTTCCAAAAGAGCATCTGCACCCACCTCTGCTAGCCGGTTCAAAAGGTCTCCGGCAGTTTCATCCGGGGAAATGGCCACTTTCTTTTGAACCAAAATGTCCCCAGCATCTAATTTTTTTACAATTTTTTGTATGCTGATTCCGGTTTCCCTCTCACCTGCCATTATTGCTCGTTGAACAGGAGCTGCCCCCCGATACTTAGGCAGTAGAGAGGCATGAACATTCAAGCAACCTGATTTAGGGATCGTCAAAACCGTTTCTTTCAGTATTTGTCCAAATGCCACTACCAAAATCAAATCAGGATGAAATGTTTTTAAAACATCAGCAGTGCCAGGAGAGTTTATATCGAATGCTTCGATTACGCTGAGGTCCTGAGTTCTTGCATACCGCTCGACTTCAGAAGGCATCGTTTTCTGGCCACGCCCCTTGGGCTTAGCAACCTGAGTAACAACAAGAGCCGGCGGATACTCATTCTCGCAAAGCTTCTCTAAGATTCGAGCAGCAATGGCGGGCGTTCCCATGTAAATATATTTCAGCATGAATTAAAGTGTTACTGCTCTTTCCAGTTTTTTCTTCAAAAGACGTCTTTTGAGAGCTGAGAGTTTTTCAATGAAAAGGGTCCCATCCAAATGATCATTCTCATGTTGTATAGCCACTGCTAGCAGGCCTTCAGCAACCATCCTATGAGACTCACCGTTACGATCTTGATAGGACACTGAAACACGTTCCTTTCTCACGACTTCTTCTGTTACCCCGGGAACGCTCAGACAACCTTCCTCAAAAACAATTTTTCCGTCTCCGGACTCAATCACAGGATTAATGAACTCATAGAGTTTTGCAGGTTGATCTTCCATTGGCCCAAGATCAATTACAAACAATCTTAAACTCTCTCCCACTTGTGGCGCGGCCAATCCAATTCCGTTCGCTCCGTACATGGTTTCCGCCATTTGATCCAAAAGATGATGAAGCTTTTTATCGAATTTATCTACTTCACGAGCGACTTCTTTTAACTTTGGATCCGGATATTTCAGAATTTCCAACATGATTACCTTCTCATTATTTTTAATCCCGCAAAGGAAAGGAATAGCATATTCGGTAGCCAAGCCGCAACAAAGGCGGGAATCAGCCCACCTTTTCCGACGGAAATAGTCATACGAGACAGTATGAGGTAAATGAAGACTAACAGAAAGCTCAGAGCCACACCTTTCGCAGCTGATTGTGTCTTAAGTGGATTGAGAGAAAAAGCCAGCCCCAGAAGAACGAAAATGAGAGGGGAAAATACATGAGCTACGCGTTCATGATATGAAACTTTTTGCAATGTCGTATCCACGCCATATCGCTGGCTTCTCTCGATAAAACGTCTCAAATCTCTTAAACGCATAGTAGTTTCCTCTACTTTGAGCGTTTTGTAATCGCTAGGTTTTTCTGGAATTACCCCTCGCATTTTAAAAAACAGATGACTTTCAGGAAATGGGTTATCGATCGGATAATCCACGACGATGCCATCTTCTAGCGTCCAATCCCCATCCTCGAACAGTGCTTTTTTTGCTTCAATTTTCTTCAGGATTTGGAAATCCGTTCCCAAAAAATAAACTTTGAGGTCGCGGAGGGTGTTGCTCTGTGAGTAAAAGGCTCCCACATTGTAAATCAACTGGTCGCTTCGATACCAAAAACTTGAAGGATTAGAATCTATCTGAATTGAACTGCTTTTATCGGGGCTTCCACCTTTCTCAAGAATTACCCTTTTTCCTTCAAATATGGGAATCAGCGGATCGAATATCAAAAATGCTAGTGTACTTAACGAAGCAACAACGGCCACGAAAGTGGAGATGAGTCGAATATTGCTCAGTCCAGCAGCATATAGGGCAAGAATTTCATTCTGTCGTGCCATATTGGAGACTACCAGCAGAGTAGCCATAAGAGCTGCAACTGGAACAAATTGCTGGAGCGCTTGGGGAACTTTATAGGCATAAATTTCCATTGCCCGACTAAAAGAAGCCCCCGTACTCCAAAACTTTGAGAGAAAATCGATGCCAACTGCTAGAGCAGAAATGCCCAAGAGAACAAGGAGAAAATAAATAACAAGCTCTCTGACGAGATATTTATCCAGGGTGTCCATGGAAAACTATTTTTGAGACTCCAACCAACTCCTCATCTTATTTAAGGCTGCAGGAACCCCTTCAGGATTGGTACCCCCTGCTTGTGCGAAATCAGGACGTCCGCCACCTTTTCCTCCAATTTCCCCAGCAAGATGTTGGATGATTTTTCCAGCATCGAAAATGCCTACCAAATCCTTGGTTAGACCTGCACAAAGTGAAACTTTTCCATCGAGAGTACCCACAACTAAAATCACCGCCTTACTACTATTTTTATCTCTCAGCTGATCTACTAAACTTCGCAGTACTTTTGGATCTGTCTCCTCAACTTGTTGGATAACCAGTTTAACTCCCTGAATAACTTCGAAAGCATGAGCTGAATCGCTGCTTTGGCTTCCACTGCCTCTTAAGGATTTTATTTTTAATTGTTCGACTTCTTTTTGGAGAGCCTTTAACTGTGCTCCAAAGCCATCTACTTTTTCCAAGACAGAACTTTCTTTAACGCCTAAACGATTTTCCAATTGGGAAAAAAGTGTTTCGCGCTGAGAAAGATAGTGAAAAGCTTTTTCAGAAGTCACAGCCTCGATTCTTCGGACTCCACTAGCAATCGAACTTTCACTAATAATTTTGAAATATCCAATTTCAGATAGGTTACTGATGTGGGTTCCACCACATAATTCCACGCTAAATGGCTCTTCTCCATTTCCGATACGAACGACTCTCACTTGATTCCCATATTTTTCATCAAAAAAAGCAAGTGCCCCTTGTCCAATCGCGGAATCATAGCTCATTTCAGATACGGCAACTGGTAGTCCATGAAATACTTGCTGATTTACTTCATTCTCGATTTGACGAAGCTCTTCATGAGAAATTGCTTTCGGATACGTAAAATCAAAACGAAGTCTTTCGGGTTCAACAAGTGATCCCGCCTGCTTTACTCTTTCTCCCAAGCGGCGTCTCAATGCCGCATGAAGCAAATGAGTTGCTGTATGGTTTCTCATGGTGAATTTTCTTAACGTGGGATCTACTTGAAGTTGATAAGTCTCATTAATAACCAAAGAACCACTTCTGACTTTGACCCGCAACACTGGCTGCTTTGCCACTTTGAAAGTTGTAAGAATCTCAGCTGAATTTTTCCCGGTCTGTATCGTTCCCTTGTCTCCTACCTGACCGCCAGACTCAGCGTAGAAAGGAGTTTTGTCCAATACGACATATCCTTCTTTATCTAAATTCTTTATGGGCTTTCCTTCAGAATCAAAAAGCCCAATGAGATTGCCCAAACAATTTAGAGTTTCATAACCCACAAAATGAGATTTTAAGGACTTGGACTCAATGACTTGAGCTATATTTTCCAACAGTATTTTGTCGTCGGAATTTTCTTTTCCGCTTTGGCTCCTCTGTTTAGCCATCAGACTTTCAAAGCCGGCATGATCCACTTTAATCTGATGCTCAATGCAGATTACTTCTACAAGATCCAGCGGGAAGCCATAGGAGTCATAAAGAAGAAAAGCTGTTTCTCCTGGAAGCGTCTCTTTCCTCTGTTGAGAAACTTTTTTAAGGGCCTCTTCAAGAATACCCATTCCTCGATGAAGGGTTTCATGAAATCTCTCTTCTTCTTCTCTAAGAAGTGTTTGGATGATTTTCTGGTTTTCGACTATTTCAGGATAAAAAGTACCGAGGCTATCGGTCACCGCGGAGACCAATTCAAAAATAAATGGCTTTTCTTGGCCAAGTTTCTTGCCATACCTGATGGCCCGACGAAGGATTCTTCTTAAAACATACCCGCGGCCTTCATTACTGGGAATAACTCCATCTCCCATGAGAAAAGTACTAGACCGCAAATGATCGGAAATCACTCGCATTGCTACATCATCTTCAGCTTGCGCTCCATAAACTTTTCCTACTCTTTTCGCGATTTTTTGAAGAATAGGTTGAAAGAGATCGTTATCATAGTTGCTGTAGGCACCCTGCATGACAGCAGCTAATCTCTCTAATCCGGCACCCGTATCGACACTTGGCTTGGGAAGCGGATTCATATTTCCATTGGAGTCACGATTGAACTGCATAAATACCAGGTTCCAGATTTCTAAGAATCTCTTCCCCGAAGCATCAGTTCCCGGAGAGTTGGCATTACTGTATTTATCACCCCAATCGTAGTGAATTTCCGTGCAAGGACCGCAGGGGCCAGTATCGCCCATTGCCCAAAAATTATCTTTTTCACCTAATTTTTCGATCCAATCTGGACGGACACCCTGCTTCTTCCAAATCTCGAGGGCCTCATCATCATCTTTGTAAACAGTGATTCGAAGTCGATCCTTTGGGATTTTTAATTCTTCAGTGAGAAACTTCCATGCAAAAGAAATCGCCTCTTCTTTGAAATAATCGCCAAACGAGAAGTTTCCCATCATCTCGAAAAATGTATGGTGTCTCGGTGTAAATCCAACATTCTCTAAATCATTGTGTTTTCCACCCGCACGAACGCATTTCTGGGCAGTGGTAGCTCTTCGATATCCCGGATTCACTACTCCTAAAAATACGTCCTTAAACTGCACCATCCCGGCATTAGTAAAAAGCAAAGTGGGATCTGCTGCAGGAATTAAACTAGAGCTTTTTACCCGCTCGTGGCCGTGAGATTCAAAATATTTGAGGAATTTTTCTCGGATTTCTTTAGACTTCATGGTTCGTTAGTTTAACCTCAACTCGGTGAGTCGGCAATGCGTTCAGTGTGTGGCGAACGAGGATTGACGCTTGTTGTTAGCCCGGTGACTGGCCCTGACTTTCCGTGTTCAGGCCGATCCTTCTAAGTTATTCGCTACAAGTTCCATGACATCCATCACTTGAACTTTGTCTCCCAGTCCCTTTTCATTAACCCCACTGCTCAACATCACTCTACAAAACGGACAGGAAGTACCAATAACTTCGGGCTGTTTATCAAGCGCTTGCTCAGTGCGCGCAATGTTCACTCGTTGATCTTTTTGCTCTTCCATCCACATTCTTCCGCCACCCGCTCCGCAACACATGGCTCCCTTTTTGTTTAAGTCCATCTCAACCGCACTATCACCATTTACTTTTTCAATGAGGTTTCGGGGTTGTTCGATCACATCATTGAAGCGAGCGTTATAACAAGAATCGTGATAAACAACCCGCTTGCTCATGTTTCCCTTCAGTTTAATCTTTTTGTCATTTGTAAGCTGATTTACAAAATCCGAAGCATTGTGAACTTCCCAATTTCCTCCCATTTCAGGATAGTCATTTTTAAGTGTATTGAAACAGTGAGGACAATTGGTAATGACTTTTTTAACTCCGTAACCATTTATTTTTTGAACCAAAGTCTCAGCCATTGATTG
>RFNO01000041.1 GCA_009927165.1 Pseudomonadota bacterium
TTTTGGATGATGAGGCTGCCAGTCATACCCCATTCGGCGCCCGTTCGCAAAGGTGTCTTTATTTCCGACCAATACTCCTCTAAACTATCGAAAACTTAGAACTTGTTAAACTTTTAAGGGAAACCACCATGCCGTTTGGAAAACGCCTAGGAATTCTGGGGATGGGACGAATGGGCCGTTGCTTAGCTCAAGGCCTCATTTCCCAAAAAACCATTGAGCCCCACCAAATGAGTTTCAGCACGCGCCACTTGGAAACTCGGGCACAGGCTACGCACGATTTGGGGCTTAAAGCGGCTGTTAGTAATCTGGAATTGGTAAAAAACAGCGATTTAATTGTTCTCGCCGTAAAGCCACAAAACATGCTCGAAGTGTTGCGAGAAATTGGACCCGCTTTAGGAAAAGGGAAAACCCTGATTTCCATCGTGGCGAGTGTAAGTACTACAGACATCGAGACTGAGATCGCAAAAGGAACAGCTGTTCTTAGGGCTATGCCAAACACGCCCGCCTTTGTGGGAGCCGGTATGACTGCTTTATGTGCTGGCAAATCAGCGGCTGAGTCCGATTTGAAAATGGCGAAAGAGATTTTCAAATCGATTGGAAAAGTTTTGTTGGTGGATGAAAAACACATGGATGCTGTCACGGGCTTGAGTGGATGTGGTCCCGCTTATCTTTATGTTGTTTTGGAATCTCTCACAGATGCGGGGATCAAAGTGGGGCTTTCCAGAGATGTTGCGACTCAATTAGCTGGTCAAACCGTTTTAGGTGCAGCACAAATGCTTTTAGAAACGGGGCGTCATCCGGCGGCGCTTAAAGATGAGGTGACAACTCCAGCAGGATGTACCATTGATGGACTGCTCGAATTAGAGGAAGGAAAACTGCGAGTTACGTTAATTAAAGCTGTCGTGCAAGCTACAAAACGAGCAAAGGCATTGGCAAAAAAAGCAAAAGTTTAGCATGATAGGGGTTTCCAAGGAGCGACATGAGCAACATCATTATTAAATACGAAGGCAAAGAGTACGAGTATCCCATTATTGAGGGGTCCCAAGCTGAACGTGGGATCGATATTGCTAAACTTCGTGATCAAACGGGTCTCATCACACTCGACCCCGGCTACATGAATACTGGGTCTTGCCAAAGCTCCATTACGTTTCTAGATGGTGAAAAGGGAATCCTTCGGTATCGGGGTATCCCTATTGAAGTTCTCGCTGAAAAATCTACTTTCGTAGAAACTAGCTACTTATTGATTTATGGAAAGCTTCCCAACAAAAAAGAATTAGAAACATTTACTAACACTCTTACCCGTCACACGATGCTTCATGAGGACATGAAACGGTTCTACGACGGGTTTCCTCGAGACGCCCATCCGATGGCAATCCTTTCATCGGCTGTGAGTACACTGTCAACCTTCTATCAGGACTTGCTCTACTCAGATGCTGCAGAAGACAGAAATCTTTCTATTTATCGCTTGCTAGCAAAGTTACCGACTATTGCTGCGTTTTCTTATAAAAAGTCGATTGGTCAGCCCTTTGTCTATCCCACGAACAGTTTAGATTACTGCTCCAATTTCCTTAAAATGATGTTCAGTGTTCCTGCTGAGGAATATTCTGTGGATCCTGTAGTCGCAAAAGCACTGGATCTTCTCCTCATTCTTCATGCAGACCATGAGCAAAATTGTTCTACTTCCACTGTGAGACTGGTGGGAAGTAGCCGCGCACATCTTTATGCTTCCGTTTCAGCGGGCATTTCAGCTCTTTGGGGACCACTACACGGGGGAGCAAACCAGGAAGTGATTGAAATGTTGCAAGCGATCCAAAAATCAGGCGGCGATGTAAAAACTTTCGTAGAAAAAGTAAAAAAGAAAGAAGAAGGCGTTCGACTAATGGGCTTTGGCCATCGAGTTTATAAAAACTTCGATCCACGTGCAAAAATCATCAAGCATTATTGTGACATGATTTTGAACAAACTAGGAATTCACGATCCTCTTCTCGATATTGCTAAACGACTTGAAGAAACTGCCTTGAGTGACGATTATTTTGTTTCACGAAAGCTCTATCCCAATGTCGATTTTTATAGCGGGATTATTTACAAAGCCATTGGCATTCCGACTAATATGTTTACCGTGATGTTTGCCATTGGGCGAACGCCAGGTTGGATTGCACAATGGAAAGAAATGATAGAGTCTCCAGGCTCTAAAATCGGGCGTCCTCGACAAATTTATACTGGTCCAAAAGAAATTAGCTATACACCAATGACCGAAAGAAAATAAAAGTCTTAGAAAAGAAACGAAGGAAATCCAGTGGCAAAAGACAAAATTACATCGAGTAGTACTGCAGAGTATTTTTCTAAGAATCTACAGCAAGTGGGGTTTTCATCTCCTACTAAAGCAGTATTAACTACTCTCAAAGAAGCGGTCGATAACTCATTAGATGCTTGTGAAGAAGAGGAAATCTTACCTGAAATTTCAGTTCAAATTGAAAAGGTAGGAGCTGGAACACTGAAAAACACAGACCTCATTCGAATTAAAGTGGAAGATAATGGTCCGGGCCTTAGTTTGGATGACGTTCCCAAAGTGTTTGGGGAATACCTTGCTTCTTCAAAGTTTGGCAGAGGTCGGTGTTCGCGCGGGCAGCAAGGAATTGGTATTTCTGCAGCAACCACTTGGGCACAACTCACTTCTGCAAAAGGGGTTACTGTTACCACTAAAACCAAAAGCATGCGCCAAGCAGTTCAAGTTCAGGTTGCCGTGGACATCAAGCACAACAAAGGCGTACTGAAGGATAAAAAAGAAGGAAAGCTGAAAAGTGGGCATGGATTGAGTGTGGAATTTTTAATCGATGGCCGAATCCAGCTTCAGGGCGAGGGTGGGCTGATTACCTACTTGAACGGAACGGCCCTTGTAAATCCACACCTCACGTTGCATTACCTGTTGCCTGAACAAAAACAAGTAACAGTTCCTCGTGTTTCTACAGAGTGTCCCTCTGTGCCGCCCGCCACTGAGCCTCACCCGCACACCATGAAACTTGGTGAGTTTATCGCCCATTCCCACTTGTTTGGCCGAATAAATCTGAAAGCCTGGCTTAAAAAAGGATTCTCCCGAATTTCCGATAATTCAATCGCAGAATTTGTGAAAAATGGGATGGACAAGAAACTTGTCGACACCTCCGTAGATAAAATTTCTGAATCGCATTTCAAAGACATCTTCTCAGTTATACACAAAACTGAACTCATGGCTCCTTCCACCAAGTCTGTCATGACCATTGGGGAAGAAAGTTTTTCAAAAAGTGTTCGGCGCTTGGGAGAAGTTGATTTCTTCTCGGTGGTTACTCGGAAACCTACTATTTGCGATTACAAGCCGGTTGCCGTTGAAGTGGCAGTTGCGAGATTGAAAAACCTGCAAAAATCAGAGGGCCAAGAAGATGGCCCTGTTCAGGTTTTGAGATTCGCGAATCGCGTGCCTTTGCAATTTGATAAATCCGCTTGCGCTATCGTCAAAGCGATTGAATCCGTGAATTGGCGCGCCTATGGTCTTCCGCAACCGAAGGACAGTTTGCCAGTCGGTCCCTATGTCATTGCTGTGAGCATGGTTTCGCCTTTCATTAAGTTTAAAAACGCATCCAAGGAAACCATCGATGCTAGCGATGAGCTAGTCGAAGAGCTAAGACGAACCTTGATTCAGGCGGGACAAAGATTATCTCGACATATCAAAAAAGAACACCGTGAACAGGATCTCGAAAATAAGCTTCGTTACATCGAACAATTTTGCCCCATCCTCGTTGATTGTCTCTGTCGCATTACAGAAGCGCCTGACAAACGAAAGAAAAAAGCTACGGAAGGACTAGAAAAAATTCTTGGGCGCGACCTTTCTGTGGCGAAAAAAGAGCTTAAAGAAGCAGATATTGCTGCTAAAGATGCGGCGGCTAAAGGAAAAATTCAAATCATCAAGGACGAGCCAGAATCACCAGCAGAGGAGGGTATTGCTGAAGACTCTGACGAAGTCGTTGAGCCCAAGGAGTCTAAAGAAAAAGGTGGCGCAAAAAAGGCAAAATCCCCCAAAGCACCTAAAGCTGCCAAAAAACCGACTGCGAAAGCAGCAGCCAAAAGCTCTGCAAGTAAGGAGAAGTCAGCATCATGAGAGGCGAACTAATACCAAAAATTTCAAAAGATCTCTGCAACAGAATGCTTACCGATTTAGAGAATGCGAGACGACCAGTTTTGGAAGCGATTAAATGTTCACTCGATAACGCCCGCTACAGCCCAAAAGTGGGATACTTAACTCCAGGAGATAAAAAGGTTCAAACGGAATTGAATGTTTCATCAGTTCAGAAGATGTCTCGAGCCATTTTTCTTCTTGAAGTACTTTTGAGAAACATTGATACGGGCGCGGTTAATACCAAGCGTGAGCTTTACTATATTGCAAAAGGTGAAGTGAAACATGATCCTCACTTGAAGCCTTTGGATTTTCAGGACCAATCGGAAAGCGATGCAGTAATCGACTTCATTTGTGAAATGCTGGAGTGCTATCGAGAAGATCTGAATTGTTATGCGAACGATCGTGGTGGCCAAACTTATTCCAATCAATTGGTGGTGACCGAGACTCTACCCGACGGCACAAAGGCCGTTGTGGATTTAGGCAGTCTGGGGACTTCGCCTTTTCAACCAAAAAACCGACCCCAAAGCTTAAAGCTTAAGGCAAAAAAGAAGATTGATTTTTGTTTGGTCGTTGAGTCGGAAGGTACCGCTAATACTTTTGTCGCCAATGGTTTTTGCAAACGAAACAATGCCATTCTTATCGGTGCTCAAGGGGTTCCCAGTAACGCTGTTCGTGGATGGGCTAAGCTGATTCAAGATCAATTGAAAGTTCCCATTTTCTTTTTTGGGGATCTTGACGCCTACACCATTCAGAACATTTATCGGACCCTCAAAGCGGGTTCTGCTGCCAGTTTAATTCGAAACTCGGACTTCAGTGCTCCGGACGTGCATTTTTTAGGAGTGCTTCCTGAAGACATTAAAAAATATGATTTGAGTGATTATCCGGTAAAAGAATCGGATGTCAGCGAAGCAAGGGCGCTAAAAAAAGCAGCAGATGCTCTTAAGAACGATCCCTTTTTTCAGGATAAAAGGAATAAGCAACTTTCCAAATTGCTTGAGTGGTTATTAAAGAACAAGCGACGTTGTGAGCAACAAGCTTTCTTCATGGTCGATCCGCGCGATCCAACCATGCCAGAAAAGATTATTGTCGAAAAAATAAAAAAAGGTATTTATCTATAATAGCGCTAATTCATCAGATTTCCGGAGGCGGAGCTGGTGGGTGTCGCTTGTTCATATCCTTTTCTCTTTCTCCAAAGGGTGGAGGGATTAATTCCTAGGACTTGTGCCACTTCCTCTACTGAGTCAATGCGTGCCATAGTTGCCTCAATATGAGCCCGCTCTATTTCCTCAAGAGTATAGGGTCCGCCTACTTGGACAGTACTTTCAGGTTCACGTGACAAAGAAAGAGGACTTATATTTTTAAAGTCCAAAGGTTCCCCATCTACCGAAAAGATAAGAGCCCGCTCAAGTGTATTGTGAAGTTCTCTAATGTTCCCTCGCCAAGGAAGCTCCTTGAGCAGATGAATTTGAGCTTGAGTGAGTCTAATCGGACTGCGACCATGCTTTTTACAGAGTTTAAATAAGAGCAGTTGAGCAAGAGCTTCAATGTCCTCGGGACGCTCTCTTAGAGCAGGTAGTCTTAACTCGACCACTTGAACCCGATAGTAAAGGTCTTCGCGAAACTGACCTTGTGTTACTAAATCTGCCAAGTTGGCGTTGGTGGCTGTGATGATACGTACGTCTGCTTTGTGAGTGGTGGTATCTCCCACCCGTTCATAAGTAAAATCTTGTAAGAAACGGAGCAGTTTAGGTTGGAGGGATAAAGGAAGCGTGCCAACTTCATCGAGAAACAGTGTTCCCCCTTCACACTTTGCAATTCTCCCTTGGTGATTTGCTATGGCCCCAGTGAAAGCCCCTTTGACATGTCCAAAGAGTTCACTTTCAAGCAATTCAGCACTGAGAGTTGGACAAGCCACTGTAGCGAAAGGATGATCACTTCTGTTGGACCAGTGGTGAATAGCTTTAGCTAATTCCGTTTTTCCGGATCCGCTTTCGCCTGTGATGAGAACAACAGAATTACTTTGAGCTGCTCTTTTGGCTAGCTTAAGAATTTCCTGCACCTTTGGATTTTTTGAATCGAGGAGAATTTGACCTTCTCCATATTCCTCTTCGAGCTCAGAGATACGACTTTTCAGTTTCAGAGTTTCTGAAACTCGCCTGGTCAGAAGTTCTATCTCTTCTAACGAAAAAGGTTTTCGGAGAAAATCTTTGGCACCTAACTTCATGGCCTCAATAGCGACATCGAAGCTAGCGTGAGCGGTCATCATGACAATGTAACAATCTGGATTTTCTTTCAATAAAGGTTCAATCAGGGTCAGGCCGCTCTCTTGACCCAACCGATAATCTAAAAAAACCAAGTCCGGGGTTTTTTCGGAAAAAACTCGGATCGTATCAGCAACGGATGAAAGCGTAGTAATATAAAAACGAAAGGGAGCAATCGCTTGCTCCATTGCGTGAGCAATGTGGGCATCATCATCTATAATGAAGACTTGCATGAAAACTTCCTTTCTCTCGCGACCGGATAACGCAGCATATCAAAACATTCGGGTGCGTCAATCTCCCCTCGGGCAATGGCCAAAGTAGCTGTAATTAAATGTAAAAAACAAACCTAGAGTGAGCTCAGATTTGAGAGGCACCCCAAGCAAGTTCGGTTTGATGAAATGGGTTTGCATAACCCATGCCTGAGCCATTCAGCCTAAAAAAGCAGCGCACAGGAGAAGAGGCATTGCAAATCGCAATACCTCGCAGTGTTTTGCAAGAAAAATTAAATGTCCTGAGGCCACTTCGGGTGGCATGAGCGTTGCTGTTTATAAAAGGGGTCACTTTTTTTCCACTGCAGGGACTCTTTTTCGGGAGTTTTGCAAGAAATAGGAGAAACCAGCAATGTTCAAACTCATCTCTTCAACTCAGCCCAGTTCGAATTCGTTTTCAATGCTCAAAGATCTCTTCCCTTTGATAACGGTTATTCTGAGTTTGTTTTTTGTATTGGTTGCCACCGAAAGCTTTCGTTTTTCTTCAGCGAACTTAAGGAATAATCCAAAAAGCAAACCCATCGTGCAAAATGAGGAGCTGTTTTCTCAATCCTTTAAATAGTTGAAGCCTAAGAACGGCTCTTCGCCGTTGGCATTCTGGTTGCACTACTCATGAATAGAAGAGTCGACAAAAAAGTTTGATCGTCACTTCTAAGTTCAAAAAATTCATGCCTTGAGAGAGGCGAGTTGAGTCTTCAAGACTTTCCCCCCGATCACAACTCGTCTCTCTCAATTTCCTCAAAACAAAAGAAACGCTAATACAGTTTTAGTTGAAACCGGGAAAGCTTTCTAATTACTCTGAACCCGCAAGTCTCAAATAATTTCAATGCAGAGGTGTCGGTATCGCGAACTTCAGCTTGTAGTTTTTTGTAGCCAATTTTCTGGAGAACACGATTAGCTTCGCCCAGACACATTTTCCCTAAACCTTTTGCTCGGAAGTCTGGGTGCCGCGCCATAAAAAGCAACTGGCCAGTACTGTTTTCGAGAACCACCCACACAAACGCAATGGGGCGCTCGTTTGAAAATAGAATTCTCGGTTTGAGCTGAAGATGAAGCGCAAGTTGTTCAAATTGTTCTTTGGGAATAATGGTCTCCGCCTGACCGGGGGAAACGTTGAGGCTAAGCAGCTCATAGCAAGCCGAAATGGTAGCTGAGTCAGCATCTTGCCAAGTAAATTCGGGGGGATGAGAAACCAAAAGCTGGGGATTGAGGTGGTTGGTTTCCAAAGTAATCGTCGTGGAGGCCACTTGGAATCCACGATTCAAGAGTTCTGGAGGACCTACTTTTAAGCCAAGGGAACTCACAATTTCCAGGGTTTTAAGACTTTTTTCCCGCGCGTGCTTTTCGGCGCGAGGCAGACAGGCGTCTAAAAATTGCGAGGGGGAAAAGTCCCAGCGGTAGCCCATTACAGCGACTTCAAGAATTCCTTTTCTGTTTTTGGCATTATCTAAAAGAATGACAACGGCAACGCGCTGAGGTCCTTGCCAAAAATCCAAAACGCAGTGGGGACCCGAAGTCAGTCGAGAAGTGAAAGACTCAAAGTGTTCAAGGCCATAGGGAAGGCGGGGAAAATCGCGAATAAATTTTATTAAGCCCTCATTGGATTGAGTGGAATAGGGCTTAAACGTGACTGGCTGTAATTCCGTTGCTGACATGGCTTCACATCTTACCGCAAGCAGCCGCTCATGGCAGCAGGATTTTCCGCGACGCATTACCCCTGGGGGTGTCGACTTTCTTAGGGCTCTGAGATATCTCAAGGACCTTGGAATATTTAAACAAACTCAATCAAGCGCAGCGAGAAGCGGTTATCCATCAGGATGGGCCGATCTTGATTTTGGCGGGAGCCGGTTCTGGGAAAACCCGTGTCCTCACGCATCGGATTTGCCATCTCATTGCCCATCACCACGTAGACCCGACGCAAATCCTTGCCGTTACTTTTACCAATAAGGCAGCTGCGGAAATGCGGCATCGAGTAGCTACACTTCTAGAGCGTATAACCCAGGCCCCTATTTATGAAAGGGACCTCTGGATAAGTACTTTTCATTCCGCCTGCGTCCGTATCCTAAGATCGGAAATACATCATCTGGGATACAGTCCCTCTTTTACTATTTATGACGATTCAGACCAGTTATCCGTCATAAAAGCAGTCATGAAAGAGTTGAACATTAGCGATTCGAGTTTTTCACCAAAAGCAATTCAAGCAAAAATCAATAAAGCCAAAAATGATGGCTATGACGTCACCACTTACGAGTCGAACTACGCTGGGCCCTTTGAAGATATTTTTATTAGAGTATTTGAGCGCTACACCGAAGTTTTAAAGACTTCATCTGCTGTTGATTTTGGCGATATTATTCTTTTGACGGTAAAAATATTAGAAAGCTTCCCGAGAATTCTTAAGGCTTTCCAGGAGCGATTCCAACATATTTTGATCGACGAATATCAAGACACCAATAAAAGCCAGTATCAATTGGTAAAGCTGCTTGCAGGTTCCCGAGCAAACATTTGTGCGGTTGGCGATGAGGACCAGTCAATCTATCGATGGCGAGGAGCCGACATCAATAATATTTTAAACTTTGAAAAAGACTTCACCAATGCGTCAATTTACAAATTGGAGCAGAACTATAGATCTACCAAGAATATTATCGAAGCTGCTAGCCATGTGATTTCGCAAAATACAGAGCGCCGAGACAAAAGTCTTTGGACCGATAATCTTGAGGGCGATAAAATAAAAATTCTCGAGGCCTACGATGAGCATGACGAAGCCCAAAAGATAGTTTCAGAAATTTCAAACCAGATTATCCATGGGGAAAGTCTCAACCAAGTAGCTATTTTTTATCGAACTAACGCTCAATCGCGTGTGCTGGAAGATATTTTAAGGGCCAAGGGGACCAACTATCAGATTTACGGTGGGTTGAAATTTTACGAGCGTCTCGAAGTAAAAGACATGTTGGCCTATTTGAAACTTATTGCTAACCCAAACGACGACGTAAGTTTTAGAAGAATTGTTAATGTCCCAACCCGTGGGATTGGGGCTGTTTCACTGGAAAAATTTACCCAACAAGCGGTTGATCATGGAATGTCGTTGTATCCCTTCCTTTACGCGGCTTTTGGACCCACACCTTCTGTAAATCTAGAGCTCGGTCGATCTCAGAAACAGTTTCAGAAGTTTTTTGAATTGATGGAGCGATTTAGATCTGAAAAGCCCAGGCTGCTTCCTTCGGATTTGGTCAGTCTTATTATGGAGGAAACCGGGTACCGCGAGAGTCTCATCAAAGAGCAAACGATCGAAGCTCAAAGTCGACTAGAAAACTTGGCTGAGTTACGACAAAGTATTGTAGAGTTTGAGCTGCGATGGGGCGCCGACAACCCCGATAAGCCAATTACGTTAGAGGGTTTTCTGGAGGAGATTGCCTTAGTCTCCGACATCGATCGATTCGATCCGGAAGCTCCAGCGGTTAAAATGATGACCATCCACATGGCGAAGGGCCTTGAGTTTGATGTTGTGTTTATTGTGGGCTTGGAAGAAGAGCTTTTTCCCAATATTAGACCGTGGGAACCTGAGGAACCTTCCGATGTAGAGGAGGAGAGAAGGCTGTTTTATGTGGGGATGACAAGAGCCAGAAAGAAACTGCACCTTCTTTACGCCAAAAACAGAACGGTGTTTGGTAACAGCAACTTTCGAGTGATGAGTCGATTCATTGAAGAAATTCCTGAGCGCTATTACGATTTTCATAAGGCAGACTACTTTGCTCGTCGTAGACCTTTTTTGGAGCGTCCTGGGATTGCCTCAAAGCGAATGTCAGTTGATGAAGAGCATGATTTTAATCAACTCAATCAGGAAGTGGATCAAGAGTTCTATGAACCCAGTTATGATGATTTTGATTCCCAGACCCCACGGCAAGGTTCTACTGTTGAGCATCCTGTCTTTGGCAAGGGAGTGGTTCGACAAACTTTAGGAGCTGACAAGCTCTTAGTGGAGTTTCCTGGGCATGGCGTGAAAAAGATTTCTCTCAAGTTTACTCAGCTAAAGTGACTCAAAAACGGTAATCCCTATCCCTTCCCACGCTTTATCCGCTTTAAAGCGACGAATGGGCTTTAACCAATTTTGTTTTTGGATATAACTCCACGGAAGTTCAATTTGGGCTACAGCGACTCGAAGTTTTCCATGACGGGTTCTATTTTTGAGTTGTCTGAAAACTTGTCGCAAAGTGTCTCCAATAAAGGGATTGAAGAGATAATAATAATGAGCTGGGGGGAGTCCTTGTTTAGCAGCATTTCCACAGATCAACCGAACATTTCTGAGGCCAAGGCCTTTTCGCGCTTTTTCTGCCATAGCGTGACGTTCTCTCATTAGCTCAATTCCGATAAACTCTACTTTGGGAAAAAGAAGTCCCAAAGTGATCGGGATTCGTCCCACTCCAGATCCTAAATCAAGTACTCGAGTACCCGGTTGTAATTTTAGTGTCTTACTCCACCGGCAGAGCACTCGATACGGAGTGTAGAGATCGACCGGATCCAGATCCAAATAGATTGATTCTTCCAGGTAGGTTTTGGGTAATTGCTTAGTGCTTAACTTTTTTTGAATGCTTCGTTCCTGAAGCCCTAAAATTCGGTCGATACACTCATCAGAAAACAAAATGGATTCCGTTAAAGTTAAAAACGACGTGCTGTTAAACCAACGTTGTAGCCAGCTGCGTTTTTCATTCCAGGATGCCGAGTCAGCTAAAAAGTCAGCGATTCGTAAGCTGGCACTTTCCAACATGAAGAGGGTTTCGGTTTTAGTTTTGGAAAGGGATAAGCTTCCGGAGTGTTTCGGACGAAAAGAAGCAAGATTTAAGTTGAGTTGTTTCCTCTGGGGGGGTGATAGCACTTTTAAAAACCCATTTCTATCGATTGCCCGATGAAGTGACCAGAGGGCCAAAAGAGATTGCGGCCAATCCTTTCGGGAGGTTTGGGAAAGCCACTCTTCAGCTCGCCAAAAGGGTGAAGTAACCGCTAAAAGAAGTCGAATGGATTGATGGGTGGACATTTCGCTCTGCAGTGTACCTGGAATTGCCTTCGAGGTGAAGTGGTCAGGTGGTTGCCCCTAGACACTGAAGGAGGTATGGTACGGACCTATGTTAACTCGTGATGAAGTACTAAAAATAGCTAAACTTGCCAGGCTAGAGCTCAGCGAAGACGAAGTGGCTTTCTATCAAAATCGGTTGGGACGAGTGTTAGATTACATGACGGAGCTGAAAGCAGTCGAAACTTCAAAAGATGCTTTTGTTAGGCACGTTCCTCTAGACGCAGAACCTTTTCGAGAGGATATCTCCGAATCTTTCGGTGGACGGGATGCTTTACTGAAGAATGCTCCCGCGTTGGAAGAAGAAGGGTTTCTTTTGCCTGCTATTTTGGAGAGTGAATGATGGAATTTAATCAACTCGATATGCGGAGCTTGCTAGAAGGCTACCAGAAGAAGCAGTTCACAGTGACTGAAGTAGTCCAAGCCAGTCTCAAAGCCATTGATCTAAAAAATCCGAAGCTCAACGCACTTTTAGAAGTCAACGCCGAAAAAGCACTAACGCGAGCTCGTGCCTTAGATGCGGACATTTCAAAAGCATCTGAAAAGAAGCTCTTTGGTGTACCGATTGCCATAAAAGACAACATTTTAGTCAAAGATTGGCAGTGTACAGCCGGGTCAAAAATACTGGAAGGGTACCGAGCACCTTATACGGCTACGACTGTACAGCGATTAGAAGCAGAGGGTGCTGTCATCATCGGCAAAGCTAATTGTGATGAATTTGCGATGGGGTCATCGAATGAAACCAGTCATTATGGTTCCTGCAGAAATCCTTGGGATTTAGAGCGGGTACCCGGGGGATCCAGCGGCGGTTCAGCAGCTGCGGTTGCTGCTGGGATGTGCCCCGCTTCTTTAGGAACAGATACGGGTGGATCCATTCGACAGCCAGCAAGTCTTTGTGGCCTCGTAGGACTAAAACCCTCTTATGGTCGAGTAAGTCGTTACGGAGTGGTGTCCTATGCAAGCTCCCTTGACCAAGTGGGGCCTTTCAGTCGGACGGTTTGGGATTGTGCTCGTCTTTTAGAAGTGCTGTCGGGAGCTGATAAAAAAGATGCTACAACTTCTCATTTAGAGGTTCCTCCCTACGCAGCTCGACTGCAGGAGTCTTCTTTGTCTCAAGTGACTCTCGGAGTGGCCCCTCAGTGGCTGCAGGGAGTTGATGCCGATGTGAAAGAGGCCTTCGATCGATCTATTGAACAGATGAAAAAAGAGGGCGCAAAAATAGTCGAAATAGACTTGCCCCGAACCCGGTACTCTCTTTCCGTTTATTATCTCATTGCCCCCTCTGAAGCGAGTAGTAACTTAGCCCGTTATGACGGAGTTCATTATGGTTTTAGAGCAAAGGAATTCAAAGATAGTGAACAGCTCTACAATCGTTCGCGAGGACAAGGATTTGGTAAAGAGGTAAAGCTTCGAATTATGCTAGGTACCTACGCTTTGAGTGCGGGTTACTATGACGCTTTTTATCTGAAAGCCAACCAAGTAAGGCGACTCATTCAACAAGATTTTGAAGCGGCTTTTCAAAAGTGTGATGCTGTTTTAGTTCCGACATCCCCTTCAACGGCTTTTAAACTAGGGGAGAAAACAGACGATCCTTTGAAAATGTATCTTTCTGATATTTTTACCCTGCCAGTGAACTTGGCAGGCCTTCCTGGCGTTTCCGTTCCCTGCGGATTGGATAAAAAGAATTTACCCATAGGTCTTCAACTCATTGGTCGTCCATTTGAAGAATTAAAATTGCTTCAAATAGCGCAGGCCCATGAAAAAATCCAAGGAGTTTTAAGACTTCCATGAGCACTTTAAGAGATACTTACGAAGCGGTTATTGGTTTGGAAGTTCATGCCCAACTCATGACCAAAAGCAAAATGTTCTGCTCTTGTCCTAATGAATTTGGAGCAAAGATTAATACCAACGTTTGCCCCGTTTGTACGGGACAGCCCGGTTCTCTTCCCACGGTGAATCGCAATGCCATCGAGCTGGGAGTGCGGGCTGCAATTGCGCTGAACTGCCAAATTAGAGACGAAAGTATTTTTGCTAGAAAAAATTATTTTTATCCGGATCTCCCTAAAGGTTACCAGATCAGTCAATACGAGAAGCCTTTCTGTGAACATGGAAAACTGACAGTGAAACTCAAGTCGGGGGAAGAAAAACAAATTGGCATTACTCGAATCCATTTTGAAGAGGATGCGGGGAAAAATGTTCATGCCGCCTTCGGGACCGTAGTTAATCTTAATCGTGCTGGTGTTCCGTTAATCGAAATTGTGAGTGAGCCCGACATGAGAACCTCTCATGAGGCAGGACAGTATCTCAGAGCACTTCACAGCATTTTAAGGTATGGGGATATTTGCGACGGAAATATGGAACAGGGCAATTTTCGCTGTGATGCTAACATTTCCGTAAGAAAAAGAGGCGAAACCAAATTTGGAACTAAAGTGGAGCTGAAGAACATCAACTCATTTCGTTTTGTTGAGAAAGCTATTGATCACGAGATTGACCGACAAATTGACTTGGTTGAAAAAGGCGAAACGATCAAACAGCAGACGAGAACTTGGAACTCTGGAAAAAACATAACGGAGTTGATGCGCGAAAAAGAAAGTGCCCACGATTATCGTTATTTTCCGGATCCAGACTTGTCTCCTTTGCGGATCACTAAAAGCTGGCAAGACAAAGTCAGGGGAGCCATGCCCGAAATGCCAGAACAAGTTCGCCAACGTTTTCAAAAAGATTATAATTTGTCCGATTACGATGCGGGCGTTCTTACTGCTTCCAAAGAACTGGCTTTGTATTATCAAGAGACTGTGAAGATCTGTTCCAATCCCAAAGCGTCGGCCAATTGGGTAGCTAATGAGCTCCTCGGTCGACTCAATGCCGAAGGCAAAGAAGTTTATGATAGTCCGGTAAGTGCTATGCAACTTGGAGACCTTATCGGACGGATAGACCAGGGAGAAATCAGCGGAAAAATAGCTAAAACAGTTTTTGAGGAAATGTTTGCAACGAGAAAAAATCCAGCCGATATCATCAAAGCAAAAGGACTCGTGCAGATCAGTGACACCGGAGCAATTGAGACCGTCATAGATAAAGTAATTGCTGCCAATCCTGCCCAATATGCTGACTACAAAGCTGGAAAAGTTAAGCTGTTTGCCTTTTTTGTCGGGCAAGTCATGAAAGAAACTCGCGGCCAGGCAAACCCGGGTATTGTTAACGACTTAGTTAAGAAGAAACTGGATTCCTAGTACTTTTTGTAAGACTTGTTTTGGTATTGTTTTACTTCCTGAGGAAATTTTTCCGGCCACAAAATCGCTCCAAGGATTTCTAATGAATTGGCAATTCGAGGTCCCGGGCGATTGAAGTATTCGTTCCCGTCGCATGCAAAAATGTGACTTTGTACGCTCACCGGAAGATTCTGGAATTCCCTCTGTAGGGAAGGAGAATTCATTTCTTCTAAAGTCCGCTCCATCGACCAACCGCAAGGGAACACCAAAACAAAGTCTGGGGTAAGGCCTTGTATTTCTTTCCAGGTTGTTTTTTGAAATGGTTTAGGGCCATCGACAATAAGCGGATCGCCGCCAGCCAGAGTGATGAGTTCGGGTAACCAACTTCCAGCCACAATGGGGGGATCTAGCCATTCTAAAGCAAGTACTTTTGGGCGGTAGTTAAGATGGGTACCGGCTCTTGCATTGACTTGATTAAGTTTAATCCAAAAGCGTGTGACCAAGTCTTCAGCTTCCTTTTGCCGACCTGTCATTTCACCCAGCTTTCTAAAATCTTTGCAAAGGTCATCTAAAGCGAACGGAAACAGGGAACAAATTGCAGTGTTTTTTTGAGTGATGTGTTGAACGGCTCTTTCAACATCGGAGAGGGAGACTGCGCACACATCGCACTGATTTTGAGTTAAAATCAGGTCCGGCTTTAGTTTTTCGAGGGCCTCTAGGTCGACTTCGTAGATACTGAGTCCTTGGCGGACCCTATCTTGTACCGAATGATGAATGAGTTGTGCAGATTCTCTGGGGTTAATCTTGGTTCTTGAAACCACTGGCAGCCCTCGAACTTCTGCTGGGTAATCGCATTCGTGCGAAATACCGACCAAATTGCCAATAAGACCCAATTCACAAGCTATTTCTGTTGCGCTGGACAGCAACGAAACGATACGGAACTCAGGATTCTTAACCATGCTTCCTTTTATTCTGAGCCCATCGGAAAGTCATCAAGGGAGCAGGGGTTGAAAGCCGTCCCTCCCTGGGTTATGAAAGGGCCATGTTTACGCCAGAAAAAATCAAGCTCATTGTGGAAGAAAAAATGCCAGGTAGCCGAGTCCAAGTGAAAGACCTAACTGGAACACAAGATCATTTTGAACTCACGATTGTATCGAAGGATTTTGAGGGAAAAAGCCTGGTCCAAAGGCATCGAATGGTCTACGGACTCTTTGGGTCCGCTGTTGGGGCCGAGATTCATGCTTTATCTTTAAAGACCATGACTCCCTCTGAGTCTAAATAGAAAAAAGGAAGGAATAGAAAAAATGTCATCTGTTCACGATCAAATTGCTAAAGAAATCGCGGAAAATAAAATTATGATTTATATGAAAGGCACACCTGAAATGCCTCAGTGTGGTTTTTCCAAAGCAGTGGTCGACGTATTTGAGGTTTTGGAAGTCCCTTTTGCGTCGCGCGACGTGTTGGCCGATCCCGCTTTAAGAGATGGAATCAAAACATTTTCAGAATGGCCCACCATTCCCCAAGTATTCATTGATGGAAAATTCATCGGTGGATGCGATATTATTAGAGATATGTATTTTAAGGGGGAGCTTGAGCCTTTAGTGAAGGCCGCTTTAAAAAAATAATGAATCAAGCACAGTTTGTTTCTAAAGTGAGTGGGTTATTAACGGTAATCGCCTTTCTATTCCCTGTTTTTGGGGAAACCGCGACAGAAACTCAAGAGTTTTTAAAGGTTGGAAAAATCAAGTCTGTCGTTCTTAAAGAAGGCCAATTCGTAGAGGCAGTAATCCCTGCGAAAGTCGTAAAGGGGCATCACATACAAGCTAATCCGGCCACGTTGCCCAACCTGATTGCAACGGAAATCACGTTGGATAATCTGCAAGGGATTCAAGCTCAAAAGCCCGTTTATCCGAAGAGCAAACCTTGGAAGTTAGTAAGCGCAGGAAAAACTATTGAAACTTACGATGGGGATATTGAGTTCAAGGTTGGCCTTTCCGCTCAGGGACTTAAACCAGGTAAATACCAGATAAAAGGGTCTGTTCGTTATCAAGCTTGCAATGACAAGAACTGCTTCTTTCCCACTTCTGCTGCGCTCACTATTCCTGTGACGGTAGTGAAGTGAGTTGTTTGTGTTAAATAGCTTCGACCATCTTCTTCCCGAAGTCATTTTTGAGGCTGTTGAAAAGCTGGGGGGGCGCTGCACAGGTAGATTCCTTGCCTTAAATGCCATGGAAAATCGTGTTTACGATGTCGAAATGGAAGAGGGCCCCCACCTGATTATCAAATTTTACCGCCCGGGAAGGTGGTCCCAACAGACCATTCAGGCTGAGCATGATTTTTTGCTGAAAGTGGAAGCTGCTGAAGTTCCAGTCGTGGTTCCGCTGAAGGACTCCTCTGGGTGCACGCTTTTTAAAAAGAACGATATTTTTTATGCAGTTTTTCCAAAAAGACCCGGTCGACTAGAGCCGGAACTCAACCACGAACAACTTAAGCGTTTGGGTAGGTTTCTGGCCCGAATTCACACCGTCGGCGATTCTATTAAAAATGCACCACGGGGGAAACTTAACCCACAGACTTATGGGCGAGACAGTCTCAAAATTCTCATCGATCAAAATGTCTTAGTTGGAAATTTAGCCAATATCTATTCCCAATTAGTCGGCGAGATTGTTAATCGGATTGAGCCTCTTTTTGAAGGTCAGGAAACAACTCTGTTACACGGCGATTGCCACGCGGGAAACATCCTGTGGAAAGGCGACGAACCCTATTTCATCGACTTTGATGACATGCTTTATGCGCCCCCGGTTCAGGATTTTTGGATGATGATTGGGGGAGATGATGAATACGCTATGAAAAATCGAGATATTCTTATCGATGCCTATTTAGAGATTCGAGATTTTGACGAGCGAACTTGGAAGCTTGTGGAGCCCTTAAGAGCGCTTAGAATGATTTACTTCAATGGCTGGATCGCCAATCGAAAAGATGATGGGGCTTTCAAAATGGCATTCCCTAACTTTGGGACTGAGCAGTACTGGCAAGCACAAATAGAAAATCTTTCAAATCAATTAGAACGAATTAAAATCCAGCTCGAAAAGACACCAGATTACTGACCTAGTTTTTTGAAATCCAAGTCTGCTTGAACCGGAAAATGGTCAGACGGATTTTTCATTACATCTTGAAAACTGCTCGGCAAAGGCAATTCTTCGCCGTTTGAATCTTTGTACCGATAGACTTTCGCATCTTGGATAAACTTCGCAGCTGCTGCATTCACTAAAACCGCATCCAATTGACTGCGTTTCATTTTCCCATCCTTAGGAAAGAAAGTGTGAGTTACCCTTTCTTCTTGGGAGAGTGGAGGACTAACCACATCAAACGTATCGTGGAGGGAAGCTACTTGGCTCAGCGAAACAAACTCTTTTTCGTGAGCAATTTCTCCATTGAAATCTCCCGCTAAGAATATAGGTGTTTGAGCACCAAACTCAGCTTCATAGGCCTTAACAATTTCACTGGCTCTTTCGACCTGAGCTTTTCTTAGAATTCTGCTTTCTGGATCTTTAGGTCGGTCTCTTTTGGATTTAAAGTGGGTTCCAAAATAAATTAAAAAGGGCGCAGCTTTTTTGTCGGTCCGAAATAACAAAGCGGGCAAATCCCGGGAGAATAAACGAGTGGTTTTACCGCCCGCAATGGGATCGGACCAAGTTTCATTTTTATGAGTTCGTTGTTCCACTTCAAATGGCAGAGAAGCTTTTACCAAAAAGCCAACATCAATTCCGCGCGGGTCATTTCCTTCAATCAAGTAGCTGTTATATTGGCTCCCTAGAAACTCTTTAGAAAAAGAACCCAGGGCTTTCAGATTTTCAATTTCTTCTACAGCTAAAATATCAAAGTCATTTTCAAGAATAGCCCGACCTTGAGCTTTTAATTCTTCTAAACTTTTTAAGGGCTCCTCAAGGGGTGCAGTCGCTCGAGTAATGATGGAGAAAATCTGTGCTGTTCGATCGTGAATTTTTCCAGATTTTTCAAAAAGATTTCGTAGGTTGTAGGAACCCACTTTGAGTCCCGAAATCGAGTCCACAGCCTTCTTGGTAACTGCTTCTGACAACTCAAAGGTTCTCCCTTCAAGCCCCTCATGATTATCTTGGGAATAGGAAACTGCATGAGGCAATAAAAGCCCCAGTAAAAGCACGCCGTGGATAAAGCGCTGCAGAGAATTCACGAAACCCCCTTTGTTGAAGTTATGGTTACTTCTAAACTTCGTAAATTCTTCGGGACCCTTCTACCCCAGAGAGAGTGCTTTTGTCTCCCCAAAAGGGCATGGAAATTATCTCTAAGCGAGAGGGTAGAATCAAGTTATTGAATATATGGGGGTTCCAAAACTCAGGAACCTGAAAATTTATGATTCCTTTTTCAGGAAAGACCGGGCATCATCCGAAAACTTGCTGTCAAAGAGGTAAAAAAATGGCTTCTCGTCCCCTAAAAGGTGCAGTGATTGGATACGGTTTTATCTCATCAAAAGGACACATACCGGCTTATTTAGAACGCGCCAAAAAACAACAAGATGTCGAAATCGTTGCTATTGCCGATATTTGTGAGGAAAGACGAGTCATAGCGGGTGATTGCGTTCCAGGAGCACGAATCTATACCGATTATGAAATTTTGTTAGAACAAGAAAGTGAGGAACTTGATTTCGTAGACATTAGTACTCCTCCAGTTTTTCATACTGAAATTGCTTTGGCCGCTTTCA
Organism: Pseudomonadota bacterium; assembly: GCA_009927165.1. Classification (GTDB taxonomy): domain Bacteria; phylum Bdellovibrionota; class FAC87; order UBA2466; family UBA2466; genus RFNO01. The sequence continues at coordinate 19,696 of RFNO01000041.1, forward strand.
AAAAGGGGCTACACGTGCTTTGCGAAAAGCCCCTAACTACGCGATTAGAAGATGCAAAAAAGCTTTTACAAGCCGCCCAAAAATATCAACGGGTTCTTTATCCTTGCCACAACTACAAACATGCTCCGGTTGTGAAGGCCATTCGAGAAGTGATCGAGAGTGGCAATATTGGCAAAATTCGTTCGGTAACCTTGAACACGTTTAGAAACACCCACGCCAAAGGAGTAAACGAGTGGAAAACTCATTGGCGTCGCGAAATGAAATACTCGGGTGGTGGAATAGCTATGGACCATGGCAGCCACACTTTTTATCTCACTTTTGATTGGCTGAGTGGATACCCCACTGCTGTCACCGCAAAAATGAGTAATCTGGAGCCTGATAAGTGGGACACAGAAGACAACTTTTCGGCTGTGCTGACATTTCCCAATGGATTAGCTCATGTTTGTCTAACCTGGACAGCGGGAGTTCGAAAAGTCATCTATACCGTTCAGGGTGAACGAGGGGCGATCACTGTGGATGATGACGAAATGCAAATAGCAACGATGCAAAAAACCTCTGGACCCGATGTTGCTCAAGGTGCTGTTACTTGGTCAGTTGAGAAAAAAAATATCAAATCCGACTGGATGGATGCGAGCCATGTTCAGTGGTTCAACTCGCTCTTTGATGGATTCAAAAAAGCCATTGATCAGGGGGATTTTGTCGGAAAAGAAGCTAAAGAAGCCTATCTTTGCATTCAACTGATTAACCAAGCATACGAGTCTGCAAAAGAGAAATCAAAAGAGCTTCCACTCCAAAGTGAAGTTTCCTTTTAGTTCAATTACTTAAGTTCGTTTCTTGGGGGCGTGCAGCTGAGGGCATTACGCGTCTTGCCATAAACTGGGAACTCGGTTACGTTCCCAAATTGGATTCGAGCGAAACGATGCTAGCGTACGATGTTGTAAATACAGTTGTTTTAATTGGAATTTTAGGCCTAGTCGTAGTGGCCTATTCCTTTCGTCTTGTTTTCCGCGGCCGCGCTCAATTTGATCGGGTAGAAAAACAAGGAGGAAGTGTCCTTCTTGGTAAAGGTCTCATGGAGATGGCCTATTGGGCCCTTCAACCAGTAGCTCGGTTTCTGATTTTTCTCAAGATCACACCCAATCAGCTCTCTTGGGCTTCTTTAGTATTGGGGGGGATGGCAGGTACAGCCTTAGCTTATGGATATTTTGGATTTGGGGCTCTTTTTTCCACTTATTCTGCTTTCTTAGACACGTTGGACGGTATGGTTGCGAGAGCAACAGGAGTGGCATCTGATGCGGGTGAAGTATTAGACGCTGCTGTGGATCGATACGTTGAATTTTTCTTTTTAACAGGTGTCATTCTTTACTACCGAGAGATGCCTACTTTCCAAACAGTGGCACTACTCGCTCTGGTGGGATCATTCATGATCAGTTATTCCACTGCAAAAGCAGAAGCACTTCATATTCCTCCTCCTCCTGGAATCATGAGAAGACCTGAGCGAGCTTTTTATCTAACTTTGGGGGCAGCTCTATCGCCTATTCCTATGCCGTGGCTGGACACACTTTTTAATGTGGCTCTTCCAGTACCTGGCTATCCGCTGATTATTGCTTGTTTTGTGATAGCTGTTCTTGCAAATATTTCTGCGATTGAACGATTGTGGACAATTGGAAGAATGATGCGAGAAAAAGAACATGCAGCTGAGGAAAATCTCATTGCCCAAGAATCTCTTAGTTTTGTTCAGAACAAATCTGAAGATTCTGGTGATGAAGAGTATTCACCACAGACTCCACGTCGATAAGAACGAGACATGAAAGAAATTTCTCAACCCAAAAATCAAAAAGCCGAAATCAGAACCGAAATTCCAGGACCCAAAAGTAGGGCTCTTAGAGCTCGCGAAGATAGGAATCTCGCTCCGGGTTTGCAGGGCTTTGCTTTAATGGCGGGAATCGTTGCAGATAGAGCGCATGGAAATCTAGTGACTGATATAGATGGAAATAGTTTTATCGACATCATTGGGGGCATTGGGGTTAATGGACTGGGGCACAGCCACCCCACTTTTGTAAATGCGATAAAAGAGCAAGTTGAAAAGATGTCTGTCGGTAGCTTTACGTCTGAAGCCCGAGTTGAGTTTTTTGAAAGGCTTGGAAAAAACCCGCCAGCTCCCGGGGTAGATAAAGCCCAACTTTATTCGGGTGGGGCTGAAGCAGTTGAGTCGGCCCTTCGTTTGGCGAAATGCTATACCGGAAAATATGAATTTTTAAGTTTTTGGGGTGGTTTCCACGGCAAGACCATGGGTGTGCTATCGTTGATGGGATCTGATTTCAAAAACAAATTAGGCCCGATGGTTCCCGGTGCGCATCAAGTTCCCTACGCGAATTGTTATCGGTGCCCCTTTAAAATGCAGTATCCCAGTTGCGGTTTGGCGTGTGTAGATTTTGCGCGCCAGCACCTTAAGGTTGCTTCCTCGGGAGCTTTGGCAGCAATAATTGTTGAGCCCATGCAAGGGACCAATGGCAATGTAATCCCCCCCAACGATTACCTTCCAGCGCTCAAAGAAGTTGCTAAAGAATTTGATGCCCTTTTGATTGTTGATGAAATGATTACTGGTTTTGGACGCACCGGAAAATACTGGGGGTCTCATCACTCCAATGTGCAACCTGATATTGTGACCTTAGGTAAGCAATTTGGTGGCGGTTATCCTGTCGCTGCAGTCATGTCGCGCGATGAAATCGTCAACACCAAACCTTGGTCGAATCCTTCTGGATCTTCTTCCAGTTATGGAGGAAATCCGCTGGCATCTGCGGCAGGTAATGCAGCTCTAAAAATTATCGAAGAGGAAGGCTTAGTCGAAAACTCTCGGAAAGTAGGCGAATATTTTCTAAGAAAAATTAAGAGTTTTGAAGAAAAGTATTCATTTGTGGGGCAAGTTCGTGGAGCGGGGCTTTTCATGGCCGTTGAGATGGTGAAAGATAAAATTACTAAAGAGCCTTTATCCAAAAAAGTTTGCAATCAGATTTTTAGTGAGCACCTCAAACGTGGACTCTTAACCATGTCTTATGCACCCAGTTTTCGCATTCAGCCTTCAATGACAATCGATGAAGCAACCGTAGATAACTCAATTGCTATCATGACGGAAGTTTTTGATTGGGTTGAAAAAGAGAAACTTTGGGAAAAAACCTGAGTTCCTAAGGATTCAACCAAGTTCCTTCTTGGCTTCCTTCTACAAGCCGCCATGAAGCACGTCGATGACCGTCGGAGTCGAGTGCTAACCACTCCAACTGATGAATTAAAAAGATGAGGCGGGTAAAATGGTTCCTTCCCGCATCAGGTGATACTTTATCGTCGGGAATATTACTCGAAGGACCACTAGCTACGGAACTCGGTGCTGAAGGGCCTTGATAACATCGCTTAGCTGAAGGAGAGGTTTTCTTCCATGCTGCTTCAGTGAGATTAGAATCGGAATCGAAATGAAAAGATCCTTTGAGCCGCAGTTGCCATTTGGATTTCGGATCATAGAGCAGAATAGCAGCGCTAGGATTTGTAGAAATGTCGGTCAATTTCGGACTGCGTAGATCAGTGTGAAACCAAATGGCGTTTTTGTTTCTATCAGCGCCACGCAAAACCATCGTGCGCAGTTCGGGGCAATGGTCTCTGATAGTTCCTACCGAAGCTAGGTGCCAACCTTCGTGGCGGTTAGTCGCAGCTTTTTCTAGCTTTTTCCAAACCAGTTCTAAAATTTCATTGAGTGAAACAGGAAACTCTAAAGGCATGAATCATCCGTTTTTATAGTCGAAGTAACGGCAACAAGATCCTCTGCGGTGCCAGGTACTACGACCCCTTGCCTTTTGAGATTCCAATTCCAAAACATGTCCATCGCAAAAGCGGTTGAAATGGCGTAGGCCGAGCCCCAAAGGATGTCCAGAAGGTAATGATGATTAAGATAAACAGCCGAAAAGCACATCAGCAGATAGAAAAAAGTGGTAAAAACTTTTAGGCTTCCAAATCGAAAAGCATAATAGACTGCCATCAGAGGATAAGCGATGTGAAGAGATGGGATTGCCCCATGAACGTCAGCAGAACGCCCATACCAGTTGGCAAAAATAGGCATACCCAAAAGTGCATCGAAACGGGCACAACCGGCCAGATTAGCAGGAACATCAAGTCGTGCAGGTCCCAATCCATAAAGAGCGACATACCATGGAGGGGAAGCAGGATACCAATAATACGTGGAGTACCCAATCATGTTGACCCAGAAAAAGGCCCACATGACTTGAGGTGAACGCAGTAAAATGCTCCGAGGATGTCGTAAAGCAGTTCCCGCTCTGCTGTACCAAAATCGCCACAGAGCCGCACAGATCACATAAACTGGAATAAAAATAATATAAGCAATTCCGCAGACAAAATCCAAAAAGGGATGGGTGTGCAACTGCCACCATTCATTAGGGGTAAGGCGTCCTGCTGTTGTTTCGATTCCAAAGAAATACCTATCAAACTGATAGGGCTCCTCTACGTGAACAGTCATTCGGAGTAAGTCAGCCCAGTATCTTTGAGTGTCGTAAATAATATGAGTCAGAAAAAGTGGAAGCAAAAACTGAAAAACAGGTTGGGTTTTAGGTCCGCCATAATAAAGCAGGAGTGCCAAAGTACTTACGGTAATGAGATCGTCTCGAAGACCTCCGACTTGATAAAGTAAAAAAACGTAAACGCCATAAGCGAGCACTGGGAAAACCTTTTTGGTCACCGACAAATGTCGCCACCACTTCAACCAGTCGGTTTTTAATGTTTTTAGAGAAGCCGGCATTTCAGAAACTGATAGCCAATCCTACGCGAAAAATACTGGTGGGATTGTTGGGAATTAAATACTGGCTCATGCAGATGTAAACGCGGTCCAATACTTCTCCGGGACGAACGAGAAATCCACCTCCCCACTCAGGATGAGTCCCGATGTCATCTACGTGAAAACTTCTCCAGCCCCCTGAAATTTCAACCCCAAAAATGCTGACTACTGGGATCATGAACGCAGCTTGATAATAAGTAGTAAGAAAGTGATTTCCTGCCGAGCTTTTAGGACTGCTGGCACCTAACCCCAGTCGAACTGCAAATGAACCAAAGTCTGCGAGGGGTGTCCAAGCGAGATCGGGAAATACACTGGTGCCCCAGTTGGCTGGGGTGACCCGCACTGATCCAATGGAAAAATTTTTTAACTCGATGGAAGTGGAGCTAGCCCAAGAGAGCGAAGAGATGAGAGCTAAAACAACTAAACAATAACGCATAGGGTCTCCTATTGTCTGGGCATCATAGTGAATTACCCGGTAAGACCCAAGTCCAAAATCAACCCAGAAAACAACTTAACGCAACGAGTTATTATGGGGGTGTGGGGAATTTACGTTGCTGGACCTGGCATTCTCCACTAAAAAAGAATCACAGGCATATTGTGGCTCGGCCCTGCGCGATAAATCCTTGTGAACCCCGTCAGGTCCGGAAGGAAGCAGCGGTAGCAAGTCGGTTTCTGCGACGCAGGTTCCCCGAGCCTCCTTTTTAAGAAGTTCCTATGGCGTATTTAGCAATTGCACGAAAATGGCGACCCAGTCGTTTTGAAGATTTGGTGGGTCAAGGGCATGTTGTTCAAACTCTTAAAAATGCAATTCAGTTTAATCGCGTTTCTCATGCTTATTTGTTTAGCGGCTCTCGCGGGATAGGAAAAACTTCAGTTGCGCGAATTTTTGCAAAAGCCCTTCGTTGTCCCAATGCCATTAACGCTGTTCCTTGCAACGAATGTCCAGAGTGCTTAGCTATTTCTGAAAGTCGCTCTGTTGATGTGGTCGAGATTGATGGAGCTTCAAATAACGGCGTAGAAGCCGTTCGCGGCATTCGAGACAATGTTGCCTATGGTGCTTCATCTGGTAAGCACAAAATTTATATTATTGATGAAGTGCACATGCTGAGTATCAGCGCATTCAATGCATTACTGAAGACTTTGGAAGAGCCACCTCCTCATGTGGTATTTATTTTTGCAACTACAGAGGTTCAAAAAATTCCCCTAACGATTCTGGGGCGTTGTCAGAGATTTGAATTTCGTCGTTTGACACAGCTTCAAGTGGTGGAACGCCTCCAAAAAATATTAGAAGTGGAAAAAGTTGCTCTCGACGAAGAGGGGTTACGATTAATTGCTAGTTATAGTGATGGTAGTTTGCGAGACGCTCTTTCGCTTTTGGATCAAGTGCTCTCTTTTTATAGCGGTGAAAAAAACCAGAGCATTTCTCTTAATGAAAAGCAGGTTGTAGAAGCATTGGGGGTTACTGACACCAATGCAGCTTGGCTTTTGGTAAGTCAGTTAGCAAAGCAGGACATGAGGGCAGCCCTTCAAAATGTCGGTGAGATTTATCGTTCGGGAGCCGATTTGAAAGGGTTTTCTGAGAGAGTATTAGAGCAGCTTCGACTTCTTTATTTAACAGTTGTTGCTTGCGAAGCAAAACAAGCCATTACCTCTGAAGAGCTTGATATTTCTTCTGGACACTTTAATCGTCTTAAAGAAGCAGCCCAACATACGCACTCCTTACAGGTTGAGCGCATGGCTCAGATCTTGGGCAAAACTATTCAGCAGTTGGCTTGGAGCAGTTTGCCCCAATTCAACTTAGAAATGGCTGTGGTAAGAATTTGTAAGTTGGAAGATCTTTATCAAATTGAAGAAGTCCTCAGAGGAAAATCAGAATTGAATTCTCAAGCTCCGAGAACCGTTCCTGTGTCTGCTCCAACTCCAACTGAGGAAGGACCAACGGCTCAATATGAACGTAGCTGGAAAGGATTTGTAGACTTTGTAATGAAGAAACGTCCGCTTCTTGGTGCCCTGTTAACCCATGCTAATTTTAAATTAGAAGGGGAAAGCCATTACGTGCTTGCGTTTCCAGAAGGAAGTTTTTACGAGAAACAATCCACCGAGCCAAAGAACTTTAAAGATATTGGGGATGCCCTGAAAGCTTTTTTTGGTAAGGAAACTACCTTTGTTCTGTCGAATGCTATTCATCTTGCAGAACAGAGCTTGGCACAGCAACAAGATGTGAAAATTCAAGACTTGAAAAAAAGTGCTTTGGAAAATTCCGCAGTGATTGGAATGAAAAAAGTATTAGGAGCTGAAGTCGTGGATGTTCAAGTAAAGTTAAATTCATAAGGAAAGAGACAGAGTGTGAAAGCAGAACGACCCCACAATCCTTTAGAGAGACTCATTTACGAGTTAAAGAAACTGCCTGGCATAGGAGAAAAAACTGCTACTCGGCTCAGCTATTTTATTCTTCGACAGCCCGACACGTTTGCTTTGGACATCGCTGAAGCTTTAACAGAAGCTAGGCAACGTCTCCACAGCTGCAGCCAGTGTTGTACCTTTAGTGAGGAGTCCATTTGTCATATTTGCTCCAACCCTCAACGAACGGACGAAATTATCTGCGTAGTAGAAGAACCTTCAGATGTCGTGGCATTTGAAAAAGCGAGGCAGTTCAACGGAAAATACCATGTGCTGCATGGAGCAATTTCTCCGCTGGATGGCATTGACGAAGGGAAGCTTAAGATAAAACAGCTTCAAGAGCGGATTAAAGAAGGCAAAGTCAAAGAGGTTATTTTGGCAACCAATCCTACAGTGGAAGGGGATACAACGGCTTTGTATATTGCCAGACTTATTAAATTCAATGACACTAAGGTAAGTCGGATTGCCCACGGAATTCCGGTAGGTGCAGAAATTGAGTACTTGGATGGAGCAACACTGGGCAAAGCGCTCCAGAATAGAGTATCGTTATAAGCAAACACCATGTCGTTTATTAATTACGCTGCTAAAGAGATTAATTGCAAAATCGTTTATTATGGCCCGGGTCTGGGCGGAAAAACCACTAATCTCCAATACATCTACCACAGTACCCAAGAGAGCCAAAAAGGAAAAATGATCTCTCTTACAGGGGATACCGAACGAACTCTTTTTTTCGATTTTCTTCCTCTCAATATTGGAGAGATTCGGGGCTTTAAAACACGCTTTCATCTTTACACTGTTCCCGGGCAACACTTTTATGATGCCAGTAGGAGACTGGTTCTAAAGGGAGTCGACGGGATTGTATTTGTTGCTGATTCCCAAGTAGAAAAAATGGAAGACAACTTAACCAGTTTAAAAAGTCTGGATAGCAACTTAAAAGAGCAAGGGTACGATTTGCATCACATTCCGTTTGTATTTCAATTTAACAAACGGGATACAGAAAATCCTATTCCCCTGAAAGTGCTCCACGACCAACTCAACTCTTTCGGAGCGGAAGAAATTGAGGCTAAAGCAATTACGGGTGAGGGCGTGTTCGACACCCTTAAGGCTATTTCCAAGCAAGTCCTCCGCTCGCTAAGAACTTGATATTTACAACCCCAATTCAATTTGCCAGAATAAGCG
>RFNO01000045.1 GCA_009927165.1 Pseudomonadota bacterium
AACGGTCCCTGAAAATGTAACTCTCGCTGCTATCACTTATGATTCCGTCAGAATTACTTGGTCGGTTTCTGTCGATCAGGGAGGAAGCAATCTGAAGCAGTACAATATTTATCGCAACGGAACACGCGTACAAGAGGTTCCCGCCACTTCGCTTCAATTCACCGATACCGGCCTCTCTGGGGATACTACTTATCGATACACCGTCAGCGCACAAGACGGTGCCGGTAATGAGTCATCGCAAACCACAACAGCTTCGGTTACTACTTTCATAGAGACTTCTACTTTGACCTCTGCGGAATTCTTTTCTTTCAAATCACCTTTGCCCACTGGAATACATTTAGGTACCGAACTCAATCAGGCGTTTGGCCAAGTCGGAACCCCAACTGATCGAGCCGCGATCGAATCAAATGCAGGAATATCAACTATTTTAGCCAACCAATTTATTGGCCAAAGCATTGGACTAGGTGGCAGCTGTAGTCGCAACGATGACGATTGTGTTAAGCAGCCCAATAATCGCTATGCCTCAAATTGGAATGTCATTCGTATGGGCCTCATCATCAATGGCTGTGCTCAGATTTTGGAAAAGCCAACTGCTGTTCAAAATGCCCTCACCAGAGCTGGGCTAACGATTAACTCAGATGCAAATGACGACAGTGTTCAGAAAGTATATAATTTATTTTTTCCTGAAAAAATAGCCAGCAGCGATGTGAAAACCGCCCTGAAAAATGTGCATGCAGAAGCTGCTAGCAAACAACTCTCTAAAGAAGATTCATGGAAACTGGTTATTCTGCCTGTTTGTGAATCAGCTGCCGGAGGAGCTTTTTAGATGAAAAAAAGAGCAGTCATTTACGGGATTGTTTTTTCGGTGACTCTACCAGGGATGTCACTTTCTGCGGGTCTCACAAAGTCGGAAATTTTCTTTAGATGTTACTCTCAATTAACGGACAGACGTCTCCCGGCAAATGATAGGCGTATATCTAACATCAAATTAGGCACACTGGATCCTATCATTGCCTGCATGGATTTGCTCAAGTCGGCCGAGTTTGGCCTAGATGGACAGATTCCCAACCCAACTGATCCCACAAAATATGAGGCAAAATTAGTTTTAAGAAGAATGCACAAGTTACACACTTCATTCTTTCTGCTCGAGGACTATAACGAAAACGGACGGCCACTAACTCGGGACATGTATGATATTGAAACCGCAGCTTACTATTTCACACGTGCGCTTTTTCAGGCCCATTCAGACTTTACTTCTGTTGTGACTGCTACCAAACACTTACGAGCAATTCGGAGTATTCAAAGCCCGCCTACGGGCTCCGCATTCGGTGTTGCTCGAGAAAAAGTCGCGTTTGGTGACAAAGAGGTCTATACGCCTCGAGGTGAATTGTGGGGAATCCAAGAAATAGACACTTTGCCCTTGGGTGAATCCAACACCAATCCACCAGCCTCACTCGACTTGGCTACTCACTTTGGAGGGGGAATCATTGGGTCTAATCCCTATCTGTATGCGGTACAAGCGAGAAATGAAGCGATTGTGTCAAATGGTGGACTTCGAATGCACCGAGGTTTTTCAAAAGCAATCATGAATGATTTTCTTTGCCGTGAATTTCCTGTGGTTGAGGAAAGAGACGTGGTTCAATTTGTGACTCCTGCTTCCTCGCTTGCCTTTAGACAAAGCAAAAGCTGCAATCAGTGCCATGCTTCCATGGATCAACTCGCAAGCGTCTTGAGAAACATGTCTTATATTGGATATCAAGCAAAAACGCTTCCTACCCATGTGCAACCTGGTTTTGAAACCGCCTACTTTTTGCGAAAATTTAATACCACAGATCCCGTCGTATCTGGATGGCCAGCTGAACCCAATAACAGACATCATGTAACTCCAACTACAGGCCGACTTTTTTATCGAGATTCTTCCAATCGTCTTGTCGATCAGCCTATCGATAGCCTGACTTCGCTGGGACTTGCTTTAAGGGATCAGTTTGATTTTTATCTTTGCACGGCAAGCCGTTACTACGCGCATTTTACTGGCGTGAAGATAAAAATAGTTCCCGGCCTTATCGGAACCAGTGGACCCAACAATCGATTGGTAAATCAAGCTCAATATCCGCATGTGAAAAACATCCATGATTTGGCAAAAACTCTTCAAAGCAAAAAAAGTATACCGGTACTGATAGAATCTATTTTAAAGTTGCCCGAGTATCAAAAAAGTGACTTCGGGGTCTCGGGTCCTTAAGGAGCGTTTACCTATGAATCGACGAACCTTTCTTAAAACATCAGCCCTGTTTGTGGCGCAACAATCTCTCCGAGCATTTCCCACGGCTTTATTTTTAGACACGATTACCCAGGGCTTTATCAATCGCGCAGTTTCCGCTCAAACAACAGCCCAAACCAAAAAATGGTTGGATGTAGTTTGCTTTGGTGCGCCCCCTACGTGGCACTACACTCTTTTTTTAAAAACTGCTGAGAGTGACATGTTGGTGCCCAATCCAATGGTCGTAAATTGTTTTGAAAAACAGGGAAGTACTTTGACTGCCGTTTACAAAACTATGTCGGTGAGTCTTCCGTCAAATCCCTCTAAAAAAGTGGTAGCTCCCTGGCTTTGGCAATTTCAGGCACCAAAAGCCGGAGGGGGTACTCGACCTATGGCTGAGCTGCTTGAACACTTTTTAACGCTTCGAGGTATCTACACGGCAAACCAAACTCACGATCTTAATTTAGCTCTGCATTATCGCTCTGCGGGCTCTCAACAAAGTCTTCCGGCATTTGCAGCAGACCAATCCGGAAAGTCTATCCCCGCTGTTGCGGCTCGTGCTCCTGCTTTTGATTTTAGCTCTTCCAATCAGAAATCTTCGGTTGCGGTAGGAACCGGCAATTTTATTAAGGGCCTAATGGATCCCTTTCAGCCGGTGGTTCCCCCCACTAATATGCGATCTAAAGAAAATCAGATTCAGAATGTGATGGATGCAGCAAGAGCAGCACTGGCCAGAGAAAGCCAAGGAAGAAATAGCCAAGCTAAATTAGCTGAAGAAGCGATGAAGCAGGCACGTTCTCTCGTGGTGAAGAATTTTGGTGATCTCAATCAAGTTTGGAGCGCCCTTTTGGCCAAATACACGGATTTGGTTAACCGTGCCTTCGATATTAATGTTATTAAATTGGCTGGTATAAATGACGTTGCCATACCCTACTCCGGCAAACAAACCGACCCCTTAATTTCATATGACTCACTAGATCCCAAACACAGCCTTTACGACTTAGCGAAAAATACTAAAACCGAGATTCCGGCGGGTACCGACTTAAGAGAGATTCTTGGAGGGGCTACGGTTCCAGGTTTGGCGTCAGGGTTTGCTTTGGCAGAGTTTGTTCTCCTCCAAGATTTGAGTGATTCCATTACCATTGGAGGACTGGATACTAGGGTTACCTGGGGGGGAAACCCAGCAACCATTGCTTTTGATCAACACTTCTTGGGGGCGATTTCGGGGACGCTTATTAACTCCCATTGGGCCGTTGCCCATGCGGCTTGCATGTTAGAACTCATCGATCGACTCAAAGAAAAGGGGATGTGGAAAAATACTCTCGTTAATACTTCCAGCGAAATGATCCGTAGTCCCCTGGCCGCCGGTTATGGGTCTGATCACGGATCAACGATGCACTTTAATCTTTTTTCTGGCTGTATCGATGGTCCCATCATTTTAGGAAATATCGCTAGCGAGGGAGTGATTGCCAGAGCTGGAGCACGCTATCCCGGCACTTGGGGCGAGGCGGGCAATCAGCCTGAAATAGGCGGAGAAATCAAAATTGAACATGCACATAACACGATTGCTACGATATTAGGGCTAGCGGGGAGTTCGCATAAGTTCATTCCCGCCAGACAATCCTTAGTAACCATCGGTAGCGATGGGATGGTGAAACCCGCCATTGCCCTAGGAAAAATTGTTGCTTAACCGAAACTGATCG
>RFNO01000057.1 GCA_009927165.1 Pseudomonadota bacterium
TTCTTTAAGGCCACTTCCACCAGCATCAGTGGATGGTGTCCAATTCAAGACCGCAGAACCATAAGAGGCCGCAATAACCGACACCACTGGCACTGACGGCTTTTGAGTGTCCGGAGCAGGCGGCTGTGCCGGAGTGGTTACCAAAACCTCGGCGCTCAGGGATGAGAGGTTTCCTGCTTTGTCTTCAGCGAGCAGCTGATATTTGTAAGTCGTTTTTTCCTGGAGCCCGGTATCGACATGCGAAATAGCCCCAGCAGATAAATTGACGTTTATTAAGATGCCGTTGCGATAGAGCTTGTAACCCTTTAGACCACTATCTCCAGCATCAGTGGAAGGAGTCCAAGTAAGGTTCACTGAAGAAAAGCTGGGCGCCGAGGCCGCTAAGTTTTGAGGAACACTCGGTGCACTTTTGTCAGAGGCATCCGAAAGATAATTTGTAATTGCTGTCAGCTCTTGAGTGCTTAAAGATTGAAGACTTCTCATTGAGCCGCTGGGATTATTGATGGCGGCTTGAATCGCAGCCAGTGAGGTGTTTCTTGCGATTGGAGGCATCAAGCCCCCTGCACGATGGCAGGTTTGGCAGCGATTACTGTAAAGCGCGCCACCCAGTACCGCAATGCCTCGACCCTTAGCTGCATCCGTTCCCAGATTAGTTTCAATTTTTACGGAGCACGCAGACACCAAAAGAAGCAGCGTAAAGCTTAAGGATGTCCACGTTCCGTTCACTCAAAGCTCCTTGGATAACTAACGTTGATGCACGGATTAAACCAACTGGAATACACCCTGCTGGACCGTCGTTAAGGAATGGACTTTTTTAAAAAAATTCGCTCCAGTGATCAAAAATAAGCCACTGTGCTTAAAGTTAATCAAGTGTAAATGAAATGAGGGGGGCAATCCGGAAAGACGGTAAGACACTGTTATTATTTCGGTTTTTTTTGTCGCGGCTTAGACACCTCTCGATAAACTGAACAATAAAAACAAAAACCGAATGTAAGTTTTCGTGTTTCTTACGGGTTTTTATCAACAGAACCTTTTAAAGTTGTTTCGGAATGATAGACGAGAAGGCTCAGGCTGTGGTATTCCGTCTTCTTTCTCAGTGTGGGGGCGTAGCTCAATTGGGAGAGCACCAGCTTTGCAAGCTGGGGGTTGTCGGTTCGATGCCGATCGCCTCCACCACTTTCTAATCAGTCACTTTTTTCCCCTGAATAAAAACGTCTGAAATCAAACCTCTCTCGAATTGAAAGAGCGTTGCAAAAAAGCGTTCGAGAGGATTTTGAGAATGCTCGATATTTTTTCTGAGAATCGGGCTTTTACTCCAATCAAGTACTTGTACGTCGGCAAATTTACCTGCATTAAAGTTACCAATGTGATCTTCTAAGCCCAAAGCTTGAGCTCCACTCAGAGTAGCCATGTGAAAAAGTTGCCCCGGGGTAATATCTCCGCCACGCAATCTCTGAACCTGATAGGCAGCTGCAAGGCTTGACCAAATAGAGAAACTTGTGCCGGCACCTACATCGGTTCCAATGCTCGTAACAGTTTTTTGTTGAGAGAACTTTTCCAGAGGATAAAGTCCACTTCCTAAAAACATGTTAGAAGTCGGGCAATGAGAGATGTGAGCGCCCCTTGTTTTGATTCGTTTTAATTCGTGGGAAGTAGCAAATATTGCGTGCGCCAGTACGGTTCTGCTGTGAATGAGCCCATGTTCTTCGTAAGTAGCCAGATAATCCTTAAAGTTGGGAAAACTTTCTCTGACGAGTTTTAATTCTTCTAAGGTTTCCGCAAAATGAGTTTGGACCCTCAAAGTAGGATATTCCTGAGAAAGTTGCCCCAGCATTTTTAATGTTTTGAGACTACAAGCAGGTGAGAATCGAGGGGTGATCGCATAATAAAGTCGCTCAGCTTCCCCGTGCCATTTTTCAATGAGCTGATAAGTTTCTTCTTGGTCTTGAGCAGTACCCCGCAAAATGCTCTTAGGCCCCATCCGATCCATACTCGCTTTTCCAATAATGGCTCTCGCCCCAGTGGCTTTTGCAGCCTCAAAAAGAAAATGCGTCGTTTTGAGGTCGGAGTTGCTAACAATCATGCTCGTTGTCGTGCCGCCTTTAAACAGTTCCCGAAAGAACAGGGGAGAGTATTTGGCAGCAAGATTTCCCTGACTCATTCTCTCTTCTTCAGGGAAAATATATTTTTCTAGCCAACCCAATAGGGACTCTCCATAACAGCCCACACGAAACATTTGAGGAAAATGAATATGAGTATCAACAAATCCCGGTAGCAAAACGCTCTGATCAAACTGATATTCTTTTTTGGCAGAAAAACTTTTTTTTCAGATCACTCGCTTTTCCCATAGCTAAAATTCTACCGTCTTCACCCACGGCGATAGCCCCCCGCAGGATTTCTTCAAATTGTGGGCTATCGAAATCGGAGTCTTTGATGTGCCAAAGCGTTCCACAAAGAAGGCTTGCGCAGGTTTTTTTTACAGACTTCATGGACTTTTTGATTACACTGCCCCTTTAGGATTGTCACTCGGCTCATCAGCGTGCTTTAATGCTCCGAGAAGTATCCCCCTATGACAAGAGCACAGGCCTTTAAAGAGATTACGAAAAATGAAAATATACTGCTTTGGATCCTTCTAGCTTTTCAGGCCGGTTTCATCAACGCAGGAGGGTTTCTTGCCTGCGGACGCTTCGTGTCTCATGTGACCGGTTACGGTACCCAAGTAGGACTAAAATTCAGCGAAGGAAATTTTTGGATAGCACTGGAAATGATGCTGGCACCAGTCTCTTTCATTGCTGGCGCTTCATTTTCTGCCTATTTGATCGATAGGCCCTATTTTCGCGGAGAGGGGATAAAAATTGGAGCCAGTCTTCTGACTCAGTCGATCCTGCTAGTGCTCATTTTTGCACTTGGTGAATGTGGTTTTTTTGGAGACTTTGGAGAACCCTTAGTTTTGCAGAGAGACTTTGAGCTTCTTTTTGCGCTCTGTTTTGTTTGTGGCCTTCAAAATGCCACGTTTTCGTGTCTAACCAACGGACAAATCAGAACCACTCACATGACGGGAGTTTCCACTGATCTCGGAATGAATTTGGTAAGAATCCCGTGTTTGCCAGTTGAACCAGAAGAAAAAAGGCTCCAGAAAAGGCTTAATTGGGTTCGCTTCATTACATTGATGAGTTTTATGATGGGATCCGGGATTGCCGCTGTTGCTTTTCCACTACTGGGTTACCACGGTTTTATTGTCCCTGCCCTCTCATCGCTTGTCGTAATGTTGCAAGCTTATCGAGTAATGGAACAGTTCAAAGTCACTAATTAAAAAATTCGGCAATTGCGCCTACCACGTAGTCTTGTTCTGGAGTGGTAATCCCGGGAAACAAAGGAAGAGACAGCACTTCTTGCGCAGCTTTCTCGGCAACTGGAAAATCTCCTGGCTTATACTGGAGCGATTGAAGCGCTTTTTGCAGATGACAGGGAATGGGATAATAAACAGCGTGACCAATTTTTTTATCGCTCAAGTATTTTTGTAATTCCTCTCTCCGGTTCGATAAAACTCGAATGGTATATTGATGAAACGTGTGTGTACTAAATCGAGCTCTTGCGGGTATTCGAATCCAGTCTAATCGAGCCAGTTTTTCATCATAATAACTAGCAGCGTTTTGTCGAGCTCGAATCCATTCGTCTAGGTGTGGTAAAAACACTCGGAGCGCTGCCGCCTGAACAGTATCAATTCTAAAGTTACTTCCAATCAAATCGTGTACATATCGGATTTTGGATCCGTGATTGCGGATCGAAAGCGCCTTTTCATACAAGTCTGCATCTTGAGTAGTGACGATTCCCGCATCGCCTACTGCTCCTAGATTTTTGGTGGGATAAAGACTAAAGCAGCCCACATGTCCCCAGTTGCCGGTTTTCTTCTTTTGAATTTCCGCGCCGATAGACTGGCAAGCATCTTCTACCAGAGCAACCTGATATTTATTGGCTAATGTGACGAGAGCTTCCATGTCACAGGCCTGTCCATAAAGATGAACTGGAATAATTGCTTTAATTTTTTTAAGTTTGTCCTTTTTTAAGACCGCTTCAACTTGGTTAGGATCGAGATTAAAGGTAAGCGGATCAATGTCAGCAAAAACAGGTTCAGCCCCGCTGTTCACAGTTGCACTCACTGTCGCAAAAAAAGTAAATGGCGACGAGAGAACTTGATCATTTGGTTTTATTCCAAGAGCACGTAAAGCGATAAATAAAGCATCTGTTCCGTTACTTACTCCCAAACAAAATTTGGAGCCCATCCATTGCGCGACTTCTCTTTCAAACAAATTGACGTCGGGACCAAGAATAAACGCGCCAGACTCCACAACCCGAGTCATCGCTCGATTGACTTCGGGCAATAAGTTTTTGTACTGTCGGGACAGATCAAGTACGGGTACGGATTCCAAGGCCATGATGAGAAACCCTGGCATGCACCGGGTTTCCCGTCAATCCACAAAGGAACATCTAATGGCAAAGACCCTGTTGTGCTTCACCTAACTTAAAGCAAAACGGTGCTTCAAATCCTGAGGAACCCCGTTGACCAGAAGTTCCCTGTTTGCCGGTAAGACCTGTTGGGCCTTTTATTCCTCGACATTGCTGAAACTCTTCAAACGGAGCCTCACCGGGACTG
Source organism: Pseudomonadota bacterium (assembly GCA_009927165.1). Classification (GTDB taxonomy): domain Bacteria; phylum Bdellovibrionota; class FAC87; order UBA2466; family UBA2466; genus RFNO01. The sequence continues at coordinate 4,655 of RFNO01000057.1, forward strand.
GGAAGATTAGGAGTGTGTGTTTGCCAGTCGATGACTCCCGGTTCACCCCCCTCACCACCAGAGCCTCCGGGCCCACCTTCCCCGCCAAGTCCACCTTCACCAGGCTGCCTGGTCAAAAACACGGTTCCAGTCTCGGCGTTTTTGATTTCAATGAAAATGCGAGCAGAGTTTCCACCGGCCAATCCGGTTCCGCCGGGTGAACCGTCACTTCCTGCTTCTCCCTGACTGCCGGGGGGTCGAGGGGGATCACAATAGAACCAGTGGCCTCGATAATTAATAGCAGTGTAAGGAAAGTTAAGAGGATTGCCCCAATAAAGAAAGGTTTCGGCTCCCCTACGCCCTTTGGCCCCAGATTGCCCATTTTCTCCACTCAATCCTTGTCCGCCCTTTTGCCCATCTGCACGTATATAGAGATTTCCGTGAATCTTATTTGCTTTTAGGATCAGTTTACCCCCGTCCCTTCCCGGAACGCCGGGGCTGGCAATTTTAAGGTTCGGAGAAAAGGATTCCATAACTGCATCTTCTGAAACAATTTCTCCGGTATCAATCTCTAGCTTTTCACCTTGCCAAAACAACTTAGCCCCTTTTTTTAGAACGATTCGATAAAACTCTTTGATTTCCCCTTTAATGACTGTTTCACCACTCTCAAAAACCCGATCTTTTGGAATTTGAATTTGAGCAAAATCAGTACTGGGGCCAGCGGAAGCGTTTAGCATTTGGACTTGATACGAGTAGGTTTGCCCTTCTGTTACTTCTCTGTCTTGAAAAAATCCTTGATCCCCCTGGACAACTCTTCCGTCATTCCAATCCGATCTCTTAATAATAAAAAAAATGGAAGGCTCTCTTTTTTCCACAAACCAATTCAACTGGACTTCGTAGTGATGTGGCTCTTCTAAAGGATGAAACTCCGCCTTCAATCCCAGGGGTCCTGAACCCGGTACCTGAGCTGTTCCCGGCGGGGCAACGGGCTCTTTCGGTGACTGATAACCGTCTGGGATGTGCTGGTTTTTAGATCGGCTCTGACAAGAAACTGTGAATGACAGACAAAGCAACAGAAAGAAAACGTTACGAACTGTTTTTAGCATCGGAGACCCCCTTAAAAAAATCGCTGCCATTGGCGAAACAAATCTGAAACGTGTCACGGTTGCAATCAAGGGGCCAAACAAATTAGGTGGTCTCAAATGATAGTGTTCAGACCGTTCTGCATATCAAAATCGCAGAACACTTTCCAGGCTAAGAATAAATGGCTGGCATTTCAGTGTTTTAGCAGACGCTCGGCTTTCGTAAAGAGACTGGTTTTTCCTGGAATGGAGCGTGGCGCCCCCCTGGACACCCATTTGGGAGATATGAAAATCCGACCCCGAATTACAAATATCGGAGCACTAGTTTTTCTTTATTTTGTTCAGAGAAGACTCTTGGCAAGGATCAAACTCAGGCTCCAACCGTACTTTGGCTTTCTTTTCAAAGTTCTTATTGAAAGCGGCAAAAATATCGGGATCAAACTTTCCTGGTTGCATACCAAACATGGTATCCAGAGCTTCCTTGGCTGACATCGCTTTGTGATAAGACCGCTCTGTGGTTAGCGCATCAAAGACGTCTGCTATGGCCACCAAATGAGACAGCTTACAAACCTCATCTCCTTTTTTCTTTTCTGGATATCCCGTGCCGTCATAGTTTTCATGGTGCTCATACACTGCTCTTTTTGCCTCTTCCGGCACATTGTCTACATTCAAAAGAAGTTCCTTGCCGTAAGTGGGGTGTCTTTTAACTTCTTCCCACTCCTCTTGGCTGAGAGCCGATTTCTTATTGATGATCTGATTATCAATTTTTCGCTTCCCAATATCGTGGAGAAGGCCGGCTAGCCCAGCTTGGATCAAAGTCTCTTTGTCCGCTCCTAAAACGTGTTTTGCTAAAGCAATCGTATAAACAGAAACGTCAACACAGTGATTGTAGGTATAATAATCATGGACGGAGAGCTTCATTAAATGTGCCACCGCTCCCACATCTTCGCTCACTAAATCAACCATCTCTTTGACCATCATCTCAGCGTTCTGAACCGTATCTGCCACACTGGGCTTTTCGAACAGATCATGCACGTGAAGAAATGCCGATTCCTTAATGTATTTGCTTTTTGTTTCTGCCGTGGCGCTCGGGTCATTCAGAACCATTTTGAGAGCGGCCATATAAAGAGGGCGATGTTCTTCTAAGATCATAAATCTCTGCCCGCCATGCTTCATTAACGATTCCATTCTCTCAGCAGTTATCGTCTGGCCTTGCCTACGAAACAGGGTGGGTTTTCCATTGACCATTAGGAAAAGGTCAAACTGGATAGGAATATCTGGCATTACCGATTGAATGCGGACTTCAAAGAATCGCGTTAAGCTTGGCTGAGTTGACAGATTCGGGGCTCCCATCCCACTACCTCCAGCTCAACTTATCGACAACCGCAAGATTGTCCCTTAGCTTCTGTTATTCCTCAGCGACTTTGTCTCCCCTTAATTACCCAGCGATTTC
>RFNO01000097.1 GCA_009927165.1 Pseudomonadota bacterium
GAGCTTTGAAAACTATAGACTCAGGCTCCTAAATGCCTGTGCTTAATTACTTTTTATCGATTACCCACTACGAAACGAGAAGAGCCCAACTTTCTGATACTTCCTGTGGAGGGACGCTAACGGAGATCCAAGCTTTTCAGACGATTCCGGTAAAACAGGATGATTTTTTTCAAATTAAAATTGATGGTACGGGATTAGACTTAAGCCCAGACACCGAAACAGTTGACGGAAACAAGAATCCTTCTCTTACTGCAAAAGCACTCGCCCTGTCTCAGTCCACGGGAGAATATTCGCTTCGGAGTGGTTCTGCCTTAGAAGATGCCAAAGCTTTAGCTCTGCATGCATGTCAATCCAACGGCAATCAATGTCAGTTAGTACTATGGCTTGGACAAGACAAGCCAGCTTGCATGGCAGTATTAAGTGGTACCGGCATTTTTCGAGCATGGGCGGCTTCCTATGAAGGGAAGGAAGCGGCAGTCAATCAAGCCATGAAGTCCTGCCAGAATAACGGCCAGACTTGTTCCGTAGATTTTATTGTCTGTAATCATGGTTGAAATGACCGCGCAATGACAGCCAAAAGTAAGGCCGTACCTTTCGGTACCTTTCGGTTGCCTTTCGGTTACCGGTTAGGCTACTTCTTTTCTTGAAGAAGCATTGCTTTCTCTTTTCAAGGCTTCGATAGATAAAGCGTGTAACTTTTTAAACTCTGTGCTTTCTCGGGATGGGACGATTTCCCTTAAGTAGCCTTGCAGCTCCATTTTTCGATGTCTTGGCAAATTCGAACTTAAAACATCCAAAACTGCTTTAGGCCCTACCCAAGCATGAGCCAATTCTCGGAGTGACATCGAATCTAATAGGGACATTCTGCTATCGGGAGAAAGTTCACATAGCCATTGGAGAGAAGGAATTCTGGCTTTCAGCTCGATAGAGAGGTCTTTGATTTTTAAAAGCTCTTCCTCTTCCTGAATATTTACAAAAGGAATCAGGGTTTCAGGCTGAAAATGCCGCTCTCGATCCGCGGGGAGTCTCATCAGATCAGGTGCTCCAGCTTTGAGGGCAGCTTCCTGTTCAACTCGCACCCTTTCGACAGCGGTAAAACGCAAAGCAATTCTTCGCATAGGGGATAGCCGGGATAATAGGCTCGGGTGCTTGCGAACCATTTCAGTTACTGTTTTGTTATCGAGATGGTTCACAGACATGGGATTGAGATAATACGGGTGTTTAAAATAATCTTTATTTAAACCTTCGATCGAGATCACATTTTCCAAATACTTGCTCAAAAACGCAGTCGAAGTAATTACATATTTTTTTTGTGCTGACGGAACTTTTTGCCACAAAAAAGCAGCATAAGCATCCTCTTCACACCAATAGCAATCTGAGAGAATGGCTGCCCAACTATCTTCGGTGTATCCTTCCCAACTAGAAGCCACCGTTTGCGCGGGTTCTTTTTTCTCGGCTTGGCCCTCACTATTTTTGCTCTTAAAGAATAAAATAGCGCCTAAGAATGCTGAAAAAGAAACCAATCCCATCAGCGCCATCAGGAGATCACTAAATCCAGCAAAAATTTGTTTAAAACTCTCTAAGCCCTGGATGGTTACAGAAGCTGGCTCACTCTGAGAAAACTCTGTCTTTGTTGAGGCTAACGTCGAAGATAAATTTACAACAACGGGCGCCCGGAGTTCACGAGTCAACTTTCGAATCATCGCTTTAGTACTACTGGGTAATTCTTTCAGTCGGCTCACTACGAGAACATTTACTTTTGAAAATTCGGGGAGGATAGCCAACTTCGCTTCCTGCTTTTTCTCTTCTAGCGTAACAAATACTTTGCCCTCAAGATCCACAGAATGAACGATGGGGGTGAGCCTTCGCTCCAGTAGCTCCTGAAGTTGCATTTTTTCTGATATATCCATCACTGCCCAAGCAGAAATCTGCAGAGCAATCATCATCACGAAAATACTTAATCGATAAACCATGTTAGCTTATCGGAAGCTCAGCAACAAAGTCGTTAACACGCAGTGCTAGTGGGCTTGAGGGGCCTATTCCTGAGGAAGTTGACGAAAACGGCCATTAGGTTCGACTTCCCAAAGTGTGGAATGGGTGATTCGAGGTCGATCCCTATCATCCAATTCAGCTTCAGTAATTTGAATTTTATTAAAACTAAGCCGCGTAGCTCTCTTAACTCTGCGGGTGGTTTTGTCTGGCAAAGGAAAGTGTTCCACCACCTCAATACTGGTGAGTGATTCCGGATCAGTTCCTCCCAGCATTGCTTCCTCAAACTCATTGGCGAGGCCTTTTTGTTTAAAACGCTCTGTGGGCTTGGCAGTATTTACAACTCCCACCACTCGCTTTTTCGCCGTAAAAATAATTCCTGCGGGATCTGCGAAGTTCTGATGCCAATGAACGGCCACTCCCCTATTCTCACTGAAGGACACCATACCCGTACTGTTGTAATCGTCAGTGAGACCGTTCTTGTGATCGACAATCTGTTGAGAAAGAAAATCACCGTTCCTTAGAAGACCCAAGTTAAACTGCTGAAATACGGGTAAAGCACTCTCTGGTGCATCTTTAACCGATACCCCATTTCCAATATTGAAATTGCTAGGTTCTGCAAACAAGCGGATCAGTTCAACATCAGTGAGGTACTTGTTGCTAGGGACCCCTCGATAGACGGGCTCATCCGCATAATAATTTTTCAATTTTGTTTCAAATTCGGTTTGATTGGAAGATAACCTTCCAAAGGTTCTTTGAAACTGCGGGGAAGCAAGACGAATCGCCCCTGAATGATCACCATAGGTATGTTTTTCGAGCCAAGCAACATAACGCTTGATATCCTGAACTATATTACTATCCGGCGCTGTTTGCTCTTGTCTCCATAGGACAAACTCTTCAGCATGGAAATGTCGGTAATCACTGCCTAGAAGTTCTTTAATAAGCGATAAGTCCTCTGGGTTAAGAGATGCCCTAGATTTTTCTTTGAATTCCGGACTTTTTGAAAACTCTCGTACTGCTTCAGAAAATTTTGTGTGTTCTTCTCGATGATCCTGTATCCATTTTAAGAACCCTTTGGAATCTATGGAACCTGTTGGGTCCCCCAATAACTCTTGTACTCTCGCAAAAAGAGCCGGATTAACAACAGATTCAAATGGCTCCCCTTTACTCAATGCTTTCATCAGCGCCGCTTGATACTGCTGCGAGCGAAGCACACCCAAGCTCAACACTTTTTCCATCTCCTCTCGAGGGAGTCCCACGTCCTCTCCCCAATAGGTGTAGATGGGGGGCGGAAGAGCTCGAGACTCCAATAACTTTTCGGTCAACAGACGTGCTAAACGACCATTTCCATCCAAAAAGGGATGAATGGAAATAAAATCTCTTTGAAAGTCAGCCACGGCTCCAATCACTTCGCTTCGCTCTGTTGCATTTGTGACACTTTCTTTGGCTTCTTCCCAAACTCGATTGGCAAGCTCTTTGAGAAATAGTCGGTACCCTTCTTGAATTTCCGGCACATCCTTTCGATCCAGCGCTTTTACTCCATATTTTTCTTCTAATTGTCTCAGTTTGAGCACGAGCCCATCAGAAAGTGGCTTTTTATTATCTATCGACCGCCATTGTGAAAGGGGAGCATAATTCACATAACCGTGAGAGTTATTTCGCAAATATTTATTCGTGTCTTTCAGACTCAGAACTGTTCTCCCTGTTGCTGAAAAGCCTTGGGGCAAGTGTTTTCCATCTACTTCGAAACCTACACCTTCGCTTCGGATGACGCCCAATTCAGAATCCTTGAGTGCCTGGGAATTTCTAGCTGGCTGTCCATCTATTTGAAAAATTTTTCCACTGGATTCCCGGATGCTCTCTCGAGACATGAGCTTGCGATGAACATCTTGTATCTTCTCCAGATCAACTTGGTGCAACAACATCCCCTGCAACGCTTTTCTAGCTGCTAAATAACCATCGAAGGGACGCTCGCCATTTCGGCTGTAACGAGTGGGCCCCCCAGGAAACTCCTGCTTTTGTCGTCCCAAATAATGGTCCTCAAAATTAACAACAGGATCCTCGCTCAATTGGGCAAAAAACCAGTCTGAAAGTGAACGAAAAGTAGCAGGAGGCAATTTTTTTTCAGCCATTTTCAAGAGATCCTGGATTTTGGTCGGGGCACCGGCGTTTAGCGGTTGACTCATCAATGTCTGAAGGTCCTCAAGCTCTTGATGAGAAATACGTAACGGGGGCTCTGCCTCGATCACGGGTGGTTTCACGTAATCTTTTGACACCATGGAAGGAAATGAGCCGGACTTTTCCGGTGGACTATCAACCCCGTGAGGCTTAAAAATTTTGAGAAAGGCTTTTACGCAAGGATCAGCTGGCTGATTTTCAAAATTCGCAGATAGCGGCAAGGCAAGACCACTGATCAAAAGAAAAATAATCCGGGGATTCATTACTAGCTATTTTATCAGTTTTTAGTGTTCTGGAGAAACGTCCTCTAATTGCGGACTTCCAGGGGCGGAGTACCTGCCTCAGTCAGTTTTTGAACCAGTTTCAGCCGATACTTAACAGAGAAATCTTTCAGCCATCCGAACGGACCTTTGCTGTCTAGCAAATAGGCTTGAAACTCGTTTTTCATCACAAATTCGTCATTTTGGTTATACCCTTGGCTCAACACTTGTTTGATTTTTTTTCTGTCATCTGGGGTTACCTCATGGTCCCAGAAAGTATCCACTGTCTTCTGAAATACCGGATTCAGGAAGTACTGAGCATGCATTAATTCGTGAGTAACCGTCTGGTACCAATCACTATCTAACGAATAAGAAATAATCACAAACTGGGAGTGAATCTGGCTGATCGGCGAGACAATCTTATCGAAAAACTCTTTTTCTTCAGGAATAGGACAAGCACCACCTGCCTGACAGGTTTGTTCCAGCTTTGCCCAAAACCCTATCAATTCCGAAGAAGGAATATCGTGACCCGAGGCTTGGGCGACAATGTCTAAGTAACTTTTTGAATCCGTCCCAATCACATTTCCCTTGTTCACACCCGTCGTTCCCTCAGAGAAAATGCTCGCTCGTGAAAGGGCCTTGTTCATCATGCTTTTCTTTGTAGCTGCACAAAAATAAGCTCCTGGAAGTTCGTTGACTTCAGCACACTCGATAAGCCCCGTTTTTTTTAAGTCCGATTGGGTCAATACCTTTTCGACAAGCTGATTATTCCACTGGGGCATGCCCTCTCGAGTATTGATTCTTTCTTCGAGTACCACCATATCCGCTTGTGCCATCAATGAAACAGACAGAGTAAGCACTGAGATAAAAAATGACTTCATCACTGAACCCCTTGGTAGGTCGGGAATATAACAGAATCCCTGATTGGTCCCTAGGCGCAATAATTGTCACTTTTATTTCGGGCCCACGCTTTGCTCTCCAAATAAGTTCAAAGGAGATGCCCACAACATCGGCTAAAAAAAGTTCGCTAAACCCTTGAAGTCTCTCAGTAAACATAAAGCTGAGTGTTTATCAGGCAACAAAGTGACCAGTCGATAATGGGCAACCCTAAAAAAGATATGAACCGAACCGATATCAAGCGAATTCTTTTAGTGATCAGCCTAATGGGTTTTAATCTTCCTTCCGTGGCAGGACCTAGAACTCTGCCTCTCCCAGAAATTGAAACGGTCAAAAGCACCAAACCCAGTGTCGATGAAGCCATAAAAACCATTTATACAGCCGCATCCCCTGAAAATCGGTCAGGGGAATTTCCTCGTTTAAAATTTGAAGAAGACCTCTCGGGAGTGGAAGTGGAGGCAATTCAACGCATCATAAACGACTCTTCCGTTCCCAATAAGGAAAAGCAAATTACCTTGGTCCGATATACTTTGGGGGATAATCGCATAACTCAGGCCCTGATTGATGCCAAGAACAAAGGCATTGCAGTAAAACTGATTACCGACTTGAACCCCGCCATGAAACTTGATTTTTCAAATAAGGAATCAGAATTCTCAGCTGCTTTTTCAAAGGCCAAACTAAAGGACCCTGACAAAAACTCAGGAGCCAAAGTAATCGGGGATCTCCTCGAAGCAGGATTTGTCATAAAAAAAGATATTCTGTCTCAACCTCTGTACTCGGGTGACCTAGAACGCATACCCATCATGCATGAGAAGGCCCTTCTATTAAAATCTGGTACTAAAAAGACCGTTTTTTTTGGTTCAGCCAACCTAGCGAGAAATCCTCGCTACAACCGTACTTACGAAGTGGAAGATGATGCCTTTTACGACCGTTACCAATCTCATGTGGATGCTTTGACTGAGATTTATCAAAAAGGGAAAGAAACAAAGGAAATAGCAGACCAGCCTCGAACGCTCATTCAATACCCAGACGGTTCCGAAATAGAGTTGGCTTTTACTGACGGTAAATACAATCCCAATGACCGGATCTCCGAAATTTTGGACGCCCAGAAGCTCAACCATATAACTCTCTCCCATTTTGTGATTACCCACCGCGGCTTTCTGCAGGCCCTGGGAAGATCGTTTAAGAAACACCCAGAAGCAAAGGGGTTTGCCATTGCTGATGATCGCTTTTCTTCGATCAGCAATGGTTGGGGCTTGGCTCCAACGCTAGCAGGAATCGATATCACGGACCCATTCAATCGCCGAGTCACGGGACTAGATCCGGCTACTTTTCGGCGCATTGAAAGCTATATTTATCAACGTCCCGCAGTGGACCCCGAAACAAGAGAAGTGCGAAAAGAAACCAATGAAGAAGGTCCCCCTGTGGCGAGACACGTGTGGCACGACAAAACCACTCTTCTCGATTATGAGGATGCAAAAGGAAATTCAAAGAGCAGCATTTTCACTGGAAGCTTTAACTTAAGCAACAACACGGCGAACTCTGAGTTTCAAGCGCAAATTAATCTCCCAACAAGTTCTTGGGTAAGAAAAGCTATCGACCATAGTATTCGAAGCGTTGTAAAGAAAGAGCCGCAATGGGCCGTTCCCACTTTAGATGCTTCACTTCGGAATGCCATGGGCATTGTTTTCGGGATGACCGACATCGAAGTCCCATTAGATAAAACTCACCAGCTCATGGACGCAATCGATAAGCGAGACTTTGACGGAATCAAAAAATCCCTAGCAGATATTTCTAATGGCGATACCAATCTTCATTGGACAGTTTCAGCAGATGTGAAACAGAAAAGGCTTGAGCAATTTGTTAACTTTCTGTCTTGGTACCAGAAAAACATTCCGCCGTCTCATGCAGAGCTAGAGCTTCGCATGAGAAGAATTGTAGGCATTGCCATGGTTATTGGCCAACCTGAGATGAAAGACCACATTAAGGCCAATATCATGAGTTCAGTGATTGAACGGCCTCAGCTCAGCATTGAGGAGCATCATCATCTTTTGGATGAAGCGTTTAAGCAACTTGGTATTTCAGACATAAACCCTTGGTCTGGGGTGACCTCTAAACTTATTTCTATAGAAGAAATTATTGCTCCAGATGTCCTCGAATCGTTAAGCAAGAAGCCTAATCTCACTCTAAGCGAGCTTATTCGTCAGAAAATTGCCGCGAATGACTTTTCGTGGAAAGGCCCAGCCTTCGATACCTTTCTGAAAACTATGAAGTCTGAAAAGGAGGCTGCAATAACCACCATTTTACACTCGGGCAATCCAACTGCTCACGACATCGTTGATTTTGTGGATCTGATTAGAAAAAGTGCCAAGGAACTTGAGATTGATACAAGCGTTCAAAAACTGCCCATAGGCCACATATTCAGTACAGAAGATCCGGAAGCTTTTGAAAAGCGCTTATCAAAACTCTGGCAATCTCACGCCAAAAAAGGAATCGTCGACTCAGAAGTAATTTCTAAAGATCCAGTAGTCACTAAAGCAACTAAGAATATCAAATCAGAAAAATTAAAGGCCATGTCTGAATTAAAAATACGCTCCGTGGAAGCCAAAGAACAAAAACCCGAATCTGCTTCTCCCACACCGCCTCAGGACTCAGCGCCCAATCCGAGTAGCACGAGTTGCGTCAAACTAATGGGAGCCTTACCGGGGTGAATCCGAGGGTTTGCCAAATCTTAACGCCCCTCCGACCGTTCCGCTGAGCAGATCTCCATCATAACCAATTTCCATTCCGGCATAGAAGCTATTGTATTTGATCGCATTTTCTAAGGTCTCTCGAAAGGAAAGCTGACCAGTATTCCAATCTACTCCCTCAATCGTCCACTTTTCTTCATGTTGTCCCAAATAATATATCTGTCCAGTAGCTGCACTCATGGAGGGAATACCGTTTGGAACACTAAGTGTAGAGTTTGCCCAAACTGATTTTAATTTTCTTTCCCCCGGTACCCATTCAAATTTCTCAATACCATATGGGGCGTACTCTTTATAATTTGACCAAAGAATCGTCCAAAAATTTGACCAAGAATCTGTTGGGTGATCACCGTAGTCATTATTGACTGCCACAGCGCCATAACCTCTCACCAGAAGAGACTGATCCGTTATTGCACGTTCTCTTTCCGGAATGCCAAATTGAATTGGTACGATTCCGGCGACTCTTTCGGAAAATCCAGGAATGGGTGTCCAGTCTTTGGGAATTTCATCTCGCCAAAAAGCAACTAAATTCATTTTCTTTTCGCCATCGGCTATCACCACTAACTTATCCTGTGCTCCGGTTCCCATGAGAGTAGGCGTTGTTCCTGAACCCAAGCCCAGTCGACCAGGCATCGGCTTATCTGATGTGGGATAAAGCGAATCCCAGGAGACACTCAACTTTTTTCCATTCCAGTGCACTCGATACATTTTTTTGTGAGTAACCACATACAAGCCTCCGTTCTCATCGACAGCGAGTGAATTGGACACTTCTTCTTCAGGATTGAGTCGTAACGAAGTGGTTTCACCCGTGTGGCGATTCATCACCACCACTAAAGAACGATTGGTTACCAGTGCGAGCCATCCATCATAGGTAAGATTCATCCCCACAATAACTTCATCCTCTGAGAGAACTTCGGACTTACTCAGAGCAAAGCGGTTCATCAGCTTTATAGGCGACCGTGGAATACCGGGCTGTTCTTCTTGGTAAACAACGACAGAAGTTCCCCTAGGAATATAAAGTCGCCCCTCATGATCAAGAAGCGTGTAGGCTCCTGAAATGGCTTGTTCACTTTTACCCGCTTTGGCAACTGATCCGGTTGTTCTCCATCTTCCTTGATTGCCATCTAATTTATAAAGGCGAGTTCTTGCACTTCCCCAGATACTGAATTTACCCTCGTTGTTTCTGGGGGTGAGGTTTAGAGTAATGGCCACTGCTTCCTCAGAAAGCGTTCTAGTTTTAAAAAGCCCCCTCGTTACTTCGGAGGGTAAAGGCCCTGGCAATGGAGAAGATGCTTGGCAATAGGGATTTCGATGGGTCATCGGCCAGGGAGAATCTGCTAAAAAGGGATTCAGCGGTGGTTCCTCGGATCCTTGTCCTAGCACCCTAGGTGCACAAATGATTTGCCCGATCATTCCCACGACGCAAGCTAGACGCATCCCACGCATACTTTTTCTCCTCGACGTTTTCCGAATCAACCGGAAAAAAGAGAAAGTTTAGTCTTTTTTGTCAGACTGTCTATGAAGAAATCCCAAAAGTTGCCATTTCAGCTGCTTTATCTGACAATGTCTTCAAATGAATTCCATCAACACTAGATATGCGGTTATCACGGGAGCCTCACAGGGAATTGGCGAACATCTCACCAAACATCTCGCCACAATGGGCTATTCCGTCATTTTGGCTTCTCGAAACTTCGGTAAACTATCCCAACTCGCCGAAGACCTCGAGAAAAAACGTGGGATTAAGGCTCTGCCCATTGAATGCGATCTCAGTCTGGAATCGGGAGTTCAAAAGCTGATTGAGTTTTGTAGCTCCGACACTCATGAGATTGAGGTTTTTATTAACAATGCGGGGTTCGGGGACCTTGGAGAGTTTACGGAACAAACATGGGAAGTGTTTGCTCAGATGATTGATCTCAATATCAAAGCACTCACACAGCTATCCCATTTTTTTGCAATCCGTTTTAAGCAGAGAAAGCGTGGATTTATTTTGAATGTTGCCTCTACCGCGGCTTTTCAACCAGACCCATATTTTTCGGTTTATGGGGCTACCAAAGCTTTTGTACTTTCATTTTCAGAAGCCTTGCGAGAAGAGTTAGCTCCCCATGGAGTACAAGTTTCGGTGCTTTGCCCGGGACCAACCGATACACCTTTCCATTTGAGAGCTGGAACTGATCAATCACTTTTTGTGACTCGGTTTATGGCACCAGTGGAAAAGGTGGCAGCCAAGGGAATAACCGGACTCTTTTCCGGTAAAACTGTCATAGTGCCAGGGCTAATCAATAACATTTTAATTTTAATAATTCGATTTTCACCACGAGCTGCAGTAGCTCGATTGGCTTCTCTGATGCTTCGAAAGCCCTAACTCATTCATTTTGGCTCTGGCCGAGCACGAACACCTCCACGACTCACAAGCCATGGAATTAATTGGGGGAGATACTGATTCACCAACAAAATAACTTTTCCATGGCCAGTGATCACTCTTTGCTTTTTCTTTTTGTAGATAGCGCTCAACATTTCTGAAACAGCTTTTTCTGTAGGAACTCTTAGCCAAGATGGAATGGGATCCGGATGATCCGCTTTAAGCTGACCTAGATTATCTGTTCTTCTTATATCGGAATCCACAAAACCAGGCGCTAAATGCGTTACGGTAATGCCCTTCTCTTTCCATTCGTGCTGAAGAGCTCCGCTCAAAGCTCTCACACAAAACTTGCTCATCGTGTAAGCAGAATTTCCGGGCAGAGGGACGTAGCCCGCGACACTTCCAATAAGAATCAATTGCCCTTTCGACTTTTCCAGCTCACTTTCCACTGAATAGAGAGTATGAAGAACTCCAAAAACATTCACTGCGAATTGTCGCTCATAGTCCTCAGCGGAGAGTGTTGAAACGTTGCCAGCCACCCCGAATCCTGCATTTGCAACAACAATATCAATACGACCAAAAGTACCTACCATGGTCTTTACTGCCCGGTCCAAGTCGGAACGGGAACTCACATCTCCTACCATCCATCCCACTTTTTTCTGTGTGGAATCAATTTCGTTCGCAATTTTTTTAAGTCGATCCTCTCGTCGAGCAAATAAAAAAACCTGAGCTCCTTGTTTTACCAATTGGCGAGCAAGTTCTTCTCCGATTCCAGATGAAGCTCCTGTAATAAATACCGCCTTATTTTCAAACCGTTCCATAAATCCTACCTCGAGACGAAAGAATGATGAAAGCAAGAATCGTTGATGCATAAAACCCTAACGTCGGGGGCTGAATGAGACTCCACACTTTCCAGTGAAACGTAGTGGGGCTATAAACTTGAAAGGCCACAAAGTTGAGAAACAGTCCAAAACTAACTAGCCATTTTATTTTTTTATGCTGAGTGCTTGAAATAGCATGAAGTGCCAATGAATAAAAACCTACCAAAAGAACATAGTTGTGCTTGAACGGTAGCGGAGAAAGCACGGCAAGGAGAAAACCCATCCACGCAGAGGAGACGACAGGATCTTTAATAAACCAAGTCATCCAAAATGAAAGAGAGATACCTAATATCATGAGAATTCGACTAATGAAGGAAGGGCTCCATCCAAAAACTCGAAAAAGCCAAGTAGACAGACCATCGAGGTCTCCCATCCAACTAGAGGCTATGGGTCCATCTACAAATTGTTTCCATGTCTGATGGTCTTGTAAAAACGATGGCCAACCGAATTCCAAAATGTAAATAAAGATTAACAACAAGATACCCCCCAAAAAAGAGAAGAGGGTTTTCCATCTTTCTGTTTTGAGACTCAGTAGTGCCCAGAACATCAAAAAAAGGTTGGTCGGCTTAAAAAGTACCGCGACACTTAAAAATGCTCCCAACAAAATTGGTTTTTCGTTCCATGTCAATAAAACCACGCCGGCAAACATCAACAAATTAAACTGCCCAAATCGAATTTCTCCATTCCACTGGTTAAGGCACAATCCCACAACGATAACCAAGGCGAAAGAGTTTAATGACTTGAGGCGAAGCCGTTGATTGAATTGATAAGCCAAAAAAAGAAAGGTCACCACGTTTAAAAGGTCCCAACAGCGAAAGAGCCATTCCTTTTGAAAATAGGTAAAAGGAATCATGAGAAGAGTCATCAGTGGGGGCTTTGTGTGAGGATTATCATTCAACACATAGACGGGTAGATAGTGGCTGAGATTTTGCGCAGCTACCAGCACAATATCCAAATCCTGGCGATAGGTTCGCTGAAACAAAGTAGGAATTAACACCCCAACCGCGATGACTCCCAACAATAAATTGTATATACGATGGTGTCTCACCTAATGGGTGAGTCTAAAAGAACGACTCCTCATTGACCACTATAAATCGTAGCGGACCCTCTTAAGGTCCTGAGGTTAGCTGTTGCTCGACGAACTGTTCGACCAGCGCTACTTCCTCCAGCCCAGTTTTGATCCAGAAAAGTCATTTGACCGTCTGGCTGAATAGATTCCACTACCAAATAGTGTCCCACTGAAGTCGAAAAAAAACCTCGGTCACTGTAGAGGCCGGACCCTGGGGAAAGACGTAATACTTGACCCGGCATGAGATTTTGAATTCCTGCTCCTCCAGTGCCTATCGTCCCGAGAGCTGGGCCGCTTCCCCTCAGAGCAGAACAATCACCGCTGCCTAACGTACGGCCTAGGCTAGCTTGAGCCCTGGACAAAACTCTACTACTTCCCTCATTAAAAGAAGGCTGAAGCTCTTGTGCTTTCCGTGCTGCCGCTAATTCTCTATCAACTGCTTCTTTGGACTCTTCTCCCACTTTCTCTGCTCGAACCACCGAGCCATCTTCGGTTTCATTCGCGAGGGCGTAAGTTACTCGAGTTCCATCTGGACGAATTCCACGCACTTTAAACTTCTGGTTTTTTGCTGCAGGAACAAAGCTTTTTGAACCATAAGCCTTCACGTCCGGCGCAGTAAATTCAGACAAGCCGCTCCAGTTTTCTGACTGGCCAATTTTAAATTGCACTCCCGTGAGTTTTTCTTTGGAGTAAATAAAAAGCTGACGATATCCAGACGACGATTCCGTTTCACCCATTCGAGCTAAAATCCCATTTTCTTCCTGAATCTTTTCTTCATCGATGGGCCTGTCGTTTTTGGGAGACCCAGTTTCCTGGGAGTGCGTTGGACTCGCTAAAGAAATTGAAGCTGACAAAGTGAATGCACTCACCAACAGTACTTTTTTCATGTTTCTCCTCTCACCAGTGTGTGATTGAATTTGGGGTACAGTGAAGCAAAAAGAAGACCTGATTTTTTTAGGCTTACCGAAAACGAAAACGGCTAGAATTCACTGTCAAAAAAGTAACCGTGAACCTAATGTACCTAGGTTACTCCATTAAATTGTTTGACTAATTACCTGGATCAAAATTTAGGACAGAATAAATTGATTTACAGTGCAACCACTTTCAAACGACCTAACCACTCCATTTGATCCGACTGAGCATGCATATCAAATCCTTGAAGCTCGTGTAGCCGAATAGAATACGCCCCAAAATCAACCAAGTCTCTGATGAAAGTATCTCGATTGCAGGACAAATACACTAGCTCGACATCGGAACGGTTTCTAACGATTTGGCAAAGGGCTCGTCTTGCGTTTTCATGAATCCCCCTACGACTGGGATTAACAACGATCAGACTGGGATTCATCGCCCAATCGGGGATCTTAGCCATAGATTCCTCGGCTACCCCCCCTGCGACATCAATCTTCTCCTGATATCCATTGTTTTTGGCATTCACTTTGGCCCTTTCAACGGCCTCTGGATTTTCTTCAAAACTTAATACTCGTTCAAAAGACCGAGCTAAACAAAGTGAGATAGGCCCCACTCCAGAAAACACATCCCATGCCACTTTTTTTTCTTTTTGATTCTGAGCAATGCGATCAATTCTTTGGTAAATATTCTCAGCTTGCCATGGATTTACTTGAAAAAAACTCATCGGTCCTAGTTCCAAGTGATTACCCACTAGGTTTTCTTCTATATACTTCTGATCGCTGATTAGCCGAGTCTCTTTACCCCAGATGGAATTATCCCTATCCGGGTGAATATTCATAGCTTGAACATCAACCGAAATACCCTTTCTAGAGAGTTCTTGGATCAGCCGTCTAATTTCTTCTTCCACATTGCGAGTTACAACCCACGTCAGCATGAGTTGATTCCCCTCCTGATTAGTTCTTCCAATCAGATAACGCAAATCTCCATGATGAGAAGCCTCATCATAAGGATTCAAAGAAGATGCCTCAAGTATGGGATGTAATGTTTTAAGCAATGCTCGTAGGGAGCTGACGTGCAATGGGCAAGAGACTAAGTTGGGACCTATCTGATGCGAGCCAGGACGAAAAAGGCCCAACCGAAAACGGTCAATCGACTGAGAATCAGGATTCTTTCGTACGGCTAATTTAAAAATAGTTCGGAATCCGAGTTTTCTCGGAGAAGCGATAGTCCTTTGAATCCGAGTGTTTTTGAGCAAACCTGCTAGCTCAAGCTGCTTTAAATCTCGCCGTGACTTTTCTTCCAAAGTTTTTTCGTAAGACGCATTGACATGAGGACAAATCCGACACTCTCTTTGTATGGGACAAGGTAACTTTCTAGACATCAGCCCCTCACAGGAGAGCTTCGACAGCAGGCTCTAAACTTTTCGGGGTCGTGAAAGGTGAAAAGCGTCTGACCACTTTTCCATTTCGATCAATTAAAAATTTTGTAAAGTTCCATTTGATCTTTTCACTCCCTAGAAGACCCTTTTTCTCCCCTTTTAAGAATTGATAAAGCGGATGTGCTTGGGGACCATTGACTTCAATTTTACTGAATATCGGAAAACTAATTTGGTACCGAGTCTCACAAAACGTTTGAATATCGCTATTGCTACCCGGTTCCTGTTTTCCAAATTGATTGCAAGGAAACGCTAAAATCTCCAACCCCCGAGTTTTTAGTTTCCGATAAAGAGATTCAAGTTCCTCATACTGAGGAGTGAATCCACACCGACTGGCCACATTCACAATCAGCAGCACTTTGTTTCGATAACTATTCAAATCAGAGCTGTTTCCATCAATGGTTTTTACGCTGAAATCATAAATTGACATGGGGCAATAATACGCTGCTTTTAGTGGGATTCAACCCCTAAAATAGCCATGCCCGATTACCGATAAGTAGAAAGGTCCCCGCGCATGAAAACATTCTCTTCATTTTCCGAACCTAATTTAAAAGTGAATGGGTTAGATACTTGGAGATTCATTTGTGCTCTCTGGGTCATGTTAAACCATCTAGGCTTTCGGCAGTTGCACTTGGACAAATCAGATCCTGTCGAGTGGTTTATCCGGGGCATTCTCGGTAACCTTTTCAATGGGCCCGCGGCCGTCATTGTTTTTTTCCTCATTTCAGGATTTTGTATTCATATTCCCTACATGAAGGGACAATCACTAAATGTTTGGAGCTACGGGACGAGACGAATCATACGAATTCTACTCCCGATTTCCATCATTCATCCACTGAGTATTCTCACCCATGTTCCGCTCACTTTGCTTTCTGAGACTATTTTATGGAGCGTTACTTGCGAATTGATTTACTATTTGCTCTACCCTTTCCTAAATCGAACGGTAAAACGAATCGGTTGGAAAAGCTTAATCGGCGGGTCATTCGGAGCTGCATTTTTAATCCTTTTCACCCGAATAGAATTATTAAATTACCCTGAGTCTTCATTAACAAACTGGATTCTAGGCCTTCCCTGTTGGCTTTTGGGCTGCCAATTAGCGGAAAGCACTCAGCAAAACACGACTTGCCTATCTCGCAAAAAGATCTGGATGTGGCGATTGGGAGTGTGGGGCCTCAGTAGCTTCGCCGTCTTTTTACGCTTTCATGCAAAGATTGGTTATCCTTTCACACTGACTTTATTCTCACTGGTCGCTTACGAATGGCTCAAAGAAGAAATTAGTTACTTCAAGAATAGGACTCCCAATCGTTTACTCGAACATTTGGGAGCAGCTAGTTTTTCGCTTTACCTCTGTCATTTCTCTGGTGCTGCTCTTCCGAAACTTTTAGGCATTCCTCCACGCTTTCACAGTATGGCCCTCTCTTACTTTATGATAGGGGTTCTTACTTTCCTCTTTTATTTCACTGTAGAAAAACCTAGTCATTTCCTAGCTCGATTTTTAAGTCGAAAACTGGGACCCCAATCCATCCCAACGCCCTTGGAAAAACAAGAAGCTGCCTGACAGGATGAATGCTCAAGGATTGCTTTCGCTCCAGCTTTGGCGAATCAAAGTGCGAAGTCGCTTAATTTCTATCAGAAAGTATCGGTTCAATATGTATTGCTTGGCCAGTAACGGAGGCAGCCACTGCATCAAAATCTGAAGCCCCCAGTATTTGATGAGTTGCTTCATAAAAAGAACAGGTTTACCCGTCCAGATTGGTTTGGGATTTGACCGTCGAAACCAAGTATAAAGGTCGAGTCCTTCTATAGTCTGCTCGATCTCGGATACTGCCCAATCTTGTTCATCGCGCTCGAACAGTTCTATCAATTCCTCTTGTCTCATAAGCCCTCCATTAGATTTCCACCACTGATAGACAGAGGACTTAGCCTTAGTCTCAAAAGGATTATCAAATAGGGCCCCCCTCTTCATTAGTTCCAAATAATCCCTTCGAAGACGCTCTGGAATGCGCTCGCCGTTGTCAAATGCCCCAAAAGCATAGGGCCAACGGACCGTTTCTGAATAACCATGCTTCATGAGCAAATCACAATAGTCCGTAAACAGAGTCTTTAATGGACCAATATTTTCCATGGTGTACGTATTTTGATTTCGGGAAACAACATTTAAATTGAAAGGATCAAAAGCACTGAAGTGGAAAAATCTTAACGGTTCTCCTCCAACAAGATACTTACCATTCTCGAAGCTAAATTGATGATCATGAAAATTCCAAGTCGCACAGTTGTAACCAGGGGCTTTCAAAATATAGACGCCTTCAAAAAGAGCCGGTACTAAATCAATCCACTTTTGATCAACATGGTACCCCCGAGACATGTCGGCAATACAACCCGTGTAAAGTCGGTCAGCCCACCAATTAAGCATTCTGTAAGCTTCAGCACCGTTCTTCACAGCAATGAAACCCAAATTGAAAACACCTGCGCGCAAAATATCAACTTCTCTTTTTTCACTTTCGACAGGGTAAGGTCGAGTAGTATGTGGCGTTAATACAAATTGGTTCGTATTCAACAAATCGATAATGCGCGACAAATCATTAAACAGAAGCGTATCAGGGTCCAAATAAACTAATTTTTCAGCGCCCTTTTCTAACAGATGTTTTAAATATGTCGGTTTAGCTGCTGTGTTAAGTTCTAAAATATTGTACTGAAAACAGAAACGGCTCATGTCAGGAATGGAAAGTTCCTCCAGGAGCGTGACATGAAACTTTTCTGCTTTTGGTTCAAAACATCCATCGATCCGGTCCACCAGAAGTACATCAATGGTTGCATTCGGATGAAATCGAGTAATTGACTCTGCTAGAGCGCGAGCTCGAGCTAAGTAATTTTTTGAGACAATAGTACAGAAAACAGTGGTTTGATTAGCGCTAGGCTCCATCAACAGCTCTCCAGTAGTTAAATGAAGGCCCATTATAACGCCGAACTCTGCTTTGGAGAAGAGTGCACTGGGTCGGTCTTCGTTCGACAGATCCGGCTACCTTTGGTAACCTTTTTCTTTTTTCAAAAGGAAGAAAAATGATCCTCACCAAATCTTATGCCACTCTGGGCCCAAAAGGTAATCTTGGACCGTTCCAATTTGAACGGCGGTCTCCGAGAGAAAATGATGTAGTGATAGATATTCTTTATTGTGGGGTTTGCCATTCAGATATTCATCAAGCCCGAGACGAGTGGGGCGGTTCAATTTATCCCATGGTACCGGGACATGAAATCGTTGGAACCGTTTCTGGTATTGGAAAAGGGGTGAGCTATTTTAATGTTGGGGATACAGTTGGAGTTGGCTGTCTGGTCGATTCCTGCCGGGAATGTCCCTCCTGTCATGAAGGTTTGGAACAGTACTGTGAAGGCGGAATGGTGCCTACCTATA
The DNA here is from genome assembly GCA_009927165.1 of Pseudomonadota bacterium. Taxonomy (GTDB): domain Bacteria; phylum Bdellovibrionota; class FAC87; order UBA2466; family UBA2466; genus RFNO01. Next base: position 18,134 of record RFNO01000097.1, read on the forward strand.
ATAGTATGGAGCGAGATGGCAGCACTCCCACTTTTGGAGGCTATTCCAACAAAATTGTTGTTCGAGAAGAATTCGTTCTGAAAATTGACCCTAAATTGAATCTGGCAGCTACTGCACCTCTTCTTTGTGCTGGAATTACAACCTACTCACCTCTTCGACACTGGGATATTCAAAAGGGTAAAAAAGTTGGCATAGTGGGTTTGGGAGGATTGGGCCACATGGGAGTTAAGTTTTCTCAAGCTCTTGGAGCAGAAACCGTTGTTTTTACGACTTCGGAATCAAAGAAGTCGGATGCGCTCAGATTGGGCGCAAATCAAGTAGTGCTGTCCAAACATGAAGCGGAAATGCAAACGCATCAAAACTCTTTTGACTTCATTCTTGATACAATTTCTGCACCCCACGATGTGAATCCTTACTTACAGCTCCTCAAAAGAGATGGCTCCATGGTGTTGGTAGGTGTTCCCACCAAACCTATGGAAGTGTCAGCTCTGAACCTGATTTTTAGTCGAAAAAGTCTCTCTGGGTCATTAATTGGTGGGATTAAAGAAACTCAAGAAATGCTAGATTTCTGTGCGCGACATCAAATTGTTTCCGATGTTGAGGTCATTCCCATTCAAAAGATCAACGAAGCTTACGAACGAGTGATTCGTTCAGATGTGAAATATCGATTCGTGATCGACATGAAGTCCCTTTCCTAATCCCATTGGGCACGAAGATTGCTTTCTTTTCGGGTTAAAGGAGGCTTTTATGTCCTTAGAAGATATTCTGCCATTAAAATTGCACCAAACCCCTTTGGTAACCTGTGCTTCCAGTCATTCCATTCATCAAGTTGTTCGGCTCATGAGTAAACACAACGTAGGCTCTGTAGTCATTTTGGAAAATGGCTACCCTATTGGAATTGTCACTGACCGGGATGTGGCCGTAAGAGCTTTGGCCAAGGAACCAGCAGTGAGTTTAGCCGATCCTGTTCGCGTTATCATGTCCTCTCCAGTAAAAACAGTGAGAAGCCACCAAGGAATACAAGATGCAATTAAAATCATGAAGCAATCAAAAGTGAGAAGATTACCCGTGATTAATGATGCTGGCTCAGCTGTAGGGATTATCACTTTCGCAGACCTTTACACACTCCTCACCCATGCAATGAATGATTTGAGGTTTATTGTCGCTCCCAAAGCTGGTTTTGAATTTGGGAAGTTAGTCGCTTAGTGATCGTGCCCGTCTTTGCCATGGGCGTGACCGTGTTGCATTTCTTCTTTAGTGGCTGGGCGAACTTCTAACACTTCGATGTCAAAATGCAGAGTTTCTCCAGCAAGTGGGTGATTACCGTCTACTTTAACTTCATTACCTACGACTTCGATAATGGTGAAAGCATTTCGGTGACCTCCCCCTAAATCCGCTTGAAACTGCATACCTGGCTCACAGGGAAAATCTTTTGGGAAAACTTCTTTTTTCAGGGTCAACTTAAGCTGCTCATTCACTTCTCCATAACCTTCGTCAGGAGTAATTGTGAGCTTCTTTTTATCGCCTACTTTTAACCCATCAAGTCCTTGTTCCATTCCTGGGATGACTTGATGATGGCCATGCAAGTAAGAAAACGGTTCTGCAACATCTGCTTCGTCCAGCACTTCGCCAGTTCCGTTCGTCAAACGATACTTTATCGAGACGACCATATCTTTCTTTATCATAATTCTCCCCAGGAATAATTGACTTATCCCATTGTCATATTGAGATGCAATAAAGTAAACAAAAACAATTATGTCATCTGCTTGAGGAGAACCCTATCCCATGAAGTTAGAAATTATCAAAATCGGGAAATCGAAATTCCCTGGTATTTCTGAAGTTGCTCACGAGTACGTAAAAAGGCTGAAACCCATGGTTTCCGTCGATGCACAGATTTGGAAGGAAAACAGTGCTGAGCAAAAAGTGAAAAGTCTTTTTAGTTCGGACGCAAAAGTAGTGATTTTAGATGAACTGGGAGCACAGTGGTCTTCCAAGCAGCTTTCCAAAAAGCTTAAGACCTGGTCTGATCATCCAGGAATTAAACGAGTTTCCTTTGTCATTGGGGGACCTTATGGGCACTCTGAGGAAACCAAGCGCCAAGCAGACGAGCTTTGGAGCCTTTCGTCCTGCACTTTTCCCAGCGAGCTTGCTTGGCTATTAGTCTGCGAACAAATTTATCGTGGATTTACGATTCTGAAGGGCATGTCCTACCACCACGACTAAAAAAAGTTGTATAAACTTTAGTCAAATTAGGCATCGTTTTTGGCTGTGCTTCAAATTTCACATTTCTTTCATTTATTTCAGAAAATGATTTGTCATTCTGCTTCCTGTCTTCGACACAACCGCTGAACGTTCCCTCCCGTGTTCGCCAGACAAATATACTGAAAAAAACTAGGAGGAAACTTATGAAACGGTTCGTCGCTTTAGTTATGGCACTTTCTTTAACGGTCGGTTGCGGTAAAACGCCCAGTGGTGGTGGTGGAACCCCAAACGCTAACCAATTAGCTGCAATCCTATCGATTGTCGCAGTGACTTATCCACTTTTGGTAAATCAGTCTCAGGGAGTTGACCCCACTCAGATTGCCAATACCTTCATGGCACTGGCAGCAAGTGGAGCGTTGGGACCCGAAGCTCAAGCAATCCTGAGCGATCCTAAGAATCAGCAGTTGATTGCGACTCTGATGGTTGCTTTACAAGGCGGCCCCCAAGCTCAAGCTGCTTTGTCACAATTCATCAGCTTCGGAACTCCGGCTGAAACAGCACAGTCTTTGAGCAACATCCTTGCTGTTCTGCAAGTGGCTGCTCCAGCAATGGGTGTATCAATGGATCCTGCAACACAGGCTCAAATCAATCTGATGGTTGCTATGTTGCCAGTAGTTATCTCCTTAGTTAACTCTGCACAACCAGCACCTAAGAGAGCTTAACTTCCTAGAAGTTAAAAGCCTCAAGGCTCCGCTCCTTCCCTCGGGAAGGAGCGGTTTTTTTTTAAGACGGATCAGACAGCAAGTGTTCTAAAAGACGATTTCTGGCAATTTCGAATTTATCCTCGGTGATCTTGGCACTCAATGGCTTAAACAAAAAGCTCAAAGCAAACCAAGGGCGCTCAACAACAACTTTGTTTTTCAGTTTTACTTGATGATTATTTTTATTTGAAATGACCCGGGTCTCAAAAGAGACATATCGAAGATAAGAAGCGGTTCCAGAAGCCTGAATGGCAGTTGACTCTGTTCGATAACGAAGTTCTTTTTCTCGGTCTGTGAGAAGCTCTATATTTTGGCGAATGGCTATGTCACTGCCCTCTTCACTCAACTTGTCGGTTAAATCATATTTCACTCCCTGAAAGGAATCTTGCTCAATTGAAATGGGACCTGAATGAATTTCATATTTGTCTTTTTTCAGGAACTCTTTTTGGATCCTGTCAAATGCCCAGGAGATTCCCTTCCCGTTGCTATCATGAATGTAGCAAGTAGTTTGTATAGTCGCTGAAAAAATTCCCTCTTCAAGTTGGGGCTCGTGCATCCAAGTGGCGTCGTCGCAAGACCACGGTTGAGCTGCCTCAACCGTGGAAAGCAGGAAAATTAAGAAGCTAAAAATCATGCCTCATACTATCACTAGTTTTTTAACAAAAGCACCTCCTAAAGCTTTACTTTCCTATTAGGCTTCAGGACTTTCTTAAACTTGATTTTCGTAGCTACACTTCGCTTAGCTTTTTTTGCCACCAAAACTGGAGTAACTGCTTTGTGTGGTTCTGGTCCCATCACTTCCGCATTCGTTTTTTCAGGCGAAAAAGCCTTTGCATATTCTAATGCAGAGATGTTTTTCAAAAACTCTTCATCAGAAATCGACTCAACTGTTTTCAAAGCGACCGGTGAAGGATACCCGGGCACTGGCTGAATTTGAACCTTCTCTTGGTGAAGACCTTTTTTCAAGGCAAGGACAAGTAAACTAACAAACGCAAATATAAAAATGAGTCGAGGCAACATAATATTTTCCTTTGCTCTCTACTCTCTTCTCTTCGACCTTAGGAGATTGCAACTAGGCTGCCACATCACCTTCACGGCAGAATAACTACTTAGAAGAATTTCAAGCTGGGAATTGTCACTAGAAGCGCAAATTGTTGACCCTCGGAGTCTGCTTGAGGTAACTCAGTCTCGATGAAATTAGAACTCGTCGTGAATTTGTCTTTAAAAGCGTCTCACAGCCTCGAGGAAAGGGAGACCCCCCACGAGCACCTTTGGGACATTCAAGTGGGCCTTCAGGGGACTTTAAATAAGGGGCGTGTGCTCAGCTTAACCCAAGCGCAAGAGCGATTTGCTGTCCTGCTGACCCCCCTACAGAACACTTTACTTAATAATAACAAGTATTTAGATTCGTCCACCCGGCAAAATCCGACTTGTGAAAATTTAGCCATTTTTTTGGTGGAGCGTCTTCAGAACGCGCTTTCTCAGATGCCCGAGAGCAAGAATGTTACGCTCAGCTTTGTCGAAGTGGGCCTGTGGGAAAAAGAGGGGAAATTAGGATCAGCTCGAGTTTCTTTTAAGAGCTGATCAGCGAGTTGGTGAGTATAAGTTTCCCAACCTATTTGTTTCGATTTTGCGATCGCGCTTTTCCTCATGGATTTGAGAAGATCTGGCTGTCTGACAAAAGCCGACAACGTTTTTACAAGATCGTCACTATTTCCGGCTCTGACCTGGATACCCTCCCCTTCGGAAACTAGCTCAGCAGCTCCGCAGTTCGGAGTAAAAATCGGGACCAAACCGGATGCCATCGCCTGTATGAGAGTCTGACCAAATCCGTCCTCTAAAGTAGGAAACACAAACACATCCATTGTTCTCAGAAAACCGGCTAGTTGATGCTGGGGCATGGAGGGATAAAAAGTGCATTTTTTTACTCCATCCACCAAATGCTGCACTTTAGGATCGAGACTACCCACCAGATGAAATTCGATATTTTGAGATTCGAGCTGCTGGATTGCTTGCAACAAATAAGGAATGCCTTTTCGTACGTCCATCGAACCAAAATAAACAACACGCAGGGGTGCTTTCCACTCTCGATGCTCCAGTGGAAAAAACAATGACGTATCAACTCCCAGTCTTACCACTTTGATTTTTTCCGAAGGTACTCCGCGGGACAGAAAAGTGTTTTTAGCAAAATTGGAAAGCACAATGATTTCATCAGCAAGTTCGTATTCTTTAATTTCCCGAGACTCAGCCAGCTCATCTCTTTGAAAGGAAATACCAATCTTTTTGTATTCTGTTTCGAGAATATCCATCTGAAAACTGATGTGTGTTGAATCTCGAATTAAAATATTTTTTTTTGCTACTTTTTGCTCAAGTGCTTCTTTGGAAAACGATGACCATCCTACAAAAATATCCCAAGGTTCTTCTTTTAATTTGTTGGCTAGAATTCTGCCAAAAGTGACCATTTTGAAGTCGGATCCGAATCTCTCCTGTCCTAAACTCCTAGAAACTCGAAAAACCAACTCCGGCCAAGGAGAGGACTTCACAACACCAGCGGGGAGTGAGGAAAAGCGAAACTTCGGGAGTGTAGAAAAAAGAGTGGGTTGATGCCCTAATTGCAGCAAAGCATCTGCCATTCGGTCAGCATGAAAACGGCCTCCCACTCCGATAGCAATTTTAAGCGGATTCATGAAGCTATTTAATGCCAGGAGCAGCCATCTGTTCAAGCAAATACATCCAGCCAGCTCTTTGTCGTTGAACCGTCACATCACGCCACTTCTTATAGCTGGGCTGAAATCCTTGCCAAGTCCCGTTTACTTCAACCACAAATGCCATAATTTTCTCTTTTCCATACATCCAATCAATGGAACCCCCATCGACATTGTAGAGAAGTTCATAAGATGTTCCTGATTGATAAGAACCCTGCCCAGAGTCTTTGACCAACTTCTTAGCAAGTTCTCTTCCCGTATCAAGATAGATTTTCGAGTCTGGGGCAGGAATAGTTTCCGGACTGCAGCCAAAAGGGTAAATCACGATTTCGGAATAGGAATGGTAAGACAAATTAAATTTAGGTTGAATTCGTTTTGCCAAAGCCATCAGTGCTTGAGTTTCTGGTTCAGAACCCGCACTATGCCCGCGGTACGTGTCCGATGTCTTCAAACCTGATGAACCGTTGCAACTTCCCCAGGCATAGGGGTAGTTTCTATTAACATCCACTCCGTGGCCACCTTGCGTGTTTTTTCTCCACATGTTTTCTTCGTTCCAAACCCGATGATTACCGTCAGGGTTTAACATCGGGACAACCCAAACCTCATAGTTATCTAACCACTCTTTCACTTGAGAGTCTGTTTGATAATGGGAAGTGAGATAATCAATCATGTCGAGGGCTACTTCTGTAGTCATTACTTCTCGCGCGTGGTGCATAGCATCGATCAACATTGTCTTTTTTGATTTATTGATGGATTGCTTTTGAGTGAGAGCTACAGCCCAAATCTCTCGACCTTCCACAGAGCGGCCAATCGACTCTCTTTTCACTAACTGAGGAAAATTCTTCTCGACTTCAATGAGAGTCGCTTCAACTTCCTCAGGGGTTTTATACTCTTCATCCAGTCTCTCCACTGGTCGCTGACTGATTATAGTGAGATCACGAATTTGGCCGAGCTGATTTTCTTGAACTACAATGCTCGCAGTTTTTCTTTCTAAATTGATTCCAGCAACATCCAATCCTCTCGCCCTAAGGGGTGCGAGATCCTGCGGACTGTTCATGGGAACTTCCACATAAAAATATCGAAGGGGTGCCGAATGATTTCCCAAGAGAACTAAAGTAGACGCTAAAACAAGCCATTTTCTCATATTGGATTTCCTTTGGTTGAGGGATGGATGCTCGAACGAGATAAGTTAATTCTAACTCAATAATGGAATAGGGTCAGAGCACTTTGAGAAGATTTTTGACTTCTGTTAACGCTTGCGTCTTCCAGTGTCATGAAAAGGGGGAGGAGCGCAGCACCTGTGAGCTGCGCTCCTGATTGGAACTTAGTGATTGATTTTGCTAAGTTTTTCACCCACTTTTATTTTCACCGTTTCCGGTTCTACTTCTTTTTTTCGAGGAACACAGATTTTAAGGACTCCGTCTTCATATGACGCTTCGATCGCTTTTGCATCGACCCATTCACCTAGCTTGAAGGCTCGGTGAAACTTGCCCTGAAATCGTTCAAGTGTGCGGGAGTATTTATCTTCCGTTGGGAGTTCGTTCTTTCTTTCTCCAGACACGAGGAGTGTCTCGTCTTTGACTTCAATTTGGATATCTTCCCGCTTCACTCCTGGGACATCCATGCTAATCAAAAAGTTCACATCGTATTCTTGAACGTCGCAAGCTGGCAGGAAATGAGGCTCCTCAGGGGTAAAATGGGTAGTGTATCGGTAATTCCATAAATTTAAGTTCGTCATGCTGAGCTCCTTTTCTTTCTTAATATTTTCTTCAAAACTAACGTGGGATCGATTTATAAAAGGTCAAGAGAGCGGCGAATAAGCTTCTGTTTTTCGTAGATTTTTTATCAGGGAGCTAGGAGTGGAAGTGGAGTTAGGCTTTGGTGATCCAAAGCTTCACGTTTTCTCCATCAATGTCTTGCTCGCTGCGACAATCGTCACTTCGCTGTGTCTTCTCAAATTTGACCGCTAGGGTTTCATCACAGATGTAAGAGGAGAACTCATTAAATGCTGTCGTAAAATTTGCGGGTGCCTGAAACTCAACCAAAATTCGGTCGGTTACTTGGAGGGCCATGTCTTTTCTGAGTTTTTGAATACGATTAACCAATTCCCGGGCCAAACCCTCTTGAACCAGTTTCTCCGATAACTGGGTATCAAACCAAACCGTAACTCCACCTAAGCTCTGTATCAATCCTTCTTGTTTGGGCTGACGCTCAATTACAACATCATCAACAGAAATTTTTTCCCCTTCCACTGTGAAAAATCCTTGCTGGTCAAGCTGTGCTACTTGGTCAGGGGGTAATTCCTTAATTTTCTGCAAAACAATTTTCATTTTTTGCCCAAGTTTTGGGCCTAATACTTTGGCATTTGCTTTTGCTGTCAGCTTTACCCATTTTGCTTCGTCATTCGTGAAAGATACTTTTTTTACATTTAACTCAGAAGCAATAAGTTCAGAAAAAGATTCAATGGTCTTCTGATCGCTTGGGTTCTTGGTAATCACTAAAAACTCTTGAAGTGGTTGTCGCGTCTTGAGTTTGTTCGTATTCCTAATTGTGCGCCCCATGTAAACGACTTTTTGAACTAATGCCATTTGCACTTCGAGATCTTTGTGAATCAGACGGGAGTCAGCTTCGGGATAAGCACACAAATGAATACTATCCTTCGCATCTTTTCCACTTTTTAGATTTTGGTAAATCTCTTCGGTGACAAAAGGAAGAATAGGAGCAAGAACTTTACAGAAATCGGTTAAAACATAATAAAGCGTTGCATACGCAAAATCTTTATCGGTTGATTTTACTTCGCTCCAAAAACGGCGACGATTCAAACGAATGTACCAATTAGTCAGTTCATCGATGAAATGAATAACTTCGGGAACCACTTCGTATAGATGGTAGACTTGCATTTTTGCTTCAATACTTGCATGCAAGCTTTGAAGGCGCGACAGCAACCAACGATCCAAGGGATGAGTCGGTTTTTTAAGATCAACTGCAGAGCTTGCGGGGTTCCATCCATCCGCCAGAGCATAAGTGGTAAAAAAACTGTAGGCGTTCCAAAGTGGCAAAAGAACACTTCTAGTTATTTCTTTAACGCCAGCTTCTGAGAACCGTAGATCCTCCGCATGAGAAGCGGGGGAACTCATGAGGTAAGCTCTAAGAGCGTCCGCTCCATAAGTATCAAGCATGTATTTGGGATCAGGATAATTTTTCAGCCGTTTCGACATTTTTTTCCCGTCCTCAGCAAGAACAAGACCGTTAACGATCACATTCTTAAAAGGAGGTTTATCAAAAAGAGCAGTTGAAAGAACTGAAAGGGTATAGAACCAACCTCGTGTTTGATCGATACCTTCCGCAATAAAATCAGCCGGGAAAGCAGCATCAAATTTTTCTTTGTTCTCAAAAGGGTAATGTTGTTGCCCGTAGGGCATTGAGCCACTCTCAAACCAACAATCGAGTACTTCCGGAATTCGCTTCATGGAGCTTTTGCACTTTTGGCAAGGAATGAGCACTTCATCAACAAAGTGCTTGTGAATATCTGTGAGGCGTTTTCCGCTTAACTTTTCTAATTCGGCAATTGAACCTACACAGACGATTTGTCCGCATTCGGGAGTACATCGCCAAACAGGAATAGGAGTTCCCCAAAAACGATTGCGACTGATATTCCAATCTCTCGCATTTTCTAACCAGTTGCCAAATCGACCGTCACGGAGATGCTCAGGAACCCAGTGAGTTTTTTTGTTGTTCGCCATGAGCTTTTCTTTGATGGGATCTAAGCGAACAAACCAAGTCGATATAGCCTTCTGCATGAGTGGAGTATCGCTTCTCCAGCAGTAAGGATAATTGTGAACATAAGTCTCATGTCTAAAGATGTGCCCTTTGGCCTTCAACATCTTAACGATTTCTTTATCCGCTTCTTTTATATTCACTCCAGCAAGTTCTGGAATATCTGAAGTAAATCGACCCTCATGATCGGTAGGGTCAACCAATGGAATTTGGTATTTTTTGGCTACTTCGAAATCCTCTTCACCGAATGCTGGAGCAGTATGTACCAAACCAGTTCCATCAGAATCGGTCACATGGTCTCCCAAAATAATTTTGAAAGCTCCTTGTTGGGCTTTGGACGCAAAATAGGGAAGCAGCGGTTCATAGGCTTCATTTTCTAATTCCAGGCCAGAAAATTCAGATACAATTTTGAATTCTTCGGCATTTTTAAAATATGAACCCACTCGCGAGGCAGCCAAAACATAGTGGTCGTGCGTTGAGAGTTCTTCTATCTCAACATACTTAACATCCTTATTAGCAGCTAAAGCTAGGTTCGATGGCAAAGTCCAAGGGGTCGTGGTCCAAGCCAAAAAATACCGATTATGTTTTTTACTCTTGAATCGACAGGTTAGTGCAGGATCTTGGACTTCTTTGTAATTAAGACTGGCTTCAAAATTCGAGAGCGGAGTAGCAATTCTCCACGAATAAGGCATAACCCGGTAACCTTCAAAGACTAATCCCTTGTCCCAAAGTTGTTTGAGCACCCACCAAACAGTCTCCATGAAGGGGGTATCCATCGTCCGATACTTATTTTCAAAATCAACCCACCGGCCGGTGCGATAAACTACCTCTTCCCATTCTTTGGTATATCTTTGAACAATATTTCTACAGGCATCGTTGAATTTCGCTACGCCAAATTTTTCGACGTCTCGATAACCTGAAAGGCCCAGTTCGTTTTCCATTTCAAATTCAACGGGCAAACCATGACAGTCCCAGCCCCAACGTCTTTCAACGTAATGACCTTTCATGGCCCAATAACGAGGGACAATATCCTTGAGGGTTCCAGCTAGGAGATGACCATAATGGGGAAGACCGGTCGCAAAAGGCGGACCATCATAGAATAGAAAAGATTTTGAGCCTTCGTTCATGCGAAGGCCCTTCTTTATAATGTTATTTTCTCGCCAAAAATTAAGAATAGATTCTTCCAGTTTGGGAAACTGGACATCGGGGCTTACCGGTTTCATGACCGGATAAAGTTACACTAGGAGTCAGAAGGCTTCAAATATAAAAGGCATTTTATGTTCGGGGCTTAGCCGTCACACCAATAACCCTGACGCCGCTGCATTCTTCGCAACCGCCATCGACACAATAGTCCACAATAGCCTCCCACATAGCCCCCATCTACCGGTTCTTCCTGAACGTAGCCATTCCCTCCGGGACCCGGTTGAGGTGCGGGCTGTGCTTGATCTCCGTCACGGCCACAAGCAGTGAGAATAACAGCTAATAAAATCAGTAGGCTTCCGAACTTTTTCATCCTAATCCCCCTCTTTCGGGACTCTTTTGAGAGCCCCTCCGATAAGCCAATAAAGCAGTTTTGGTGCCAGAGTATTCGTGCGTATTCAACCCACATGGCTAACAAATTTCGGCCTTTTTGGGCTCCGATAAGCTCAAAGAGAGTCGAGCTTTGTCACTTCTTATTCTGCTAAACTGATGAGATGAACACCGGAAAATCTAAAGCCGCCTTATTCTGGTCTTCGGGCAAAGATGCGTGTTTAGCCCTTCAGAGATTAAAAACACACTCTGACCTGGATGTCGTTCAGCTCATTTCCACGATTCAATCCCCTTCAAAAAGAGTGAATTTTCATGGAACTTCCGAGTCTCTTCTTCAAGCTCAAGCTCAAAGTTTGAGGCTTCCCTTAACTCTCGTAGCCCTTCCCGATAACTGCACCAATCAGCAATATGAGTCTTTGGTCATCCAAGCTCTTTCAGGTTTTCAAAAGCAACAGATCAACCACTTGGTTTTCGGCGACTTATTTTTAAATGACATTCGCCAATATCGAGAAAACTTTCTGGAGAGGCTGGGTTATTCCCTCTGTTTTCCTCTTTGGCAGAATTCCACTGCTCTGGTTGCGCAAGAAATCATCGAAAGTGGCTTGCAATGTATCGTTTCCGCAGTCGACCCTAATCAACTCGATCCTCGTTGTTTAGGTGCTTCATTTGATCAATCTTTTTTAAAAAGTTTGCCGCCGGGGGTCGATCCTTGTGGAGAAAATGGAGAATTTCATACCTTTGTGTGGAATAGCCCCCTGTTCCATGACGCTTTGGTAATTAAAGCCGGTCCGCCCCAATTCGGTCCATTTAACCAATGGTTGGACTTGAAATTAGGCCATTAAATTCGTCTCATTAAAATCAGTGCAATCTCCGAAAAAGATTCATTAAAACTTAAACAGGAGATCATGATGACCACAAAGAATTATCGAAACGGTAATAGCACTGGAAAAGCCTATTTGAAAAATGTAGGCGAAGGATTCGAGGTAGGATTTATTCTCAGTGGCAAAACCGTTTTTGTCGGAAACTTTCTGCACCGCTGGGAAGCACGGAAATGGTTTTCTTTGTTAAATAAAGAGATTAAACATTTTTCAAATAAATATCAGGTGGGGCCTGGGTGTTCCAAATCATGGTATACTCACTTCCTCTCCTCTCACCTCTACAACACTTATTACTCCTTTTTAGATAAGTGCTTCGCAGAACATAGCAAGCGCTACCAAACTCAACTCACTCGTGATGCAAAATCATACAAGAGAATGAGCCGTGACTGGAACGACAATAATAAAAGTCGTTTCCTAAAAGCTGCTTAAGTCTGATGAGGTTGGGCGGGAAGATAGTTTCCCGCCCGGTTCTTACAATTTAAAACTAGCTGAGTCAGCGTCCATCTTAAAGGTTTTAACTGTTTCCAAACTCAACTCAGTAAGGTCTTTGTTTAAAGCTCCCATTTTCTTAATAATGTCAGTCGTGCAAGTGATAATTTGGCAGCCTGACATTTCTGCTTGAACAACATTGAACAATTCTCTGGAACTAGCCCACAACAATTCGATATTTTTATCCGCTTTTTGGCACAACTCAGCAGAGGCTATCATTAGCGGCATAGGATCACGTCCCGTATCAGCAACTCTGCCAGCAAAAACAGAAACAATTGAGGGAGCACCCCCTTTTAATGCCTTAACCGTCGGTTCCACTTGTTCCAAAGTAAATAACGCAGTCACATTGAGCTTTACTCCTTGATGACTTAATTTTTCGATGAGCTCTAAAGCGGGCTGCCCTAAACTATTAGTGATAGGAATTTTTACGTAAACATTTTTTCCCCAACTATTGATTTCAAGAGCTTGTCGATGCATTTCTTGAAAATCATCTGCAAAAACTTCAAAGGAAATGGGGTGTGTTTTTATCTGCGACAAAATATCTAAGCAAAAAGCTTTATAGTCTTTGACTCCCGACTTCCTCATCAGCGACGGATTAGTTGTTAAGCCTTTCACTAAAGGATTTTTAGATAGTTCAAGCATTGAAGCACGATCTGCTCCATCAGCAAAAATTTTTACCCGACCTTGATAGGGGGACTGAGCCACCATGAAACCTCCCGGAAAAGTACCGAAGGTTAATTTAATCAATTTCTTTACCGACTGCACCTCAAAAACGGGCTGTTTTTTGATGCGTTTTAGGATTTTGGACTGGATGTGCTCAAGACGATTGCCTTCTCATATCACCTTAAGGTAGGTCTTTCTCCCATGTCAGCGCAGCTTGTTTTAGAAAAAGTGGGGGTTCTCTACCCCAACCGAGTTCTTTTTGAGGATGTAAATTGGACTCTGTACAGTGGAATGAGGGTGGCCCTTGCTGGCCGAAACGGAAGCGGAAAATCAACCCTATTAAAAATTCTTTCAGGCCGTATGGAAGCCCCTGAGGGAAAGTGCACGGTTGTTGGTGGTAAAAAGTTGCGGATTGGTTTCTTGGATCAATCTCTTCTCGACTCGGCTGTGCTTCAAGTCAGTCAACAAAAAGAACAGTCCTTATCTCCGCTTTCATTTCTTAAAAAACGGCTTGCGCTACTCAATCCCGATCAATTTGAAGACGAACGTGACTGGGAAATTAAAAAAATCCTTCTTGGATTGGGTTTTAACCAGGAGTGGATTGAAGCTCCCATGCATCGCTTGAGCGGTGGCTGGCTTTTGCGGGTTTTTATTGCTGAAACCCTTCTTCAAAAGCCGGAAGCTCTTCTTTTGGACGAACCCACCAACCATCTCGATCTTTCTTCCATTCAATGGTTAGAAGAATTCTTACAAAAAGAGTACGAAGGAAGCCTCGTGCTAGTAACTCATGATGTTGCCCTTCAGAAACGAGTCACAGACTCGTTAGCCATCATTCATGGCGGGCGTTTCTATTTCAGGCAAAATTTTCGGGATTACCTCTCTTTCAGAGACTCCCTAAAGGAAGAAACTTACCTTCTGGAAAAGTCGATTGAGTCTTTAGGAAGGAAAATTGATGAAAACATGGCTTTTGTGGAGAAGTTTAGAGCCAAAGCACAAACAGCCGCGAGAGCTCAAAGCAAACTCAAATCGGCTGAAGATATGCAAGATGAAATGCGAATGCTTAAAGAGAAACTTCTGCGTCTCCAGGGATTCTCATACAATTTAAGCTTTCGATTTCGGTTGGCTGGAGCTGGCGGCAAATTCCCGGTTTCACTTAAAAATCTTTCTTTTCGCTATTCTCCGGAATCTCCAGAGATTCTTCGAAATATCAATGTTGATATTAAGAGGGGTCAACGGGTTGCCATCTTGGGAGATAACGGTACTGGCAAAACCACTTTGTTAAATATCATTGCGGAGCGTTTGGTACCTTCTTTAGGAGAAGTGGCCAAAGGACATGCAATAGAAACAGGATATTTCGGGCAACATCAACTTGATGAGTTGTCGTTAGAGGATACCGTGCTTGATAATCTTCGCAGTCAAGCTATTGGTGTTTCGTATGAAGAATTGAGGGGCTGGCTAGGAGCCTTTGGATTTTCCACACAAGATGATATCGAAAAAAAGGCCAAAGTCTTGAGTGGGGGCGAAAGAGCTCGATTAGCCCTACTTCGCATTCTTCTGACCCGAGTAAATCTCATTCTTTTGGACGAGCCTACCAACCACTTGGACGTTGAAACTAAGGATCTTCTCAAACAGTCGATTCGTGACTTCGAGGGAACTACCATTTTAGTATCTCACGACCGGGAATTTGTTGAAGACATTGCAGAACGGATTCTTTATTTATCTCATGACCATCAGCTCACTGATCATTTAGGTGATTTAGAGAGCTTTTTTGAGAAATACCCTCAGTTCGTGAGACACTTGGAGGGTCGAGGCAAACCTTCTCAAGCACCGGTTGCCGTCTCAGCTCCAACCTCGGAAACACAACGCCCTCAACTGTCTTACGAAGAGCGCAAAAAAGTTAAAAACCAAGTAAAATCTCTTGAAAAGAAAATCACACTGGTTGAAGGCGAAATTGATACTCTTGGCCAAGAAAAAGAGCGTCTCCAAGAAAAAATGAACTCCCAGAATTTTTCCTCGAGCCCATCAGATGAAAAAAATCAGCTTTACGAACGCTTAGGGCACGTTGAATCACTTTTGAGAAATGCAATGGTCGATTGGGAGAAGTGGTCTTCCGAGTTAGAAACCCTGAAACCGTTGCTCGGAAACTCCTAATTCCAATGTTATAATTTCCCCATGGAAATTCTTATTCTTGGTGGCACTTCCTTTTTCGGGAAAGATATTGTCCGAGCTTTTTTTGAAGCTGGACATACTGTTACTGTTTTTACTCGTGGCCTCCAAAAACCCACAGATTTACCTCACCATCATCAAATTACTGGCGACAGAAATTCAGTTAGCGATCTTAATACCGTTGCAAAGGGTAAGGATTGGGACGTGGTCATCGATAATATAGGCTACGACCAAGAAGGAGCTGCCAAAGTCGTAAAGGCGTTTAGGGGTGCCAAACATTTCATTTTTGATAGCACGGTTTCAGTCTATCGTTTCGTTCGAAATAGAAATCCCCAGCCACTCACAGAAGAGAGTGTCGACTATGATTTTTCACCCCCTCAGGAAGATAGAAACGATATTCATTGGAAGTATGCGAGAGGAAAACTTGAAGCTGAAAAATTGATTTCCAAGGAGTGCAAAGTTCCTTGGACTATTATTCGTCCTCCCGTTGTTTATGGTCCTTTTGATACTACACAACGGGGCTTTTGGTATGTGGCAAGACTGCTGGATGGTGGACCCATTCTGCTCCCGAACGGAGGAAACCAAAGTTTCCGTCTTGTTTACAGCAAAGATGTGGCCAAAGCGTTTTTACTTGCAGCCGGGAACCCCAGAGCATTTGGAAAAGCATTTTACGTGGGTCAGAAAGAAATCATTACGCTAAAAGATTTTATTGATGAAAGTGCTAGAGTTCTTGGTGTTACCCCCCGATATGTAAATATTCCTAGAGATATCTTAGGTGAACTAGGAGGTCCGCATTCGTCCATGGTAAATATGATTGTAGATTTTTCTCTAGCTGAAAAAGAGTTGGGTTTTAAACCGACCCCTTTTTCGGAGTTCATGAGAGAAACGACACTTTGGTTCAAAGAACACTGGAAGGGTAATCGAGAAGAACTTCTTAAGACTCGTGCTCAAGAACTTATCATTGCGCAAAAATGGAAAAATGTGATTGATGAGTTTTGTTAAAGATTCGCCGACACCTGAACCGACTTTAATCGCTCCCAAGCTTGGCGTTTCAATCGATTTTCAGCTTCAATTCGAAGTTGCCCACATGCAGCAGCCACATCTCTTCCCCGGCTCCGACGGTAAGTCGAAGTCAGATGATGTTTAAGAAGAATATTTTGAAACCTCAGGACACGGTCTTCACTCGGTCTTTTGAAATCGACAAACGGGTTTTCATTGTAGGCTAGCAAGTTGATTTTGGAGGGGATGTCATGAACTAATTTTATAAGTCGGTGTGCATCCTCATCTGAATCGTTAAAATCTTTGATGAGAATATATTCAAATGTGACCCGCTCAGTTCCTCGAAATCTTAAGGAACGACAAGTGTCCATTAACTCTTTCAAAGGAAATTTTGCATTGATAGGCATGATGTGTGACCGCTGCTCATCTGTAGTACCGTGCAAAGATATGGCAAGTTTACCCAAGCTTGCATCGATAAAATCCTGAATTTTATCGGTGATACCCACCGTCGAAACAGTAATGTGTCGCTTACCGATTTTTAATCCCATAGGATCGTTAAACAGTTTAAGAGCTTTCATCACTTCTTCGTAATTGTCGAAAGGTTCTCCCATTCCCATCAGAACAATATTGGTCACAGGTCGAGGGTGAGGAACAGATAAAAGCTGATCAACAATTTCCCATGCTTTGAGATCTCGAACAAATTTCTGATACCCTGTTGCACAAAACGTGCAAGCCATTTTGCACCCTACTTGGGTGGAAACACAGAGTGTAGCTCTCCCCTCTGTCGGGATGAACACACTCTCCACTTGCTGACCGTCAGGTAGTCGAACTAAGTACTTCACGGTTCCATCATCCGAAGGATGCGTTTCAGAGACTTCAATCTTAGGTAGAGTAAATTGTTCTTCTAGATGCTGTCGGAATTGTTTACTCAAATCCGTCATTTTCTGAAAATCAGATTCTCGCTCTTTGTACATCCAACGATAAAGTTGACGAGCACGAAATGCAGGATGGCCCATTGCTAAAATTCTAGCTTCTAGCTCGGGCAACGGAAGACCTTTTAAATTTTCTTTGGTTTGCGAGTCCATGGGCTGCCCCCTTATAGCTGAACTCCATTAAAAACTCCTTTAAAAAGAGAGGGAACCGACACGCAGGCAATTTTTATAACATAATTTCAAACACTTACAACCTCGCCTGAGCTGGGACCGAAGTTTAAAACTCCTCCAAAAGAAAGTTTTGTCACAATTCAAAATGCGGTAACGTTTCTTTAACAAGAAGACTTTATGGGGATGGGGAAACTATTAAAACGTTGGGTTCAACGGCTCAAAGATGGAGACCAGTCTGCTTTTTTACCCTTTTATGAAAAGACAGCGCCGGGTCTGATGAGATTTTTGATGTGGAAAACCAATGGGGACAGACCACTGTCCGAAGATATTTTACAAGAGTCCTACGTGAGATTTCTGCTTCACTTAGACAAACTAGAGAGTATTGAAGATTTGGCAGTTCAATCGTACCTACTTCAAACTGTTCGTAACTGCTTAATCGACAAAGTCGGAAGGCCTGCCCACAAAACTCGTCCCCATGTTGAGCTTACGGAAGTACAAGGCATTGCCGACGCAAAAGAAACCTCTCGATTGGAAGCCGCAGTCGAACTACGGGAACTACAACTAGCAATGAGGTCTCTTAACGAGAAAGATTCAGAGATTATTTGGCTACGCGATGGACTGGGCTTATCTCACAGAGAAGTCGCAGAAGAAATTGGCATAACTGAAGACGCCACTCGACAAGCATATGGACGAGCAAAGAAAAATCTAATGGCTGTTTTATGTAAGGGCCACCCCGTCGCTTTACCTGCTGGAGGAGCTTATGTTCCTGAGATGTCCTAATCCTGACGACTTTTTAGCTTTAGTGAGTGTGCCAGAGGAACTTTCCCGTTGGTCCTTGTTGAAAATGAAGGCTCACCTAGGGATTTGTTCGCACTGTAAGCAAAACTTTTTAACCACTCAAACGGCGTGGCAGCAGTATTTTAAACCCGAACCGGACATTACCAGTTCGATTTTAAAAGTTTATTCACGACTTCAATCTGATGAAACTCTCGTTCTCAAAGGCTGGAAATTAGATGAGTTGAAACGCAGCAAAGAAGTACACGGGTTTCTTTTGAGCGAAGGTTGGCTTTTTCGTGGAGGTGTCTTCCTGGGACTCGGAGCTCTTGTGGGCGCCATTGTCTTTTCAACTTTAAGTCAAAACCCGTTTGCCTCGGAACCCGCTCTCCCCTTAAAGGGTCCTCTGGCACAAATTCGTTTGGAAGAAAAAAACAAAGTTAAAGTTCATTATTTGCACCCCGAACTTCTTCACACTATTGAATTTGAAACTTCTGGAGGGAACCGATGAAACAGTTGTTAGCTTTTACCGGCATGTTTCTCTCATTTCATGTGTTCTCTCAAGTTCCAGCTCACTACATTTCCTCAATTGAATTGAATGTACGAGAACCCAGTTCAGAATTAATGAATCGATCACAACAACTGGTAGTTAGTGCTTTTAAAAAATCTATTGAACTCTCACCCCATCTCAGAGGAAAGCAATTTAAAACCCAGACAGTGGGACCTGAAGTTATTTTTACCCTAACCAGCGACTCTGATCTCCAAGTGCCCGTTCAAGAAATACTTTCGAGCATGGTAGAAGGTCTCAATGGGAGAGTGCTGGCCCACGGAAAATCCCTCTTTTACCGAGCAGCTCTTACTCAGCCTCTGGGAGGATATTTGGAAGTTGTAATGGATGATTCTCACAAACAAATTTTAGCAATTTCTGCGGAGTCGGTCCCCCTGAGAGATGTTTTGAATGAGATCAGAAATCAATCGGGTTCGATGAGCTACTTAATTTCCGGAGACTGTGCGGAAAAGTTGGTCGACTGGAGCTTTGGAATGGTAGCACCCCAGGAACCGAAGGAAATTGATGCGGTCATGGTGGAACTTGCAACTTTGTTTAATCTGAACTGTGAGAAGAAGAATGGTTCATTTATTTTCAAGGGACACTGTCAGGAGCCTCGAAAAAATTTAATGATTCCGCCACGGACAACTCGAACTCAACCTTCTTTGGAAAACGTGTTTTTCCCCACCGCTTTTCGGTGATCCCAGAATCTCGGTTAAGATATTGTATTTACTGGTAAATGTGTTGGTCTTCTTGCTTTTTTTTGTCCTTTCCGCTAAGGTGCCGGCATCAATTTTTGAACCAAAGGGAAATCGACCATGAAGCACTTGGCTGCATTTTTATTGGTAATCTTTAGCTGTTCTTCTTTTTCCGATGTCTCCGAAATTGCTGATATTGAAAATAATGCTTACGTAAAATTGTACGAACAGTGGCTCGCTATGGATCATAACCAAGTTGAGCGCTTGGTAGCAATTCGTGACAACACCAAGTTAGAGCTCGATAGAGGAATAAAACTAGCCGAGAAAAAAGTGATTACTCAAGATGAGCTTGAGGATCTCCAACTCAAATACCGACTGGCTGTTCTCACTCTGGAGCGACAGGAATTAAAAATTAGGGAATCTGAAGCGCGACTTTCCATTGTGAAAAGCAAAGTAGCTTCTGGCGTGGGAGATATTCCCATTTGCGTACGCCCCATGGACAACATGTAAGCGGAGGAGCTTTTATCATGCGTTTTTTTCATGTTCTTTGCTTACTCGCGGGGATTCTGGGTTCAAGCCGCTTGTTTTCGATTTCCTTGAGTGATTTAGGTCTTCGTTCCGAAGGCCTGTATGAAATCAACATTGTCTGTGAAGACAGAATCAATCCTAATTGCAATGAACTCAATCGAACGGCACGATTGGCAGTAATATCTACGCCCGAGTCGCTGGCTGTTTCAGTTGGGTATCCAGAACAGAGCATCAGTCGTTATTCCTTTGTCTCGGACGCGGGTCTGCAAGGGAGTGTCTACACTGGGGTTGAAGCTTCAGATCACTCGTTTTCATCTCACTTTGCTGAGATAAGAGCTGAGTTTTTGAATGAAGAAGGAAAAGTTAAAGTAACAGGAATTATCCGAGATGCTCGCTTCTCCAAAGACATTACTTTCGCTGGAGAACAAACCCTAGCAACCCAAAATCTAAAATCCTTTGATCCCAATACGGTAAATTTTTCGCTCGCAGACGTTATCGAAGGACGGTTTCTTGCGAGAGGGGAAGCTCGCCAGTGGTTGATTAACATTCGGAAGAAACTTTCTTCGGGCGGAGCTCCATCTTACTATGCAGAATCGATTGATTTGGGAAGTCCTGATGAGAAGTTATTTTCTTCCGGAGAAAGAGTCCACCTTCATTCCATTCAGAGTTCGGATGATACGTTGGAATTGCTAGCGCCTTTAAGCAAAAAGGGTTCTTTCTTAAAGTGGGTGCTATGGGCTTCCCCCGAAGGAACAAGTGATTGCCCCACTCTTCAGGGATTTTTCTTTTCATCACAAGGAATTTTCTCGCGCTTAACGCTCAAGAAGCTGGGTCCGGATCAAAAATAACCCACTGACTTCATAGCGATTTGTTAATAAATGTGTTTTTTGATGGCTTATTAAAGTCAAACGTGCAAGGATGCGCCGACTTTAATGCGGGGTGGTAGAGCTTGATTTACTCTTACTAACGTGCCCCCACGATGTTCCGAAAAATCGTTGTTCGTTTTACGACCTGTCTGATTGATGCACGCCAATTTGGGGTCACAACACTCCTCTTGGAGTTTATGTAAGGAATGCCCCTATGGAATCGCTTCAGAACTTTCGTGACTTAAACCTCTGTCCTCCTTTGCTCTCGGCACTAGATAAAATGCAGTTTGTTAGCCCAACTCCTATCCAGAAAGCCAGTATCCCTCACACGCTAGCTGGAAAAGATGTTTTAGGAACTGCTCAAACAGGGACAGGAAAGACCGGTGCTTTTGGAATTCCAACGATTAACTATCTTCACTCTCAAAGTGATAAACAAGTTTTGATCTTGGCACCTACCCGGGAATTAGCTGCTCAAATTTTTGACGTTCTCAATCAAATGGCAGAAGGCTCAAAACTGCGTGGATTGCTCGTTGTAGGTGGGGAATCCTTCAGTCGACAGGCCCAAGTTTTTTTTCAAGGGTCTGATTTCATTGTAGCCACTCCGGGACGACTCAATGATCATCTCCTGGAAGGCACAATGGAACTAAAGCACATTGGGCTTTTGGTGCTCGATGAAGTCGATCGAATGCTCGATATGGGCTTTGCTCCTCAGATAAAAAAAATACTGACCCACTTGCCCCAACAGCGACAAACGCTTCTTTTTTCAGCGACACTTTCTCCAGAAGTAAAAACGATTGCAGAGCCTTTTCTGAAGGATCCTGTTCGAGTACATGTGGGAAAACTGGATCAACCGGCTCCTAAAGTAAAAGAGGAAACCATCACAACGACAACTCACACCAAGAATGATGTCGTATTAAAGCAGCTCCAAATTCGCGAAGGAAAAATTTTAATTTTCGCCAAAACTCAATCAAGAACGGAACGCCTCGCAAGAATTCTTTATGATGAAGGTCATAAAGTGGTTTGTTTGCACGGTGGGCGGACTCAGGGACAGCGCAAACAAGCACTCACTCGTTTCCGTGCCGGTACTCACCGAATTATGGTCGCGACTGATTTGGCTGGTAGAGGCATTGACGTTGATGATGTAGAACATGTCATTAATTACGATCCTCCGCAATCTAGAGAGGATTATATTCATAGAATCGGTCGCACTGGTAGATTTGGTCGCGAAGGAAGTGCACTCAATCTTCTCGTTTCCGGAGATTTTGCTGCTGAACAGGTTTTTTCTGGAAAAAAGCCCAGAGCCAGAGTTATCTTTCGTTCTCGACGACCTCGATTTCAAACACGATTAGGTTAGCGATGCGACAACTAAAGCAATTAGCAGCACTAGTTTTTATTTTTGGCTTACTCCTGGCTCCTGTAACCACTTTCGCTGAAACTGATTCGGATACAGCGGAAAAGAAAGAAGCAAGTCGAGGGTATTACATCGGTTTAGGTCCAGTAGGACTTTGGAACCTTAATTCTTCGGGACTGGGCTATTATTTCACTACTGGGTACGGCTTTGACGTTAAGAACGTTATTATGCGCTTAGGGGGAGAATTTTTTGGACGTTCGGGAGCTATTGCAGCTGTGGGTGGAATCGGAGCTTCCTTTTTTCCAAAAATTCTGAATGTTGAAGATCTAGAGCCATTCATCGGCTTAGATTTTGGCTACGGTGCCTCTCGTATTAATTCCTCTGGAGCTGTTCTGGGTGAATGGGTTTCAGGCTTAGTTTTGGGACCTTCACTTGGAATTCAGCTATTTAGGACCAGTACGGTAAATTTAGAGTTGGCTTTTAAATGGGGTTTCTTTTTAGCAAGTGGATCTCAAGGCAGTCCTTCTTATTCCTTATTTCGAGCTAGCCTTTACTTCTAGTCCGAGTTCTTTTACTGGGCTCGCTCATACTGGTGAGGCCAGGAAATCTCAACTCCGAGTTCTTTAGCAGCATGGATAGGAAAATAGGGGTCACGCAGGAATTCACGGGCGATAAAAACAACATCTGCTTTTTCAGTTGCAACAATTTCTTCGGCTTGTTGAGCCTGAGTGATTAAACCAACTGCTCCTGTGAGCAGCGACGTTTCCTTTTTTATTTCGGTAGCAAAAGGCACTTGAAATCCAGGACTAATCGGAATTTTTGCAGATGGGACCAAGCCTCCCGTCGAAACATCAATCAAATCGACTCCTCGTCTTCCTAATTCTCGTACAAAACTGATGGTTTGTGACAGATCCCAGCCGCCTTCAACCCAGTCAGTTGCAGAAACTCGAACGAACAACGGCAAGTTCTTAGGCCACAAAGTACGAACTTTTTCCACAATCATTAACGGTAAGCGAATTCGATTTTCTAAATGTCCGCCAAACTCATCCTGACGCTGGTTTGAAAGCGGGGAAAGGAACTCGTGCAGCAAGTACCCATGCGCCATGTGCAACTC
The DNA here is from genome assembly GCA_009927165.1 of Pseudomonadota bacterium. Classification (GTDB taxonomy): domain Bacteria; phylum Bdellovibrionota; class FAC87; order UBA2466; family UBA2466; genus RFNO01. Next base: position 41,285 of record RFNO01000097.1, read on the forward strand.
GAGCACTTCAAATCCAGCTAGAAGGGCGTGCTGAGTCGCTCTTTCAAAATCACGAACCAAGTCCGATAAATCCTCATCCTTAAGCGTCTGAGGTGTGGGATATCCCGAACTGAAGGGGATCGAACTCGGAGCCCAAACAGTCCAACCCCCTTGAGGAATACTCAGAGGCTTTCCTCCTCGCCAGGGCTCGGAAGTGGATGCTTTACGTCCAGCATGAGCTAGTTGAACTGCAGCTATACACCCCTGTTCTTTAATGAATCGAGTGAGGGTTTTGAAAGTCTCCACTTGAGACTGTGACCACAAACCCGTGTCGGCGGGGGAAATCCTTCCAGATGCTGATACAGCTGTCGCTTCCGCCATCACTAGCGCCGCTTGTCCAACAGCGCGACTACCTAAATGGACTAAGTGCCATTCATTGGGAATCCCCTCATTCGCCGAATACTGACACATGGGAGACACAAAAATTCGGTTTTTAAAAACTATATCTCGAATTTTAAGGGGACTAAAAAGCGCTGATTTATTTGGCATCGGAATCTCCCTTTGAACAGTCTATCTTAAAACAAGTTAATTCTCTAAGTGAACTGCACCCAACTTACCTCTCAAGTTGGTATATAATAAACTAAATGAAGAACGTTCTCCTAGTTACTGTCTGTGCAGGTCTGCTGACTTTTCACACTTCTATTTTTTCAGCACAAAAAGATTGCCACGCGTTGATTTCCATTTTGGTTTCTAGCCGCCCAACCCCTTTCAAGAGCTCCCGCTTAACAGCAATCGAAAGAAGTATCCAAGAAAAATCACTTTTAGATATTCAAAGTGCATTGTCCTCCTCCGACATACGAACACACAATAAGCAGATTAGAGAGGCCCTCAAAGATCCGGTTCTAAGATCCCAAGAAGGTTCGGTCCTTTCGATTGATAAAGCAAAAGCGGATTTTCTAGTTAAACTCATCACAGTTCACCCTACTAATGGTGCTAAGCAGGAAAAAAAATATGACCCAGAAGAGTGTTACGGATTCTGCTTTGGTCGAGCCACTTTGATACACAGTGAAGCTCTGAGAAGAAATACAGATCCTGAAGCCATCAAAAAGATATGGGCCGTGGGGTCTCTTGAGAAAGGCCGGTGGCATTTCCACGTAGCGACCATGATTAAGGCAAAGGGAAAAGGGTCTTGGTGGGTTTGCGATCCGATTTATAAATCAGCAGAGAGCGCCGAGACATGGATAAAAAGAATGGAAAACAGCTCCGACGATAAGCGAATGATGGTGTTTGTAACGGATCCCAGGAGATTTTCAGTTTACGATCCCCAATTTTACACAAACATTGATTTGTTGGGTGACGGAAAATCTGATTTTTATAACGGATATTTTAAGGATTACCTCGAATACACAACCAAACACCCCAAGCCCAAACCTTTCTCCCCTTAACGGTTTATCAATTGAATAAGATTACAGCTGGTAATCTTCTGGTAGAACCCACTGGGCTTGAGGACGGTAAAAACGATTGTTCCCTGTAACCATCCAATAGAAGACTGATCTGAAAAACTGCGTAGGCCCCTGTCCAAAAAACATCTCTTTCGCCACTGGCCAATGCCCCCTTAAAAGCGCGTGAAGCCCCTGATGAAATTCCATCACTCCATGTCTTTTAATTTCAAAAGTCAGGGCTTCTTTCTGACAAGATAACGGCAATAAAGGAAGTAGACCTTTTCGGATCTTCCGATTCTCTCTCACAAATTTTAGAGCTGATTCTGGCTGATGGCTCAAACGCATTTCGTGGTGTCGCAACCGTACTAAGGATTGGTGAATCACGCCCAACGGAAACCGAGTTGCCATGCGAGCCCATAGCTCATAATCCCCCGAGACTTTGAGAGATGAATCAAATAAACCCACGGTTTGAAAGCTGCTTTTACGAACACACACTGTAGATAAATTACCTGGGATACATCCGTGATAAAAAAAGTGCTGCAGACTCAATTCCGGCTGCATGACGACGGGAAGGTCAATAGTGACTGAAGCTGGTGTCACGACTCCGTGGGAATCGATCGCCGTAGACTTGCAGTAGGAGAACCCTATGTCGGGATGGTTTTGGAAAAACTGAAGTTCCTGCTCCAAACAATGAGTTTCCAAAACATCATCTTGGCAGAATAAATGAACCAAGTTTGATTGGGATTCCTGAATAAGGGCGTTGAGGTTCCCAAAAAGTCCTAATCGTCCCTGATTTTTGATGAGTCGAATTCGGTTATCTTTAAAACTTTCGATGATTTCAATGGACCCATCTTGAGAACCATCATCTCGAATGAGAAACTCAAAATCCTGAACAGTTTGGCTTAAAACAGAACTCAGGGCTTCTCGTAAGTAGCGCTCTCCCTGGTAAACCGGCAGAATGACTGAAATCTCAGGCATGTTTCCTCTAGGATCTTAATTTTAACAGACGCAGGGCGTATCCGATACTCACTGGGTGCAACCTTCAGGTTTGGCCGGAAAAGACCAGCAGAAAAGTGCTAGTTGGCACTGGGCTAATGGTTTCCTAGGGAAATTGCGTTCGTTTCTTAGTTATCTTTCTCTCATTTAATGAGTTAAAAAACCGGGTTACCCCCTCTTAATCACCTTCAAGCGGATGACTTAAGGCTTTCGAATGGTGGGTGCTATAGGACTCGAACCTATGACCTCTGCCGTGTGAAGGCAGCGCTCTAACCAACTGAGCTAAGCACCCCCAAAAGGCCGAACCAGAACCTAGTTCAACTACCTTTTTTTTTCCAGACGAAAGTCAACAATTGAGCGTCATTCCTTAATCAGTTTCAAATACTGACCGAGAAAAGTAGCTAAGCGTTTCATCATGAGCTCTTCTCCCCCGTTGGAACCGCCTCCGATCATAAACTTTCCAGTTCCAACGGATGTTTCATCGATGCTAGGAGTAGAAACAAGCGAGCATTTTCCTAAACTCTTCTGAGATTGAGCATCTTGTACGGTTACTTCAGCCTCCGCTTTTCCGTCCTTATAAGTCGCCCATCTGAATTTCATAGAGGGGCTTCCGTCATTGAAATCGTAATCCGTTAGCTTCACAGTCAAAATCGCATCGGTTTTGGAAATGGTTTTGGGAAGTGCTGTGGTTACCACTTTTTTGGAACCCCCTGCTTTGTTGAGATTGGTTTCAATCGCTTTGATAAGCATGGGTAATTTAGGCTCCCAATCTTTGTTCGTCGCGCTAACTTTGAGATAAAGAGTTTTTACTTGAGCAAACTCAGGAGATAATTCCTCATCTGAACTATACTTTCCTTCATAAGCGATCTCTTTTTGAACGGCCACCGAACAACCGATCAGGCTAAGAGCCATTCCTAACGATAAAACAAGATTCAAGAGTCTAGTGAATTGCATGGGTTTTCTCCTTAAGCGATTAATTTTAGACTGGGAAGAGCTTTAAAGGAAGAATAATGATGGTGCACCCTCATGAACTACCCCTAGTTGTGAATTGCTACTTTTCCATAAGAAAAAGAAATTCTTTATGTTCATCCGTTGAGCTAACCCATTGGTTTGTCCAGCTCATACTAGCCATAATATTTTTTTTATAATCAATCTCTACTAACTTTAAAATATTTCCAGACTCTTCAAGAATACTTAAAAGCTCCTGTTTAGTAGCTCGACCACCAGAGCTATATGACAATAACACGTATTGGGCTTCAACGTTCTGGATCAACTTTCTTATCGCTTCCATAGCAATAAAATTGCCACTTTCATTTTTTCGGAACTCTTCAAATATCGACCCGGCAATGGCGTCTCTGGTATCCTCACGACGATTTACCTTGCCGAACAAGGTTGGTTTGTCATTTTTTACCACAGTAGTCCAAATGTGATAATACGACGCATACCTTACTCTACTGGGCGGCATTTTTTCATTGTTCGAACCATAGGGAGGGTCGAAATAAGCCAAATCAAATTTTCTTCCCTTTATTGAATCAAAAATGTCGCCTCGTACCACTTGATGCTTTCCGGGCGTCGTTTTTAGCATGGGTAGTTTCAAGTAAAGATTATTGTATGACCGTGGCGACCACTTTGCTAAGTAAGAAGAAAAGTGGCCAAGCGTGCTATCAACCGCATCTAATGCGAGCATTAAACTTGTTATAGCAATCGATTTGTCGACTTCGTCGAGATTAAGCTTGTCAATTTCATCTCTTATCGCATCAAGCTTCATGGTATTCTTTTTTTGGAATGGCATTTTTATGTCTGTATCAACATCAGCACCATAATGGGTCGTAAACCAACCTTCATAACCGCTCAATGAGTTTAGGTGGTCTATTAGTTCTTGATATTGTTTAAATTTAGACTGGTGCTGTAGATACGCCCTTGCGCACGTCTCACTCCAATAAGAAATATCACTAGAAGTAACATCATAACCGACTTGAGAAAACGCCTGACTCACTCTAGTGGATCCGCTAAAACCATCTAAAACTGTTTTTATTGGCAGCTCTACAATCGCCTTCAATATCTGCGGTATAATCTTTAATTTCGAGCCCGCATATTTAATACCTTGGGTAGCAATGTGGGAAAAATCTGGAACCTGATGTTGTTGCACTGGAGATGAACTTTTCAGTTCCAATGACAAATGCGTATCCATCTTATTTTTTCCTCAATTCATCGATATCTTTTTGGAGAATTTCATTTGCTTCTGCGTGACTCTTTTCGCCACTATTGAGTGCCAACGCTATCAATTTGATCAACGTTTTATTATGTGAGAAATTAATCCAACCATTAGTTAAACTATCAAAGTATTCGATAGCGTTTTGAGTATGCGTCCAGAGTCCACGCTGAAGCGCATTGGCAGAAGCGCCGCCATACCTTACTTCACAAATATAGCCTCCTTTAGAATCTAAAAAGGCGTAAATCGGATGGAGTCGGTCCTTGCCAGACTTTGTCTTGGATAATCTCTCCCCTTTACCTACATAAATAATACGCGCAGTGTTTTTAATTGCCTTTTCATGGTCAAAAATCATGATGTTACATTTTTTATTTTGTTCGCTGTAGATAAGGGGCATAACGTTGATGGAATTAAAACTAGAAAATGCTTGGGACGAAAAGACTTTTGCTAAATCTGGCCCGACTATCTCTTTTCCCATGCTCTCTAAAAAAGGAAACATTAACTGGTCGCGGTCGGTTGATAACTGTAGGGGGCCATCGCCATACGCTTTTAGGCTTACTGGAAATGAAGCTCCTGAAATTTCGTTCTTAATAACAATGTCTTCTTCATGGTCTTTGGCGCGAAAAAGGTCTTTACCGACATGGATACTTTTAAAATCATACATAAACTGATTGATAAACTCAGCAATCCCAATTTCAGCCAAGTCACCGTGAGTTTTGTTACCAACAAGCCTCATCCTAAATATGTTAGAGAGTGTATTTACAACCAGGTGCCTTTGCTTGCTTACCAACAACTTAAATCTGCTTTTAAAATCGCCAAACGCGTTCAAAAAAACCTCTTTTGGATTCTATTCTGCTTCGGAGAGAAGCGTCCCAAAGTTAGATTTTCTTGTCTATATTTTTCTTAGAAAAGCGTCCTTAACTTCGCATAGCAGCTGGACTTCGAAATCGCGAAGATAAGTTGTTTGATATGTTTGCTTAACTGTTCGATATAAGTTTAAAAAACTTTTACTCTGTTGTTAAAAATGAATGAACAAAACCAATGGTGCGGCGGGGGGGACTCGAACCCCCACGCCTCGCGGCACATGCCCCTCAAACATGCGTGTCTACCAATTCCACCACCGCCGCAC
>RFNO01000023.1 GCA_009927165.1 Pseudomonadota bacterium
ATAAATTCATATACTTAATAGATTTAAATAAAGGTGTCGAGTTTTATCGACACCTTTATTTTAGCTCGGGTTTATTGGCATGTCTAGCGGGTAAATCAGAGGGTAACGTGAGCCTAATGCTCGCCCCAGCGCGGTTTAAAATCCATTTAATTTAAAAGATATTCCGAAGCGAGCGTTTAACTCGTCGTTCCACGTTTGACGAAAATCTAGGATTTTCTGATATCGATCATCACCCACAATTTTTTTTACGTCCAAATTCAATTTTTCAAAAATTCGGTTAGTCGTGGCGCCAATCTCGTGGTCTTCTATTTTTGGGGGAATTCAAGTGATTGCAGCCACCACTGCCTTAATTGATTTGCCTGCCTCTTCATTGACGTTTCGGATGGCGTCGATTTCGGTGTCGGTTAGGCCGAGGTCTTGCTCGTAAAACGCATGTTTTTCCTCATCCCAGAAAACCCATGCGTCCTCAATACGGTTCATTTGTTCTTCGACATCGACGGAGTCGGCGTCTTGATCGTCCGTGCTATTCACGTCAAAATTCTGACGAATAGCTGTAGTTGGTTGAGAGTTCACGATCGTATCCGCGAGTGCCCCGCCAGTTAGGTCAGGCTCGATTGCTTTGTGATGGCTTGTGTGCGTGAGGCTGATTCTAAGTTTACTTTGCTCGGATGTTACTGAGGTGCCATAGCTTGGTGAAAGAGGCATTTCCATCCTGAGATCTCCGGTTATCGTACATAAGGCTGTTATCGCGGTGCCGGATATCGCGAGAGCATCCAGATCTTGGAATATTTTTTAAAAAATTTCGACATTTCTATACTTTAGCATAGCGATTCCTTGGTAATGAAGTGTATCTTTCCTGAAGATGCATTCAGGACGGTGATTATATTTTCCGATTATATTCCTGATTTGATCCCCATGATTATTCCTCCTCGAGGTTTAATGGTTTATCTTTATGGCGTTCCACTACGGAGCGCACGAGCGAATGTTCCCAGGGCGTTGCCCTTCGGTTTTTAAGACCAAGACCATTTAAATGAGTTGCAATGGGGGCCTTTATAATGCTTCGTCTTGACAGGGTGTGCGGTTTGTTGCACAATCACAGTAATGAAATATCGGGTTCTCAAAACTATGGAGTTTGAGGAGTGGCTCGGCAAACAGT
>RFNO01000131.1 GCA_009927165.1 Pseudomonadota bacterium
TTCGAAGAAAAAACTCAAGCCTCCTAAAAAGACTCATGCTTGGCGTTTATGTAGTGTGGGTGAACATTGGGTGTCGTGTCCGGGCAGGGGTGACAGAGATCGGGCAAAAGTTTAAGACCTCGGTGCTCTCAGCATGGGCTTTTCTGATCCCAAAAGTTTCTTCTCCGTTCTTGAGTTGTTTGTCGAGCGGTTTTTCTCCTCTCATATAAATATTTTCTTCCTAGGATGTGAACTGAGCAAGGAGCAAAGCCTCCGTTTCCTGCATTTGGTCTTCGGAAGTTATAGTCCCAAATGCTGTTCCCAAGTTTTGTCCTGCCGTCTTTTTCGTCTGGGTACATCTCCTGCAGGTAAACTTCCTCGCGTTTGAGAGCACCGATAGTTCTTTCAGTCCGGGCATTGCCGGTGGCTCTGCCAACGCCAGAAAGCCAGAGTTCAAGGCCCTGAATTTCGATATTCTCCCGGGTGTACGCAGCTGTAGTGGCACTGCCATGATCAGCTACGATTCTTGGTTTCATTGCTCCTGAGGGAAGTTTATCGATATTCTCAGCTGCGATGGCGTCGGTGAGAGTTGCGACCACCTCAAACTTGGTAATTTGTGGAAAGAGCCCCCAGGCCACGATTTTTCTTGAATACCAATCGACAATCACGAGCAAAAACCAAAAGGCATTGGCAATTCGAAGGTAAGTCCAATCCATTCCCCAGAGAAGATTCAGAGCCCATGGCTCGTGAACCAGAAGCTCCCCTGGAAGAACGGTGTCCTTTTTCTTCTCGCGAATGAATTCATGATTTAAACCGTGTTTTAACAGAATCTCTGCAACCTTTGTTTTCCCTATAAAAGCGATGCTGTTTCTTTCAAGGCTGTAAGCAATGCGGCGGCAGCTGAGCTTCGGAAGTTTTTTCGCTAAGGCTACGACACGTTTTTCTTCGACAGGAAAAATGCGGTTCTTCCCTCCGCCGCCGCCGTGGGAATTTGCTTTCGCAACACCACTTTTCCAACGGTAGACAGCTCTGGGGTTCAGCTCAAGAATCCGACAAGCTTTCTCAAAGCTCATTCCATTGCTCGTCGTCTCTTCGATTGCTTTTAAAAGTTCGGCTCGCAGGGCGGCCGATAAATGCCGCCCCTTGAGATTTCCATTTAGACCGAGCTCACGCTTTTTTTCAGTAAGAGAAGCTCCTTCGTCGATTCTAGTAGAGCGCTCTTTAGCCGATCTACCTCTCGCGCGAGATCTTCTTTTTCCGGATCCTTGCTCTTGGGGCC
>RFNO01000085.1 GCA_009927165.1 Pseudomonadota bacterium
GGGGGGTATTGTACCCCCCAAGTGTTCAAATTTTGCCAAAAGGAGTTACGGAGGAAACAGGGTGCGCGTTTTGGCGACCCGAAAGCCCACATGCTGGGTTGCAGAAGTAATCGGAGAGGCGCTTCGTACTTCAGCGCTTAATCTAGAGGGAGTTGAGCTCGTATTAGCCCAAGAACCTCCTCGACGAGCTTTTTGCTGTGTCACCGGACCCTCATTTTCAAGCCACTGCCACACATTACCTGTCTGGTCGAAAGTACCATAGGCACTGGGTGACTTAGAATACAAGCCCACATCGGTGGTTCCGTTAGCAACACTATTGAAATTAGCTTGATTAGTTCTGTTATCATCTTGTGTCGGCATGGGTTCAGAGTTGCTTTGAGTGGCAAACAAATAATAGCCAGCATTTTTACTGCCTCCCTTGTAGTAGGCAGATTTGTACCATTCATTTTCGTTGGGTAAGAAATAACGTGCTCCTTCGCTTCTTCCGTAGTCCTGGTAATCACCGTTTGAGGAGAGGTTATAGACTCCCGATTCCGTGGTCTGTGCACCCGCTCGACCTACCGGCCGGCCATTATGAAGCCAGTTCACATATCTGGCGGCACTCAGCCAGCTCACGTAAGTGACAGGACGTTTTGATTTGCCAGATTTCACTTGATAGCGAAACGAACCAGCGCTGTCGCTTCGGTGGATTCCCGAAGTTTGATGGTCAGTATCCATTTCAGAGCGATACAGTTGATTGCTATCTTCCTCGAGCGCTACTGAATTTAAAAATTCAGCATAGTCCTCCAGTGTCACCAAGTTCTTTCCTATCCCGAATTGATAGGAAACTGCTCCAAACCCTGACAGACGAGAAGAGCTTGGGTTGAGGGGTTCATACGATTCAAGTACGTCCCCTGAGTTTCCCTCATCTCCCACTAAGGCAAATTGGGCATTGTCAGACAATAACGTGACGACATCAAAAGGCTCAAAAAGTTGGTGCGGATTATTGCTTTTGTAAAAAGGTGCTCTCACTGTGGGCGCTCCCCCAGCTCCACTAAACATCCACAGTCCCGAGGGCACCGTAACTCCGGCAAGGGATGGGAACTCACCAGCGGAGAGTGTTAACGTCTTATTAGTGATGCTTTTTACAGGAGACGCATTCCCTAAGGTATTTCCATTCGTGTAACCTATGAGTCTGTTATTTGCATCGACCATCGCCATTTCAATACTCACATAACTATTTGTAAAGTCAGAGCCGTGGTCGGCTATGTATGTATCAATTGCGGGTTGGGCACTAAACGTGTAGGTCAGCGGTGCCTGGCGGAGCGTTGCCACTTTGAAATAGGTGTTCACTGCTCCGCCCGTCCACTTCGAAAATACGATTCCTCTGTCGTAACCTATAGACTCAAAAGTGTAATAATCTCCATTTTTTAAAAATTTCAAGCCCCCCCCCACTACATAAACTGAAACTGGGAAAGCTATTTCACGGCCCAATACGTAGAGGGTTTCTCTATCTCCAATAACCCCATTGCCCATTCCGGTGAGCCGTTTTCCTTGATTGTAAACTACGGAGTCAACGGTCCCAGTCGCCCTCTGTCCGTCCTTGTAAAAAAAACCATCATCCATCTGGCCATCGGCGATTTGGGCGAGATGTCCCGAGTAATAGTACTTGTCTATAAATAAACCTGTTCCATTCTCAAGGTTCGTGCTCACCCCATTGATATAAAAACTTCCATCGTGAGGTCCCTCAAGGTTGCTCCCTGTTTCGATTGCGGTGCTGGCTATTGTGTCCGATATCTCACTGGAAACTCGGCTGAAAAACAGACTACTATTGGTAGCTACTAACCGTCTCGCTGCTGTCATAGAACTTTTCCACTGAATGGCGATGCTCTTTGCCAAAGGGCTACTGGCACTACCGTTCAGTTTGCCGTCATCCTTCAATTCATCAGTAAGTGCAACGAGCGCATCCGACACTGAGACGGCAGAACCATTGTAAAGAAAATCTTTTAAAAAGTAAGAAAAAGCAGCAATCCCCATCGCCGCTCGAGCAGCTTTTGCATCCGTTGCTACCAGAGCCGTTGGGGAAGTGGGAACTACTGCTAAATCCTCTGGCAGCACTCCAAAGAGGCTGGCTACTTCATTGGTCGATACTGTTTTTGCAGCTTCGATCGAAGCCCCTTGAACCAGAGCCACAATCCGTTCTTTCACCAATGTTGACATCGGAGAAATTGCAGCATGAGAAGCTTCGTTCGATAATACAATAGCCGAAAGAGTCGATGCACTTTTTGTTTCTCCCGTTGCTTCATCAAGGTAAGTTCCCCCAATCGACTCAACGAATACGTGGTCTGAGTAACTTCCTAAGGAAACCGTATACTCTCCTTCCGAATTTGTCGTGGTCTCCGCTAAGAGTGTTCCTTTACTCCCATCTTCCAAAAGCCCGTACACTCGAATCATTGCATCTGAAACTCTCGCTAGCTGAACGACTCCAGATAATTGTCTGGTGACAATTTGTGTGCATCCTGTGAACAGAAGTGTAGAGACTAAGACAAGGATATCTAAAACTCTGGGAACAAACCCTCGCATGACAAGACCTCCATAAACGTACCACAACTAACTTGATACTAAACTGTGATTGTTAAGGAATTGTGGGATTAAGCGAATCGCCTCACAAATACGGTTACCTAAGAGAATGTGAAGAAATC
>RFNO01000054.1 GCA_009927165.1 Pseudomonadota bacterium
TACTCATGCCATGCTTTTGATTTGGCTATTCTCAAATGCCTTTCGGTTGGCACAGGTAAATGGACAGATTTATCAGGAGAAAAGGCTTTACCGCTTCGCATCCCAACGAATTTCTTTAGAATTTTCTTAATTACTCCGAGAACCTACTTATGAATAGGAGAGAAAGATGGGAATCCTGGATTTCATCAAAAGCGAATTAATTGAAGTTATTGAGTGGAACGACGACTCACATGACACTTTATCTTATCGATGGCCGGATGAAGATAGAGAAATAAAGCGTGGGGCGCAGCTGATTGTAAGAGAGTCACAAGTAGTTCAGTTCATGTATTTGGGTCAGTTCGGCGATAATTTCCTCCCAGGAAAGCATGTGCTTAAAACAGATAACATTCCTTTGTTGACTACTTTGAGTGGCTGGAAATACGGATTTGAATCTCCCTTTAAAGCAGATATTTATTTTGTGTCTGTGAAGACATTCAATGGAAATAAGTGGGGCACTGCAAATCCTGTCATGATTCGAGATAAAGATTTCGGTATGGTGAGAGCTAGGGCTTTTGGAACCTATGATTTTAAAATAAATGATCCCAAAATATTTCTGAAAGAAGTCGCAGGCACTGACAATCATTTTCGATTGAATGAGTTTGCAGAAACTATGCGATCCAAAATAGTCAGTATTTTTTCGGAAGCACTGGCAGAGGCAAACATTCCGATAATAGAAGTTGCAACTCGCTTCACTGAAATAGGCCAAGCTCTTCTGCAAGTCATTAATCCGATCTTGATTTCTAAGTACGGGATTGAAATGACTCTGTTCACACTAGAAAATGTCAGCGTTCCACCGGAAGTGGAAAAAGCAATTGATAATCGTTCGAGTATGGCGGCTTTAGGAAATATTAATGACTATGTGAAATTTCAGATGGCTCATGCAATCGGTAAAGGACAAGCCGGAACTGCGGGATTAGCTGCTGAAATAGGAATGGGCTTATCGATGGCACAGCAAATGTTTGGTCAAGGAGCATTCTCGCAGCCCTCTGGCTCTCCCAGTTCGCAGGCAAGCCCTGGCATTGCAAAACCTTTAAATATTACAGATGCGGCAAAAATTCTTGGAGTCGATGAGAAGGATGTTCTTGCAGCTATAAAAGATGGAGCTCTCAAAGGAAAAAAACTAGGTGAAACTTATCTAATCACGCAACAAGCAATAGAAGAATTTCTTAAAGGATAAAAAATGAGTGGATCTATGACGGCAGTTGAAGCACTCTCAAGAAAAATTTGTGCATCCTGTGGAGCTCAAGCGGTATGGCATGCAGAAAAACAATCGCTGGTATGTCCGTCGTGCGGTACTCTCAGTACTTTCACCGATGTTGAAGAACCCATCTCAGAATATCCCTTGCTGGAGGCTTTACAGAGGCTTCCGAAGGACAGGCGGGGATGGGCAGCAGAAAAAAAGTCAGTTCGGTGTCAACACTGTAATGCTATTTCGGTTTTTGATCCTGAAAAAGTCGCTAAAAACTGTGATTTTTGTGGCTCTGCGCAATTAATTCAACAAAAGGATATCCAAGCCCAGTTTAGGCCCGAGAGTATTCTTCCTTTTAAAGTGGGAAACACTCAAGTCAGAGATCTGCTAAAAAAGTGGTGTGAGAAAGTATGGTTCGCACCAAGAAATTTTTCAAAGAGTAGCATGGTGGACATGTTGCACGGAGTTTATATTCCCTTTTGGACGTTTGATGCTAAAGTAACAGCAACTTGGAAGGCTCAAGCCGGCTATCATTACTATCGGACGGCAACGTTTACCAACGCCCAAGGCAAAACACAAACTAGACAAATTCGCCAAACGCGTTGGGAGAATGTCAGTGGGACAATTAACCATTTCTTTAATGATCAATTAGTTTCAGCTTCCCTGGGAATCCATCCCAAGCTTTTAAAGCGAATTGAGCCGTTCCCTACTGCAGAGTTCGTACCTTATGAGCCTTCGTATGTGATGGGTTGGACTGTAGAGCAGTATCAAGTCGATTTAGAGAGTGCTGCGAAAACATCTTCAGTAGAAATGAAAGAGGCACTGAAGAAAATGATTATCAAACAAATTCCTGGCGACGCCTATCAAAGTTTAAATGTTTATCCGCGATTTTCAGATCAAACATTTAAACATGTATTGGCACCTGTTTGGCTTGTCACTTATCAGTATGGTCAGAGAATTTTTCAAGTGCTTGTAAATGGAAGGACAGCTACTATTGCAGGTGAGTATCCAAAAAGTTGGGTCAAAATCAGTTTTGCAATTTTGGCTGCTATAGCGGCGGTAGGGGGGCTCCTAGTTTTACTCGATCACTTTATGATTAAAGCTTCATAGTCTATTCTTTAAAAAAACTGGGATTTGAATCATCTCGAACAGGCTCTATGGTGTATCGAAAAACACCCAGAAGCCAAAAGGCTATATATGATTTCAACTGATCTCAGGGATATATCAGACGTCACCTACGAGCAAGGATTAGCCCTGTGGAGAACGAAGAGGACGCTAGAGGCGAAACAGGAGACAAAAAAGAAAACGAGTACCAATGCAGAAGCTGCAAAGTCACAAAAAATACCTGTGAAGACTGCTTGGATCTCAGAAAATCTCTCGCCGCTAGACAATTTCTTGAAAACCTTTAAAGCCGTTCCAGAGATGGATCCCGGTAAAGGAACGCCCGGCTTTCTTATAACCTCCGTTGATTCAAAATCTCCGCTAAAGAAACTTAAAATAAAGAAGGGCGATAAAA
>RFNO01000124.1 GCA_009927165.1 Pseudomonadota bacterium
AACAATTAAAGAAGCCATGAAGCGCCCAAAAGATTTGCAAGCCGTGGAAGAGCTCAAGTTGATTCGAGATAAGAAAACTCCGAAATAAAGACCAAACGCCTATCGCTTTCAAAATCAGTTTGCTTGTTAAGAAAGTGAGTATGAAACCTGATCCCAAATTGCTTAAAAGATTGAGGACGGCCCTCGCACAGGTAGCTGATCCAAAGAGGGCTCCGCAAATGCAGGCCTACATGAAGTCTCAGATGCCATTTCACGGAGTGCCTTCTCCTCTCTTCAAAAAAGTTTGCAAAGTTGTCTTTGCCGATATCGAACTACCTGATTCGGAAAGCTGGAAAGAAAATGTCTTGGATCTGTGGCGAAATGCAAAATTTCGAGAGGAGCGTTATGGGGCTTTGTTTCTAGCCGGACACACTCGGGCTCGGGCGTTTCAGAACATGGATGCGATGAACACCTACGAGGAGATAATGGTTACGGGAGCCTGGTGGGATTACGTAGACAATATTGCGAGCCATCGAGTGGGAAGTATCCTTGCTTGCCATCCCAAGCCGATGCAGCGTCTCATGCTGGGTTGGTCTAAGTCTTCCGATATTTGGAAACGCCGAACATCTATTTTATGTCAGCTCGGAGCGAAGGAAAAAACAGATCTCGATTTTCTCTACCAATGCATTGAACCTTCGCTTAACTCGAATGAATTTTTTCTGCGCAAGGCGATTGGTTGGGCTTTGCGCCAAGTGGCATGGCGAGATCCCAAAGAAATCATTCGTTATGTCAAAAAGAATCGTGAACTCCTAAGTCCTCTCAGTAAACGGGAAGCTCTAAAGAATGTCATCAAAATGGGAAGGATTAGGGTAATTCCGTGACGGAGGAGTTTTAAAAGTACTTTCTTTAGCTTCCTTCACCCCTTCTCCCCCCATCCACATTTGCGGTGTGGAAAAGGTGTGGGAATGGTTCCGAATAGCGACGAAAAACGATGAACATCGCTTAGGGGAAACGAACTGTTTTCCGAATGAAATTAATCAGTTGTGTTGAATTTATTAGTTTTTTAGAAATCAAAAAGACGTTTTCAAACCCCGCCGCCCCGACCATCTATGTACTTATTTGATTTTATTACCCTTTTAGCCTACTCTGGAGTAACCTCCACCGTCTGGGGGTGCATAATAATCTTTTGATGCGGAAGATTTTCAATTTTAAACAGGAGAACTATGAATCTCTACTTCAGGTTAGCGTAGCTTAACTTAAAATTGCAGTTTTTGAGGCGCATTCAATCACCGCTTGAAGAGGTGTGTTTATCTTTCAGAGTTTTACCGACTGAGCTCGACACAGATGATTTTTAGGCGCCCACTAAAAGCATTCCAAAGGTATGAGATTAAAACAAAACTTGTTTTCTGGGACGAAAAGAGGTGGGAGATGTGTCAGTCGTTTGACTTCCAAGGAAAAAGGGTTCTCAACGTTCACTCAACAAATGTAAGTGAAAGCAAGTCCGGATTTAGTTATTTAGCTTTTTTCTACCTAGGTGTAATCTAATCATTCAAGAGAATTTTAAAATGAAACTAATTATTGATATTTACCAAAGTGGTCAATTCATCCAACGATGGGAGCAGGATAGCAAGGAATTCTATACGATTGGACGATTAGAGGGAGATCTTATCATCTCTGATTCAGAGTGTTCCCGAACGCATGCTCTGTTTTTCTCGGATGAAACTGGCCAGCTCTGTATTTTAGACTTGGGGTCCACTAATGGAACTTTTGTAGCCGATCAGCCGATTGAGTACGCTCGACTAAGTGTCGAAGATAAAATACGATTGGGCCAAACAGAACTTTACATCATGGCTTTTCATTCCAGTAATGGAATTACAAACCCTTCGAGTGCAGGGCAACCCTCCAGTGATTCACTGATTCTCAAGGGTTGGCCGCAAGCCATGAGGGCACTCCCCAAGGACAAGTTGGATAGCTTTATTGATTTTTTTAATTCGAGTGAGATCAAGCTATCGGTGCGCCTACAAGAAGTGGCCGCTCAGAAAAAAAAGATCGAGTGATTACTTCTTTTTTTGAAAAGCGAGTACTAGTGCTGAAATAGTTTCTATTGCAGGAATAGAAAAAAACATGCCTGCAGTTCCCAAACCAATAAGGCCGCTAACAAATAATTTATAGGCCACCTGAGACCTCCCCAGAACCAATTCACCATTAAAGAGTGCCAAGACAGCAGATAGGAGGGGAATCACCCCGGTCATGAGCGAAAAGAATCTGCTTTTCGATGGGATCCTCGCCAATTCTCCGGAGGAAATCTCAGTGATACTTGAATCTCCCCAAAAACACATTGGATAAAGAACTTGAAGGACAATTTTTTGGTGTAAAAGGTAGGAATAGGCAGTCGCAATGATCCAAGCTAAAACAAAATTGAGGAATAAAATTAAGGCAATGGGTGCGGGTATCGCAGCGACAAACCCAATGACCAGGGGGTAAATGACTGCACAACTCAGCCATCCTAAACCAGACACCCACAACCCTAATTTCGGAGTCATCAACACTTGCTTTTTAGATAGGAGCCGAAACGAGCTATCTCGCACCATTTTTTTTGATTCATCTAGATTATTTTTTGCTATGGAAAGTCCCCGCAGCCAAGCGGCTGTCATGACGAAAAGGATGAAAGGAAGAAACCAAGTGTTCAAGAGCGAGAAGACCTGCACCTGCTGCTGGCTTAACTGGTAGAAGACAATCTGGGTATTGAAAAAAAGGGCAGCTGCGACGGCTGCTAATTGAGGAATGGCGCCCCAGAGTGTGAGAGCGAGAAAAGGGCTCTTACGAGCCGAATGAACGATCAGACCAGGCTGAGGGAACCTCGCCGTAATCGAAAACAATTCACCGCAGCCAGCTAATGCTTTTGAAAATTCCAGTGCAGTTTTGAAACGATTTGCAGCATCGTCCTCAGTCGCACAGTCCAATACCTGTCGTAGGGGCTTGTCGGGTTCAGTTCCCAAAAGAAGCTCCTGAAGAACCTTGCCTAGGGAGAAAACGTCTGTTTGCGGCCCGATCGAGTCGATCAACTCAGGATTTCTCGTCTCATAGAGTTCGCGATGCTCTGGAGCCATATATCTGAGGGTTCCCCCGAGACTGAGAGATGCCCCTGACTCTAACTGCGAACGAGTAAGGGCCACATTAAAATCTGAGAGAAATGCTCTTGAATTACTGCTGACTAAAATATTTCCCGGTTTAATGTCAAGATGAAGAATGTGTTTTTCATGGGCGAAGTGAAGCGCTCTGGCTAAATCGCATCCAAGATTAATTACGATTGTTTGAAGATTGATTGCTGAGAAAATGTTTCGCTGAGACATACTGTCCTGATCGAAAAGAGTTTTGCCAGTTCTTCGATCGATCGCTTTTAAGAAGTCAGAGCCAGAAAGCGACTGTATTTTTGGAAGCCCAGAGAGATCGCTCATAATTCCAGCCAGATCTCCCCCTTCCACATATTGCATGTTGATCAAGCATAAATTTTCCCGCTCAAGAACCGTATTTGAAAATACGGTGACGATATGATCGTGCTCGAGCCCTGCAATGAGCTGGGCTTCTTGAGTGATTTTTCTTGAGATCTTGAGAGCTACGAGACGGTCTAACTGTAGCTCTTTAGCAAGATAAACGTCAGCGAAGGCTCCCCTGCCAATTTTTCTGAGTATAGTAAACCCTGCCAAAGTGTACCCTGGATAAAATCGGCTGGGTGCAGGGTTGGGGCTACCCACAGTTCTTAAATGAATCGAACTCTTGGCCATTGCTTCTACTTATCGGGATCTTATGCAATTTTTTTCACAATTAGTTTATCCCGAAAATTCTCATAAATTTTGTTACTGGTGAAGGTTAGGAAGCAAAATAGTTGGGTTTAAGTTGGAAAAATATGATCCCTTTTTTTGGAGTAGCTTCCCACCCATATCTGTACCTACTCTGAGGAAACCTTTGAATGGCTGAGAAAAAACCTCTCTTTTACTCGTTTAAGCATCACCTTACCCCGATTGATTGTACTGATTGGATATGGGCTTCCCGCTGACGCCACGCATCTTTCTGGGCTTGATTTTGAGTGAAGAAGCCCCCCAAAAAAACCGATAAGTCAGGAAGCTTATGAATGTTTCTCCACTTATTGGTCTAGCCGCCACAGCCGTAATTGTTTGGATCGCAATCATTGAGCCTTCCCCCAAACCGGAAGTGCTCCTGGATTGGCGCAGTATGCTTCTGGTTTTAGGAGGTACGGCAGCAGTCGCGCTTGTGATTTATCCCTTCAATCGAATTTTAGAACTCTACCGTTTTGTGGTTCATGGTCTGGCTTTGAAAAAACTTCCGTCCGTGTCTGAAATCGCAAAACAAATTGTAACGGCCGCTGCTTTAAATCCTGGTGAGCACGAGCTCTACCCACTTTGTCCCAGTAGTCATCCTTTTCTCACCGAAAGGCTACCAACTTTTAGCTGAAAATATTTTGGGTGAAGAAGATCTCAAAGAAGTACTGAACCGTCGAAGTCAGTACTTTAAAAGTAATTATTTAAACGACGCTAAAATGCTGAGCACCATGGGAAAGTTTCCGTCTGCGCTTGGTATGCTGGGCTCCACAGTGGGGCTAGTAGATATGATGTCAGGCTTGAGTAAATTAGGGCAAGCGGGAATCGGCGAATCGATGGCACTCGCTTTAGTCACCACTTTCTGGAAAAACTCAGTCAAGAAATCCTGGAAGTTGTAACTAGCCATATTCAGGCGGACAACAGCGTACCTCTTAACGGAATTTTTTTATGTGGTGGCGGGAGCCAACTCACAGGCATGAAAGAGACTCTTTACAGAACGCTCCAATTACCGATTCAGGCTTTAAATCCCCTCAAACACGTCGTGGGAACTGGAGAGAGAATGGGATTGGGATTAATTCGTGATGCGCACATTTATGCCACCGTAGGAGTGGGACTTGCTTTAAGACAACCCAGAGACAAGAAGAAAAAAGCTAGAAGGGCTGTTCTTAAGTAATGAAGGACATAGACTGGATTTGTTCCTCAGAGAGTTGGTGAATCGACATTAGCCCTATCCTTTGTTGCTATTTTAAGTAGGATAACTCAGCTGCTAAAACATGGGAATACTAAAGCAGAAGCGAGTTAGGTCCCATTCGCTTACTCGGGTAGTGGTTTGCGGGTGCGAGTAGGAATTTTCTTATAATTAATTTTCAGAAGTTGACCTAAAGTCCTGTACTGGCCGTTTTGCTCATTTCTCACGCTCTCATCAAGACATTGGATGTAGTATCCTTGAAAGTAATCATCTGTTCCGTCATTGTAATAGCCCTCAGCCTGATCAAAGCGGGTTGCGGGTCTTCGATAGTTTAGCAGACCAGCCATTTTACAAACGTCCAAGGGGGAATCGAAATTCATTTTGGAGATCATGATTCTGGCACAATCTCTTATTACGGAACTTGTATTAGTCAAACAGGGTTCAGTATTTACGCTTGGAGCTTCGGGGCAGAGAGTTCGGCAAAACTTGGCATCGGAAACCGACTTGAGAGCAATGGAGCAGGGAGGAATATCATTTGGTTCAGAAAACCTATAGGGCAGAGCCAGAAAGCAGGCCAAGTAGGCCCGAGCGGGATCTGAATCAGCTGTTGCTAAAGCAGTTTTATATTCCGTGATCACTTCATTTTTTCTTTTTTTTTGCTGGTATTTTTCTGAAAGAGTCCCCCAAAACATCATCAAGGCAACTAAAGGAGCAACCAAAACAGCTCCTAGAAAATAGCGGAGCCTTTTCTTCTCGTCCTTTGCCTCAGCGCAAAGACTGAAGGGGATAACAAATAACCAAGGCAAAGCCATCAACTTAAAAAAGGTGGGGTAGGACGAAGAACCCTGTGCGCTCATCGCAAAGAGAAAATAGACTACCCCATTATAAATAAGAGCTGATATCGCTAGCGGTGCTTTCACGGCGCTTTTTCGTCCCTATAACTATTTGTTTTCCACGGTACCTGAATGGGAACCTTTTCGGACCCTTAAGACTTGAAGTCATGCTCTCAAATCTAAGTGCTCTGCCTGTTTCAGGCTGTCCATAGGAAACGTTATCATGGGTTTCGTATACTACCAA
>RFNO01000022.1 GCA_009927165.1 Pseudomonadota bacterium
GGGCTCTACTCCATTAACGGGGGAATCGTCCCTGGTGTGGTTAATTTCTAATAGCGAATACCCCATCCCACCCGCAATGCGCAAGAACCCTTCTGCGATAATTTTCAAAGTTTCTAAAACCGAAAGCTCTTCTTGAGATCATTTCCATTTTGGTGTGAAAGCCCTCTGTAATACCATTAGAGTTGGAGAACCGAATCATTCGAGCAATTTCCTCTTTCCATTTATCCAAAGTTTCTCCGAGTGTTCGTATTGAGTCCATGCCGGTTTCTTTAAGTTGGTTAATAATAGATAGAAATTCCCGAATCATTACCCGCAGGAGAAACTTTTTCTTGGTATTTATTCCGAGCAATATGCAGAGCCGTTGTTTGATATCGTAAAGCTCTAGCAATGTGGGGTAATTAGCGAGATAGCTTTGTAGTTTTGACCGTTGGTCTGTTTTTAGATTCCTCTCATGCCGACGCATGAGAGAAAGAAGGCCTCTGTTTTTTCTTCCTGTTGAATCCATAAGTTGCCAGGCTTTAAGAAAGTGATGATTGATAAGTCTGATAACATGAAATCTATCGGCAACAATGAGAGCATTTGGAAAGTGTTTCTTAATAATCTGCCGATAGTTTTCAGATAGATCAATAACTGCAAGTCGGGTCCGAGATTTCTCAGAAACCAATGCCAGTGGCTTTTCCAGGGACTTTTCAGAGCGGCCAAGTATGACGTCATAAATTTTGTGTTTTGTTAAATCACAAAAGGTAGTGGCAAACCCATCTTTACGGGTAAAGAAGTGTTCATCTATACCTAGAACTCTAGGAGCAGGCCGACCTTGAAGCTCTTTGACACGATAAAGAGTAAAGTCTTGATACCACCGTTCAACAGTAGCTGCTCCAATGCCATGGGTACGGCTTAAAAACTGCTGAGATATCCCGCCATGATGTTTCTCATAAACCTCTTGCCTAAAACTCTCTGTTGAGCGCTTTCTGGGTAAAACTCCGGGGATGCGAAGGTTGAAATATTTTTTGCATAATAAACAAAGAAACTTCCTGGACCGAATAAATAGAACCATTAATCGGTTACCTTGGCGCGTATGATTCAGTCGCCTAGTGAAAGAGGACTTAATCCGGGTCTTGGCTCCCCCACAGTGAATGCAGGGAGGCCTCAAAGAAGTCGTGGCATAAACCTCGATGGATTCTAGGCTTATTGCATTTTCTAGCTCAACTCCGGGCAAACCAATGATACAGTCTAACGAAGGCATGGGGATTCTCCTGGTTGTTAAATTGCTGCGTCATAACAACAATTTTACACCAAGGGACTCATGCCCCCTTTAATGATGAAGAG
>RFNO01000021.1 GCA_009927165.1 Pseudomonadota bacterium
AAGAAGGACGTAGTTAACAACAATTTTAAGTTTTCGTAAACCCCTACGACTTGGCTCCGTATATTTTCAGTGCTTTTTCCCGCTGGACTGAGTGTTCCACGATAGGAGCAGGATAGTTTTTGGGCCGATTCACACCTGGCTCATGTATTTCCTTGTCCGAAAGCCCTTTCAACTCGGGCACAAACTCACGAATATAGCTGCCGTTGGGGTCAAACTTCTTACTTTGAAGGTAAGGGTTAAATATTCGAAAATAGGGTTGAGGATCACACCCTGTCGAGGCTGCCCACTGCCAACCTCCGTTATTAGGCGCCAGATCCCCGTCCAGTAAAACCTCCATGAAGTACTTTTCTCCCCAACGCCAATCAATCAGCAGATCCTTAGTAAGAAAGGAAGCCACGATCATTCGCACTCGATTATGCATCCATCCGGTTTGTGCTAGCTGTCGCATTCCCGCATCCACAATGGGATATCCTGTTCTTCCTTCTTTCCAAGCTTTGAAATAGACCTCGTTATTTTCCCAAGCTAGTTTCTGAAACTTTTCTAAAAAAGCAGTTTTTTCCACTCGGGGGTAGTGCCAAAGAATATGGTAATAAAATTCTCGCCATATAATTTCTTTGAGGAATTTTTCCTCCCCTTCTTTTAGCTTTCCCGGACGATCTAACTCCAGTTCCGCAATCACTTGGGCTCCTGTTAATGACCCGTTCTTAAAAAAGTGCGAAAGCTTCGAAGTACCATCTACCGAAGGAATATCGCGGTGTTTTCCATAATTTGTGATGTTTTTTTTGAACTCCCTTAACCGCTTAAGGGCTTCAACAGTGCCCGCTGCGGGAATTGGGATCGTAACCCATTTTGAATTCTTTTCCCGATAATCTTCCAGAACGGCCCCCATTTCTGCCGTTTTTAATAAGTCTTTCCACTTCACAGTGAAAATTGGGTCGGTCTTACCCTTTTTTGAGAGTGAGTCCAAATAGTCTAGCCCTCGCTTTTGGATTTCAATACGGGCCTTGATTCCCGCGGTCTTAAGGTGCTCCATCCACTTTCTGGAGTAAGGTGAGTAAACCTGATAAGCGGATTCGCGATCCTCCCCTTTATAAATTTCATGGGGTTCAATCAAACAGTGGTCCCGTTCTGTTGCCACACCAATTCCACGAGATTTAAACCACTTTTCCATCTTTTCGTCGCGGTTTCGGGCAAAGGGTTCATAGTCCCGGTTCCAAGAAACCAGGGAGGGAAGCGCTTTTCCTTCCTGGGTTAACTTCTCAATTAAGCTTGCGAATGCTGCTTCAGGACCAATATCCAAGAACAGAAGATCTCCTCCAGCGTCTTTTAAACTTGCTTGAAGTCCCAGGAGTGTTTGAAGGAACAATTGAAATCGATTCGGAGAAAAATCCTCCCGCCCCAAAAACTTTTTATCAAAACAGAATAATCCCAAAACTTTACCCTGATTGATCTTCCAATTAGCTTGGAGCGCAGGGTTGCCCGCTATCCGAAGATCCCTTCTAAACCAGTGAATTCCATACTGCATAGGCCCCCTTCCCAAACTTCGAGCGGAACCCTACCCCACCGCTTCCCACCTGGAAACCATATATTTAAATGATTTCTGGACACTTAAGACATCTTTCGCTAAAAGTTTAAGTTCTCGTTTTCGGGTGCAAAAAGCGCTTCCGCCACGCTTGTGTCGAACTGTGCCCATGTAGCTCAGGCGGTAGAGCACGTCCTTGGTAAGGACGAGGTCACGGGTTCGAGTCCCGTCGTGGGCTTATGATTTTTCGAAAAAGAGAGTAGACTAATTTGATTTTATCAGCAGGAGAAAAACACTATGTCGAAGGCTAAATTTGAAAGAACAAAACCCCACGTTAACGTTGGAACGATTGGACACGTTGACCACGGGAAAACAACACTAACCT
>RFNO01000053.1 GCA_009927165.1 Pseudomonadota bacterium
CCGCCCATACCGTAACCGCCCATACCGTAACCGCCCATACCGTAACCGCCGTAGAGGTAGGGATCATAAGCAGGCATTGAGTAGTTTTGATTGAAATTACTGAAACCGATATCAAAGCCGCCAAACGGAAGACCCATTCCGAAATTGAAGCTATTGCCCGTCGAACTTCCACCGTAAGTTTGAGGGTAGGAGTAAGCATTTCGTGTTGTGTCCACCACGGGCCGTTTAGTAACACGGGCCTGTGGGGTACTTAACGAGTGACTATTAGAAACATGAGAATTACTGCGATTCCGCAGGCTAACAATGCCGTCGGCAAATGAGAAAGATCCTAAGACCAAAAAGCTTAAAACGTACCACTTACTATTTTTCATTTTACGTACTCCCAAAAAACGCTCCACTAAAACAGGAACTCCCACCGAGGAAGAACCCTAGCCGAGTTCACGTAGAGCACGGTCTGTACCAAGTTTTAAAACGAGGTATCTCGCAGACTTATTCTTAGAAGTTTCAGTTCTTACCTAGATTGGCTTTACACATGTAAAAAATTTAAACACCCGTTTTTGAAGAGTCAGTCAGGGAAGTTCTACTTCGATATTTTCTTGGCTGACGCGCACGGGATAGCTTTTTACCGAGCTGAGTGTGCGGGGTTGCAGGCAGTGACCTGAGGCAATTTCAAATTGAGCGTGGTGCCAGGGACAAATAACACAGCCGTCTTGAATTCGGCCCTCTCCTAAAGGCCCTCCTCGATGGGGACATCGGTCATCTAAGGCAAACCAACCCTCTTTCAGATGAAAAACTGAAACTATTCGGCCTTCAATCTCAAAAAGTTTCGATTGGCCTATTGAGATTTCAGAGGCTTTTCCCAATGTTAGCCATTTATCCACTCAGGAGCCCCTTTAGTAATTCCACGTCAGTGATGGGTGTCAGGCACGTCTGATTTTCGCAAATGTAGAGCGTTGTAGTTCCGTTTAAGGAAGTACGGTTCTTGAACAAAGCAAGATGAGCGTTTTCTTCCGTTTTTAACGCAATGATTTTGTTGGGATAAAAAGTGCTTCGCAAGTAATCAAGAGCTGTCTCTACGGTTTCATCCGATTTTTCGGGAATGATAATGATTTCTTTGGAGCCCGGTCCGATAAGCTCAAGGGCCAAAAGCATTTGTCCACAAGCCATTGGAGCCTGTTGAAGAAAGTCGCGATGGCTCTTTAGGGCTTTCTCAGCATGCTCCAAGTAGAGAGGATTGCCCGTCAATTTACCTAATCTTGCCAACGCAGTTATAGCCATTCCACTCGCACTGGGCAGGGCCCCATCTTGAAATTCCTTTGGCCTTAAGATAAGTGCCTCATGGGTTTTGGGGGTGTAGAAAAACGTATTTTGGGATTCATCCCAAAACTCTCTCAACATGAGTTTCAGCAGCTTTTCTGCTTGGGATATCCAGAGCGAATTAAAATCAGATTCAAATAGACTCAATAAGCCGTTGGCGAAACAGGCATAGTCATCCAAGAGGGCATTAAATTGAGCGCGACCTTCTTGGAACGAGTGATGAAGATGGCCTTCCTCCGTTTGTTGCAAGTAATCCAAAATGAAATGCGCTGCTCTTTGTGCGGATTCTAAGTAATTGGTGTCACCAAGAACTTGAAAAGAAAAGGCCATGGCTTCAATCATTAATCCGTTCCAGCTAACGATGATTTTTTCGTCTCGGTTCGGGGCAATTCGATGATTACGTTGGTCCAATAGTTTTCGTTTTGCTTTTTCTAGCGAGTCCTCCAGCCACGCAAGTTCAATGTTCTTATTCTGACAGAACTGACTGAGTTCAGTGGGCAAATGGAGTATGTTGTTCTCCTCCCAGTTGCCGTGCTTAGTTATTCCATAAGCTTCGCAAAACAGTTGAGCAGTCTCTTTGTCGAGAATGCTCTCAACTTCAGAAAGACTCCACACATAAAACTTTCCCTCAATTCCTTCGCTATCGGCATCTTCCGTGCTGAAATATCCCCCTTGAGAATGAGTCATTTGTCTTAAGACATAATCAAGAGTTTCTCGAGCTGTCTTTGCATACTGGACTTTCTGAGTAGCTTGAAATGCCTCTAAATAAAGCTGAGTAACCAAAGCATTGTCATAGAGCATTTTTTCAAAGTGGGGAACAAACCATCTCTTATCGGTTGAATAGCGGTGAAAACCACCGCCCAAATGGTCGTAGATTCCCCCCCTTGACCATTGACCAAGAGTTGTTTCCAAGGCTGCCAATGCTTGGGGGTCTTGCGTTTTTTTCCAGAACCTCAGGCACAATCTCCATTCCATGGAATGAAAAAATTTAGGCGAATTTCCTAGCCCTCCGAACTTAAAATCTATCCGAGGAATCATTTTCTGAAAGGCATCTTGAGTGAGTTGAAATGGGTCTAAGGGCTGAAGCTTTTCAGTGGAGCCTTCATTGCGAGTCCCCAGTTCCGACATTTGAATCAAAGCCTGAGTGAGTTCTTCGGCGGAAGCACGTATTTCTTGCGGGCGGCTTTTCCAAGCATTGGCAATACCCAGTAATACTTTTTTAAAACTGGGGAGTCCCATTCTGTCTGAGGGAGGGAAATAAGTGCCGCCATAGAAGGGTTTCAAATCAGGAGTGAGAAAAACCGTCAGAGGCCATCCCCCTCTTTGGGTAAGCGCTTGGACCGCACTCATATAAATATGGTCAAGATCAGGGCGTTCCTCGCGGTCCACTTTTATACTAATAAAATAATTCTTCAGAATTTCAGCTGTTTCACT
Organism: Pseudomonadota bacterium; assembly: GCA_009927165.1. Classification (GTDB taxonomy): domain Bacteria; phylum Bdellovibrionota; class FAC87; order UBA2466; family UBA2466; genus RFNO01. The sequence continues at coordinate 2,752 of RFNO01000053.1, forward strand.
ATCCTCAAAACTCTCCCGTTCCATCACATGGCACCAGTGACAAGCGGAGTAACCTATCGATAGAAAAATAGGCTTATTTTCCCGCCTAGCCTGGGCAAGAGCTTCCTTCCCCCACGGATGCCAATCCACCGGATTCGTCGCATGCTGAAGGAGATAGGCACTGGTCTCATTTGCGAGACGATTCATTTTCTTGGATTTCATAGTCGCACTGTAATCACCTCGAATAGGCTCTTTCAAGCCTCTAGTTTCTTATTGTCCCGTCCCGTAAGCTCAAGTATACCAGTCTCATATATTCTTTTTGGGGGAAGTATGACCCGTTTTTTCATTGGTTCTTGGCTGATTTTATCAATTTCAGGATTCTCATTTGCCGCTGCTGAAAAGTTAGAAGAAAACGCAGTTCAATCAAAAAACTTGGGGAAAGTCTTGGGGGTGATTGATCTTCGTCCCACTGTTGCTTTCAAAGGACAGGATAGTTTCCGTTTCGAAAACAGCATGGATGTGGGCTATAGATTCAACCCCAGCTCCCGGTTGATTTATCACCAAGATTTTTGGACCAACTTATACAATTCTGTTCTTGTGGGTGGAAATGACGGATTAGGCTTGCAAATTCACGACGGATATTTTGACTGGTTGGCTGAGAATATTTTTGAGAACGCCGATAAATCGTTATCGATAAGTTACGATGCCCGAGTTTATGTTCCTACTTTTACTCCCCGACGAGATGCAGGGATGGTAACGGCAATTCGTAACTATCTGATCGTGGGAAAGAAGCTGAATGAAACTTTCTCATTGGTTTTTGTGGAAACCCCCATTCTGCATGTGTACGATCGAGCTGTTCACGAAGGGAGAGCAAATCCTTTAGCTGAAAATCGGATGACTTTTGAAGTTGATATCAACTTGACCTCTAAATTGGCTCTATCCCTCCCAGTTATTTGGAGCGCAATGAAAATGCGAGCAGCTGAGGGAGTCTCCGGTTCAGGCTCAACGGATAGTTTTATCTGGGTAAACCCGGAGCTCAGTTACAGCGTCAACGATAACCTTACGATGGGTTTAGGGTATTACGACACTTCTAGCTTGATAAAAGCCGACTTTTCATCTTTCCAAATTTTTGAAGGTTTGGAAGATGCGGTCGTACAAATGTTCCTGCGTGCAAGTCTCTAGGATACCTGCTATAAGGGGCCACTTTTTTGAGGTGTCTTATGGGCAAACTTTTCCTAGTTGTCACTTTCCTTTCATTAATGAGTTGGGGAGCTGTAATCCCCAGCAGCGAAGCTGAGCCTGCTTTTATTAATCCCAATCCTGGTCGAGTCGTAGGACTAATTGATTTGAGACCGTCCGATGTGTTTAAAGGAGAAGATACCTTCCGAATGGAGAATGCAGTTGAGTTAGGTTATCGATTCCATCCCCAACTTCAGTTGACCTATAAGCAGGAAATTTGGGGAACGCTTTCGCAACCGATGAGCAAATCTCCGATTAGCAATGTTTACAGTCGAGACGGTTATTTCGATTTGCTCAGTGAAAAAGTAGTAACGAGCGAAGATGGGACGGTCTTTTTAACTTATGAAGGGCGTATTTATCTGCCTACTTTCGCCGCAAGAAGAGACGCGGGCATGCTAACCGCGATTAGAAATTACGCGACCATCGGAAAAAAAATGAATAGCTGGATAACCGTTACTGCGAGCGAAACCCCGATTGTTCATTTGTTTTCTCAAGATGCTTATCTTGGTAAGGCAAACCCCGTTTTTGAAAATCGCTTTCAATTGAAAGCCAGCATTAATTTAACAGATAAATTGAGCTTGGGTTTACCGGTGATATGGCAGGCGACCAAAATGAGAGCAAGTTTAGGAGCCTCTAAGAGTGATATTTGGGACAATTTAATTTGGGTAAATCCCGAATTGTTTTACACCATCGATTCCCACTATGTATTAGGAGCGGGCTATTATGACATCAGTAGCTTAGTTAAGAGCGATTTGTCTGATATTCAAATTGGCGATGGGTTGCGGGACGGGGTAGTGCAGTTCATCTTTAAAGCGATTTTATAAATTGATATAATAGAGCCTTCAAATTTTTGATGAGGCTCTTTATGACTCAACTTCTTTTATTTCTTATCCTAATTGCTACTTTTCTCTCCGATTTCGGATTTGGAAAAGACACTATTCCCCTCCAATCCAAGACCCAACCCTCTGGAAATGCTCAGGCAAACCTTCAGGAATCCCAACCCTACGTTGCCTCTATCGCCGTTTTCGGCAGTCCACGACTCAACGAAACCGTATTGAAACAGGTTTTAGGAAAGGAGCTTCAAGCTTGGTTAAGTAAAGGCCTGAAAGGTGATGCTTCTGCCCTCCAAATGGAGATTGCCCTAGCAAAAAAGGTAAAGGATAAATTTGATCTGGCTTTTGCGGAGTGGACAGTGATGCAGTTCTTTGAGGAATCCGATCTCGCCATCCATATTACATTAGATGTAGTTGAAAAATCAGACGCCAAACGACGTATGCCGTTTAATCCAGTTCCCAGTGAAACGTTTACTGATCCCGATGGGCTTTTAGCGGCATGGAGAGATTACGAAGAAACAGCTCTTGATCTCGTGGAAGCAGGAGCCATTAAACCGGATACGGAAAAATGCCCAGCAGTCCATTGCCCTTTTGGACATTCGCACCCCAAATTAAAAAAGTTTGAGAAAATATTTTCTGAAGGGGTCAAAAAGAATGAGAAAATTCTAGTAGATATTCTCAATCGGAGCAAATCACTCGATGATCGTGCCTCAGCTGCTTATCTGTTAGCTTATCTCAATAACGCCGCGAAAGTAGCGCCTCTTTTAATTCCGGCTATTCGGGATCCTGAAGCCCTTGTTCGCAATAATGTGCTGAGGGTTTTCGGAGATATTGCTGAAAAATACCCAGAGGTGGTTTTGCCTACGAAGCCTTTTTTAGAGGCTATTGATTTTCCAAGAACTTCTGATCGTTCCAAAGCGGTTTATGTCGTTATGATGATGAGCATGGGGTCCCAACAGGTTCGTGAGGAAATTGTAAAAAGTGGAGTTCCAGCACTGTTAGCAATGTTGAAAGGAAACCAACCTGATCAGCGTGATTTTTCCCACAATATTCTGCGTAAAATATCCGGAAAAGAGTTTCCGGCGTCCGACTATCTGGCTTGGAATAACTGGTACCAAAAGACAATGCGTGACCGAGCCGTTCCTTCGGTAAAAAAATAAAACCCAGGCCATAATGCAACGAGCCAAAAGCAACCAAAAAAGTCTCCTCTTTGTGACAAAGATGTGACAAAACTTCCTCTTAATTCTGTTAATTTTAGGCTTATGAAGTTACATGTTTGGGGCACTGATTTCCGCCGAAGTTCTGCCGAGCTAAGAAAACATTTGGTGTTTTCTCCGGAAGAAAAAATCAACCAAATACGCCAATTGCTTAATGTGGGATTTGAAGACCTGGTTTATTTGGCAACTTGTAACCGGGTGGAGTTTTATACGACTGTCCCTGACTATTTTACGGATAGCCGTTCTTTATGGCTGAAACTTTTGGCGCAGATGGGTTTGTCCGAGGATGTCTTTTTTAAGGGGTACCACCTCGAAGGAAAATCGGCTGTCAGACATTTGATGCGAGTAGCGAGTTCACTTGAGTCTCTAGTGGTTGGTGAATCTCAAATTCTTGGGCAACTAAAAGAGGCTCTATTTTCAATTAAGAATGCAGGATTGCCCGTTCGCGGTGCTCTAGAACGTTCTTTTAATTTAGCATTCGAAACTGCAAAGCGAGTACGAGCTGAGACGAACCTGGGTGAAAAATCTGTTTCAGTAGTGAGTTTGGGGCTTCAGCATTTGCAAGAAATGCAAACCAAAGAAAGCTTGAAGCATGCAGTGGTTGTGGGGCGAGGTTCTACTAGCATGTCCGTTATTCATTGGTTGCAAAAACATCACGCCCAAGTGCCAATTACATGGGTGAATCGGAACTTAGAAATTCTTGAGCAATTTAGTGAAGGGATACATTTACAGAAACGTAGTTTGTCTGACTTTTTAGAGCGGCCTGGTGGTTTTTCTCATCTGTTCACGGCCACTTCTAGTGTAGAGCCGTTATTCAATGATAGCTTTTTTGATCGAGTGGAATCTTCTCAAGTTGTTGCTTTTGATTTCGCGCAACCCGCTGATGTGGCAACGGTAACAAATCCTAAAGTGGAAGTGGTTCGCTTGGAGCACTTACAAAAAGAGGCACAGGAAAACCGGCAGTTGCGAGCTCAGTCAGTAGTTCAAGCAGAAAAAATGATTGAAGATGCTCTCAAGAGCCACATTTTAGAGCAAAAAGAAACGCCTGTTTTGAGAGACTTTAGTCAAATTGAAACAGTCTTTGAAGTTGAGTTGCTTCGAGCGTATGAATTTATTGAAAAAGATTTTCCAATGGAATTTCAAAACAGTCTAAAAAAACTCGCCGAAACAATCGTTAAAAAAAATCTGCACTTGTCTCGGGAACACTTGAGAACAATTTTGCGTCGAGTGGCAGATATAGAGCCGGATCCGATAGTAGTATGAAGTACCGTCTGGGAACACGAAAAAGCGCCCTTGCGGTTGCGCAAGCGGAACACGTACAAAAACTCCTGAAAGAAGCAGGTTGTTTGTGTGAAATAATTTTTATCGAGAGTGAAGGTGATAAGAATCTAAACACTCCGCTCTACGAAATTGAGAGTATGGGCCCTGGTCTTTTCACTAAACAGCTCGAAAAAGCGCTCTTGGAAAATAAAATCGATTTGGCAGTCCACTCCTTGAAAGACCTCCCGACCAGTCAGCCAGAATCCTTAAAAATTGCAGCTATTACTCAAAGAGTTGCAGAGCAAGATTGTTTGATAGTTTCCAAAAGTGGCCTAGATGAATCTCAGGAGTTGAAACTCAAGCACGGAGCTCGAGTAGGAACCAGTTCATTGAGGCGCCAAGCACAACTAAAAGCCGTGCGCCCCGATTTGACTGTGGTATCGCTGCGAGGAAATGTGCCCACTCGTATCGAAGCTGTGAAAAAAGGAGATTTCGATGCCGTTGTTCTTGCAGAGGCCGGGTTGAAAAGATTGGGTTTGTCACTTCCTGATTTGAATACCGCTTTATTGCCTGTTGAGAAATTTGTTCCAGCTCCAGGGCAAGGGGCTTTAGCTATTGAAGTTAGAGCTAACTGTCCTAAGGATCTTTTAGAAGCTATTTGCCGCTTAAATAATAAAGATTCTGAAATTGCCACTCGCATTGAGCGAACTATTCTAAAAGAGCTTGAAGGCGGGTGTACTTTACCGTTGGGGGTTTACTGCCGGAGAGAGGGTAAGAGCTGGAAATTAAATGCATTTCTTGGTGTTCCGGAGGGGGAGCTGGAGGTTCCGAGGGGTTGGAAATCATTCCACCGTTTTGACATTCTTAACGCGGTGGAACAAACTCTGGTAGCTCAAACGGTTCAACATTTTAGGGGTCATACTCATGTCATTAAAAAAGAAAATCATCATCACTGGCGAACATAACGACTCTGGAAACCGTTATCCTGCTTCTGACAAAGATGGCAATACTCTGTTGTGGCAAGAGGTGCCAGTTTTGGACTTTGAACGACTCCCCATCGAATCGAGCTTACTAAAAAGCCTAGCCATTAAGCCCTTTGATTGGATTATTTTTACGAGCGTACGAGCGGTAAGGTTTTGGAGTGAGATTTTACTAGAAGAAGGAGTGGATTTTCCCGTGGAGACCCAAGTTGCCTGTATTGGGGAAACTACTGCCCATGCAGCTCAAATGGATGGTTTTACTCCCGATTTTTTTCCCACTGAACCCGGGAGTGAAAAATTTTTGGAGGAGTTTGAAGAGCTACTCAGTAACCGAACTGATAAGCCTCGAGTGTTAATTCCTGCCAGTATTGGCGGTAGAACGATGATTTCTGATCGGTTGAGAGAGTTGGGTTGTGAAGTAGAGCGTCTTTCAGTTTACAAAACGATGCCTCGGCAAGATATCCAATCCCATTTGTCTCAGAAAGATTTGGAAGACGCAGCTTTGGTTCTTTTTACCAGCCCTTCTTCGGTAGATGCCGTGAGTAACTTGTTTGATATTCAAGCACCAGTGAAAGTGGGTTCTATGGGAAGCTTTACTCAAGAACATCTCGAGAAAAAAGGCGTTTCTGATGTGCTCATTCTTCCAGAAGGTGACTTTCAAAAAGTAGGCGAAATTTTATGTTGAGTCGGCCCAGACGGCTTCGAGATCATGCAGTCGTAAGAGATTTGATTCACGAAACACATTTGTCTTTAGCTCATCTCATTCAGCCCTATTTTTTGAGTTCTGAGTCTCGAGCTCAAGAGCCCATTTCTGGTTTTACCGGCGTTTATCGATGGGGAATAGAAGCGCTAAAAAAAAGGATTTCGGCGGATCTCGAGCGAGGAGTAAAAAGCTTTCTTTTATTTGGTGCTGCTCCAGCAAACGAGAAAGATGCTCAAGGTTCTCTTGCTCAGAATCCTGAAAGTTTATTACCGAAATCAATTCGGAACTTGAAACGAACATTTGGGGATCAGGTTGTTTTGTTTTCAGACGTCTGCCTTTGTCCTTTCACTGATCATGGACATTGCGGTGTAGTGAGCGAAGGAAGGGTAGAAAATGATTATTCCGTTCGTCTTCTTTCCCAAATGGCTTTAGTTCACGCTCAAGCAGGTGTCGATTTTGTTGCTCCTTCCGACATGATGGATGGACGAGTTGCAGCTATTCGAAATCAGTTGGATGCCAATGGTTTATCCCATACAGGGATTTTGGCTTATTCTGCTAAATATGCTTCAAGCTATTATGGCCCCTTTCGTGAAGCGCTGGGCTCTTCACCGCAGAAACCGAATCATGAACGATTGCGCGATCGTTCAACTTATCAAATGGATTTTCGGAATTCGAGTGAAGCATTAAGGGAGGTCCAAGCAGATATTCAAGAAGGGGCGGATATGGTGATGGTAAAACCCGCTCTTCCTTATCTTGATATTATTTCCGCTTTTCGTGCTCAGTCCAACGTACCTGTGGTTGCTTACTCTGTGAGTGCTGAATTTGAAATGGTGAAGTCTCTAGCTGCCAAAGGAATGGCAGATGAAAGATTAATGGTGATTGAGAATCTAACAGCGATTCGGAGGGCGGGAGCTCATTTGGTCGTAACTTATCATGCTACCGAAATTGCCGAGAAGGGATGGCTTCGATGAATTCAGAAAAGGGAAAACAACTTTTTGAACGTGCCGAGAAAGTAATTCCAGGAGGAGTGCACTCTCCGGTGAGGTCTTGCAAGCACGTCGGTATGAATCCTCTCTACTTTGAAAGAGCTGAAGGCCCTTTTCTTTATGATGTCGATGGAAAGCGGTATGTAGATTTTTGCCTGTCTTTTGGACCTCATCTGTTGGGACACAGTCATCCCAGAGTCGTTACAGCCATTACTGAACAAGTAAAAAGGGCAACCAGCTTTGGAGCTTGTCATCCACTGGAAATAGATCTCGCCGAAAAAATTCTAGAGTTTTATCCTTTTCTTCAAAAAGCTCGACTCGTTAATAGTGGGACCGAAGCTGTAATGACCGCTGTTCGCGTTGCTCGCGGTTACACGAGTCGGTCAAAAATTATTGTTTTTGATGGTTGTTATCATGGGCACAGTGATGGGCTTTTGGCCAAAGCAGGTAGTGGAGTGGCTGAACTGGTTGAAGCTTCCTCGGGAGGGGTCCCTTCTTCGGTGGTTGAGGACACCTTAATTGCTCGTCTAGATGATTATTCCTCCGTTGAAAAATTATTCGAAAAGTATCCGGGGCAAATTGCAGCTATACTCATGGAGCCTATCCCGGCTAATTATGGTCTTTATGTAACCCCGAAAGACCTATTGAAAAAGTTAAGTGCTTTAGCCCAGAAGAATGGCAGTCTTCTCATTTTTGACGAATGTATCAGTGGGTTTCGTGTGACTCCTCAAGGAGCTTGTGGTTACTACGACATGCAACCAGATATTGTTACTATGGGGAAAATAGTTGGCGGAGGATTGCCTCTGGCAGCTGTGGCTGGCCGAAAAGAAATAATGGATAAGCTTGCCCCCGTGGGGGACGTTTACCAAGCCGGTACATTATCGGGAAATCCGCTCGCTGTTGCTGCAGGTTTGGCAGTGTTAAACCAAATAAGCGAGCGTCCCCCTTACAGTCAGATTGCTGCCAGAACTGAGCGATTTGTGAAACAATTGAATGAAGTTTTGAGGCAAGTTTGGTCATTAAGAATCCGTCAATTGAGTTCCCTGTTTTGGATTGAGTTTGGAAATGGTTCCGATTCTTTTCCTCCTCAAATTTCTCAAAACAACAAAGACACCTATTCAAAATTCTTTCGAAAGGCCCTTGAGGCCCAGATGTACTTTGCGCCTTCTCCCTATGAAGTTTCCTTTATGTCGGAAAGTCATACGGATGTTGTTTTGGATGAGGCCCTAGAAAAGCTAAGAAAATGTCTGAACTGAAGCTGAAACAGAAAAAGTGGGGCTTGTTGTTTTTAGCCCTTCATCTGCTCTTAATGTCCCAAGTCCTTTGGTGGGGGATCGTTTTGTGTCGTGACGTAAACGCCTTGAAACAACTTAAGATTCAGAATCATTCATTACAAGTTCAGACGGGGATGGCAAAGCAGTCACCCGAAATAGATTATGAAAAAGAATCTCTCCATCAAAAAGTGATGTTCATTTCTGAGTCGGTGTTTTTTGTTCTGGTAGCCTCGCTAGCTCTTTGGATTTTGTTTCGGGCACTTCGAAGCGAAGAGAAAATGAGGAAAACCCAAAGAAGTTTCATTGAAGTAATTACCCACGAATCCAAAACACCCCTTACCGCTCTGAAGCTTCGTTTGGAATCTGTTAAGGAAAAAATGGGCGATTCCCCCCTGGTGTACGATCTCGGGAGAGCTCTTTTTGAAGTGAAACGACTAGCTGGGATTTTGGAGAAGTCATTGGAATTAAATCGTCTTGAGCGCTATTCGTTTTCTTTTGATTCAATTGATCTCAGTCAGCTGGTTTTAGAACTCCTCAAAAGAATGGATCCGGTTTTCAAAGAAAAAAATATTACGGTGACGACTTGTCTTGTTGAGGGAGTTTTAGTCAAGGGAGACAGTTTTGGACTTCAGAATTCCATTCAGAGTCTTCTCGAAAACTCAGTGCTTTATAATGATTCTCCGGAGAAAACCCTCTCAGTGGAGTTGCGCCAGGACATGAATTCTGCGGTTCTCATAGTTAAAGACAATGGTCCTGGGATACCCGATAAAGATGAACCTTTTATTTTTGAACGGTTTTATCGTGGAAAAGCTGGCAAAAAGGTTCCGGGTACTGGTCTGGGCCTTTACTTGTCCAAGCAGATTGTGGCAGCCCATCAGGGAGCCCTAAGATTGGTTCACTCGGCCAAAGGTGCTCAGTTTGAAATCAAGCTTCCATTACAATGGGAGGCAACATGAGGCCTCGAATATGTCTGCTTGAAGATGACCCAACTATTAGAGAGTTGGTTGCAGAGAAGCTTGTCCAAAATGGTTATGAAGTGGATTCTTTTTCTGATGCGGAATCTTTATCTTCGGAAAACATAGTTCACGATTTGTATATTTTGGATGTCATGCTTGAAGGGGAAAAGTCCGGATTACAGATTTGTGATGAGATTCGAAAAAGGAAACCTGAAGTTCCCATTCTGATTTTATCGGCTCTATCAGAGCCCCAGGACCGGATCGAGGGATTGAAATCCGGGGCGGATGACTATTTGGGCAAGCCTTTTGAAATGGAAGAGCTGCTTCTCAGAGTGTCGGGAATGATTAAGCGACAACAGTGGTATTCCCTTAAGCCCCAAAAAGGAGACCTCTTTGCTTGGGACGAACGGGAAATTAACTTTCAAAAACTTACCGCAAGAAATCACAAGGCTGTATTTCAACTCGGACAAAAAGAATGCATGATCATGAAACTTCTCATTGATAAAGAGGGAGAAACGGTAAGCCGAGAAGAGATTTTGGAAAAAGTATGGGGGTATCACGTGTTTCCATCAAACCGAACCGTTGATAACTTTATGGTTCGGCTAAGAAAGTATTTTGAAACTGATCCCAGTCAACCGAGATACCTACAATCGGTGAGAGGAACAGGGTATCGATTCGATAGTTCATCGGAGGAAAAGCAGCTATGAAGCCTTTATTGATAGAACATCTAGAAGGTAAAAATCAGGGTCGCTTTCCAGTCTGGATGATGAGGCAAGCGGGACGATATTTGGCTTCATATCGATCCATTAGACAACAACATAGTTTTTGGGAAATGGTTACGACTCCTAGTCTTGCTTCTGAAGTGAGTTTATTGCCATTAGAGACTCTTCCATTGGATGCAGTTATATTTTTCTCTGATATCTTAACTTTGCCCTTTGGGTTGGGGCTTCCTATTGAGATGAGAGAATCGATAGGCCCCTTTCTAGAAAAGCCTTTGAGAAGTATCTCTGATTTTGAGGTCTTTGAAACTTTTGATTCTGAAAAACATACTGGTTTTGTGGGCGAAGCATTGAGGGATATTAAACGTAAAATTGAACCCTCAATTGCTCTCTTAGGGTTTGCAGGAGCTCCTTGGACTGTTGCTTCTTATCTCATTGAAGGCAGGTCTAATCGGCACTTTGAAAACATTAAGAGCTGGCTTTATCGAGAGCCTTCTCAGCTCTTTAAGGCTTTGGATCGGTTAACAGGCGCTACTGTTGATTATTTGAAAATGCAAGCAATCAGCGGGGTCAACGCGGTACAGATTTTTGATACTTGGCTTTGTGAAATGCCGAGAAAAACCTTTGTTGAGTTGTACGTTCCGCTACTCAATCAAATATTTGATGAGCTGAGGAAAGAGGGGATTAAGTTAATTTACTTTGCAAAGGGCGCCTCCCATGTGTTGCCCGATTTTAGAAATCTTCGCTGTGATGTATTAAGTGTTGATAGTTTGATTGATTTGCCAGAAGTCGACAAACTCACTGGGGGCCAATTTTCCCTACAAGGGAATCTGGATCCAATACTTCTTTTGAAAGCAGATGCTGGTACGGTGAGAAAACACACTCGTTCGATCGTTCAACAAGCTAGATGGCTCTCAAAGCCAGCTATCATGAATTTAGGCCATGGGATTTTGCCTCAAACTCCAGTTGAAAATGCCAAGGCTTTTGTAGAGGAAGCTAGAGCACTATGGGTTTGATTGAACTCATCAGAAAATATTCCACTTTGGGTCCACGGTATACATCTTATCCCACTGCGCCCCAGTGGACAGACCATGTTTCTGAATCTCACTACCGAGAACAACTCCATCATAAGTTTGCGGATCCCAGTGATGAGCTAGCGCTCTATGTGCATATCCCGTTCTGTGAACAACTTTGCTACTACTGTGGCTGTAATATTCAGATTACCAAAGATCATTCACGATCCACCCAATACGTTAACGCACTTTTGCGGGAGATAGAGACTACGGCTACGCTATTAGGACCGCGTCGAACGTTGTCTCAATTGAGTTGGGGGGGGGGAACCCCTACTTTTCTTACTGTCGCTGAAATTGAAAAACTGCAAAAAGGGATTACGCAGTACTTTAAACTAACATCTGATGCTGAAGTAAGTATTGAAATTGACCCAAGAGTGACGAGTGAGGAACAGTTGTGCGCTCTGAGAGAGTTTGGATTCAATCGAGCCAGTTTAGGAGTTCAGGACTTTAATGAGGCTGTCCAAAAAGCCGTAAATCGCATTCAGTCAGCAGCAATGACGGAAACCATGCTTCAGAAGTGCCATTCTTTGGGGTTTTCAGGTGTGAATTTCGATTTAATATATGGCCTTCCTTTACAAAATTTAGAAACATTTTCTGCGACCGTAGATGAAGTGATTCGCATTCGTCCTGATCGTATCGCTCTTTACAACTATGCTCACTTGCCCTCGCTGAGACCCCATCAGAAGATATTGGAACAAATGCCTATGCCACAAGCTGAGGAAAGAGTAGAGATTTTTACTTTGGCTTATGAAAAATTATTAAGTGCTGGTTACCGTTCAATTGGAATGGACCACTTTGCTCTTCAGACTGATGAGATGTACGCTTCTTTGCTTGACGGGCGTCTCTATCGGAATTTTATGGGTTACACAGTGAAAAAGGGAGCTGCGCTTCTTGGAATAGGGGCATCAGCAATTGGTGAATCGAGCGATTCCTATTTTCAAAATATCCGTGAGGCTAAAAGCTACGAAGAAATGATTGCACAAAAGGGGCTGGCAACACTCAGGGGATGCCAATTAACCCAAGATGATTTGGAACGAAAGTGGACCATTCAAAGCTTAATGTGCCAGTTTAAGTTAGATTCTCGGCAATTTGAGGATCATTTCCAGAAAAAATTTTCTGAAAAATTTACCTGGGAATTAACTCAGCTCGACGGCTTTTTCCAAGAAGGTATTTTAGAGGGAAATACCCAGTTTATGCGGGTAACTGATTTAGGGCGATTATTTGTTAGAAATGTAGCTATGATTTTTGACGCTTATTTACGTCAAGGGAATCATAAAGCTACTTACTCCAAAACGGTTTAATGATGTTTGGGTCCAGTCACTCTTTGATTCTTCCCTTTGATTACGCCAACCGCGATACTTTTGATGACTTTGAAGAGCAGCTAACCGTGTTGCGGCAGCGTTATCGCTTTGCCCATGTAAGCGAAGTGGTCGCTCGAGTTCAAAAAAGGAAACGGCAAGGTTTAGCAGTCATTCTATTTGAAAATCCAAGACAGGGAGTGCTCAATCAAGCTCTTCCGGTTTTAGTTTCTCTTGGCATTCCCTTCATGATTTTTTTAGATCCTGACTATGTGGGGCTCAACCGTCTTCCCCTTTTCGAAGAGTTGGCAGCCTATCGCAGAACGTATCCCGAAAATTGGACCGAAGATGAGTTTTTGGGCTGGCAACAGAAATGTCTTGAAGCTCCTAATGAAGTTGATTCATTTTTGATGAGTTGCCGTGCTCGACTTGGTCCCTTGCCCATTGAGCGGCTTGATCCTCTTTCTTTTTTCTGCACGTGGGGAAAACTGTTGGAAATTAATCCAGAGCAAGTTGAGTTTGGTCTTTCTATAAATGAGCGCATCTCCTCTTTCGAGAGAGTTCGGGATAAACTCCAGTTTTCCGAGATCCAGCTCAAACGGAAAATCCAGTTGGTCCGGTCCCCCAAAGAAGGTTTTCAGCCGGATGAAACGGAGAAGGTTCGTCAGTTAGGAATTCAGGCGATTATTGGCCACCGAATTGAAGTGGTGGACCGGAACTCTTCCCTCGTTGACCTTCCCATCTGGAAATTAAACTAAGTCTCGCCGTGGCGCAGCAAATCAATCGGGTAACTCCTCTTTCTTAGCGGTACTCACCCATGGTATGCATGACTCTTTTAGGAAAAATTTTATGAGCTTAACCAACCTTCAATCCAAAGTACCGCAACCCCTCAACGAGCCTGTTCTTTCTTATCGACCTGGCTCTGCTGAATCACTGGCTATCAAAAAAGAACTCGATCGCCAATTGGGTGAAAAAGTTGATATTCCGGCCATCATCAATGGTAAAGAAATTCGAACGGGGAAGACTGAGAAATGTATTGTTCCCCATCAGCATAAACATAGTCTGGGACAATACCATCAAGTGGGTCCTGAGGAAGTAAGAGCTGCTATTAATGGTGCGCTCGCAGCTTGGAAAGACTGGTCGCAGATGTCTGCTCCTTCTCGCCAGGCCATTTTTTTGAAAGCAGCTGAGCTTCTCACGCACAAATATCGATATGTTTTAAATGCTGCCACCATGTTGGGCCAGAGCAAAACTTGCTATCAAGCAGAAATCGACTCTGCTTGTGAATTTATTGATTTCTTAAGGTTCAATTCGTATTTTCAGGAACAGATTTATGGTATCCAGCCTCTATCTAGCGCTTCTGTTTGGAATCGCATGGAATATCGCCCGTTAGAGGGATTTGTTTTTTCGGTAACACCATTTAACTTTACTTCTATCGCTGGAAATTTACCTAGTTCTGCTGCTTTGATGGGCAATGTCTCTCTCTGGAAACCTGCTTCGACAGCAGTTTATTCTGGTTATTTCATCATGAAACTTCTTGAGGAGGCTGGCCTTCCTCCGGGCGTCATTCAATTTATTCCGGGCAGTGGTTCTCTTGTGGGGGATCTTGTTCTGAAGGATAAAAATTTGGGCGGTATTCATTTCACTGGAAGTACGGGCGTCTTTCAAAATATGTGGAAGCTAGTGGGTGAAAATATTCATCACTATCGAAGTTATCCCAGAATAGTAGGTGAAACTGGGGGAAAAGACTTCGTTTTTGCTCATGTGTCTTGTGATCGAAAAGCGCTTGTAACCGCTTTAGTAAGAGGAGCATTTGAGTATCAAGGTCAGAAATGTTCAGCAGCTTCTAGAGCATACATTCCTAAAAGTATCTGGCCACAAGTGCGGGAAGAACTAATCGCAGAACTGAAAACGGTGAAAATGGGGGACGTTTTAGATTTCAGAAATTTCATGTCTGCAGTCATCGATAAAAAGTCCTTTGATAATATCAGTCGGTACGTAGAGGGGGCTAAAAATAGTTCAGATTGCAAGATTGTCTCTGGGGGTAAAGGCAACGCTGAAGTTGGCTACTTTTACGAGCCCACAGTCGTGGAAACAACTAATCCGCGTTATCAGACTCTTTGTGAGGAAATTTTTGGGCCCGTACTGACTGTCTATCCTTATGAGGATGACCAGTTTGAAGAAACCCTCAAGCTCTGTGATGAAACTTCTCCTTATGCATTAACGGGAGCTTTGTTTGCTCAAGACAGAGCCGTTATTGAAAGAGCGTCTCAAGTGCTTACTCATAGTGCCGGTAATTACTACATCAATAACAAACCTACGGGGGCAGTGGTTGGGCAGCAGCCCTTTGGGGGAGGCCGTGGTTCTGGGACAAATGACAAAGCCGGAAGCATTTACAATCTTCTCAGGTGGGCATCTGTCAGAACCGTTTCGGAGACATTTAATCCACCAAGCGGTTATGGTTATCCGTTTATGGAGGGAAAATAAAATGAAGCGACTCGCCACTTTATCACTTATAATTTTGCTAGCAGGATGTTCCTCTGTGAATCGGCGGAATCTCGATAATGAGATTGCAGAGAAATCAATGGCTCCTTCTTGTCTGGCCATTAAAAATTTTTTTAAAACTGAGTTAAATGAATTTCAGGAGAGGATCGACAAAGCATCTGCCGATTACCAAGAAGAGCAATGGAAAGTGGAGGCAAATGAAGGGGGGGCCTCACCAGAGAAAATGGGAACTCTCTTTGGTGTTTATCAGTCGGTCGCCTATGATAAGACCGTCCTTCAAAAAACAATCGATCATTGGAAACAAGCAGAACAAATTGATGGGGCCGATTGTGTTTGGAAGAAGAAATTGGGCCGAGCTAAGCAGGTCCTTGAAACTAGTATTCTCACTCAGGAATCAGTCATAAAAAAAGAGAAAGAGAATCAGGAGAAACAAGATGCTCTTTCCAATCAGAGTAACGGATTTAGAATTCAAGTCCCTGGGGAAGCAGAGCCCATTTCAAAGGCGCTTCTTTCAAAAAGAATCGGGAGTACTCCCGACCGAACTGTCCGCGAAGCTCTCTTTAAACAATTCAACTCAAGTCGAGCTAATGCTTGGTTAAAGTGGGGCTTTAAAGGACTTGTAAAGTCACGTAACGACGAAGCTAGACTGGCAGGTTTTAAAAATTATTATGATTATAGATTTTTCAGAAATCAGCTCGACCTGAAAAATTACTTAGATAACGTTAAAGAAATTAAAACTAAGCTGGCACCCAAAGTACGAACGCTAATCAAAAGTATGGGTAGGCAATTTGGGATTTCCAAAGTGGAAGCTTGGGATCTTAGATATTTAAGAGAAAAGTCGGCCTCTGGAGAAGTGAACGATCTTCTCAAAGACTTCCCAGAAACCGAAGTTATGAAAATAGCAAAAGACTTCTACGCTAGCCTCGGAATTGATGTTGATTCCTATGGGTTTAAAATGGATTTATTTCCCCGTCCCGGAAAAAATACTCACGCATTCGCCATGGGCGTAGTGGCTCCCCATGCGAATGAGAAGGGAGAGGTGTTAGCTTCCCCTAGACCTGATATTCGGTTTTTAGCCAACTTAAAAAAGCCAGTTCAATGGGACGATATCAGCACCATTATTCATGAATTGGGACATGCTATTCACTTTGGGGAAATTCGCCAACCAGTAGCTATTTTCCGAGGATTCGGATCTGTAGAAACCGAAGCTATTGCAATGACGTTGGAACGAATGGCTGATTCTGCTGAGTTTTTAGAAGATATTTTGCCCAAATATACTTCAGTCCCGACGGATACCCTAAAGCCCATTCTAAATAAACAGGATCGTGCTACGCGCATTGAACAAGCGTTTGTGCTCTTGAGACAAGTGATGTTTAGTGAGTTTGAAAGAGCGGTCTATTTGAATCCAGATCAGGATTTCTATCGTCTTTGGGCAAAGATATTCAAAGAGTACTGGGGCATCTCGATACCGCCCCAACATTCTGATTGGGATGTTGATCACTTTGTGATGGCCCCTGTTTATGTTCAAAACTATGCGATTGGAATTCTTATGGTTCAGCAGTTTTATGAATCAATCATTAAGGAATTCAATACTGCGTACCGCTCAAAAGCTATCGGAGATAAACTGAAATTGAAGTATTTTGGTCCGGGCATGGAGTTTGATTATTTAGACTTAACTTTGCATTTTACTGGGAAAGCGCTATCGGCTCAATCTGCGCTCAAACTGTTGGAGGGCTTGTGAGCGAGGGGTACGTTAAGCAATCATTATTAGAAGCTCAGAGTCTTCTTTCCGCTTTTTTGGAAAGTAACGAACTCCTTAAAAAGGCCGATCAATTGGTTCTGGAATTAGTGGAGCTCTATCGTAGGGGAGGGAACTTATTTATTTGTGGAAATGGAGGTTCTCATTGCGATGCTATGCATTTTGCCGAAGAGTTCACTGGTCGATTCCGAAAAGATCGCCGACCCCTGGGAGCATTAGCCTTAGGTGATCCGTCTCATGTTACTTGTGTATCAAATGACATGGGTTTTGATCAGGTGTTTTCAAGGCAGCTTGAAGGGTTGGGCAGAAAAGGAGACCTGCTTGTCGCTTTAACCACGAGTGGAAATTCTCGTAATATCGCTTTGGCGATTGAAAAGGCAAAACAGAAAGAAATCCGCACTGTAGTTCTTTCTGGCAAGGACGGAGGGAAAATGAAGGGTTTGGCCAATTTGGAGTTGATTATTCCTGGAAAAACCTCTGACCGAATTCAAGAAATGCACATCAAGCTGATTCATTCCGCCATTGAGGCCGTTGAAAGACAGTTGTTTCCGGAGAATTACTAAGAGCTTATTCTGTTAATAAATTAAAGTCAGGGTAGTGCTGAGCCACATATTTTTTGAGTTTTTCTTTAACTTGTTCTTCAAGTTGTCGTGCCCGTTCTTTAGATACTTTGTATTTATTTCCGATTTCTTGAAGTGTGAGTGGATTTTCTGAAATAAGTCGATTTTGAAAAATAATTTTTTCTCGTCCTTCGAGTGTTTGCCCAAATTGGTTCAGGATAGTTTTGAAAAGCTCAGCCTGCTCTTCGTCACCCAACCGTTGGTCTACTGGGGCTCCAGGATCTGCAATGTTTTGGATGTGTTCCTTCCTCTCATCATCCCCAACTTGCGCGTTCAAGGAAATATCCGGTCCCGATAATCGTTGTGACATTTCCTCCACTTCTTTTTCTTTTACGTCTAATTTGCTTGCCAGTAGTTTTACGTTTTGGCCTGGTGCCATCCCCATGTCCTCTAGTTTTTTCTGTTCTTTTTTCAGTTGATAAAACAGCTTTTTTTGGGCTTGAGTAGTCCCCATTTTTACCAGAGAAAAATTTTTGAGAATTGCTTCTTGAATGTAGCTTCTAATCCACCAAACTGCATAAGTGGTAAGACGCACTTCTTTAAAGGGATTGAAATCTTGAACTGCCCTGATGAGACCAGTGTTTCCTTCTTGAATCAAGTCCATTAAGCGAATGCGATAATGGTGGTATTCATAAGCAATTTTCACGACAAATCTCAGGTTGGAAGTAACCAACTTTTGTAACGTTTCTCGATCTCGAGTTTGATAGTATTTCATGGCCAATTCGTGCTCTTCCTCTTTAGTAAGGAGGGGATACCTGGAAATCTCTCTGAAATAAGTGGCTAGGAGTGGGTCAGAGGGAGCAATGGAAGTGGACCCTTTAGGTTTTTTAACGGCAAGAGCTCCCGTACTTTTCTTGCTTTTTGGAACAAGCGTCTTGTTCCCACTATTTTTGGGTGGTTTTCCCGATTCCATTTGTCTGATACTGATATCAAAGGTGTCACAGGGTGGCAAAAGTTTAACCGAATTTTAATGGCGGATTGGGTTGTCTAGTCTAAAATGGGGCATCCATGGAACGGCTTTTTGAGTTTTTAACCGATTTGTCTGGCGGCGTTGCCTACCTATTAATTTTTGGAATTCTCGTGGCTTGTGGTCTGGGTTTTCCATTGCCCGAAGATATTCCCTTGATTGCAACGGGTTATCTGATTTGGGATAAAACGTTGACCTGGTTCGGTGGACTCTCAGTGACGCTGTTGGGGGTACTGATTGGGGATTCTATTTTGTTTTTTATTGGTCAAAGCCTGGGTCTCAAGATTCTGAATAAAAAAACGAGTACTATTTTCTCCCCGAAAAGGGTTAAAAGGGCTCGAGCTTACTTCAGAAAATACGGCTCTAAAGTAGTCTTTTTTGCTCGTTTTGTAGCGGGGTTGCGAGCTGTCGTGTTTTTTATGGCGGGTGCCATGCACATGAAGTATCGAAGTTTTGTTTTATTGGATTTTTTAGCTGCGCTTCTGAGTGTTCCGCTCTGGATCGCCGGTGGGTTCTATTTGGGGAGATTCTTTGGAGATGAGATTTCCGACCTTCTTTTAAAGTTGAAGGAGATTAAGCTAGTTGTGACTTCAGTAATTTTTGTTTTGGTAGTGGTGGTTATCGTGAGAAGTCTTCTTCAATATCGAAATACCAAGCGCAAAGCGAGCCGAAAGCTTTCAACATAAATCTGCTTTTCCCAAAAGCAGATTAGCGCCACATGTCTTTATCAAAATTTTTTCTATTTTTAGCAATTTTGATTTTTGTTCTCAGTTCTCCAAAAAGAAAGGGGCCGAAAAATAGCAAATAAGGGAATAGAGCAAATAATAAAAACAGCTTGTACTGATTTCCACCTTTTAGAAATTCAAAGATTAAAACTGCTCCTGATAGAAGGGTAAGCCATTTTGCTTTGACCGGAAGAATGAAAAAAAGGAGCAACTCAAAATTGGGGAAAAGAGTTCCAAAAACTAAGCTCACATTGAGCAAAACATAATGCCAAAGATTAGTCTGATAGCCTAAAACCAAAGCTCCGATCATGACACTTAAATAGCTGAGTCCGACAAATAAGGTCAGCGGCGCAGAACCCCATTGCGCTTCAATCGACTGAAAAACAAAGTATGTATAGAGAACGAAAAAGAAGAAAAATAGAGGATTTGATGGAGTAGATGAGGGATCTGACATTGGAAAAGCAAATAATCGCCACCATTCGCCCTGCTCTCGAATAGCAACCGGGTCAAACGAAAAACTTTCTACTGCGCTAAAACCACTCGCTTGCGCGAAATATGCCATGATGCCCAGACCACAAACTACCATTCCTAAGTTGGGCAAATCCACGAAACTCAGTTTGCGCACGCAAGTTCGCAACCATTGGGGAAAACGATGATCCATAAGTAACACTATAACTGTTTAACGTGATTCTTGACAGAGGCTTAAAAAATACTGGTGCAGTTTGTTGCTTTCACTTAATTCTGGATGAAAAGTGGAGGCCAAAGTGATGCCTTCTCTCACCATGACCGAATCGCCGTGATGGGTAAAAAGAGTTTTTACTGAAGGGCCCAATCGAGAAATTTTAGGGGCACGAATAAAGATGCCTTCGAGACTTTCTTGATCCACCCAATTAGGAGAGGGATTTAAATTCGAGATAAAACTCTCAGTTTGACGACCATAGGCATTTCTTACCACTGTGATATCAATAACCCCCAAAGACTCTTGAGCCGGGGAAATAACCTCTTTAGCAAGTAAAATGGTTCCAGCACATAAACCCCAAGAGGGTTTTTGGTGGACGAATTCCGACACAGATTCCCAGAGTCCATTCAGCTTCAACAGGTGGATCATGCTAGAGCTTTCGCCGCCTGGAAGAACTAGCCCGGCAAGATTCACTAAGTCTTTAGGTGTTTTTACTTGAACAGATTCAACTCCCAAGTTCTCAAACTTAACTCGGTGGGGTTCTACAGCGCCTTGAACCGCTAAAATGCCAATTCGCACGCTACCAACCTCGTTCGGATAAACGTTCTTCCTCTTTGAGAGTATGGATATCAAGGCCCTTCATTGCTGTTCCAAGACCCTGTGAACATTTGGCTAAAATTTTTGCGTCCTGGTAGTGAGTAGTGGCTTCTACAATAGAATGAGCGAGTCTTTCCGGATCTTCTGACTTAAAAATTCCCGAGCCTACAAAAACAGATTCAGCTCCCAGCCACATGCACAGGGCAGCATCCGCTGGAGTGGCAACACCCCCTGCTGCAAAATTGGGAACAGGAAGTTTTCCGTTTTTGGAAACCCAATCCACTAAGGGAAGGGGGGCTCCTAGTTCTTTAGCCTCATTGACTAATTCTTCGCGTCCGAGAGTGGTGAGTCGTCGAATTTGGGTTCTTAAGGTCCGCAAATGTCTAACAGCCTCTACGATGTTGCCAGATCCTGCTTCTCCTTTAGTACGAATCATGGCAGCCCCTTCTCCAATTCTACGGAGTGCTTCGCCAAGATTTCTTGCTCCGCAGACAAAGGGCACTTTGAATTGAAATTTGTCGATATGGTACTGTTCGTCGGCAGGTGTTAGGACTTCGCTTTCGTCAACGTAATCTACTCTGAGTGACTCTAAAATCATTGCTTCCACAAAGTGTCCGATTCTGGCTTTTGCCATGACGGGGATGGAAACAACCCCCATAATTTCCTGAACCTTATCTACGGGGGACATTCGGGCTACTCCGCCTTCCTTTCGAATGTCTGCTGGAATTCTCTCAAGAGCCATTACGGCAACGGCACCCGCTTTTTCGGCAATTTTAGCTTGTTCGGCGTTCACCACGTCCATGATGACCCCACCTTTAAGCATTTCTGCTAACCCGGTCTTGAGTTTCATTTCAGGTAACATAGGAAGTACTCCTTAAGACTTGTATCTGAAGAATAACGCACTTGGACTAATAGTGCAATAACCCGTATTTAACTCTATTTCTATCTTTCCATTCCGATGAAATTCGCCTAAATTCAGTTACTCAAATGGCTAACCCAATTGCCCCACGGGCAAATGCTCTTGAACTTAAATCGCTTCTCGGGACTGAACTTTTAAAAATTCAACAAATTCAAATGCTTATATCGACTGCCTTTTCTTTTCGGCAGCGAGCTGACGGAGGGAAACCCATTCCGCCCACTCTGTCAGGAAAGTCGGCGATTCTGCTGTTTTTTGAGGCCAGTACCCGAACCCGAAGTTCCTTTGAGATGGCAGTTCAACGATTAGGGGGAAATGCGATTGTTCTGACCCAACAAGGCAGTTCGGCTGAGAAAGGAGAAACCTTGTTGGATACAGCTCGGACCATCCAAGCAATGAATCCAGATATTCTGGTGCTCCGACATCCTTCCGCAGGGTCACCCTATCTTCTTGATCGGGAGTTGAAGTTGCCCATTATTAACGCGGGTGATGGTTTTCATGAACATCCTACTCAAGCGCTTTTAGATCTCATGACTATTTTTGAAATGAGAAAGAAAATTGAAGGAACTCGAGTTCTCATCGTTGGGGACATTGCTCACAGTCGAGTAGCGCGTTCAAATATTTATGCTTTAAAAACGATGGGGGCCGAAGTTTCTGTTTGTGGTCCTCCCACTTTGCTTCCTCCCAAAATTGAAAAAATGGGAGTTCAGGTTTTTCAGGATCTGGAGAAAGCCGTTCTGAATCAGGATGTCATCATGATGCTGCGAATTCAGTTCGAACGATTGAACTCGGGACAAAGTCCTTCGCGGGGGGAGTACGCTCGTTTTTATGGGATGAATCGAAAGCTTCTAAAACTTTGCAAACCCAACGTTTTGATCATGCATCCGGGACCTATTAATCGGGGAGTAGAACTTGCCACTGAAGTGGCGGACGGAGCTCAGTCAGTGATTTTGAATCAAGTTTCCAATGGGGTATTGCTCCGAATGGCGGCTCTGCATTTGCTTCTTGGGGGAGAACCTTTTTCTTGGAGCGAAGAAATTAAATGAGTATTTCTCAATGCCTGCTTATTAAAAATGGACGAGTTATTGATCCCAGTCAGAATTTGGACGCGATCACCGATATTTTAGTCCGTGATGGGAAAATTGTAGCTATCGGAAAAGCTATCCCTGTACGTCCGGATGAGCCATTGGAATCTCTGGATGTTTCTGGATTAGTAGTGACCCCAGGTTGGATTGATATTCATACGCATCTTCGAGAGCCTGGCGGAACTCATAAAGAAACTATCGAAACAGGAACTCGTTCCGCTGCTGCTGGAGGGTTCACGAGTATTGCTTGCATGGCCAACACTCAACCCGTTAATGACAGCTCCTATATTACAACCTACATCCGTCAAAAAGTGTCATCCGATTCCCCAGTAAACGTTTTTCCTATTGGCGCAGTCACTAAAGGTCTGAAGGGTGAGGAACTTGCTGAAATCGGTTCTATGCGCGAAGCAGGAATCGTAGCCATCTCCGACGATGGCAAAACCGTCATGAATGCTTATTTGTTCCGAAAGGCTCTCGATTATTCCCGGCGATTTGATTTGGTAGTCATTAGCCATGCTGAAGACCTCAATTTAAAAGGAAGAGGAGTCATGAATGAGGGCTTCAATTCTGCTCGATTTGGTTTGAGAGGAATTCCGAAAGCCGCTGAGGAAGTGATTGTCGCCCGAGATATCTACTTAGCCGAATTGACTGGGGCTCGTCTTCACATTGCTCATGCTAGTACGGCAGGAAGCGTAGCGTTGATTCGTGAAGCCAAGCGCCGTGGAATTCAAGTTACGGCGGAAGTCACCCCGCACCACCTGACTTTGACGGACGAGGCAGTGGGCCCCTATGATACCAATACGAAAGTCGCACCTCCGTTGAGAGAAAAAGAGGATATTGAAGCATTACAAGAGGCAGTGGCGGATGGAACAATCGATGCTTTGGCGTCTGACCATGCTCCCCACGCTCGGGAAGAGAAAGAAGTGGAATACGATCACGCAGAATTTGGTATGGTGGGATTAGAGACAGCTTTTCCTCTCTATTACTCCAAGGTTCTTAAAAACCATTGGGATTTGTCTCAGTTGGTTTCTGCTATGACTTGGAAGCCAGCACAGATTATCGGTGTGAAAAAAGGAACACTCCAAGTAGGAGCTGATGCTGATATTTCAATTTTTGATCCCAAGCATGAATGGACTATTGATCGCCAAGCATTTTTGTCAAAGAGCCAGAACTCACCTTTTCATGGCTGGAGTATGACGGGGAAACCCGCTTTTACAATTGTAGCTGGAAAAGTGATCTATCGTTCGGCCCATTTGAAAGGGAAGAGCTGATGCCTAGTCATGGTTGGAATGCAGCCCTCTACTTAGAAAATGGTCATCTTTTTCTTGGAAAGGGTTTTGGCGCCAGACAAGCTCGAGGGGGCGAAGCCGTATTTAATACTGGAATGACGGGCTACCAAGAAATATTTTCGGATCCTTCTTATTCGCATCAAGTCGTTGTTTTGACGAGCACCCAAGTTGGAAATTACGGGATCAATCCTGAGGATACTGAATCTGAAACTTTGTTATTAAAAGGAGTCGTTGCCCGGGAATACTTTTCGGAACCCTCCAATTGGAGAGCTCAACAAAACCTGGGAGATTATTTAGAAAAATCTGGAGTTCCCGGTATTTCCGAAGTCGATACTCGGCGAATTACTCAAATTTTGAGGGATGAGGGCGCACAAAGAAGTATTATTTTCCCAATCGAAAAAGAAACACGCACAGAGATCCAAGCGAAAGCCCAAACCCTCCTGGGCAAGATTCCTGCAATGGAAGGTTTGGAGTTGGTTAGCCAAGTGAGCTGCAAAGTGCCTTGGGAGTTTGATGAGAAAAAAAACAAGTCTCGTAATACCCTTGGAACCATGGTTGTTTATGATTATGGGGTCAAATGGAATATTCTGAGGAGTTTGTCTGAAAGAGGATTTAAAGTCAGAGTGGTTCCCTACCAAATGCCCCATCAAGAAGTTTTGAAAGAGAAGCCAGCCGCTGTTTGCTTGTCTAATGGTCCGGGAGATCCCGCTCGTGTACCTTCCGCCATTCACGAGATTCAAGGGATTTTAGGCAAACTTCCTGTATTAGCCATCTGCATGGGACATCAACTCTTGGCAAGGGCCCTCGGCGGAGAAACTTATAAGCTAAAATTCGGCCATCATGGAGTAAATCATCCCGTGCAAGAATTAGAGACCGGACGGATTATGATCACTTCTCAAAATCATGGATTTGCAGTAAACGCAGATTCTCTTCCCCAAAAAGATGTAAAAATCAGTCTAATAAATCTTAATGACCGAACCGTTGAGGGATTTGTATCGACCACATTGCGGTTTTCTAGCATTCAATTCCATCCCGAAGCCAAACCGGGACCTAGCGATGCTAATTTTCTTTTTGATAATTTTCTTAAGGGGTTCGTAAAATGAATACAGAAACAACGACAAGCAAAAGAAATCTACCAGGTACTCTTTATCCGGACTTTGTTGCCATTGTTGATCAGCTCATTGAGACGGTGGATAAAAAAGATCTGGAATTGATGAGAAAGGATTTTCACACACGTCTTCGAATGACTCTCTCTCAGCCAGAGCGTGCTGAACTTGTTGAGGACCTTTGGGATTTTTTCTACGATTGGTGTCTTTTCGAACAAAAACTTCCAGAGAACATGACCTCCTGGCCCATGCATATCCAGGGAATTTGGAAGCAACTGAAACAAGAGAATTTGCGGGGTTTGTACTCTATCCAAAAAATTAATGACGAAGGCTTAAAGTTAAAAGAACTTTTCACGGGAAAGACTCATTTTATTCCAAGAAAGTATGATTCTGATTTTTTGGGTTTCCAAAAAGGGGACCTGATTGAGGGACGATTGATTGGTGATGGCTCTGGAAAAAGAGATTCCAGTGCTTTTGTAAGACGACCGTCTTATCACCCTCTGGAAGTTCATGATTACATCAAAGGGAAAGTTAAAAAGTTTAAGAAAGATAAAGATTACGATACTTATCAGAGTTGGTTGTGGCTCTTAGTAGGGATGTACTTAAAATATCGAATCTATGAGCACATGCCGATTCAAAAAATTTACGACGATAACAGCAGGATTTGAAGATGCCCAAGCGAACGGACATCAAAAAAATATTGGTGATTGGTTCAGGACCCATTGTAATTGGTCAGGCGTGTGAATTTGATTACTCAGGTACACAGGCCTGCAAAGCTTTAAAAGAAGAGGGATACGAAGTTGTTTTGGTGAATAGCAATCCTGCTACGATCATGACTGATCCAATTTTTTCTGACAGAACTTATATAGAACCCCTAACAGTTCCTTACCTAGAAGACCTAATTCAGAGAGAGAGGCCCCAGGCTTTATTACCGACGGTAGGGGGACAAACGGCGCTCAATCTGGCTATGGCTCTTCATAAAAAAGGCATATTAGCCAAATATGGAGTGGTGCTTATTGGGGCCGATGAAGTGGCAATTGAAAAAGCCGAGAGTCGAGAGCTATTTAAGAAGGTTCTTACTAAGGTGGGGGTAGATTTTCCTAAAAGTGGTGAAGCAAAAACGCTAGAACAAGCGCTAGAAATCGTCTCTCAAATTGGGTTCCCCTGTGTCATTCGTCCTTCTTTTACACTGGGGGGAACCGGAGCGAGTATTGCGTTCAATATTGAAGAATTTCAAGTGGAGTGCAATCGCGGAATTGAAGCGAGTCCGGTGGGTGAAGTTCTCATCGAAGAATCGGTACTGGGATGGAAAGAATTTGAGCTCGAACTCATTCGAGACCGAAAAGACAATGTTATTGTGGTGTGTTCCATTGAAAATATTGACCCTATGGGAGTTCACACGGGCGACAGTATAACGGTAGCTCCTGCTCAGACCTTATCTGATGTTGAATACCAACGAATGCGTGACCAAGCTTTGGCGATTATTCGTGAGGTGGGAGTTGATACTGGAGGTTCAAACATTCAGTTCGCTATCCATCCAAAGACCGGACGAATGGTTGCCATTGAAATGAACCCGCGTGTCTCCAGAAGTTCTGCTCTTGCTTCAAAAGCAACCGGATTTCCCATAGCAAAGATCGCTACGAAGCTAGCAGTAGGCTATTCACTCGATGAAATACCTAACGATATCACCCAAAAGACTCCCTCGTGTTTTGAGCCATCGATTGATTACGTCGTGACCAAAATTCCCCGGTTTGCTTTTGAGAAATTTCCCCGCTCGGATGCTCGGCTTTCGCCTTCGATGAAGTCGGTGGGTGAAGCTATGGCTATCGGAAGAACTTTTAAGGAATCGCTTCAAAAAGCACTCCGATCTTTAGAAGTAACATGGTCGGGACTAAACGTATTGCAGGAGCGTCGCCAGATTAAGACCGAAGAGGGGTGGGTCGAAGGTATCAAGAACTACATCCAGACCCCCAAGCCTGATCGAATTTTATGGGTCGCCCAAGCGTTTAGAGAGGGAATTTCTGTCGAGGAAGTTTACTCCTTAACTGCTATTGACCCCTGGTTTTTAAGACAGATCCAAGAAATTACAATTGAAGAGAAAGAAATTCGAAATTGGTCAGGAAAACTTCCTGAAGTTTCGGAAATGATGATGAGGTCGTGGAAACGGATTGGCTTTTCGGATAAAACTCTTTCAGAAATTCTGAACACTACCGAAGAATCGGTTAGAGCTCATCGATATGCTCTGAGAGTGTTGCCCGTGTTTAAATGTATTGACACTTGTGCAGCTGAATTTGAATCATCAACTCCTTATTTTTATTCAACTTACGAAGAAGTGGGTGACAAAGTTAATCATTCTGGAAAAAAGAAAATCATGATTCTGGGTGGGGGTCCGAATCGAATCGGACAAGGAATTGAGTTTGATTATTGTTGCGTGCAAGCCTTATTTGCTTTGGAAGATGAAGGCTTTGAAAGCATTATGGTTAATTGCAATCCAGAAACGGTCAGTACGGATTATGACATGAGCGATAAGCTCTACTTTGAGCCTTTAACGCTCGAAGATATCCTTCATGTTATCGAATCAGAAAAGCCAGCTGGAGTGGTTGTGCATTTTGGTGGTCAGACACCACTCAATTTAAGTAGAAAATTAGCCAAACTAAATATTCCGATTTTGGGAACTTCTGCTCAAGCTATTGAAGTTGCCGAAGATCGAGACAAGTTTAGAGCTTTGTGCTCTTGTTTAGGATTGCGCCAACCGGAAAGCGTTGTGGTAAGTGATCCAGACAGAGTCATCGAGGCTGCAGATCAGTTGGGTTATCCCCTCCTAGTTCGTCCCTCCTATGTTCTCGGGGGCAGAGGAATGGAGATCATATACAATAGTCGGGAACTCCAAAAATGGCTTAGAAAAAAACATGAAATTACCGAGGATAGCCCTCTGTTGATGGATCGTTTCTTGAGCAATGCCATCGAAGTCGATGTCGACGCCATTTGTGACGGGGAGCAAGTTCTCATTGTGGGCATGATGGAGCAAATACATGAGGCAGGAGTTCACTCCGGAGATTCTGCCTGCAGTCTTCCACCAATCACTTTAAAGAAATCAATACAAGAGGAGTTGGAAAGACAAACCAGATTAATTGCCCTAGATCTTAAAGTGAAAGGGTTAATCAATATCCAGTTTGCTATTGAGTCAGATACTATTTTTATTATTGAAGTGAATCCCCGTGCATCGCGAACAGTCCCTTTTGCTAGCAAAGCTAGAGGAGTGCCCTATGCCAAAATAGCGATGAAAGTCATGCTAGGAAAAAAACTCCACGAAGTAGAGATTCCCGCTGTTTCCATGGATTTGGTTTATGTGAAGGAGTCGGTTTTCCCATTTAAACGATTCCCCGAGACGGACATTATCCTGGGACCTGAGATGCGATCTACAGGGGAGGTTATGGGAGTAGGCAAGACCTTTGGAGAAGCCTTTGGAAAAGCTACTTTAGCATCAGGCTATCCGTTACCTCTCACAGGAACCGCTTTTCTCAGTGTGAAAGATGCCGACAAAGGGGCTTGTTTACAAATTGCTAAAGAACTCGTGAATCTAGGGTTTGATTTGGTTGCTACCAAAGGGACAGCAGATTTTTTGAGTCGCCGAGGGGTAAGCGTACGGCCAGTAAACAAAGTGAATGAAGGCCGTCCTCATATTGTTGATCATATTAAAAATGGTGAAATTAGTTTGGTGGTAAACACTTCTGCTTTAGGGGTACACGAAGTGGGTGCTGCTTATGAATTAAGAAGAAATACCCTCATGCGAAATTTATGCTACTTTACGACCGTTGCAGCTGCGAGGGCAGGTGTCCAAGCGATAGCTGAACACAAGCGGGTGCCACTCAGCACCCATTGTTTGCAGGAGCGGAGCTTATGAATTCTGTGCCAATGACCCTCAATGGGAAAAAGAAGCTTGAAGAGGAACTAAAACAACTCAAATTCCACGAGAGACCAAAAGTTATTCAGGAAATTGCTGTTGCTCGTGCTCACGGCGATCTATCAGAAAATGCCGAATACGATGCTGCCAGGGAAAAACAGGGCTTTATTGAGGGACGTATTCAAGAAATTGAAGATAAGATAGCACGCGCTCAAGTAGTAGATACGAGTCAGATTAAGACTGATCGTATTGTGTTTGGTGCTAACGTGGAAATTAAAGATTTAGATTCGGGTGACTCAAAAAAGTATCACATTGTGGGAGTAGATGAAGCAGATGTAAAAGAGGGAAAACTCTCTATTGAATCGCCCATAGCAAGGCAGCTTTTAAATAAAAAAGAAGGCGACGTTGTGACTATCCGAGTGCCCAAGGGAGAGTTGGAATACGAGGTGATTAGCATTCGGTATGAGTGATGTTCTCAATTGCCCCATCCAATTTGTGAAAGGGGTGGGGCCTAAACTTGCTAAAATTCTTTCCAAAAAAGGGATTTCAACAGTCGAAGATGCCCTTTATTTTTTGCCGAGGGATTACGAGGATCGGCGAAAGTTAACCCCATTAGCCGAATTAAAAGCAGGAAAGTTCTCTGTTGTATTTGGTAAAGTTTCTTCAGTAAAACCTCAGCGCATAGGAAGAAAACATCGACTTGAAGTAACTCTCAGTGACCTCTCCGGTAGTCTAAACTTATTTTGGTTTCATGCTTATCCTGCCCTCATCGAAGAGTTTGCCATTGGGAGTCTTTTTGTGGCTGCAGGCGAAGTTCGTGTTTCTGCTCGTGGGCTTCAAATGGCTCACCCTGAATTTGAGAAAGTATCGGAAACCAAAAACGGGAAGCCCGTTATCAGCATTAATTTTGGGCGAGTCGTTCCTGTTTATAGTGAGACTGAAGGACTCCACCAAAAAACATTGAGACGAGTGATGAAAGAAGCTCTACAAACTTCGCTTCCTCACCTTAAAGAGAGTCTTCCTGAACAGCTGCTGACTGATCTTGCTTTACCCAGCTTACGCCAAAGTTTTACCAAAATTCATTTCCCCGATGAGCTCCCTAAATCGGATATTCTAAGCGAGTCGGTCAAGCGGATCATTTTTGAAGAGTTTTTTATCCTTGAATTAGGATTGGCTTTGCGGAAGCAAAGGCACCAAAAAGAAAAAGCACCTCCTTTGGTCGATGGTCAAGGGAAGCTGGCAGCTTTGTTGAAAGCCTTGCCGTTTGAACTCACTAACGATCAAAAAGAGGCTCTTGAAGTTACCCGACAAGATTTGGGTAGAGCGTTTGCTATGAGTCGATTAATTCAAGGAGACGTGGGCTCTGGCAAAACAGTCGTAACACTAGGGGCTGCTGCCGTGGCAAGCGGTAGCGGCTTTCAAACTGCTTTTATGGCCCCAACTGAAGTGTTGGCGCAACAGCATTATCGAACTGCAAAAGCGCTGCTCGGTAACATTGGGGTACCGGTGTATTTGCTCACGCAGTCAAATACCGATAAAAAAGAGACTGAGCTTTTACTGCAAAAGGACGAAACTTGTTTAGTCATTGGCACCCATGCGCTCTTTCAGGAGTCGATTAAATTTAAAAAATTAGGTCTAGTTATTGTGGATGAGCAGCATCGTTTTGGAGTGGAGCAACGAGGGTTGCTGCTCAAGAAAGTCGACAAGGGAAGTCCTCATTTATTAATGACTACTGCTACTCCTATTCCTAGAACTCTTGCTCTTACTTTGTATGGCGATTTGGATTTGAGTGTGATTCGGCAGAAGCCCCAAGGAAGAAAGCCGATTAAAACAAGAATTTTGAAAGATAAAGATCGCCCAAAATTGTATCAACAGATTACAGAAGTAGTAACAAGAGGTAACCAGGCTTATATCATTTACCCGTTAGTTGACGAATCGGAGAAGCTTGAACTGAGGTCCGCTACTGAAATGCATCGCCGTTTAAGCAAAGAAGTATTTTCCGAATTTCGGGTTGGATTAGTTCATGGCCGAATGAAAAGTGATGAAAAGGAAAAGGTTCTCTCCGAATTCAAAGAGAAAAAGTTTGATATTCTCATTTCAACGACGGTCATTGAAGTCGGCATTGATGTTCCTAATGCTACGCTTATGGTGATTGAGCATCCCGAGCGTTTGGGATTGTCGCAACTACATCAGCTTCGGGGGCGAGTTGGGAGAGGTAGCACGGCGAGCGAATGTGTCTTATTAGCTGATGCCTTTGTGACAGAACGCCTAAGAATTATGACTAAGACGGAAGACGGATTCGTCATTGCAGAAGAAGACTTAAGAATTAGAGGGCCGGGAGAATTTTTAGGAACTCGACAAAGTGGCTTGCCAGGTTTTAGAGTCGGGAATATTTTACGGGATGCTGATTTGCTTCAGCGAGCTAAAGAAGAAGCTGAAAAACTGCTCAGTCAAGATCCAGAACTGATTCAAACATCGAATGCGACCATACGTAATCTGGTTGAGAATCGGTGGAAACAAAAAATTGAGAGATTAAGAGGGGGATAAGTTGAAAAAATGGTTCATAATCTTGGTCGGTTTGGCTGTTTCGTGTGGTTGGGGTGCCTTGCCCGAAAGTCTTCCTATTCACCATCAGCCTTTTTGGGGACCTAAACTACCCAATGAATTTCGGGGAACCCGCCATGCAGATTGGATTTTTCTTTACGACGGGCCAGGGAGCTGGGAAGTCGGAACAGAAAACCTCAAAGCATTTTTGCGTGAAAATAATTACTCTTATCAAACTAAGGGGCCCCATGACTTATTAAATGGAGATTTGCAGATGGAAAAACCAGGGCTCCTCATTATGCCCGGGGGAGAATCCTGGGTATATTTAGAATATCTCGGAGATAGGGGAGCTCAGGAAATTATTAGATTTGTTAAAAATGGTGGTAGTTATTTGGGCGTTTGCGCAGGTGCTTTTTATGCTACTTCTCATCGGGAAGGCGGGGCTGCAACTGGACCCTACGGAATCGGCCTTCTTGAGGGGGTTGCTCACGATGGAACTTACTTAAAAGAGCCAGGTTACAGTGAGGGCGTGGTGAACTTTAGTTGGGAATTAGGGAATCCTTTAGTAGAAGGGCTGGGAAATTTTGTAAATATGCTGCTCTATGGAGGGCCGGCTTTTCGTTTTTCCATTGAAGAGGCTCAGAAGAAAAATATTCAAACAGTTTTAAGATTTTCTCACTCTCTTGAGCCCGCTATGATTCAACTTGAGTATGGAAAGGGAAAGGTTTTCTTGTCTGCTCCTCACGTTGAAATAAAAGAAGAGAAGGGAGAAAAGCCACTTCATGATTTCTCATGGCCCTTTCTTGAGCGGGTAGTGAACTCCTTAATGAATTGAGATGGAGCGGCCAGGGAATACGCTGGTAACGCAAAGCGATAGATTTGAGCTGAAAGTGTGAAGAAATTTTCAAAATAATCCGATAGGGAGTATGGCCCACAAGTGCACTGGGCCAGGACACCTTATCAATGGAAAATACTCTTTTTGTTTTTTACGATTGCCCTGATATTAAGGCGATTTCGTCCAAGTTTGTTGCTCACTCTGTGCTTGCCCACAGTCCTGACCAGCTTTTAGGAGCGATACAGAAAGCCCATCAAGAACGCCTTCGCATTGCGTTCTTTGTAACAGAACAAGACTGCCACCGAATTAGTCAGCTCATCGACGCTAGAGCTGCCAAAGAGGATTGCCCCAGTTTTGGTTATATCGTCCTCAGTGATAATCCGAAAAATTTCTTTCAAAATCCTCGAGTGCTCTCCCGGTTAATAGACATCATCGAGCCAAAAAAGATAAAAAAAGAGGCAGAAACCTTTTTCATGAAAATTTGTAAGTTGATTGCTCATCTTTCTGAGATTAATACCACTCGGATCAATTCAACGATGCTTCAAAAACTCAACGAAATTTTTATTGAATTATCAGCTGAAAGAAATCCCGAAAAATTATTGGTCACGATTCTTTCCAAAGGAATTGAACTTTCAGGCGCTCAGGGGGGAACGCTTTTTGTGTTGAATGAGGTTGATGGAGATTTGGAATTTCGCTTTAGGATCACTGATTCCGGAGGAAAAGAAATCAACTTTGAGGAAGTAAATTCCCGAGTTCAGGAAAATAGTGTTTGTGGCTATGTCGCTCTTACTGGAAAAAGTACCAATGTAACTTCTACTCAAGAGACAAAGTTATCTCAAGGGTTTCCCATGTTTTCGTCGCTTGACCATGTGCAACCCCAAGGAAATCAATCGTTGTTGACAGTTCCTCTACGAGACAGTCGTGGCGATTGTCGAGGAGTCTTGCAACTGGCCAACAAAGTAAAGTCTAATGGGGAATACGCACCTTTTGATTTAGAAGATGAAAGTTTAGTGAAGTCGTTTAGCACCCAAGCAGCAATTTGTCTCGAGACGAGTGATGTCTATCGAGATGTTCAAAAGCTTTTCGAAGGTTTTGTTAAAGCTTCTATTACTGCAATCGAGTCCAGAGATCCTAGTACGGGTGGACATTCGGAACGAGTGGCATCGATGTGTGTAGCTCTCGCTCGAGCTACCACGGAAGTTAGCACAGGAATTTATCGTTCAGTAAAATTCAAAGAGGACGAAATAAAGGAGTTGGAATACGCTGCTCTTCTCCATGATTTCGGAAAAATTGGTGTCAAAGAACAAGTGTTAGTCAAAGCAAAGAAGCTATATACCCATCAATTAGAATCGATAAAAGAACGAATAAATACTTGTAAAGCTGCCGCAAAGATTTGTTTTCTTGAACAGCGTATTCATTTGGGAGAATCCCATCGTCAACAACTGGAGCACCAGTACCACGAGAGAGTTCGTCAAGTGGATAACTACTGGAATCTTATTATTGCCGCCAATGAGCCTAATATTTTAAAGAAAGAAAACGAGCAAATACTGGACCAGATACGCCATGAGCAGCTCTTGCTTCCGGATGGTACACAAGTATCTTTACTCACAGAAGAAGAGTATCTTGCGTTGTCGGTTCAACAGGGTTCACTCACTGATAGTGAAAGAGAAGAAATTGAGTCACATGTTCGCCATACGTACCAATTTTTAAAAAATATTCCTTGGACTCGCGACTTTAAAAACCTCACCGAAATCGCTTACTGCCATCACGAAAAACTTGATGGTACTGGATATCCTCGAGGTTTGACGAGCCATGAAATACCCCTGCAATCCAAAATCATGACCATCGCAGATATTTTTGACGCACTCACTGCAGCTGACCGTTGGTATAAAGAGGCAGTACCCATCGAACGCGCACTAGAGATATTGGGACAGGAAGTTAAAGAAGGTAAGCTTGATCCGGTACTATCCGAAATCTTTATCGAAAAAAAGATTTACTCAACTGCCGTACTGCAGAAACTAGGCAAAGTTGCATAGAGTTATAGGTTTGGTAAGTGGAAAAATTTTCCTACCTGCGGACAAAAGTTCCCGTCAATCCATTGACAAAAAAATCAGTTGTCGTAATATTAAAGGGTTCAGACCTCTTTTTCTAACGTTTCCAAAATAAATTTGCATCTTCGAAGAAAACAGAATTGTTTCTGAACAATTTTTCTAACAATTTCAAGAAAAAGTCGGAGCAATCTGTGTCTATTCGTCGAATCTTGATTTGCGAAGGTGACTCTCAAATATCCAAAAGATATCGAGAGGTTTTAGAGGGTAATGGGTACTGGGTTCAAGAGAGTCCAGATATTGCTGAGGCAATCAGGTTGGCTACCAAGCAGACATTTCACCTCTGTCTCTGGGGATATCAGGATAGCGAGGGGTTAAACAAACTCCAAAGTTTTCGCGCTGAGCGTCCAGGTTGTGCCGTCGTTGTTCTAGGATCGGAAAACAGTCCTTCCTCTATTGTGAACTTGATGAGGGCGGGGGCTTCTGATTTTTGGGATTCGAACCAAGAAATAGCCGGATTACTGACCGTTATTGAAGAGAATTTAGGGAGAATTATTTCCACTCCCCCTGATTTGAGCCAAAACGAGTTTTCCATTCCCCAATTCGTGGGAAGACATCCTAAGATTCTTGAGATTTTCCAGCTCATTATGAGCATTAAAGATACGGACTCAAATGTACTCATTACCGGAGAGAGCGGAACTGGAAAAGAAGTCGTGGCCAGAGCTATTCACGATTTGAGCCCGAGAAAAAAACTACCCCTAATTGCCGTTAATTGTGGAGCGATACCGGCAACACTTCTGGAAAGTGAGCTCTTCGGCCATATGAAGGGAGCCTTTACTGGGGCAACTCAAAACCGTATTGGGCGTTTTCAATTGGCTGGGCAGGGAACTTTATTTTTGGACGAAATCAGTGATCTGTCTTTGGATTTACAATCCAAAATTCTAAGAGCTATTCAGCAAAAAGTTTATGAACCTGTGGGAAGTGCTCACAGCCTGTATCTAAACGCCAGAATCATTGCAGCTTCCAATCAAAATCTTGAGACTGCAGTGGGTGAAAAGAGATTCAGAGAGGATCTTTATTATCGACTAAACGTGATTCCTATTAATATCCCACCGCTTCGTGATAGGAAGTCAGATATTCCCCTTCTTGTTAAAGCCTTTACCGACAAATTTGCTAGTCAGTATGCGAGAGAAGTCACAGGGGTATCTGAAGACTCATTGAGAATTCTGATGCAGTACCATTGGCCAGGAAATATTCGTGAGCTAGAGAACTTAATCGAGCGAGTAGTAATCCTTAAAAGAGATAAGGGAATCATCGACGTTAAAGACTTGCCTATCGAGCATTTTAAACGGGTTACTTTGGATAGGTATATCAGTAGCGTGTCCCTTCCAGATAATGGTTTGGACCTAAATGATGCTATCAACGATTTCGAAAATGAATTAATCATACAGGCACTTCAAAAGACACAGGGCAATAAAAACAAAGCTGCTTATCTTTTGAACTTGAATAGAACTACTTTAGTAGAGAAGTTAAAGAGAAAAGGTCTCAAACTCGCTTGTTAGTTTGCGGTCTTCTTTAATTCCTTTTTTCTTCTTTTTCTTTTTCTGATGATTCAATGAATTGGCGCATGAAATATTTTAAGATGCTGCTACGTTTGGCGCCTCCTAAAAGTGACTTCACATCCTCGTATACGGTGGGATCGTTTACTATTGAGCCCAGAGTTCCATCACCCGAATCGATCTTACTCAAAATTGAATCGAGGTGGGATAAAGCCTTATTCAAATTTTGGCCGCTTGTTCCATAAAATAGCTCATTGAGAAGGCTCTTTTCTTTTCTTATTTGACCGGACAATTGAACTAAGTTGTCTGATAATCTTGCCAGATTTTTAATGGTCGAATCAACATCTCCCCCTTCTCTCAAATAGCGCGCAATACCTTCCATCAGATTACCGCTTTTTGAAAATAGGTCAGGAGTGTCTTGGGTACGTATCGTATCGCCATTTTTTAGTTCCGCTTGTCCATTTGTTCCAATAGCAAGCTCAATATAGCGATCCCCCAGAACCCCTTGAGTCTTTAAAGTGGCAGTTGAATCTTCTCTGAGGCGACCACGCGCTACCGATGAAATCTGTAGCTCGGCGATCATATCCTTTGAATCGTCCTTGGAAACCGAAATTTCCTTTACTATTCCCACCCTCAGCCCCGAAAGTGAAACTTCAGAACCTGGATGTAAACCCTTTACATCTTTGAAACGAGCATAAAGTGTGAAAGTGGAGTGTAAAAAACCAGTCCCGCTCCCCATCACAAAAATGAGATAAGTGGCGATAAGAAGTCCCAGCACAACGAAAGTACCAACGAAAACCTGATTAATCTTTCTACGTTCCATTACCAGCTCTCCCCAGAAATGAAGCCTTGAAGAACCGGATCCTTCATGTGTTCAATTTCCTTTGCGGTACCTAGTGCCCTGATTTTCCCATCCTTTAAAAAAGCAACACGGTCTGTGACTGAAAAAATAGCATGCATATCATGTGTCACCAGCACAGATGTTACGCCGTGATCTTTAAGCTGCAAAATAATGTTGAGTATTTGTCTTGTGTTATAGGGATCTAATCCCGTTGTTGGTTCATCATAAAGAATAACCTCTGGCTCAAGAATAATACTGCGAGCTACTCCGACCCGTCTTTGCATCCCGCCACTTAAGTCTGATGGAAGAAGATCGATGCTTTTTTCAAGGCCCACTTTTGAAAGAGTGGAAACTACCCTGTGGTGAATTTCTTCCTCACTTAATTGGGTGTGGGCACGCAGAGGATACGCCAAATTTTCTTTGACGGTTAAGCTATCAAAGAGAGCCCCATACTGAAAGACATAAGCTATTCTCTTTCGTACATCGATAAGTTGTTGCTCCGACAGAACGCAAATATCTTTATTTCCAAAGAAAATGCTGCCTTGGTCTGGATGCTCAAGGCCAATCAAAGAACGGAGTAGAACGCTTTTTCCTGTGCCACTTCCTCCCATTAAAGTGAGAACTTCCCCGCGGTAAATATCCAAATCGATCCCATCATGAACCGCTTTATCTCCAAAAAATTTTTTTATGCCTCTTATTTTTATGAGAAGCTCAAGCTCGGTAGGTTGTTCGTGTCGTTGTACCATTTATATTTTTTCCAGAATCCAAAATAGTTTAGTGAGAATAAAATCGAAAATCACAATAAGAATTGAGGATGTGACGACCGCATAATTGGTTGCTTGTCCTACTCCCTGGGTTCCCCCTGTGGTCCTGAGTCCATAGTAACAGCCTGTTACACTAATTAAGAGACCGAACAAAAATGTTTTTGTGACTCCAAATGTAAAATCTGTCACTTTTAGTGAAGTGATTCCTTCGTAAATATAGAAGTCAGGATTGATATTGAGCTCAGACATGGAGATGATCATTCCTCCTCCAATTCCCACCAAATCTGCAAAGACAGTCAGCAGGGGGGCCATAAGCAGCATGGCCAGAACCCTTGGAACCACAATTCTTTTGATGGGGTCTGTTCCTAAAGCGCGAATGGCGTCGATTTGTTGCGTAACATTCATTGAGCCGATTTCAGCCGCGATACCAGATCCCACCCGGCCCGCCAACATGAGACAAGTAAGAACGGGTCCCAACTCACGCATGATGGACATGCCAACCACTTTTGGGACATAAAGTTTCCCACCGAATCTTTCCAAACCGTATCCAAATTGGAGCGACATAACAAAACCAGTAGATAATGCTGTGATAAAAACCAGAGAACAGGAGCGCAACCCCAATTTATAGCATTGCTCAACAAACAATCCAAAATAGAACGGGGGAGTGAATATGGCACGAACTGAGTTTAGAAGAAGTGCAACGCTGCCACCTGCAAAATTCAGGAGATGCCAGAGCGTTTTAAAAAGCCGCTCAAAAAAATAAAAAATAAAATATTTAGTCTGTTGCATATTTAAGGGATTTTACAAAAGTTAAAAAATCTTTGGTCTCCTGAGCTGATATTGCTTTTGGACTCATCAGCGAGAAATCAAAAACACAGCCCCGTTTTTTTACAACAACAATATCAAGCAAAAAGGGTACTCCCTCCGAACTGGCTCTCACACGACTGTAAAGAGCTTCACTGCCTGAAACAACAAGTTCTTCCTCTCTTTCGATTTTTATGTTTCTCGACCCAATCAAAAGCTCTTTTGTCAAAACTCGTAAACTCGCCTCTTTGTGTTTGTTACACGAGCTTGTCACTGTGACGGTATTTCCCGATGGGAGCTGGTAAGCCTCATCGCTTTCACCATCACTCCCTCTTCTTTGCCACTGACGAGGAGCTGAAAGCTGATAATCGTTTGCTCTTCGAATTTCGCTGCCACCCCCACCCAAAACGGCACATCCTGTAGTGAAACTGATGAAGCTCAGTAGCAATAATATCAGAGGATTTAACAAGGTTGATTTCATGAGCAAATTCCTTAAACGGATTCCTCCCACTTATCGGAATGTTTTGATGAGATTTACAGCATTGAAAAATGCTCAGATCGGAGCTTTGCGGCGAAGCCAAATAGTTGACGGTCTGACAAAATACTTGCTCATCCTGGGCAGGTAACAGCAAAAAACAGAGCTGAAACTTCGGCACGTACTTTGCTCTTTACTTTAAACGTGCACATTAAACTTCGCGTTAATTATTCAGTTCTTTACGTGTTGAGCTTCGTGTTTGCCCTGTCTGGACGCCCCGCAACAAATTTCTGGGAATTGAAAGATCTGGATCTCCCCATGCCATTTTGTGAAGGGGTGACCAATCTAGAGGTGGCCCCTACTTATTTCACAGAAATTGAAAATCAATTAGGCGGAACGCCAGAGTACAATGGCTTGATTCAAAGCTATCATCGCAAAGATTGGGAAAAGTTAGGCAATGAAATTGCAACTTTTCGCAGGGTATTTGAAACTTCACGACTTCAAGAAGCTGTTGATTTTCTGGAACTCCAGGCCCAATTAGACCAAATTCCAAATTCAGAGCCGAGTCAGATCAAAAAGTTCGAATCAAAGTTTAGAGAGATTTTACTCCTCTATCCCCATTCAACATTGGCACCTGTCCTATCAGCCTCTTTGGCGAGTTTCTATCTGAAAAATGGATCTTATGCGAAAGCCCTAGGGCTGTATCAAACAGGAAAGCAGGAGTATCCCTTTCACCCCAGCGCCTGTGTTTTTCTCCTCGGTAGTGCCGAGTCGCAGTATCTTCTTCACAACTACGAAGATGCCAAAAAAGGATTCAGCCAAGTTCTTCAAAAGTGCGATGCGGCTAGATTGCAAATGGGCTCTCGAATCAGACTCATCGATATCGACAGAGAATCGGGACAAGACCTCAAAAAAATAGAAAAAGCTTACGAGAAGATCCAAGTGAAAAATGGCCACTTAATTTCCCGATTCCACCCCGAGCTCCTATTCAATTTAGGAGAACTTAAATACCGTCAAGGAAATTATCCAAGCGCCTCCTTCTATTTCAACGAGTTTACAAAAGTAGAGGAGCATTTTTCCGAATGCCAAGCTCCCCTTCGGAAGCGACTAGCAGACTTGTCGGTAAAACGAAAAGATAAGCTTCCCGCAGTGATTGGTAATTATTTAACCGTAAAAGAAAAATTCCCAAAAAGTGATTGGGGACACTTTTCGAAAGCCCACGCCTTGTTGATGGAATTTAAAGATCTGGACTCAGCTGAAATTGAGAGGCGTTTAACGGTAGTCGATGAAGAGCTGTTAGCAATTAAGGACGAAAAACTTCGTACGGTTGGTAACATAGAAAAGGGGTTATCCCTTCTTGAAGCAAGCAATGAAGAAGCTCTTGGTTACCTATCTAAATTGAATGAGCAGAATGGCTTTGATTTGAAGCAAGGAGAAGTGGGATCTTTCATTCGAGTGAACACGTTACAGGTCCTGGAAAAATTAGCTCGAACCCCGTCAACAGTTTCCCAAGCTGAACGAGATGAGAAGTTACTAGCCCCACTTGAGCATTCCTACAAAGAATGGTTTGAGGGCACACCCATGGCCAAAAAGGCGCAAAACCTTTACCGAGATCTCATCGTGCAGAGCGCTTTGGAAAATCTTGAGCAAAAAGGGTTGAAAAAGTCATTGGAGAAGTTAGAGCGCTGGCAGACTTCTTCATTATTTAATCAGCAAAAAGTAGAGTTAAGTACTAAAATGAAACTGGGCGACTCTCTTGTCCGTTGGTGGTTTAGCGAAACCAATCGAGATGAGAAAAAATCAGCCGAACGTCTGCTCGATAAAAAAGAAGTCATATCTGCTTTGATTAGTCCGGAGTATGACCCACTCTGGTTACAGACCTACTTAACAGTAGAAAAACCGCTCGAATTAGAAGTGGCTCTTAAGGCCATGGAAAAACAGAGAAGTATTGCTTCTGCTTTTAAGCCTAAAGATGGCCTAATTTCCTCCTATCTGGCATTGATGATGGGTAGGGCTTTTCGCGAAGCAAAACAATACCAAAAAAGCGAAGAATCGCTTTCAAAAATCACTCACCCCAAACTCAGTGCCCTAAAAAGGCTTGAACAAGTAAAAACTTTTTCGAGTGCGGGTCAGTTTGAAAAAGCCCTCAAAATTGGTTTGAGAGGATTAGAAAAAGCAGACCTGGCCTCTTCTGGTGCCTATCTGGACTTAATGAAGCGATCCGTACTTGCCGGGAAAAAATGGGGTCTCTCGGAAGAAGTTTTAAAATCAGCTCAAAAAAAGGGATTAAAGGAAAAAGATTTAGCTCCTTTCTTAGCAATGTCGGCAAGAGCGGAGCTTGAAAAGTCGAATTGTTCGCTATCTATTAAGCGTTATGAAGAGGCTATTAAGATTGCCCCTGATTCCCCTGAGAAATTAGAAAACCGTTTCTATCTGGGTAAGTGTCGGAGCAAAATGAAAGATACCAAAGGGGCCATCAAGGAGTGGAGAGAAATTGCTTCTCAAAAGGACGAGTTTTGGAGTCCGCTTGCTGAAAATGAAATCAAACTATTGGAGTCGCCATGACAACGCTGAATTTTCATCACCGAAAGATGCTGATTGCTGATGAGTTGATGGAAAAGCTTTTGAAAACGTCTCGGAGAGCAGCAATGGCCGACTCTTCAGTCCTTCTCTGCGGAGAAAGTGGGACTGGCAAAGAATTAATTGCTCGTTATATCCACGAGATCAGCAACCGAAGGGAAATGCCATTTATCAGTGTGAACTGTGCAGCTATTCCGGAGGGACTTATGGAAGCTGAGCTCTTTGGATATGAAAAGGGAGCTTTCACGGGTGCACTAGTACAAAGAATCGGAAAATTCGAACGGGCCCAAGGTGGAACACTTTTGTTAGATGAAGTCAGTGAAATGTCATTGCCCTTACAGGCCAAGTTGCTTCGGGTTTTGCAGGAATCGGAAATAGACCGATTAGGTGGTAAGGGGCCTATCCGAATTAACACAAGAATTATCGCAACCACGAACAAAGATCCTTTTGAATTGATCAGTAAAGGGTTGTTCCGGGAAGATTTATACTATCGCCTAAATGTATTTAGAATTGAATGCCATCCTCTGCGCGAAAGACGGGAAGCCATTAGAAAACTGTCTCAATTTTTTCTGGAGAATCTGAGGGAGCGATATGAGCTTCTCAATCAGACTTTCAGTGCCGAAGCCTTGGAAAAGTTAGACAAACATTCATGGCCTGGAAATATAAGAGAGTTGGCAAATGCCATTGAACGGACCGCCTTAATGACAGAAGAGGCACTCATCGGTCCTGAGCATATCAGTTTCTTACGGTCACACCCGCGCCCAGTTGAAATGGAAACAGTGAGTGAAGAATCACTAGCTGCGTTGGAGAAAAGGCACATTGAAAAGATGCTGGAGAAGGTCGATGGAAATCGTACGGAAGCAGCCAGGAAACTGGGGATAAGTGTAAGGACTCTGAGAAATAAGCTTAAGGAATATCAAGCTCCATCCTGAAAAAAAGTCCACTTAGTATGGAAGGATTTTCCTAACTCAGGCCGGCAAGGAGCAAATTTTGTGCGAGATTGACCTGGCCTTAAGTTTGCAGCTTTACCTTATCGGCATTTCTCCAAAAAACTTAAGAGATTTCTATGACACTGTTCGATAAAACCATTGATACTTTATCAAAGTCTCTAGACCTGCATCTGCTTCGCCAATCAGTAATCAGTGACAATATTGCGAATGCGGAAACACCCGGGTTTAAAGCCAGAAAAGTCGAATTTGAAAGTGAACTTCAACGAGCTGTTGAAGCTAATGAGACTGGAGTTAGCGAACCGGCCGTATTGTCAGTTGAGGCAAATATTACTCAAGATCCCCACTCTGAATTGGGTCAGGATCTCAATACAGTAGATATGGATCGCGAGATGGCCGCAATGACGAAAAACGACATTCAGTATTCCGCTAATACTCAAATGATTAACAAAAAGTTTACTTTTCTTAAGTATGCCATCGGGGAAGGACGTAACTAATGGGTGATTTCTTTCAGTCTATTGATGTAAGCGCATCAGCTTTAAGTGCAGAACGAATGCGCATGAACACTACCTCAAGTAATTTAGCAAATGCCCAAACTACACGAACACCTGAAGGCGGACCTTATCGCCGGAAAGATGTTGTTTTTGAAGCTGAAACGACCCGAAGTTTTGCTTCGGAATTAGCAGGGCAAATGAAAGAAGTTCCTCTACATCGAGTAAAAGTGACAGATGTCGTTTCTGATCCGAATCCTCCCAAGTTAGTTTATCAACCCGGACATCCCGATGCCAATCCGGAAGGATTCGTTGCTTATCCTAATATAAATACAATGGAAGAAATGGTGAATTTGATCACTGCGAGTCGAACTTATGAAGCCAACGTCACATCGATTAATGTGACCAAAGGCATGATGAATAAGGCCCTTGAAATAGGGAGAAAATAATAAATGAATATCTCAAGTATTAGTCCCAATTTAATTCCTAATGAAGCTCCCCTTTCCTCAAGCCCCCCCACGCAAGAGGCAAAAGGAGAAACATTTACTGAGT
Source organism: Pseudomonadota bacterium (assembly GCA_009927165.1). Classification (GTDB taxonomy): domain Bacteria; phylum Bdellovibrionota; class FAC87; order UBA2466; family UBA2466; genus RFNO01. The sequence goes on from RFNO01000053.1 coordinate 45,861, forward strand.
TTTTAAGCCGTTCGATTGATCAAGTGAACGACCTTCTGGCAAATGCTGATAAAAGTGCCACTGATCTAGCAACTGGAAAATCTGAGAATCTACACGATGCCATGATCACTATGGAAAAAGCTGAAACAGCATTCAAGCTTTTGATGCAAGTTAGAAACAAAGTGATTGATGCTTATCAAGAAGTCATGCGGATGCAGGTTTGATTTTTAGCTATTTAGGAGCGACATGAACGAGACACTTCAAAGATGGCTTGAGACAGCTCAGTCGTATTTCGAGACTTTCTCAAGACAGAAGAAAATTCTGGTGGGCGTTACTGCTGCCCTAGTTGTGACTGGCTTGGTCGCACTTACCGTAATGCTTCGACGTGATCCCATGCAGGTTCTTTACTCGGAACTTCGACCTGAAGAAACTAAAAGTGTTTCTAAAAAGCTCAGCGAACAAAACGTTCCTTACCAAGTCAGTGAAGATGGGGCTACTATTTCAGTGCCCTCCAGCCAAGTGTATCGAGCTCGAATGGAGTTGGCTAAAGAGGGATTGCCTGGCCAGGATCTCGTGGGATTTGAAAAATTTGATGCTTCAACAATTGGGATGTCAAGTTACGTGCAGCGGATTCAGTATGTACGGGCTGTTCAGGGTGAATTGACTCGCTCTATCCAGAGATTGGCTTCCGTTAAGACCGCTAGAGTTCACATTAGTGTTCCGCCTAAAAAAACTTTTCTTGAAGAAGAAGATCCTCCAAAAGCATCCGTGGTCTTAGAGTTGCGAGCGGGAATGACTCCCTCAAAGCAAGAAACGGCTGGGATCGCTCATTTAGTGGCCAGTGCCGTTGAAGGTCTAAAAGTTAATCAAATCACAATTGTAGATACTAAAGGAAATTTCCTGCATCGCCCAGAAGACAGTCTAACTCCAGCTATTCCTTCAGCACTGTTAGAGATGCAGCGCGCCATTGAAGTGGAGTACGAGAGACGTATTGAAGAAATGCTCACGCCAGTGGTTGGTTTTGGTAAAGTACGTGCCAAAGTAACTGCAGAAATTGATCCGTCGAGAGTAAATACAACCGAAGAGACATTTGACTCCGAAAAAGCAGTCCCCCGGAGTGTGACAAAAATGGATGAAAGCAATTCCGGTTCCCGCCCTAACCCCATGGGAATTCCTGGCAGTCGATCAAACTTGCCCGGTACTGAAGTCAACAATCCCCCGTCACCCGTTGCAACCAGTTCAAATGAAAAAAATTCCAGCAACACTACCTATGCCATTCCGAGAAAAGTTCAAGTCGTCGATAAGCCCAGTGGGTCTATCAAGAGGTTAACGATAGCGGTGGTGGTTGACGGTTATTACAATAAAGCTCCTAACGCTACAACTGAGACCTTTGCTCCCCGAAATGAGGAAGAGCTCCGTCGAATTCAGGATCTGGTTGCAAATTCGGTTGGTTTTGATTCCGAGCGGAGAGACAGCATCACAGTAAGCTCCATGCCGTTTAACACTAATGAAATCAAGGACACCGATGAAAAGCAGACTCCGGCTGTCACATGGCAAAACTTAGCCCCGCAAATGCTTAGAAATGGTCTTGTAGCCCTTGTTTTCCTAGCATTCTTCTTCTTAGTGATGCGGCCTTTCTTAAAATGGATGAGCAGTTCCGAATCAGCAAACAATAGGAACAAAGACGGAACTCTGGTTCCTCGAACAGTGGGTGAGATAGAAGCAGCGGTAAAGGCTGCCAGCGAATCGGGAGTTCAAGCCGATCAGGTTGCCGAAGCTTTGATGGCACAGGCCAATGATGCCTCAGGCAGCGCAGGAACCAACCCAGAAATTGCCGCACAAATGGCAGCCAACGATGAAGATGATAACGTGATTCGGGGAGTCTTTGGTGATACTGCTGAGAAAAAAGAGGAGCGTCAGCTGAAAAAGCTGATCGTCGAGCAGATAGAAAAATCACCCAAGAAGAGCTTCAGAATTTTACAGGATTGGATCGAAGAAGATGATGAAATGAAGGCCTCTGAGGTAAGTGCATGAAGGAAATGAGAAACGGTCAATTAACTGGGATTGAGAAAATCGCAGTGCTAATGAATGTCATTGGCAAAGAAAAGTCTGGTGAGCTGTTGAAGCAAATGAAAGACTCAGATGTTCGCCGACTGCTGAAAGTGATGAGCAGCATGAAGAAGGCACCCGTGCAGCTTATCAATGATGTACTTAAAGAGTACCTTTATAAATTAAGTGAAAAAGATGAAATTATTTTCGAAGAAAACCTTTCTGAACCAGAATTGATAAGTCAGGTTCTTGGCTCAGAACGCGCAAAGCAAATTTTCGGAGGCAACAGAGCGGTCAATCTGGTTGAGCGAAAGAGTCTGACCGTTTTGGAAACGGTAGATCCAAAGACTCTTGCAGAGTTTCTTGTGGATGAGCATCCTCAAACAATTGCATTAATTATCGCCCACATGGATGTGGAACAACAAATCACCATGATTAAAGCTCTTCCCGATAATCTCAGGCCAGAAATTGTCACTCGAATGGCTACCCTTGAATATGTATCTCCTGAGAAAATTGACGAATTAGACGAAGTTCTTAAAAGAGATCTCATTGGCAAGGCAGTAGGAAACAAGAATCAATTTGGCGGAGTGCCAGCTATTGCGGATCTCATTAATAATCTCGATAAAAGAACAATGACTTCTTTAATGACTCGCCTTGAAGATAAAGATCCAATACTGGCTGTAGAGATAAAGCAACATATCTTTAGTTTTACGGATGTTATTAAGATCGATAATCGAGGCCTCCAATTGGTCCTTAGGGACGTTCCAAATCAAACTCTGCTTTTGGCCCTGAAAAATGCGCCTGAAGAACTAAGAGAAAAGCTTTATGAAGCAATGTCTGAGCGGGCAGCAGCCATGTTGAAAGATGACTTAGCAGCGTTAGGTCCACAGCGAGTATCAGACGTTGAAAAGGCTCAGAAAGAAATTGTGACTGTAGTCAAACGACTAGAAAAAGAAGGGAAAATTATCATTGGCGTGGGTGAAGAGTCAGATATGGTCCCCTGACCAAATAAGGGAACAAGGGGAGTTTGTTCGTTTTCGGGCAGCCGATGTGCGCACTTTGCCTCAGTTTTCGGAGGCTGTAGCTCAGAAGGCTTCTGCTTGGAGCGGTGAAGTGTCCCAATCAACTGGCGAACATTTTCGTATGGCTGGCGAGTATTGGGATGGCCTCATGAATGATCCCATGTTCCGAGAGCGTTTTGATGCTTTGGTCGAGAAAGAAGTAAGGTCTCGCCTGTTGAAACGTTTGGAACATCATGAAACTGAAGTTTTACCTGAAATTTCAAAAGAAGCCATGAAGCAAGGATATCAAGAGGGAAAAAATTTAGCCCATGAGCAGCTCGAGGAAGAAATCAATAAGATCGAACAAAATCTGACTTATACTTGGCAGGAAAAAGTTGGCGAACTAGAGAAAAGCAAAACTGAAGCCTCCGCGCTATTAGATTCTCTTGTTGCTGAATGGAAAAATCAGCGTGAATCCCTTTTGCACAGCCATGAGCGCGAATGGTGCCAAGCTATGTTGCATCTCATGAAAAGATTCCAGATGGAAAAGAGTGAGAGTTATGGAAAAGCTCTTGAAATTTGGATGGCTGAAGCGATACCGGAATTTGTAACCAAGAGCCCTGTCACTGTTTGTGTGCCGGACTATGAATGGGAAAAATACGCCGATTGTCTTGGAAAAAAAGAAAGTGAAGGAAAATGGCATCTGGTGCGAGACTCAAAATTAATGCCTGGACAAATTCGATTTGAAGCTGGGGCCGGCGGGGCGATTTTCGATTCCGGAAATAATTACCAAAAATTAGTGGATTGGTTGGAAACAATCAGATGAATCTAGAACAATTCTGCAAACAAATCCGAGATGAGTCGTTTGTAACATTTTGTGGACGTGTGACGAAAGTTAGAAGAGATTCGGTTCGGGTCTTCGTACCTAACGCAAAAGTGGGCTCGGTGGTTATGGTTCAGGGGAGACAGAAAGAAATTCCGTTAGAAATCGTTAGTTTAGATCCAGAAGGTCATGTCGCAATGCCTTTGGATGAATTAAACAGTGTTCAGTTAGGTGACCTCGTTACACTTCGCGAAGAACAAGCAGTTATCCCCGTTGGAAAGGAACTGCTTGGCCAAGTCGTTGATTCACTCTGTAGGCCACTTGAGACAAATAGGAAGCTCAATTTACCAGATTCCATTTCGCTTTATGGTGAATACTTAAACCCAATGGATCGAACGATTATTCGGGAACCTATCGACTTGGGCGTGAGGACAATAAACGCCCTTCTTACTTGTGGTCTTGGCCAAAGAGCAGGAATTTTCGCTGGTTCAGGAGTGGGTAAAAGTGTTCTGTTAGGGATGATGGCTAGATTTACTTCTGCAGATGTTGTGGTTGTGGGACTTATCGGAGAACGAGGCAAAGAGGTACGAGAGTTTATAGAGCACGAGTTGGGAGAAGAAGGCAGAAAAAAAAGTGTGACTGTCGTCGAAACAGCTGAGAAATCTCCCGTCAGGCGTGTCCGTGGAGCATATGTTAGTACTGCTATAGCGGAATATTTTCGAAAACAAGGTCTACAAGTGTTGCTCTTAATGGATTCTCTTACTCGCTTTGCGATGGCACAGCGAGAAATCGGTATGGCGGCGGGCGAGCCACCCACCAGTAAAGGTTATACGCCTAGTGTATTTTCGGGAATTTCCCGACTGGTTGAGCGTGCGGGAAATTTCGGGGCCGAAGGCAGCATCACTGGTCTTTATACAGTTTTGGTTGAGGGAGATGACTTAGAGGATCCGGTTGCAGACAGTGCCGGTCAATCTTGGACGGCCACTTGGTATTATCCCGAAAAATAGCAAACAAAGGACAATATCCAGCAATCGATATCTTGCAGAGTGTGAGCCGAGTAATGGATCAAGTTACCGAAAAGACTCACTCCACATCGGCACGAAGGGTAAAGCAAATCTTAGCTCGCTTTCAGGATAACGAAGATGCAATTAACTTAGGTCTCTATAATAGAGGGAGTGACCAGACAATTGACGAAGCGATTGAGAAAGAACCTATTATCCTCGATTTCCTCAAACAAGGAAGAGACGAGCACTCATCATTTTTTGATTCGAAAAGTAAACTCTTGGAAATTGCTAGATGAGATTTAAATTCCGGCTCGAAAAAATTGCGAATTATTTTACGCAGAAGGAATTTGCAAAAAAAATTGAGTTAGCAAAAGTGTTGAGAGATTTGGCTCAGAGCAAAAGCCTAAAAGAATCAATTGAAAGAGAAAACCTAGGGTTGTTAAAAAACCAAAGCCAAAAATCACAAGTAGGAGTCGAGTGGTTAAAGCTCTTCATGGATCGTATCGACCACAACATCATTTCACTTGAGAAATTAAAAGTTGTGATTGGAGAACAGCAAACAGTGGTTGATCTAAAAAGAAAAGAGCTCAACATTCTGAGCGCTAAAAAGAAAGCTCTCGAAACCATGCGCGATAAAAAGATGGCGGAATTCAAAGTGATTGCAAATCGAAACGCACAGAAGAAGTTGGACGAAAGCTTTGAGCTATTAAAGACAGAAAAAAAATGAACAGACTTTTTACATTTATCCTATTATGTTTCGCTGGATTACTTCCCGCTCATCTCAGTGCAGATGTATCAAAAGTGGAAGAAATCGGGAATCAGAAAAAACTTCTCGAACAGAGAGAGCAGGAACTCAATGCTCGGGAGGCGACACTAAAGGAGCAGATTGCAAGCCATGTTCGCGTCATACAGGACCTTCAGGAAAGATTTAGCAAGGACAAGCGCGCCATGGAGGAGAAGCTGAATCAGCGAGAAGTTGAGTTGAATAAAAAGCTGATCGAAAAAGAGCAGGAGCTCAAAAAAAAGACGATTGAACTTGAGAGTGTACGAGACCATCGCGCCAAAAGTTATCGACTGATCTACGAAAAAATGGAGCCAAAAAATGCGGCAAAGATTCTGGAGGATATCGATGCTTCACTTGCATTGCAGATTTTAGCCGACATGAGGGAACAAAAGGCCGCTGAAATTTTATCTAAAATGAACCCAGAGAAGGCGAGAAGTATTACTGAGTACGGGTTTGGAAAAAGACAGTTGGCCTCGCCAGCTGGAGGCAACCAAAAGATTTCTCAAAAGGTCAATGAAGTAAACGAGAAGAGTCCGATAGCTCCCATCGGAGAGTAGTCCAAAAATCAAAGAAAGGAGGTAAAAACAATGCTACATAATATTTATTCAAGCAGTCTTAATCTGTCTGCTTTGTCCGTTATGGGTGGTGAAAGTCTGGGCTTGCCTGAGACAGGAGAATTCGATTTTTTGAATTATCTTTTGGGCCTTCAGGTAACGAGTTCGGAAAGCTCAACTGAATTAGATGGATTGATGTCTGGATTGAACGCTAAGAATGGTCAGGAGTCTAAGCTTGATTCTAATGAAGCCCTTTTGGAACTTTTTGATCGAAAGGCTTCAAGAGATTCGTCGGTGCTTATTGGGCAACCGATGATGGGACCGGTTCAGCCTCAAGTTGCTCCCTTAACTGTTCAAACAGTTCAAAAAATGGAATCTGCTGAAAGCACAATGGGCCGTCTTGATGACAAGATTCCCGTTATTAAATCTTATAAAGAAGATAAACAGCAGGTTTTGGGTCAAAATGTACTTGAAGATCCTATCGGTCAGCTTGCCTTCAACAAGGCGATGTATGATCAGAACCGGAGCTCAGTAAATAGCGGTCCAAGATCCAAGGACGCCGATCCACAGGTTGTGTTCGACCAAAAGGAAAGAATGATTCAATCCTATATGGGCTCGAAAAAACAACCAGAGGCTAATGCCGATAGTCCAGAGTTAGCCATGGGAAAAGTGACGATTAACGAGACTCGGTTCGACAATGAAGAAGCAGACACCATCGACGGCCCTAAGCGACAAACTCATCGATCAGAAGAGTTTGATGTCGTTTCTGATACATCGGCACCTATGCTACAAAATAACGTAGTTACGGTGAACTCGAAGGTCACAGGGCTGGAGAAAGTGAGCCATCATACGGTTCCTGAGCTCTTCCAAAAAGTCGAATCAATGGTCCATCACGGCGGAGGAAAACTGACGGTTACTTTGACACCACCCGATTTGGGACAGGTCGAGATACACGTCAGTACCAAAGGCAAGAATGTTGAGGTTTCTGTGAAATCAGATAACGATTTTGCAAAAGCCGCCATTGAAAGCCAAGTCGCTGATCTCCAGCAGTCTTTGCAGAATCAGGATCTTAATTTGAGTAAAATTGAGGTCCACGTCAGCAGAGAAATGGAGCCATCATTTTTAGAAAATCAATATGCTCAGTTTTCTGGAAATGGAAGTCTGTACCAGCAGTCACAAAGCTCGCGTCAGGATTCAGCAAAGAATCCCTGGCAAGTGAATCACCTGGATAGTTCTCATCCACGGAATCGGATGACTACCACATCAGCTGTTTCGACAGCTGCTTTGCATGGGGTTAACCAAGGAACTGGACGAGTTGATATCCGCATCTAGAGAGAAACCATGAACGAATTATCTGCTGCTTTGCCAAGTAAGCTCACCGAGATGCCTGCGGAAAGATCTAAACCCAAGAACACTTTGGGTAAGGATGATTTTCTCAAGCTTCTCATGGCGCAGCTGAATAATCAGGATCCCCTTAAGCCAATGGAACACCAGGAGTTCTCAGCTCAATTGGCACAATTCGGATCCTTGGAGCAGTTACAAAATATCCACAAGGGGATTGAGAATCTTCAAGGGGGTATGGGTAACGAGTCCAAGCTTTCGGCAATTGGCATGATTGGAAAGCAAGTTCATGCCAATGGTAACGAGGTGAATCTGGTTGAAGGTCAGGCCATTAATCTTACTTTTTCAAAAAAGGAGGGGATTAATCCTGTGCAAGCACAGATCTATTCGGAATCTGGAAAAGTGGTACGTGAACTGGATATCGATCCAAGAACTAAAAATGGTGAAATTAGCTGGGATGGAAAAGATCAAGAAGGAAAAGCACTCCCGTCAGGAAAATACACGTTTAGAGTGCAAGGAGTTGGCTCATCGGGCCAAGCCGAAGAGCTGGGAGCAGAGCTCTCTGGACGTGTGACGGCAGTTGAAATGAACGGGAATAATCCCGTGCTTGTAGTTCAAACTGCCTCGGGAACTTCCAAACTTGAACTTAATAAAGTTAATACAGTTACTCAGGATTCAGGTTCGAACTCCAAAGAAAGTTTGAGCCCGAAGCTTGATAAAAGTAAAGCAAGTGAAGCTAAAACCATTGCTAACAATCTGAAGGGGCTTTCTTCAGCGGAAAACACAAATGAATCGGAAGGAACCACCGCAGTGAAATCGGCAAGTAACAGCATACCTGTTGATATTTCTGAGGTGGTTAATGTCGATTCGAGTGAAAATGAAAGTGAAGAAGGAATTCCTTGGGAAGACCAGTGGCGAGGCTTTCCTGCTTTTGCTTCTCCAAAGGATCTCAGACCATGAGCATTCAAGATCTCTATAGAGCTGGGAATTTTTCGATAAATCCTTCTGGAGTAGGTTCGATTGGTGATCGACCGTCAATCGGTAGCACCAAAGCTCCTACCAATCCGGATGAGTTTCAAAAGGTTCTTCGACAAGAAGAAGGAAAAATCAGCATGTCGCAACATGCGGAAACACGCATTCGTTCTCGTGAAATTCCGTGGAGTGCGGCAATGGAAAAACGGGTAATGGGTGGCATCGAAGCTCTTGAAGCCAAGGGCAGCCGAGAAGCGCTGATTCTCGCTGATGATGTCGCTTTTATTGCCAATATCCGGTCGAAAACCATTGTAACGGCGATGGATCGAACGCAACTAAAAGAACGAGTTTTCACAAATATTGATAGCGCCGTTCTAGTCTAGCTGAGGCTGCCACCTCAGTTTTAACAAAAACTCCCAAAGCTGGCCCGTGTTTTCGGTGCTTCCACACCTAAAACGGAAGCTTTGGATTATCTAGGAGGAAACATGGGTGTTGTATCTTCAATGAGTACTGCTATTTCAGGGCTTGAGGCCAATGGACAAGCCTTGGGCGTAATTACCGATAACATCGTAAATGCCAATACAACCGGGTTCAAAGCATCTCGCTCTGAGTTCCAGAATATCCTGGCTGAAACAGGAGCCGGCGGAATTCAAGTTGGTCGTGGTGCTGGTCTGGCCGGTGTAACCAATATCTTAAATCAGGGGTCCATTACGCATACGGATCGTCCCACTGATCTTGCGATCAGCGGTAACGGTTTCTTCGTGCTAAAAGGGGATGCCCTAGGCCAAACTTACACAAGAGACGGAAGTTTTCGTTTCGATAAAGATGGCTTCTTAGTCAATCTCAATGGTTATCGTGTTCAAGCATATGAAGCGACTCCTGGTGGGCAGATTACTGGAAAAATGACAGATATTCGTATTCCCTATAATACGATCGCAGCTAAAGCGAGTGAGCGAGTGCAAGTCCACTTGAATCTGGATGCTCGAACAGCAGTCGGAGCTCCCCTTGATTTAGTCAAACCGGAAGAGTCAGCCCAGTTCAATACTGGAATCCAGGTATTTGACTCAGTCGGAAATGCTCGACCGTTGACGATGTATTACAACAAAACCTCTGAAAACGTTTGGGAATTCCATGCGATGACTGACGGGGCAAATCTTATGGATGGAGTGCCTGGCGAACAAAGTGTTGTTATTCAGGGAACTCTTTCATTTGATCCCAATGGTCGACTCGAAAGCGTTCAACAAAATATCGTGAACAGCAACTTCGTGGGAGCCATTCCGGACCAGAATCTCTATCTCGATTTTGGTGATCCGACTGATCAGTTGGGTACAGGAGAAAAGGGTACCACCCAATATGGTTCGAAAAGTGCTATGTTCCGAAATGTTCAGGATGGATGGGCAGCGGGTGTGTTAACGGATACATCTATCGATGCCGACGGGATGGTAAGTGGAATCTACACTAACGGTCAGAATCGTACCTTGGGTCAACTGGGTGTTGCTCGTTTTGAATCGACGGAACGTCTTTCTAAAATGGGTGACAACCAATTCCGTGAAAGCGTCCTTTCGGGTCAACCCCTTATTGGAAAACCCAACACAAACGGAAGAGGCATTGTCATGACCAAGAGTCTTGAGCAATCAAACGTAGATTTAGCTCATGAATTCGTGCAGATGATTAAGGCACAACGAGGCTTCCAAGCATCTGCAAAAGGAGTCACAACAGCTAATGAAATGCTAGATGAAGTAGTGAACATTAAGAGTCGCTAATAATCTAGGATTCTAAACCTGACTTGGGCACTTTATCTTTGGGGATAAAGTGCCCAAGCTTTTCTTCGGGCTACTAGCATGTTAAAAATGACATCAGAAAGGAGACAAATGATGAAATATTATTTGTTAGTTTTAGGATTAGTTCTGAATAGTGCGGTTTTTGCTGCCACCCGAGAAATCGTGATGGAAACTCAGAAAGTAGATGATGCTGTCCACTGGAGGCCAGAGAAAGTAGAAGTAACACCTGGAGAGACGGTTAAATTTGTCGTGAAGCATGATCTTGAAGGTGGTTTTGACTTCCATGGGTTTTTTGTCCCTCAATTGAAAATCCAGAAGCAAGTAAACCGCCATAAAGCTGAGGAAGTAACGGTCAAGATTCCCAAACACATGAAAGAAGGGGAGTATCCCATGGGTTGTCACTTCCATCCAAAACATGTGGCAGCAACGTTGATCGTTAAGAGTAAAACTACTAAAAATTAAGATAGAATACAGATGTCGGGGAGATTTCGGTATTTCTCCCCGAAATCTAAACCGTAGCCCACCACAAACTTATCCTCAATTTCAGTGCCTAAATAGTCCAGTTTTACTTCAACTTCGCGACGGCTCGGCTTAGATAGGAGCGAACAGAGTTTCACTGACTTTGGGCTAAAAGCTTTCAAATGTTCGGTAAGAAATGCCAAGGTTCTTCCAGAATCTACAATTTCATCAATGACCAAAATGTGGCGTCCCTCGGGAGAAGACTCCATATCTTTCAGAAATCTGACGGCACCGCTACTTCTGGTTCCTGAACCATAACTGGCTAACCGAACGAAATCCAACTCCATGGGTACTTTTAATTCGCGAATCAAATCAGAACCAAAAATCATGGCACCTTTCAATGTAACTACTACCAAGAGACTTTCGTCCTGAGACAGCAGTTTTTGATAGTCTTGGGATATTTGGTTACCCAATTTTTTTGTCATTTCAGAGATTTGAGCTTGGTTAATAAATGGAGCCAATTTCATAATAATCATTCCTTTAGTTTCAAAAAAGCTGCTTTGATTGAGGATAAGTTTCCTATTCCTTTTTTGGCCAAAAAACTGAGCACGGGACTGCCGCCCAACGCCAAAACCCCCATATATCCTTTTCTAAAAAGAGTAATGGGGTGAGTGTGAATTTTTGCTGAAATACGATAATCCTTCGCTTGTTCAAGCATCAAGCCCAATACGGTCACACCAATTTCTCCAATATCATCGGACTCAATGTCACTTAAAGCTTCGGTGGACTTGCTACCCAGAAAAAAAGTTAAATCCGGGGCCGAGGGAGAATTGCGGAGCAGAGATAATTTTCCCTGGTTTTTAATTAAAGAGAAAGTGTGATTGGTATCTGTTTGAATCCCAATTTCTATGTCTTCTCGAAGAGGGGCACCTGCTTTTTGACAAACAGACCTCTGAAAAAAAGAATCTAATTGAGTAAAAGCGCTTTGGTCATCCATGGAACAGACTTATACCCGAAATTATTTAGTTCTGTCACGAGAAGAGGCGTTTCTTTAATTTGGGTTCTGTTGTTGTATTAATTCTTGGTAGGTCTGGGCTGCTGGGGCTGCATTGCCAGCCTTTGTCCCAAATTCTTCCATGAGATGTTCAGGAACTTTATTGATTTCTAGAATGCTGGTCTCTCCAATAGCAATCTTCTTCTTTTGAATAGCTGCTTCATCAAATTTATAATTGGGAACCGATTTTTGTACTTCCTTCATTTTTTCAATGGCCCGGTCAAGAGCTTGATTGTAAGCATTTAATTGTTCAGCATTGGTCATTTCTGTCAAAACATCATTCCCTTCTTCATCTCCAACTGTTATTTGATTTTTAAATTCGGCATCATCATACTTCCAATTAGTTTGAAGATTGTTAAGGTCAACTCCTGTTTTATCCATTACTTGAAGCTGGTTTCGCATATCCCGCGTCTTATCATCTTCTCGGTCGGGCCCATTTTCTTTGATGGTTTTTGCTTGTTGTGCATTGCCGTTTGATAAATTGGAATTCTGCTCCTGAAATCGTGGATCAACAGCACTCCATTTTACCTGACTCATTTTTTGGCAGTCTTGAACCTGTTGTTGAAGCTGATTTTGATAATCTTGTTTTTTGTTGGCATCGGACACTTTTGCAATTTCCGCGCTGACCGATTGTCCCCAGGCCTCACAAGTCGGTGTTTCTTCTGATAAGCTCGGAGCGATAAACTCAATTTCACCATTTATTTCATAAGGTTTCTTTTCAACGGTTCTATTTATGCGACGTTGAGATAAATTTGCAAGAGTCGAGTCCCACAAGGCTCTGGTCGCTCGAGCGGCTGCTTCATAGTAGAATGTTAGGTTGCCCATTGCTTGAGGATCATCTTCAGAGCCTGGGCTTTTAGCAGCTTTGATAATAGTTTTAGAAGAAATATCTCCTACTTCCTCAATCGCTTGTTCTACATCGGGTCTGAGACTCGTGCGTTCTACTTTATCGGGTTCCTTTTGATTATTAGATGAATTGGAGGGATTCGAGTTCGCCGAATCCTTTTTTTCCGATGCTGTTGGGTTTTTAAAGACTTCTCTTGTTTCTACTTTAAAAACAGAGCGGTACTTTATTCCTTTTTCCTGGTCGGTTTTTTGTTGTTGTTTGGGATCCTCATCTTGTTTGGAATATTGCGTATGTTTCTCATAGGTAACTCTTTCTAGAAGAGAAGAACCCCCGCCTTCAGAAATGCCACCGTGAGCTGATATAAATCCATAAAGAGTTCGTGTCTGGGCCTTAGGATCCTTAGGATTATTTTTTTTAGCTTGTCCATCTGCCGTATTATAAGAAAAATCGTGGAAAGTGAGGTCGCTCTCATAGGAAAGTCCATCGTCCAAGTTAAATCGTCGTTTAGAACCCTGAATTACTTTTCCTGAAGGATCTTTGGCTTTTCCCATTACGTTTTTATCTTGGGTAAATTTAATAAAGCGGTCGATGTAAGCTTTTCGAGCTTTTTCAGCTAAGGCATCCACATCTTGAATCTCGGAAGAGTCTTCGGCCAATACTAAAACAGGCAGTAAGGAGAGCCATAAGAGCCCTTTAAGCCATTGCTTACCTGGTGGTTGAAACCGTTTCACGATAGACCCCTCTACGAAATAAAGTAGCAATTGAGATGCCGAAAAAAAGAGCGAAAAACTCAATGATTTCATCAGACAAGAAGTGTCACTGTGTGGATGAATTGGTGTCTACTGGATGTCTACGGTCAAGTGTCTAAAAGTCAGTCACTTTTGCTCTTCAAGTTGCACGATCCGGCCCAGACTTTCAAAATCAAGCGGGACAGTAATCAAACGACCGTTAATGTAAATAGCAGGGGTGCCCTTTAAATCGAGGGTAAGCCCAAGATCAATGTCCTTTTTAATTTTTTCTAGAGATGTGGGGTTATTTAAGCACTGGTCGATATCGGATTCGCTGAAAATGGGGGCCAATTTCTTCTTAAGATTGTCAAAACCACCGGAAAAATCATTTTCCTCAAAATCAGAGAAAACTGTGTCGTGATACTTGGCGAACTTGCCTTTCTGTTGGGCACAATTTCCCAAGCGAGCCAAAGTGCAAGCATGGGCATGCAAACTATGAGGGACTGCAGGGTTGCAAGCCGAGTCTAAAGGGAAGTTTTTAAAAACTAAAAGAACTTTATTATTAAAAGAAGGAAGAAGTGTATGAAAAGTAAAAGCAGCAGTTCTACAAAAAGGGCATTGAAAATCACTGAAGACAACAATTTTTACTTGAGCATTTGGGTTCCCGAAAACACCATCCTCTTTCTCAATAGGAATGTCGTATTGGGGAAGGGTTTTCCAATTAGATAAAAATTCCGAGACCGACGCATCTTTTTGTTTTTGTTGATCCGACTCTGGAGTAGTCCAATGCGGAATAAGAGTAAGACAACCTGCAAAAACGACCACGCTTGTCAAAAATACCGTCAAACGTATAGCGGATAGGCCCTTGATTGACCACGGCTGATTCCCCCAAAAAAGATTTTGGATTGAATTAGTTTTAAACTCTAATTGATTCCGTTTGTAATTTAACCAAAGGTGGCCCAGGTTAGCCACATACGTCAAACAACACAGCAAGCACAAGCTTCTCAAGGAAATAAGCTGTATCCCTACCAGTAAAACCAAATCTATTCCCAAAGCAACTGTAGTGAACCAAGCCATTAGGCGGTTACTAAGATAAAAATGATTACTTTTTGGGGGACTCAAAAGCCCCCCAATAAACAGTGTGAAGAAATACATCGCTCCAATCGATGCTAAAGGAACCCCGGCAACTTCCGAGAAACGAGAAACGTTTACGATGTCGCAATCAGCAAGGCGTCCAAAAGAACAAAAGGAAGAGGTGTCTTGGATTCCATTTTTTACTCGGGTATGATGCACAAGTAAGTAAATACTCAAAAGCATGCCAATAAAGGCAGAACCGAGTTGAAAAAAATAAAGCTTACGAATCTGAGCATCTAGCTGTTTCACGGCTCAAATTATCCTTGAAACGGGGAAAGCAGGCAAACTGAATTGAGTAATCATAAAAAAACTAACGAACCCACAAATCGCGAGTGGCAAGACTTAGAAAAGCAAATTCACGCTCTTTCTTCAGACCATAGTCCAGCTCGAAGGAAAATAATTGCCGATATTTTTCGTTCAGCCGTAAAATTAACGCAAAGTAGTCCAGGGACCTTAAATTTAAAAATATCATCTTCAGTTCTTAAAGAACTCAGGCATTCTTTTGATAAGTTTGCTCCCTATAAGCATATTCCAAAAATCACTATTTTTGGCTCGGCACGTGTTCCTTCAGATAAACCTCTTTATCGACTGGCCAAAGACTTTGCATCGGAAGCGGTGAAAAGAAATTACATGATCATCACTGGGGGCGGTCCCGGTATCATGGCAGCTGGGAACGAAGGTGCTGAAAAATATGGTTTCGGGCTTAACATTAGACTTCCCGTGGAGCAGTCCGCTAATCAGTTTATCGACGCAGAGAAGTTGCTGATTAACTATAAGTACTTTTTCACTCGGAAGCTTTTCCTAGTAAAAGAAGCTGCTGCTTTTGCATTTTTTCCAGGTGGATTTGGAACCTTCGATGAGGCTTTTGAAGTGCTCACTCTGTTGCAAACTGGAAAAACCAATATGATCCCCGTGGTATTTATTGAACCCAAAGGGTTCGGTTTTTGGGGACCCTTAGTAAAGTTTATGGAAGGGGTTATGTTGAAAAAGGGGTTCATTTCAAAAAGTGACAAGGCGTTATACCAAGTCTTCAATAATGTGGAAGATGCATTAGACTACGTCGCTCATTTTTATCGCAATTATCATTCGATGAGATTTGTAGGGGATCACTTATCAATTCGTATAAAGAAAGAGTTAACTGTTAAGCATTTGAAAGAAGCCAATCGTCTTTTCCCGACTCTGACGCACCTCGGTAAGATTCAGGCCGGTACAGCTTTACCTGAGGAAGAGAATGAACCCGAGCTAAAAGACCTTCCTCGGTTATTAGTTCCTTTTGATCGAAAAGATTTTGGCAGTCTTCGTTCTTTGATCGATTTTATTAACGACTGCAAGGTATGAACTGAATGAACAAGCTTCGTTGTTTTTTCTTTTCTGATTTGCTTCCAGAGGAACGAGCCTGTGTGGAATCATGCCTGGATGAGTTGAGTAAAACGGTTTCTATTGAGCGCATTCGGGTCACAAATTACCATCGCTGGTTTTTTCAGTCCCAATCAAATTCGGGTCCCAGTTGGATTGTGTCTCATGATTGGCAAAGTGCGCTTGATTTTCTCCAAATTAAAAAGGCAAAGAGCCCGATCTTTGTATCTGTTTTTTCTTCGGCAACAAAAAAAAGCACCCCATTAGAAACGTGGCTAAAGTCTTTCCAAAGTCCGCTATCATCCGGAGTAAAATTACTTTCCCATAGTCCCTTGAGTTATAAGTTTTTTCGCGAATTGGCAGGAATCCCAGAAGTCCAAATGAAGCAGATTCCGCTGCCATTTCCCCCATTGGTGCGACGAAAAGACAGTAAGCACTTTACTGTGGGAACTTATGGAGCTTTTCGCTCAGAAAACAACCTACATTTTATTGCGACATTAGCTCATTATTTGGCGAAAAAAGATCCCCAATGTTTCTTTCGAGTTTTGGGTTCTGGGCCTCTCTATTCGCATTTGAATCAGTTAGTCAGCTCCTTGGGGATTTCCCAACAGTTTATCGTGTCAGAAACAACGGATATTGAAGATGTCTGTGAGCTTGACGTGTTTTTGTATGTCCCTCATCGAAACGATCATTTTGCTCCCCTTCTTTTGGCGGGGGCAACGGGAGCAGTGCCGGTCTGTTTAGAGACCCCTGGCATTCAAGATTATGTGAAAGACAGTTACAGTGGTTTTATTGTCGCAGAAGATGATACAAAAACGATGTCTGAACTCATTTTGACTCTCAAGCAAAATCCCCTGCTTCGAAATGAAATGGTCCGGCGTTTTTCGGACCATATTCAAAGTCGGTTTTGTAGTGAAAAACTCGCTCCTGACTATGCAAAAATTTTTGGAGTAGCATCTCATCAAACCAAAAACTACGTGCGGCGGGAACTATGAATCAATCAAAAGCGGAAACAATACAAGTTAGTGCAGGACTTCGTGGAATTCATCTCATTTCCTTTGTGTTGGGGCTGCTGATAGTGGGAATTTCACTTTACTGGGCAAGCGACCGAGAACGAGTAAAAAATCTCATAACCAGTCTCCAGTTTTTTAAAATAGAAACGATTGATATTAAGACGGAGTGGCCTTTAGAGAGCTCTAAAGTTGAGTCATGGGTGGGCTCACTGAAAGGAGAAAACATTCTTCTTTTAGATGCTAACCAACTCATTCAAACTATCAAAACCCATTCCTGGGTTGAGACTGTAGCAATCAACAAAGGTTATCCCAATCGAATCCAAATTGTTTTAACCACGAAAAAACCCCAAGCGATCATTTTAAATAAGGGGCAATCATGGTTTGTTGATCCCAATGGAGTTTTAATTGAAAAAGTATCAGGGCCTTTAATGAAGGGTCTTGAGTTGCCCTTTTTATCTTTCGATAACACTTCTCAAAATTGGAATGTGTCAGAGTTTTTAAAAGAATTTGAAAAAGTAAAAAATCAGGCAGGAGATAAATTCACTGTTGCCCAGATTGTCCTTGGAAAATTCCCTTATTTCAAAACATACTTGTCCCAACCCAAAATTGAAGTACTGTGGAGTTTTGAAAATTGGCAATCTCAAGTCGAACATCTCATTCAACTCATTCTTAACCCGCCGAGTCAAATTGGCCAACTTCGGAGAATCAATTTAGTTTTTCCCAAAAAAGCTGTTGTCAGTTCAATGATTTCCCACTAAAGTTGGGGTTAGAACTCTAGTAACTTAATCTCCTTTCTTACGGGTTACTTGCGGCAGCGCACTGCACTCTAGTTACCAGAGACCTCTCAATACTGAAGTACGATTTTAAACCGCTGTAGTTTTCCTTGAGACTTTTCCCGAAGGGAAAAATCAAGGGTGGAGAAGTCAACCATGTCGGGCTTCATGAAGGCTCCAAAGCAAGCGGAACCTATTGTTGGAATTGATTTTGGAACAACCAAAATCTGTGTCGTTATTGCTAAACCAACTCCCGAAGGATTAGAAATCATCGGAGTGGGTAAGCAGCCCTCTCACGGAATTCGTAAAGGCGTGGTTGTGAATATCCCTGCCACTGTTGAAGCACTCAAAAAGGCAGTTGAGATTGCAGAGTTGATGGCTGGTTGCAGCTTCCGTTCGGCCGTTTGTGGAATCGCGGGAACCCATATTAAAGGTTTTAATAGCAGTGGAGTCGTGGCAATTCGTAACAAAGAAGTCACTGTTACTGATGTTGAGCGGGCTGTGGATGCTGCCCGTGCAGTGGCGATTCCTTTGGACCGCGAAGTCATCCATGTTATTCCACAAGAGTTTACTGTAGATGACCAAGAGGGAGTTCATGATCCCATTGGCATGAACGGCGTGCGTCTCGAATCCAAAGTTCATATCGTTACTGGAGCTGTTTCTTCCGCACAAAATATTATCAAGTGTGCCAATCTTGCAGGAATTCAAGTATCTGACATCGTTTTGGAACCTTTAGCTTCTGCCGAAGCTTGCTTAACTCTCGATGAAAAAGAATTGGGCGTTGTTTTGGTTGATATTGGAGGCGGAACAACGGACGTGGCTCTCTTTTCCAAGGGCGCTGTAGTGCATTCTGGGGTTGTTTCCATGGGGGGAAGTCACATCACCAATGACGTTGCCGTGGGACTCCGGTGCTCGATTCAGGATGCTGAAAACATAAAAATTCACTCGGGCTGCGCCATGAGCTCCCTCTTACCTTCTGACGAGGTTATCGAAGTTCCTTTGTTGGGCGGGAGAAAATCCAGAGAAGTTTCTCGTTCTGTTTTAACTAAAATTATTGAGCCTAGAGTAGAGGAGATTCTTACGCTCGTTGGGCAAGAAATTGCGAATAGCGGATATAAACACCTCATGTCTGCGGGGGTAGTGCTAACTGGCGGACCGTCCCTAATGGAGGGAATGCCGGAACTTGCGGAATTTACTTTTGAGTTGCCTGTCCGACGTGGATCCCCTCAAGGGATTGGGGGATTGGTGGATGTCGTCAGCTCACCTATGTATTCAACTGCAGTAGGATTGTTGACCTACGGCATGAAAAATCAAAGTGGAATTCAGTTTCGCCAAACCGAAAGCACCGTTTACGACAAAGTCGTGAATCGTATGAAATCTTGGTTAGGGGAAGTTTTTTAATTTATTGATCACAGAAACCCAGGGGAGGGCTTATGTTCGAAATCGTAGAAAAACAATCACCGCTCGGCGCAAAAATTAAAGTTGTAGGGGTCGGGGGTGGTGGAACCAATGCTATCGCTACGATGATCAACTTGGGGCTTAATGGCGTCGATTTCATGGCAGCCAATACCGATAATCAGGCTCTCGCTCATAACCCAGCACCAGTGCATATTCAGTTGGGAAATGAACTCACCAAAGGACTTGGTGCAGGAGCGAACCCAGAAGTCGGAAAAAAAGCAGCTATGGAAGACTGTTCCAAAATTGCTGAAATGCTCTATGGAGCCGACATGGTTTTTATTGCTGCTGGAATGGGAGGCGGCACGGGAACCGGAGCCGCACCTGTGATTGCAAACATTGCAAAAGAAGCCGGAGCTCTCACTGTCGGTGTTGTCACCAAGCCTTTTAATTTCGAAGGTAAAAAGCGCAAAAAGAATGCTGAATTAGGCATTGAGGAACTGAAGAACTCAGTGGACACCCTGATTTGCATTCCTAATCAACGGTTACTGTATATTGCCAATGAGACAACAACGATGCTGGACTGCTTTAAAAAAGCAGATGAAGTGTTGTATCAAGCAGTAAAAGGTATTTCAGATCTCATCAACATTCGTGGTTTAGTTAACCTGGACTTTGCGGACGTACGAACTGTGATGTCCAATAAAGGCTTGGCCCTCATGGGAACTGGACATGCATCTGGGGAAAATCGAGCCATCGAAGCTGCTAGAAAGGCAATTTCTTCACCCCTCCTGGAAGATGTAGCGATTAACGGAGCAACAGGAATCATTATTAATATCACGGGTGGCCCCGATCTGACTCTCTTTGAAGTAAACGAAGCTTCCTCTCTGATCACAGAAGAAGCCCATGAAGATGCCGAAATCATCTTCGGGTCAGTGATAGATGAATCGTTAAAAGATGAAGTTCGAGTGACTGTGATTGCAACAGGTTTTAATCCACCAGCAAAACAAGAAGTTCATATTCCGGAAAAAATAAGCCAAGAAGTAACACAGCCTGCAACTGTTCAAGTAAGTGCAGGACCTACTTCTAACAATATCGTTCCTCCTCCGGTGCAAAAGCAGGAAACGACAACGCCTTCCTTGAGCTCAGCTCAGCAACTAGCTCGTGAAATTGGAAAGCGTTATTTTCAAGCAGAGGAATACGACATTCCTACTTTTCTAAGACGGCAGCACGATTAAACGTTGTCGTTGAGTGATAGTATGAACCGTTGGCTATTGAGCTTACTTCTTTTCTCTGGACTTGTATGGGGGGAACACGCGGATCGCGTTCATTCCCCTCACCAGGATCTTCCCCTCTGGCAAGAAGCTATTCATAACCGACAAGAGAATAACGAGTATCTTTTTCCCGTAGATGTGAAAGAAGCTAATGAGTTTCAGGAGGCACTTTATCGCTTTTTGGGAACTCTAGCAGAGATCAATTTTGGTCCGGTAAAATCAGAACCTACCAACTAAGGAAGGGAATTTCTCGATCAGGCGTAGCAACACTGATCTCAACTCTTCTGTTTTTGGCTCTTCCTTCTGGGCTGTCTTCTTCAGCAATGGGTTGTGTATTCCCAAATACCCCCATAGACACTTTGGATTTTGGAAAACTTGTGCCTTCGATGAGGAAACGAACGATATTATAAGAGCGCTGAGAAGAGAGATCCCAAGCTTCTTTTTCGCTGGCCGTTCCCCGATCTAGAAATTCCCCATTGTCTGAGTGCCCTTCAATTTGAACTGGAAGATCAAGAGCAGCTAGTCTTTTCCCTAATTCAAATAGAAAAGGAACCTGATTTCTCTTTAACTTGGCACTTCTGGGTGCAAACAGCATTGCTTCGCCGAGTCTGATTTTAAAACCGATGGCAGTTTTTAGAATTTCGACGTCATCTTGACCTGATTGGACTCCAGTTGCTCTCTCGAAAATACCCCGAACTTGTTCCGCAATCCGTTGCATCATGGCTTCTTCGTCTTTGGAAAACTTTCCATTTTCTTTTGCTGAAGGAGGAACTTTGGACCCTGTATCAGCAGGCTTATCAAAGGGGGTAAAGGGATTACCTTTCAGAGGAAAAATTCCGCCAGACGTGGTGAATGACTTTTGAATGCTTTCTACTGCTTGTTTGTATTTACTCTTATCGGTCTGTCCCAAAGCGTAGAGAATCGTAAAAAATGCAAAGAGCAGGGTGATAAAGTCAGCGTAAGAAACAAGCCACCGTTCAAGATTCTCGTGTTCCTCGTGATGTTTTTTCTTACCCATCGCTCTTTCCTTTAAGCTGCTTTCTTCTCCGCGCCACCTTCGCCACTTTCAGCTCCGGCTTTATGTCCTTTGCCGTGTTCCATTTCCATATTATTGAGTCGGTCCTCAATAATACGAGGGTTAAGTCCCGCTTGAATGGCTAAGAGTCCCGTGCAAATGATTTCCATTTCTTCCGCTTCGTGTTTCCCCAGCTTTTTTGCTTTGTTCCCCATGGGAATGAGGATTAAGTTTGCTAGGCCGACACCATAAACTGTTGCAACGAAAGCAACGGCGATTCCGGAACCCAATTTGCTGGAATCGGATAAATTACCCATCACATGAATGAGTCCTAAAACAGCTCCGATGATTCCAATGGTAGGAGAAAAACCACCTCCAGTTTCAAAAACTTTTCCCACGGCATTCGCATGCTCTTCGGTTTTGAAGATTTTTTCTTCCATCATTTCTCGCAGAATGGCAGGATCGTAACCATCCACAATTTTTCTCAAGTTTTGTGCGAAAAATGGGTTTTTGATATTGGCGACTGATTTTTCAAGCGCCAGAAGACCATCTTTTCTAGCCAAGTTTGCCAAATCTACTATTTCTTTGATGAGGCCACTGAAATCTGGTGATTTCCCAAAGAATATTTTGGGAATCATTTTAATTGCGCTGCTGAATTCCTCTCCGGTACAAGCGAGCATAGTAGCTCCTAAAGTGCCACCGAAAACAATTATTGCAGCTGTCGGTTGAGTGAGCGCACTAAGGTGCAAGCCCTCAAGAACGGCACCGCCTATCACTGCAAACATCCCTAGAAAAATACCAATACATGAAACGATCATGATTGTTTCCGAGCCTCCCAAGAAGTGTGAAAAATACTTTTTTTATAGTCCTTAAAAGCAGCTACTAACTCATCCACTCTCTCTCGAACAATAAGTTGGAGACCAGTAGTCAGAGTGATGACGGTATCGGGAGTTGCTTCGATCGTTTGTATCTGTTCAGGGTTGAGCATGACTGAAGACCCATCGAATTTAGTAATACGGATCACCGTTTACCTCCCGTTTACTTATCGGAAAAAGAAGCGGGGTCCTTGACCCTTTTAGGCCTGGACCAGCTATGACTTCCACATCTCTTATCGGAATTCCCTTGCTTTGGTTGAGGCCTTACATTTGAATAAGGGCATGAAAATTTACACAAAATCCGGTGACGAAGGCATGACGGGACTCATCGGTGGTGTTCGAATTTCAAAGGGAGCTCCCCGAATCATTGCTTATGGAGAAATTGACGAGTTGAATGCTTGCTTGGGGGTCATTCGCGCAGAAACTCCCCATATTCTTCTTAAAAACGCTATTGGGGAAATCCAACACCAGCTCTTTACCATTGGAGCCCAATTAGCCGCCCCGCATACCGATCCAAAAATTGAGCGGATTACGGCAGCCCATGTCGAGAGCCTCGAGCGTCAGATTGACGCTATGCAACAAACCTTGTTGCCTTTAAAGCATTTTATTCTGCCTGGCGGCTCAAAAACCGCTGCCTTTCTTCACTTAGCTCGAACAGTTTGCAGAAGAGCGGAAAGAAGCATGGTTGCTCTGTCTCAGAGTCCACAAGAGCCAGTAGATGTCTGGTGCCTTACTTATATCAATCGTTTATCCGATTACCTTTTTGTGATGTCTCGTTTGGCTAACCAATTAGAAAAAATTGAGGATATCCCTTGGATTCCTCAAAAGACCCTGTAACCCCCCTAAAAATCGAAGGATCGAGTGAATTGACTGAGGCCTAGTTCTCATTTAAATACTTACTCAAGTGAGAAAACATGCAGCCATCGGAAATTTATACAAAAGTTGCTCATCAATTAACAAGACGAGATCACTCACCGGAAGTTTTCAATTTATTGGCGGATACTTTCAAAGCTTTAGGGGATCCGACACGCGTTCAAATTGTTTGGTCGTTAACTCATGGTGAATTGTGCGTCACCGACATTGCAAATCTACTCGATTTAACTGCTTCCGCAGTCAGTCATCATCTTCGAACTTTAAGAAATTTGAGATTGGTTAAAGTTCGCCGAAATCACCGAAGTCTTTTTTATTCTCTGGATGATGACCACATCGAAAATCTTCTAGAAGAAGGTATGGAACATGTGGAGGATCTCATTTCATGAAAAAGGCCTTCCTCCTGTTATTCAGTTCAACCTTAATCTGGGCCAGTGATTCAGCTCCTAGAATGGTTGTACATATGTTGAATTACATCGCAAAAGATTACTCCGGGGCGGTAGGTCCTGATGGAAAAGTTCTCAGTGAATTTGAATATCAAGAACAAAAAGAATTTGTTCAGAGGATTGTTGATTCTAGTTTGACAGTTTCTAATCTTAAGGAACCCCAGATTCAAATCAAGTTACATCAACTCCAAAAACTTATTGATAAGAAAGCGCCACCCCATTTAGTAAAGCAGCTGTCAGAATCCATATCGGAAAATATCATTCAAAAAACCGCTCTTCTCGTAGCCCCAGTTCATCAAGTGAATTTAACTAATGGAAAAACTCAATACGATCGCAACTGTGCTCAATGTCACGGCGTCGACGGAGCCGGGGATGGTCCCGCAAGTGGAAATTTCAATCCTCCTCCCACTAATCTCAAAGGTTCTAAACTCAGTGGCACTTCTCCTTTTCAGTTGTTTAATACCATCAAGTTGGGCGTTCCCGGGACAGCGATGGCATCCTTTGATTATTTAACAGATGCTGAGGTTTGGGACATTGCTCATTACGTAAATAGCTTGATCCCAAAAAATGAAGAAGCTTCTACTGTAGGGTCTGTTTCTGCAGCCCTGAGATATTTGGACGGAGCTTATTGGTCCTATTCTCAATCAGATTTTCAGAGTGCCAAAACTCAAGCGATTGAGGCCTATTTAGAGGGAGTGGAACCCCTGGAACCCAGACTTCGCGCCATTGATTTAGCGTTTACTAATGAATTAGAACAGTCGCTCATGCTTTTTCGGCAAGCAATCGATAAAAGATTGCCCAGTCCCGCAGTCAAAGAGCGCTTAGAACATTGCAACATTTTACTCAATCGAGTTGAAAAAGTTCTCGCCAAAAAACCGTCATCCGCAGCTTTTACATTCTCAGTAGCATTTGGAATTTTCTTACGGGAAGCTTTTGAATCGGCTTTGTTGCTCATCACACTTTTGGGAGTTATTCGGTCTATTGGCACATCCTCTGCCAATATTTTTGTTCATGCCGGTTGGATTTTGGCGGTGATTGTTGGAATTGGCAGTTGGTTTTTTTCTGGATGGCTTTTAGCTATTTCTGGAGCGCAAAGAGAGTTGCTCGAGGGTGTAGTAGCCCTATTAGCTGTTGGGATGTTGCTCTTTTTCGGTTTTTGGATGCATCGAAAAACCGAAATCGGACGTTGGAGAGACTTTATAAAAGAAATGGTTTCCCTGGCAGTTCAGAAAAAGAATTTGCTTGGCTTAGGGATCGTTTCTTTTATGGGAGTTTTCAGGGAGGTTTTTGAGACGGTAATTTTTCTCAGAGCTCTTTTGTTAGAGGCTGGCCCTCAGCATGAGGCCGTGTTAGGGGCAGGGGTTTTGGTTGCATTCGTGTTAGTTATTGGACTGAGCTGGTGGAGTATTCGGATGAGTGCTCGACTACCGGTTCGACAGTTATTTCTCATCTCCTCATGGGTCATGTTTTCATTGAGTTTTGTCCTTCTGGGAAAAGGAATCCATGCTCTTCAAGAAGCGGGTCTTCTTTCTGCTGCTTCAACGGGTTGGAACTTTCAGTTTGAATTATTGGGAATTTATCCCAGTTACCAAACGCTCATTCCTCAAATGGTGTTATGTTTATCTTTGCTCGTGTTTTTCTGGTTGGGCAAACAATCAATGGCAATCAATATCACTAAACGAGCTGATTCAGTTTGAGTTAACTGGTTAAGTGTTTATTCAACCATTGAGTCAGCTGGACGAAGTAGTCGTTTTTATCAAGGTCGTTGTGCGGCTCATGATACCCACCTGGCATAATGTAGAGATTCTTATCACGACTACGGATCTGATTGAGTAATTCAAAACTTCCTTCAAGTTTGACTATTTTATCCAAAGATCCATGTGCAAACAAAACAGGTAAAGTAAGTGTAGATGCTATTTCTTTTAGTTTGGGCAGTTGATCCAGAACTTCTCGTCCTTGATTGAGAGTATTAGTATGGCAACAAAGAGGATCGGATAAAAACTGTTTCACTACTTCAGGATCGCGTGAGATAGCCGACTTATCACTGTTGCCAGAAACACGAAACGTTGGAATGACTTTTACGAGCTGTTTTCCAAGAGCAATCACATAGGGATTGATTGCGTCCCCAGTAAGATAAGCTGGAGCACTTAAAATTAACCCCCTGAATGCTTTTTGATAATATTGCATGAAAGTCATGGCAATAGCCCCGCCGAGGCTATGTCCGAGGAGAAAAAGGGGGAGAGGTTCTTGCTCTCTACATATCCATCGATATACTGAAGCAACATCGTCAACGTAATCGGTAAACTTCTCAATCCATTGACGTCTTCCACCACTTTGGCCAGAGCCCCTCAAATCAAAGCGAACGACGCTATAACCGTCTTTTAGGAGAGCCTGTTCCGTATTGAGATGTCTTCCCGAGTGCTCACTCATTCCGTGAACCAAAATAACTCGTCCTTTGGAGGGTACTTGGCTGGGCTCTGTAGACCACACCGCCAACTTCTCAACGAAAAAAGCCGACATGTTTTTATTCTACAATGGATTCTACCGTCGGATCGGATTTATCAAGTGAGTCTGGATCAGAGGACAGACGACGGTTTGCCTTGTCCTGAGGAAATTTAGCGTTTAGCGGAAAAATATAAGACCTAATGGTGCCCAGAAATTTGGTCCCTTCGACTTTTTGCCCGTTATAAACTACGTCGCTTCCAACCGAATTCCCTAAAACCACTTTAATTTTTTGGTTTGCGCTAAAAGTAGCTTTTTCCGAGGGAGCCAGGAAATATTCGATAGGAGGAGCTTCATCAATTACTACTTTAATCCAACTCCTATCCCCAGACGTTACTTCTAGCTTATGGGGTCCATTCGATGTTTCAACCGGAGATGTTGGGGGTAACTTCTCTTGGGTAGTTTGCGTAGGTTCTGCGGGTTTTGAATCGGGAACGCTCGCTACTTCACGAATTTGGTTTGCGTTGTCGGTCGTCTCAGAATTAGTGGTGGGAGTTGCTGTAGCCACTGCTGGAGGTACTGATATCGATTCTTTGCCCACGTTGATGAGCCAAACGGAAATTCCCAAAACGACTAATCCGACCAATGAAAAAACAATGGGTTTAAAGTTCAGGGTTCGTGAATTTTGGATGAGTTCTGAGGCGGAGGCCACTGGAGCTTTAGTCGTCTCAGGTTGAGCCGAGGGAGAGGGTGTTTGGGCAGTTGAAATTACTTGAGGCGTTTGGTCTGTTTCTTTTAAGTATTGTTGATAGGCTTGTTCAGGATTGATTCCGACGTAGCGAGAATAAGAGACAATAAAGCCTTTAATAAAGGGTTTAGCTGGTAAAGCTTTCCAGTTTCCCTCTTCCATCAATTTTAAAATAGGGAGCTGAATTTTGGTTATGGCTGCTACTTCTTCCAAACGGATATTCTTCTTTTCTCGCTCGGACTTTAAAAAGTAACCCAAAGTTTGCATGTTTCTCTTTTATCAGGGGTATTGCCAAAAATGCTAGGTTTTACTGGAGGAATTTAAGAACTTCTTGAGAACGGTCCACATAAGGGCCTGTTTTGTGCCTAGAAACCAGCTTTTCAAATTGATTTTTAGCCATATTCTTCTGACCTGATTTCATCAAAGCCAGTCCCAGTTTATAGTGGCTTTCATCATAAAGCGGGCAGGTGGCCAAAGCCTTTGAATAGGAGTCTATTGCCTTAGAGAATTTTTTTTCCTTGGCATAAACATCCCCTAAGTTCTTGTTAGCAAGACAGAAGTTAGGAAGCACATCTAGCGCCCTTTGGTGAAACATTTTCGCTTTGGTTAGGTTACCCAGACGAAAATAAGAGTACCCCAGATTAGTCATGGCATTTTCGGGAGTGCCATACTTTTCTGATTTCAGGGCCTTATCAAAATAGGCAATAGCATCAGCAAATCGGTCTTGCCGATTCATCAATACTCCTAGGTTGTTATAAACTTCAGGATAAAAAGGAGTAATTTTTAACGCATTTTTAAAAGCTTCCTCTGACTTGGAAAAGCGTTTTGTTTCCATGTAGATAATGCCCAAGTGATTGTAAGCTGCAGCTAAATTGGGATCAATTTCGATGCTCTGATAACAATACTCGAGAGCTTTGGAAAAATTTCTTTGGGCAAACATATCCGAAGATAACTGCAAGAAGAGTTTAGCCTTGTCTTTTTCTTTTGTGTTTTCACTCAGATGGCTACAAGCGTTTAAGAGGCCCAGAAGACAAAGGATTAGAGAAACAAATCGGAGTGTTCGCATGTTCTGAGTATAGCGGACACCTTAGGGGTATTCCACGGGCTTTTGGCAGCCGTGAGGAGCGTTAATGCAACGAGTTAAGTATTTGGCTTGTTTACATTTATGGTTTTTAAGAAAGGGCAAGCAAGCTAACACGCATCTTTAATCGTAAATTTCAAAGATAAGCCGGGCAATTCAATGGTGTCCCCATCAACCAGTTCTACTGGTCCTAAAATTTTTCGCCTATTCAGAAGAGTAGTTTCAGAGTCTTTTGATACGGCTTCTAACCAAAGCGATGTTTTTCTCCGAAAAATTCTTACGTGTTGTCCCAGTATTTGATCTTTATCTCCTAAAGAAAAATGGCTCTGAGTGGAACTGCCGATGAGAGTTTCATCCGAATAAAGAAAAAACTCTTTGGGACTTTTTTCATCAACCAGTTGAAGTCGACCAACTCGGAGAGGGACGCGACATTTTTTGCAATAACCTAACTGGGATTGTGGGTCAGCAAGACCACAGTAATCGCAGAATGTACAAGCAGGAGGAAACAGTGTCTTGGGAAGTACCGAAAGTTCTACGGGTGCAATCGCTTTTGAATTACTGAAAGGCCAAAATCCTTTTCTGGTTAATTTATTCAGCTCATCTCTAACTGTTTTTGCCCTCTGGTAACGATCCTTAGGGTCTGTTGCTAAACATTTTTTTATAATAGCAGTTAATCTAGGATCTAGGCTCGTCTTATCGATTTGATTTGCTTCTCCTAACTTTGGAGTTTCTCCCATAGCAATTTCATAAAGAAGTGCCCCGAGGCTATAAATATCTCCTGCCGCAGTAAATTTAGTTCCTTTCTGAAGAAAGTCCGGAGGAGTGTAACCTTCGGATTCGAAAAGAAGAGGTTCAGTGTCTGAGAGGTGATAGAGAGTTCCGAAGTCGATGAGCTTAACTCGCGAGCTGATCCCATCAAGCATAACGTTTTGAGGTTTTAGGTCTCGGTAAATGTAACCTTGTTGATGAATTACTTCGAGCGCATCAGCAATCTCTCTTCCCAAATAAATCAGTAGTCCATCCTCAACAGTGCCTTTGTTTTGCTTTTTGTAATCTTCTACGGCTTTGGTGAGTTCTTTGCCGTTAATAAACTCCATAACTAAGTAGAACGACTTATTTCTCTCAAAATATTCGAAGCCTCTTGGGAAAGCAGGGTGTTTTATTTTTCTGAGAAATTTCGCTTCTCTTTTGAATGCTTTGAGGAGTTGGCTCTTGAACTGATCATAAGAGGCTTGATCAAGCATTTGCTTTATTAATACTGGTTTCTCATTGTCTTTTCTTTGGGCTCTGAAAGTAGCACCAAATCCGCTCCTAGCAACAGCTTCTTCGATCAAGTACGAAAATTTTGATTTGATTCTTTCGCCTGGAGAGAGCAGTCCTTGTCCTGCATCTTTTACTGAGTCGAATGAGGTTTGACGAAGCTTTCTGGCAACTTGAACTTGAGATAAGCTTTCACCACAGGACTCGCAAAAGAGGGAGCCCGCCACATTGGTTGTCTGACATGACGGACACTTTTGCACTTCGCAAACCCCTCTTCATTGCCCCGTCACTAAACTTAAATTAGGAGGCGCGTTTTCTTGGCTTCATCCTTGATGGTAGCCAAATTATCCGACACCGATTTTCCTTGTTGTAAGTCTTGGGATAATTGCCCAAGAGCTTTAGTTACTTTGGCTTGACCCAGATTTGCTGCAATCTTAGTTGTGTTTTCAATCAGTCGGGTCGCTTTAGCTTTATCCCCGCTGTCGATACTTGCTTGAATTTGTTCTCCGTTAATGTGAACTTGCAGCATTTGTATTGCTCTGAAAACATCCGGATCAATTTGTCCTAAATCTGTCTCGCGATCGGTAGTTTTTACTTTGATAATGGTTTCATCTGATGATTTACCGTCGTAAACCGCTTTGAGGTTGAATAGGGCTAGTTCACTTCCAACTTGACCGTTTCCTTGATGGCTAGTTTGAACTATAAAAGTGGTCATATCCTTGGTCATGGAACCGGTTGAAAGTTCCAAAGATTTTTTATTTCCTGAAATATCATAAATCACAATCTCAGGTGCGACTTTAGCAATTCTCATCACTTTGCAATCGATGTTGCTAAAGTTGAGGATCAGATTGCCAACCACTGAGGATTGTAGTTTTTGGACTTCTTCTTGCAGTCCTTGTTTGAACTTAGAAAGGTCATTGGCGTGGTAGTAAGAACCTCTTCCTAGCTCCGATAATTTACTGATAAAGCTAGAATCATAGTCGTCGGCTGATCCGATACCTACTCCAGTTAGAGTAATGTGTTCATGTTTTCGGACAATTTCTTCAAATCGTTGAGATTCCTCGATACGATATCCCTGATTATCTGTTGGAAAACCATCTGTGAGAAGAATGATATGATTGACTCGTTTTACTTTGTCGGCGCTGGAGCGGGCATCGAAAGAACCATAAGCTTGTTTTAGTCCAGCCTCTAAATTTGTGACTCCTGAAGGAGAAGCTAAATTAAGTATTGCATCTCGCATGACTTGTCGGTTCTGCGAAAGAGACGCTAACGGAAACAATTCCTTGGAACCTGAATCAAAGAGAACAACGCCTACACGATCATCATCTTTAAGCGAATCGATAATTTCTGCTACAGCTTGTTTTACAGTCGACCATTTGTCGCCCCCCATGGAGCTAGAACCATCTATTAAAAAAACGACATTGGAAGGTATTCGACCGAGCCCAGAGTCTGGAGTAAGTTCGATTAGAGTAGTTGTACTGTAATCTCCGCTGATAGGTCTTAGATCCGAACCATTCTTAACTGTAATTTTCACGCGTCTCTCCTTGTACCACTCGTTGCTGAGCCCGCCGGGAACTCAGCTCCACCCAAGTTGAGATTGCAAAGCGTATGCCCCAAGTCTACCGGAATTATCAGTGCGTAATGATTGTAAGATGGCCCGACTTAGTGAAGCAGGAGTGACGTTTTAGGGCGCCATCGGGGCCGAAGCGGTCACTGATTAAGGTTAAGGAGTGGTCTTTATCAATTGCTCGACTGAGCTTGGGCTTCTATCCGTATGAAGTCGACGGTACCAATAGTAGTTTCGTAAAACAGAAGCAACATACTCTCTGGTCTCCCGGTAGGGAATAAGATCCATGAAAAGAATGGGATCAGACATGGGATAACGTGAGGACCATATTTCTACTCGATTAGGGCCCGCATTATAAGAAGCTAGTGCCAAGTGAATCTGACCATTCGTGCGTTGGATAAGTTCAGAAAAGTATCTAGAACCCAGTGAGATATTATCTTCCGGATTAAAGATATTTTTCAAACTGGTCAGTTTGCGTTGAGTGTGAGGAGCAATTTGCATCAGACCTTTTGCTTTTGCTCTCGAAACTGCCTTCGGATTAAAAGCACTCTCTCGTCTGGCTAGAGCCATAAGTAGGTAGGGATCCAGTCCTTGAGAATATTTTTCAAAAATCGGGAAATAAATTTTGGGGAAATATCGCTCCATGACAGATTTACTTGTGAAAGCCGGATTCGCATAAAGCATGTTTGAGAGAATGGTGAGTCTTCCTAGTTGATTACCGTGAGACTCTCTCAAATCGGACAAGTAAAGCATAAATTCCGGTTCCGCATTCTGAGAATCACTTATAATCCATGTCAAAACTTTATCGGCAGCTTGTAGTAAACCAAACTGAGTTAGAAGTTCGACTTGCTCGGTTAAATTATTAAGTTGGGGAGCTTGTTGGGACCGAGTGAGTAGCGATGGTTCATTTCGTTCAAGAACCTCTCCCGGGTCCTCATCACGGGAAGTGAGGGCCATCAAAGTGTGAAAAGCAAAAGGATAAGAATGTTTTAGTTCTTGAATATCTTTTTTTGCAGCTGAACGATTTCCCTTTTCTTCATGAACTCTACTTAGCCAATAAAGTGCTCTTGAGCGAAATGCTTTTTTGAGTTGATTTGAATTTTGAAAACAGACTTCTGCTTTGTCCCACTGTTTTGCTGCAAAAAACATGAGGCCTGCTCGAGTGGAAAGAGTTTCGGCATCGTTCGGGTCTTCTGTTGGACAAGTTCCCCCTTTTTGATAAAGCTCGGCAAGCTTCTCCAGAGAAATGTTATTGGGAAGTTCGTCTTCTAAAAAAGCAGCTAGGGCAGTTGCGATATTATTGGGACAATGATCCTCTTGAAGCGCTTTCATTCTCAAAAGTTCTATTTCACTGGGTTTTACTCGAGTGAGGCCCCTGAGAGACGCCATAACTGGCGAGAATCTTAAGTCGAGCCAATTGGAGACTTTTCCATTTTTGAATTTGGCTACTAAGGTTCTTTTTGAGGTTTTCTTCTGAGGAACAATCGCCTTTTTGGCTCGGCTTTCAAGTTCCTCTCGATTCAAAACGGAAAAACAAAATGGGGAAGAGGTGGGGTGAGAGCGACATTTAGAGTTCAGTACTGAGGAGCTTTGTGGGGAGAGCCGGCCCTGAAGCCATTGATCAAATTCTTGGGCTGCCAAGTATTGAGGATCCGATAAGACTTCAGCTGGAAGTGAGTTGGTTGGGGCTTTTACAGTAGACGCCGGATTACGAAGCCTTGAGCGGTTTCCAACGCACGAAAGAAGGGTAAAGCAGGCACTTATTAGTCCAATGGTTAACAAGCCATATTTTATGAAGCCCGCCCCGCGCATTAATTTTTCCCCCAAACGAGTCTCATTATATCGGTATTTTAATGAAAAAAGGGACGGAAAAGGGCACTAGAAAGGCCCTAATTGGGCTGAAAAGGCCAAGAACGTTTTGAACTCAAGGCTGGCACAGGGTGGCCCTTTTCTTGCTGTATACTCCCGATGCTGACCCAAAAGGGTTGGCCGGTAGAGCAACTAACCATCATCCCCTAGGGGGAAGATGATAAAGAGGGGATTATGAAAAAGTTTTCAATTTATTTGGCCGGATTGTTACTGATAGCGGCTTGTGGCAGTGATAACAATTCGCAGCCTAACCAGAATCAGCCTTATCAAAACCAGCCGTACCAGAACCAGCCTTATGGGCAAAATCCCTACGGTGGCAACGGGCAAAACCCGTATGGTGGTTATGGACAAAACCCGTATGGTGGTTATGGACAGAATCCTTATGGTGGTTATGGACAGAATCCTTATGGTGGTTATGGACAGAATCCTTATGGTGGTTATGGTTACAATCGCCCGGGTTACGGACAGAATCCTTAC
This sequence comes from Pseudomonadota bacterium, assembly GCA_009927165.1. Classification (GTDB taxonomy): domain Bacteria; phylum Bdellovibrionota; class FAC87; order UBA2466; family UBA2466; genus RFNO01. The sequence continues at coordinate 78,829 of RFNO01000053.1, forward strand.
GGTGGTTATGGTGGATATAACCGACCTTACGGTTATTAAGAGCAGTGAGTTCGCAGTTTATAGGGGGCGGTGGGGATCACCCACCGTCCCTTAGCATTTTTTCAGTTTGTACTTTCTTAGCGTTCAATTCTTCCAAGGTTTTTTTGTGCACTTTTTGTTTCTCCACCCACTGAATCTTTTGGGTGCTTAGAGATTCTTTTCGAGATTTCAGTTGCTCAAAATTTTTATTGAGCCCCTGCAGTAGACCTTTCACTTTGGCAACTTTTGCTTGTGTTTCTTGAGACCACTTTTGTCGGTCTTGTTGTTCAGTCTGTGCTCTTTCTTTTTCTGCAGAGGAAACTTCTTTTTTATTTAAATACGACGCCAATGTCTGAAGCGCCTTATTGTTTTTTTCAATTTCCTCGCCTGCTTTTTTGATGAAGTCATCATACTGGGTTTTTAATTTCAAGTGCTCCTGTTCTAGGGACTCTACCTGTTTGAATTCGTCATCAAGTGTGGCTGCATTTTTTGAAGAATTTTCAATATTGGTTTGTGTGTCTTCGATATTTTTCGAAAGAATTTGCAGGTTGTCCTGCAATCTCCTTTTTCCTGCTGCACCTAATTTGGAATCAGTCGATTCCTCGGCGAGTAGCAAAGTTTGGAAAATTAAATTCAATACCAAAGCAAATAGTATGGGCGTCTTGTTCATTCTTAAATTATAGCTCAGAAAAGAACAAAAACGATGGCCAACCGCATGAAATCACGAGATTTATTGAGTTATGCCTAGAAGAATCTCTCCAGAAAGCCAATCTTGAGGGCCAATCCACTTGCGAATCAGGGCCCCCTTTGAGGAAATCAAAAAGGTTTCTGGCAGCTTACGGGTTCCCAGCTTTTTGCTGAGTACCCCATTTGAATCGTGGAGCACCATCAGTTGAACAGCGGGTTTAAAAGTCTTTAATGTTTTCAAAATGGCTTCGGGCCTATCGTCTACTGAGACCGTTACTAGACGAGGAAATTCGGCTGATTTATTGGCCTTAAGTTGTTTACCCAGGCCATTCAAAGTGGGAAGTTCCTCGATACAGGGATCGCACCAAGTAGCCCATAAATTAATTAATAGAGTTTCTGGTGAGTTAGCATCCAATCCCAACAATTCTTGAAAGGTAATGTTTTGACCCTCTTTCATTTTGAGTGATTTATCTGGAACGATGACTTTTAGCGGAATATCTAGAGGGATTGAAGAGATGGAGCTACGATCTGCCTCAAAATTAAACGAAACATTTCTTTGTTGGGTAAGAGGCTCTAGAAAGTAAAGCAAAGCCAACCCAATCAAAACCAAACCGGTTCCAACCTTAGTGGGGGATAAGGAACGCGGGGGATTCAAGATTACTTATCCTTTTTTTTGGTAACTTTCTTATCTGCGGGTTTGTCAGAAGCAGCTTCGACCTTTGCTGTTTTGGCTGCTTTGGCTTCTTTCTTAACGGGTTTGTCTTCGACTACTTTTTCTGCCTTCTTGGCTTTTTTCTCGGGAGCTTTAGTAGTCTTAGTTTTGGCTTCCTCTGGTCCCGGAATGTATTGAATCAAGCACATGGGAGCAGCATCGCCCACGCGAGGTTGAGCCAATCTAAAGATTTGAGTATAGCCTCCTTGTCGATTTTTAAATCGAGGAGCAAGGTCAGAGTAAACTTTATCTAAAGCAAGACGAATACGGTTATGCCCTGGTTTGCCGGTCTCAGTACTACCCAAAAGCTTTACAATTTGACGTCTCGAAGCCAAATCTCCTCGTTTTGCCAAAGTAACGACATGTTCAGCATACCAACGCATGGCTTTTGCTCTTCGAGTGGTAGTTTTAATCTTACCGTGCTCAATGAGAGCCAAGGTCAAATTCCGAAGTAGAGCTACTCGGTGACTGGGTAATACCCCTAATTTGTCTCCAGCTTTTGCGTGTCTCATACGAACCTCTAGGCAACCTGAACTAATTAATTCAGGTTTTCTGCCCCATCTTTCTTCTTCTTATTTGCAAAATAGGTTTCGGGATCAAATCCTTCGACTTTAATTCCAAATCCCAATCCCATTTCAATCAAAATTTCTTTGATTTCATTCAGGGATTTTCTTCCAAAGTTTTTTGTCTTCAGCATTTCAGCTTCTGTTTTTTGAACTAACTCTCCAATGTACTTGATGCCTGCATTCTGTAAGCAGTTTGCAGACCGAACGGACAATTCAAGTTCATCCACTGTTCGGTACAGGTTTTCGTTGTTCTTTTCTTTTTCAATGATTGGCTCAACCACTTCTGGTTCCATTGATTCATCAAAGTTGATGAAAATGGAGAGCTGATCTTTCAAGATCTTTGAAGCATATGCCACGGCATCTTCAGGTCGTACCGAACCGTCTGTAAAAACTTCCATGTCCAAGTGATCGTAGTCAGTTCGCTGACCCACGCGAGCATGGGAGACAGTATAGTTCACTTTTCTGACAGGAGAGAAAAAGGCATCTAGAGGAATCACCCCAGCTGCTAAGTCTTCACGTCGAACGTTTTCAGCAGGCGCATAGCCTTTACCAAACTCCAAACGGATTTCAGCTTTGAAGCGCCCTTCTTTACCTAAAGTGGCGATGTGCTGACTAGGATTGAGAACTTCAACGGTGTCATCCACTTGAATATCCGCAGCTGTAACAGGCCCAGCACCCTTTTTGTCGATGGTCACTGTTTTCGGGCCATCTGCGTACATTTTAAAACGGACTTCTTTCAAGTTCAAAATAATGTCTGTGACATCTTCTTGAACATCAGGAATAGCTGAGAATTCGTGCATGACGCCATCAATTCGCACAGTAGTAACAGCTACCCCTTGAAGAGAGGAAAGAAGAATTCTTCTTAAGCTGTTGCCAATAGTGGTCCCAAAGCCTCTTTCTAGAGGTTTTGCAGCAAAGCGCCCATAGGTTTCAGAGAGGGATTCTCTCTCAACTTCCAGGCCCTTAGGCTTAATAAGACCGCGCCAATTTTTAGGTGCAAGATTAAGTTCCATTTACTACTCCTTAAAATTATCTTGAGTAAAGCTCGACAACGAGATTTTCTTCGATGGGAAGAGTGACTTGGCCTCGTTCTGGCAAATATTTTACTTTCCCCTTGAATTCAGCTGCATTCAGCTCCAACCAATCTGGTACTTCCCGTTTTTTCACATTTTCAAGAGAACGCAGAATAGGAGTCAGTTGTTGGCTCTTGGGACGAACGGAAACGACATCATTGGCCTTTAAGATTGTGTTAGGCACGTTTACTGGCTTTCCGTTCACGAGAAAGTGAGAATGTAGCACTAGCTGACGGGCTTCTTTACGGCTATCTCCAAATCCCATTCTATAGGCAACGTTATCAAGCCTACGCTCAAGTCGTTGCAATAAATTGTGACCAGTGGCGCCTTTGCTGCGGTTTGCTTTGTCAAAATACATACGGAACTGTCGCTCAAGCATTCCGTAAATGTGTTTTACTTTCTGTTTTTCTCGGAGTTGTAACCCGAAATCAGAAAGTTTTGTTCTGCGTTGTCCGTGCTGTCCGGGCGGATAAGCACGACGCTCAAAAGCACATTTATCGCCAAAACAACGATCGCCCTTCAAAAAGAGCTTCATGTTTTCGCGACGACATAACTTACAAACTGAAGTAGTACACCTAGCCAATTTGAACTCCTAATTAATTAAACTCTTCGTTTTTTGGGTGGCCGACATCCATTGTGTGGAATCGGTGTGGTGTCGCGAATATAAGTCACGCGAATACCAGCCACTTGAAGACCTCGTAAAGCAGTCTCACGACCTGCTCCAGGCCCATTCACATAAACAGATAAGGATCGCACTCCATAATCCATGGCTTGTTTTGCTGCGTCCTCAGCAGCAATCTGAGCAGCAAACGGAGTGCTTTTTCGAGCTCCCTTAAAACCTTTGCGACCAGCGGAAGACCAACACAAAACGTTTCCGGTGGGATCGGTGATTGTCACAATTGTGTTGTTAAAAGAACATTGAACAAAAGCGTTTCCCACTGGAACTTCTTTTCTAGAAGTTTTTTTCTTTTTGGGTTCTTTCGCTGCTGATTCTTTTTTATCGCCATCAACTGGCGCAGCCTGCGTTGTCACTTCCTGCCACTCCTAAATAAAAGGTTACTTCATTACTTTTAATTGTTTTCGAACTGCTACAGTTTTTCGAGGACCTTTACGTGTACGAGCGTTGGTGTGAGTTCTTTGTCCTCTAACGGGGAGATTTTTTCTGTGTCGTAAGCCCCGATAGGTTTGTAAGTCCAAAAGACGTTTAATATGAGTTGTTACAACTCGACGAAGCTCTCCCTCAACAGGAAAGTTCTTTTCAATGTATTCACGAATACGATTGACATCTTCATCGCCCAAAACATCCGTTTTTGTATTGGGATCAATGTTAACTGCTCTCAATATCGAGTTGGAACGACTTCTGCCAATTCCATAGATATAGGTCAGTCCGATTTCAATTCTTTTATTTCTGGGTAAATCAACCCCCGCTATACGAGCCATTATCCTTGCCTCTGTTTATGACGGGGATCGACGCAGTTAACGCGAACCACCCCGCCTCGCCTAAATACGCGACATTTATTACAAATTTTCTTAACTGAAGACCTGACTTTCACGACACCCTCTTTAAATGAGTCCACTATTTAGGCTAATACCTATTAAGTTGTCAATTCCATTGATTTACTGTTTTTTGAGTTTTTTAGCCCTTCTTTATTTAGCTCGGTAGGTAATTCTCCCGCGGGTCAAATCATAGGGGGAGAGTTCCACCGTTACCTTATCTCCAGGCAAGATACGGATGTAGTTCATGCGCATTTTACCGGAAATATGAGCGAGCACCTTTTGCCCCGTTGCCAATTGAACATTGAACATGGCATTTGGCAGGGGTTCGATGACGGTTCCTTCAACTTGGATTAGATCCTCTTTGGCCATAGGCTCCTTTCTTAATAATTTCAATATCTTGAGTTGTTTTTGCTTCGTCTAAAACCATCGTCCAATTAGTTAAAATTTCGGGCTCGGAATCTGTAATGGCAATCGTATGCTCATAATGGGCTGATAGTCCGCCATCGTCAGTAGTTACTGTCCATTTGTCTCCCAGTACTCTCACTCGATGAGTACCTTCGTTAACCATGGGTTCAATCGCGATAGTCATCCCAGCTTTAAGCTTCAAATTTGAAGCTCCAGCTTCGTAGTTGGCTACCTGAGGATCTTCATGAAGTCGAGTTCCGATCCCGTGCCCCACAAATTCCCTTACAATCCCGTACTGGTGGGGTTTCACTGTTTGCTCAATCGCTTTTGCAATATCTTTTAAAGTGTTTCCTTCGCGAGAGGCGTCAATAGCTGCATATAGGGAGTCTTTTGTGATCTGAAGTAGTTTCCGAGCTTTGTCAGAAATTTTTCCAACTCCAACTGTTACTGCACTATCTCCAAAAAAACCGTTAAACACTAACCCAAAATCCAAACCAACCACATCTCCTTCAGCTAACTTTCTCTCAGAAGGAATTCCATGAACGACATGTTCATTTACGGAGGTACAGAGTGAGTGAGCAAATCCCAAATAACCTTTGAAAGCCGGTTTGGCTCCAAACGAAAGTGTGAGTTCTTCGGCAATATTATTTAACTCCAAAAGACTCACTCCTGGTTTCACGTGTTTAGTAAGTTCAAACAAAACACGCGAAGTGAGTTCTCCAGACTTTCGCATAGCTGCGAGTTCTCTTTTTGAACGAATCTGAACCATTATTTTAAAACTTCTATCAAACTTTTTTGAATTTCTTGAGGTGACCGGTCCGCACTCAAATTCCAAAGCTTGTTTAAACGGGAGTAGTAATCAAGAAGCCCTTGGTTTTGAGAACCGAAAACTTCTAAACGTCGAACAACCACTTCTTCTGTGTCATCAGAACGCTGGTAAACTTCACCTGAACAAACATCGCAAACTCCCGCTTTTTTGGGGGGCATGTGTTTGACATGATAGGGCTGCCCACAATTTCGGCAGACTCTTCGTCCCGTCAGCCGTTCAATAAGAGCTGAATTGGGAATATCAAAAAAAATTGCCGATTTTACTTTCGTTGTTCCCTTAGCATCTAGAGCTTCAGCTTGAGGGACCGTTCTTGGAAATCCGTCTAAGATAATTTGCGCATCAGGAGAAAGAGTTTTTAAAGTGTCTTCAATCAATGAAATTACTGTGGCGTCAGGGACAAGCTCACCTTTATCCATAAATACTTTAGCTTCTTTTCCTAGGGGGGTTTGGGTCTTTATCGCATTTCTTAGAATGTCGCCTGTCGATAAGTGTATGTATTTCCCGTCGCTTGAAAGTATCTTCGCTTGAGTACCTTTTCCAGAGCCTGGGGCTCCTAAAAAGACGGTAATATTCACACTAACCTCTTCGTCCACGAAGCTTTGCATTTTTCATAAAGCCTTCGTAGTCACGGGTTAACAAGAAGGTTTGGATTTGAGCCACAGTGTCTAGAGCAACCCCAACCAAAATAAGCAAGGTTGTTCCACCAAAGAAGAAAGAGACCTTAAATTTATTAATGAGTAAGTCTGGGAGCAAGCAAACCGAAGCAATGTAGAGAGCCCCCCCGTAAGTAATTCTAGTAAGAACTCTGTCTATAAATTCAGCTGTGTTGGTCCCAGGACGAATTCCAGGAACATACCCGCCATGTTTTTTCAGGTTTTCAGCGACTTCGGTAGGATTAAAAACAACCGCTGTGTAGAAAAAACAGAAGAAAATGATCAGTCCGACATACATACAGTAGTAAATCAAACTTCCTCTGCCGAGCGCATTTTTTATCTGATCAGAGAAAGCGCTAGGGGGAAGAAAAGTAATGATAGTAAGCGGAGCCATCAACAAAGAAGACGCAAATATCGGAGGAATAACCCCACTGGTATTAATTTTAAGCGGGAGGTGTGTAGACTGCCCACCATAGAGACGTCTTCCCACTTGTCGTTTCGCATACTGAATAGGAATTCTTCTTTGGCCCTGCTCTAGACAGATGATGATGCCAATTACAGCAACCATCAGAGCCAAAATGATAACTAATAACAGAGGGGACAGTTGACCATCGCGTGCCATTTGAAAGGTTTGTTGAGCGCTAACTGGAATTCCAGATGCAATACCCGAGAAAATAATAAGAGATGAACCGTTACCTATTCCTCTTTCAGAAATCTGCTCGCCCAACCACATGATGAAGGATGTTCCCGCAGCTAACGTGATTACAGCGACAAATTTAAACTGCAAGCCTGGGAGAAGCACGTAACTTTCGCTTTCAGCACTCATTAGAGCGCTGGCCATTCCAAACCCTTGAAACATTGCTAAAACAACTGTTGCGTATCGTGTGTACTGATTTATTTTTCTTCGACCCAACTCGCCTTCTTTTGACAGCTGATGGAGATAAGGCCACACCACAGTCAAAAGCTGGAAAATAATAGAAGCACTGATATAGGGCATGATTCCTAGAGCAAAGATCGAAGCATGTTCTAGAGCCCTTCCGGAAAACATGTTTAGCATCCCAAAGAGAGTGTTCTGATTGCTTTGGAAAAAACGAGATAATGTATCAGTGTTGATACCAGGAACTGGAATATGGCACCCAGCTCTGTAAACAGCGAGCAACCCTAGAGTGAAAAAGATACGACGACGGAGTTCTGGTATTTTGGTGAGACCTTCGACTGCTGCCACTGGATGCGTCTCCTTGTTGTATTAGGCTTTTTCTTGCTGAGGTTCAGGCAATTTCAGTTCTTCAGCCTTGCCCCCTGCAGAGTTTATTTTTTGCACCGCGGATTTGGAGAATTTATGAGCTTTAACCACTAGCTTTTTAGATAAATTCCCTTCACCCAAAACTTTGAGCGAGCTACTAGCTTTCCTAATAAGGCCCTTTTCAGCAAGCTGCTCAGAATCAACAGTTGAGCCCGATTCAAAATGGTTATCTAAAATTCCAACATTTACCACTTCATAAAAAGCCTTATTTGGGCTCTTGAATCCCCATTTAGGTAAACGTCGTGCCAGAGGAGTTTGGCCCCCTTCAAAGTTTCGAGGACGGCCTTTACCGGCACGAGCGGTTTGTCCCTTACCACCGCGACCAGCAGTTTTTCCCCAGCCTGATCCCAAACCACGTGCCACACGGTGACGAGTTTTTCTGGAACCTTCAACAGAGACTAAATTACCTAAGTTCAAATCTAAGTCCTGACTCATGACTGACTACTCCTTTGCTTCCGTCAGGCTAACTAAGTGAGGAACTTTCTTCACCATACCCCGGATCGCACCGTTATCATTAAAAACCTTTTTGTCGTTAAGCTTGCGTAATCCCATAGTGTGCACCACAGTTCGCATCCATTGAGGACACCCAATTACGCTTCTAACCAACTGAACTTGTACTTTCTTTGCCATCGTTTTTTACCTAACGGTTAAGCAACTGCTCCTTCAGACATTCTTTCTCTTAGAACATCTTCAGGTTGTCGCATTCTTTTTAGGCCGTCTAAAGTTGCCCGTACCAAATTATGTGGATTGCTTGTTCCAAAACACTTAGTAAGTGCGTTTTTTACTCCAGCCATTTCTAAAACCGAGCGGCAGGCGCCCCCGGCAATAATTCCAGTTCCTTCATTTGCTGGCATCAGGAGCACAGAGGCTGCACCAAACTTACCAATAACTTCGTGAGGGAAGCTTCCATTAAGAAGGGGTAAGCGAATAATGTTCTTACGCGCTGACTCCCCAGCTTTTCTGATAGCTTCGGGCACTTCACGAGCTTTCCCCAATCCAATTCCTACTAGACCCTTACTGTCGCCAACAACTACGATCACGCTGAAACTAAAGCGCCGCCCCCCCTTAACTACTTTGGCCACACGGTTGATGTAAACAATACGTTCAGATAATTCGATTTCGCCAGTGTTGATTCGTTCGGAAGCCATTAGAACTGTAATCCTGCCTCTCTTGCGCCCTCTGCGAGAGCTTTTATTCGGCCATGATATTCAAAGCCGTTTCTATCAAAAAGAATTCGCTCAACTTTTGCCCCTAAAGCACGTTCGCCAACAAGCTTTCCAAGGTGTTTAGCGGCTTCTAGGTTTTTTGAAGATTTTCCTTCAAAAGGCTTTTCCCCAGTGTTTGCTTGAACAACGGTTGTTCCATTTCTGTCATTAACAACTTGGGCATATAAAAACTTGTTGCTCCGATAAACTACTAATCGAGCAATAGCACCTTGTTGCAGCTTAATCTTTTTTCGAATGCGAATTTTTTTATTGTGACGAATCACTGCACGAGGATTCGTTCTATTTGTTATCTTTTTAGCCATAACTATTTACCGCCTCCAGCGCCCGCAGCTTTACCTTGTTTCAATGAAATTTTTTCGCCTAAGTAACGGATCCCTTTTCCTTTGTAAGGTTCCGGTGGCTTAATCTTTCGAATGTTAGCAGCAATAAAGCCTAAAAGCTCTTTATCTGCCCCTTTTAAAATTACTTTAGTATTGTTTTCAACTTGAGCTGAAATTCCAGCCGGCAATTGAAACTCCACTGGATGCGAAAAGCCTAAAGTCATATTGAGTTTAGAGCCTTGAGCCTGAGCTCTGTAACCGACCCCCTGAAGTTCTAACTCCTTTTTATATCCTTCGGTTACTCCAATAACCATGTTTTGAACAAGAGTACGACTCAGGCCGTGAAGAGCTTTTGCAGTGTCTTGTTCCGAAACATTTTTAATGTGGACTTCATTTCCTTGAACTTCCACTTTCACAGAAGAGGGGAGGGTCTTTTTTAAGTGTCCCCCTTTTCCTTGAACTTCAACCACTGGGGCGTTGAAGGTTACTTTCACGCCTGCAGGTAATACGATAGGTTTTTTTCCGACTCTTGACATAGTTTTTTACCAAATAGTGCAGATGACTTCGCCACCCACTTTGTTTTCACGAGCCATTTGATCCGTCATCACCCCTTTGGATGTTGACAACACTGCCATACCGATTCCGCCCATGACTTTCGGTGCTTTATCGCTACGGGTATATACGCGTCTTGAAGGACGACTGACACGTCGAACTCCATGGATCACTGGTTGATTCTTTCCAACATATTTCAAGTACAAACGTAAGATGCCTGCAGTATCTTTGTCGCTTTCTCGATACAATTTGTAATTGCGGATAAAGCCACCTTTTTTCCAAAGGTCTGCAATAGCAAGCTTCAATTGGCTGGGACGAACGTCCACCTTTCGTTGCTTTGCCTTACTGGCATTTCTTACGCATGTTAAAAAATCAGCTATAGGATCTGTCATCATAATCAATTACCAACTTGCTTTAATTACCCCAGGCAACATGCCATTTAGGGCTAGTTTTCGAAAACATAGACGGCACATTTTGAACTTTCTTAAGAAAGCTCTTGGACGGCCACAGCGGGGACATCGGTTGTACTTCCGCGTTTTGAATTTCGGCTTGCGATTCGCCTTTACCATCATTGCCGTAGTTGCCATAAATCCGATTTGCTCCTTTATTTCTTTCTGAAGGGCAGCCCCATTTTTTCTAAGAGCTGATGACCTTCTTTGTCTGTATTAGCTGTTGTTACAAAAATAACGTTCATCCCTCGAGCTTTATCTACTTTTTCAACGGTGATTTCAGGGAAAATAATTTGTTCCTTAATGCCGGTAGAATAATTTCCATTTCCATCAAATCCGTTAGGAGAAAGCCCTCGGAAGTCTCGCACACGCGGCAAAGCTACGTTAGTGAAACGGTCTAAGAATTCGTACATTCTTGGACCTCTCAAAGTGACTACTGCTCCCAGAGGCATTCCCGCGCGCAGTTTGAAAGCAGCAATAGCTTTCTTAGCGCGAGTGAGCTTAGGCTTTTGACCTGTGATCATAGCCAATTCTTCCATTGCCTTTTCCATGACCTTCATGTCGGCCGTTGCTTCTTTTAAGCACATTGACACAACAATCTTGGTCAACTTAGGAACCTGCATTGGATTAGAGTATTGAAACTCTTTCATTAACTCTGGAACAACATTCTTACGAAAGCGTTCCAACATTCTTGGTGTATTAGGTGTACTGCCCATAAATCCTACTTATCCAGCTGAGCCGAGCACTGAGTGCACTCTCTGACTTTTTTTCCTGATTCCAATGATTTATTTCGGGTGCGGACCCCTTGCCCACACTTCTCGCAATAAAGCAAAACTTTACCCACTGGAATACCGCGTTCTGACTCAACAATACCACCTGGCTTATTTGGGGTGGCTTTCGTATGCCTTTTTACCATGTTGAGTTTTTCAACAATAATCTTTCCGTGTTTGTTATTTACACGGAGGACTTTGCCTGTTTTGCCCTTGTCTCTCCCAGAGAGAACTTGGACCAAATCATTTTTCTTTACGTGTACTACATTACGACCCGTCATAATACCTCCGGGGCCAACGAAATGATTTTCATAAAACCGTCTTTGGAGGGCTTTCGAATCTCTCTAGCTACAGGTCCAAAGATACGTGTTCCGAGCGGCTCTAAGTTGTTGTTTAAGAGAACTGCCGCATTGTCATCAAAACGGATGAAGGAACCATCTGGACGACGAACTTCACGTTTTGTTCGAACAATCACAGCTTTCATCACAGCGCCTTTTTTTACTTTTGAAGTAGGCAAGGCTTCTTTCACCGTGACGACAATGATATCGCCAATATTTGCATAGCGCCGACGGCTGCCGCCCAAGACCTTGAAGCACATCACTTTCTTGGCGCCGGAATTGTCGGCTACATTTAAGTAACTTTCACTCTGAATCATTGCTGAACTCTCTTTTCCACAATTTTCAAAAGACGAAATTGCTTATGACGAGACAGAGGCCGAGTAGATACTGCGGTAACCACATCTCCTACTTTGGACTCGTTCTTTTCGTCATGAATATAAATCTTTGAAGAACGCATCACATTCTTGTGATAAAGCGAGTGCCGCAAAGTTCTCTCAATTTGAATAGTGCGGGTTTTGTTCATTTTATCGCTGGTAACAATGCCGCGAATTTCTTGCTTATTTCTTTTTTGGCGAACTTCGGTAGTCATTACGCCTTACTCCCTTTTTTAGTCTTTTTTGCCGCAGTCGACCTTTTGTCTTCTACAACCGCTTTGGCAGTCTTAGCTTCAACAGCTTTAGCCGCAGGAACTTCGATGCCTTTTAATTTTTGAGTGAGCACAGTTTGGGCTCTTGCCACATCTCTTCTGATCTTCTTGAAAATACTTGTGTCACGCGCTTCTGAGCTTTGACCTTTAAAGCGGGCGCGAAACAAGTCCTCTTGCCCCTGTTTAATACGGCCTTTTAGCTCTTCTGCCGATAGCTGTCTTAATTCTTGTGCGTCCATTAGAGATGTGCTCCTCGCTCAATTATCCGAGTCTTTACTGGTAATTTGTGGGCAGCAAGAGTAAATGCTCGTTCAGCGGTTGCTCTGTCCACGCCTTCCATTTCAAATAAAATTCGTCCTGGCTTAATCACTGCAACCCAGTATTCAGGAGAACCTTTCCCTCCCCCTTGGCGGGTTTCAGCAGGTTTCTTGGAAACTGGTTTATCAGGGAAAATACGAATGAACATTTTCCCGACCTTCTTAGCGTGTCGGGTGATGGTGACTCGGCAAGCTTCGATCTGTCGGGCAGTGATTCTGCCACACTCGGTAGCTTGCAAGCCAAACTCACCAAAGTTCAAGTCAGAGCCGCGATAGGCTTTGCCCATCATCCGGCCTTTTTGCATTTTTCTATATTTAACTCTTTTTGGACTCAGCATGATTAACCTTCAACTGCTTCTTTAGCGACTTCTTTAATAGGCTCAATTCTTCTTCTTCGAAGAACATCGCCCTTATAAACCCAAACCTTTACCCCGATTTGGCCGTAAGTGGTCAGCGCCTCAGCAAAACCAAAATCAATGTCTGCTCTCAGAGTATGGAGAGGAACGCTGCCTTCAGCATAACGCTCTACGCGAGCAATTTCCGCCCCACCTAAACGACCAGAGCACTGGATTTTGATGCCTTGTACGCCAAACTTAAATGCTTGGCTCATCGCTTTTTTCATGGCGCGACGAAAAGCAATTCGCTTGATCAACTGATCGGCAATGCTTTCAGCGATTAACTGAGCATCGGCTTCAGCTTTTCGTACTTCCATGATGTTGATAAAAATTTCTGATTTAGACAGCCTTTGAGTTTCTGCTCGCAGCTGATCAATCCCAGTTCCTTTTTTACCAATCACGATTCCAGGTCGTGCTGTCAGGATATTGCATTTAATTTTTCCAGCTACTCGCTCAATATCAATCCGAGATACACCCGCGTGCTTTACTTTCCCCTTCAAAAAATCACGAATTTTTAAGTCTTCGTGCAAGAAGTTTGCGTAATCACGACCGGAGTACCAGCGAGAAACCCAAGTCTTATTGACGCCTAATCTGAACCCAATTGGATGTGTTTTTTGACCCACGTTATCTTGCCTCGTCCAAAATCATTGTTACATGACACATTCTTTTCAACACTGGTGTTGCTCGTCCCTGAGATCGGGGAATAAATCTTTTTAGCATCGGGCCTGTGTCTACTAAGATGTTTTTTACAAAAAGATTGTCGATATCAATTCCGCCTTTTTCTTTTGCATTCGCAATCGCAGAATCCAAAAGACCAGACATTATTTTAGCCCCTCTCTTGGGAGAAAACTTAAGCTGGTAGGATGCCTTTTCGACCGGTAAACCTTTGCAGAGATTTGCAAGGAGTCGCATTTTTCTAGCGGTCATTCGGGCGTATCGTAACTTTGCTTTAACTTCCATGATTAAGCCCCTTCCTCCACTTTAGCTTTCTTGTCTCCTGAGTGTCCGTGGAAGGTTCTTGTAGGAGCAAATTCCCCTAACTTGTGGCCGACCATGTTTTCAGAAACATAAACAGAGTGAAATTTCCGACCATTATGAACTGCAAAGGTCAACCCAATCAGCTCAGGAACAATAGTC
>RFNO01000020.1 GCA_009927165.1 Pseudomonadota bacterium
GATGAACCGATCAGTGCGTTTTGAATTACGTGTTTTAAGACCTTTGGCTTTTTGACCCCAGGGGGAAACTGGATGACGACCCCCAGAGCTCTTTCCTTCACCCCCACCAAGTGGATGATCCACAGGGTTCATAGAAACCCCTCGGTTATGAGGACGAAATCCACGCCAGCGCATACGGCCTGCTTTACCCCAAACAACATTTTCATACTCGAGGTTTCCAACTTGACCTACGGTAGCCCAGCAATCCTCGGAGACAATGCGCATTTCTCCTGAGGGCATACGCAATTGCGCATAGCCACCTTCAAAACCGACTAGCTGGATCATGGAGCCTGCGCTTCTTCCCATTTTTCCGCCAGCACCTGGTCTTAGTTCAACGTTGTGAAGAGTAGTACCAGCTGGGATTTTGCTTAAGGGGAGGGAATTTCCTACTTGAATGTCTGCATTCGTTGCAGCAATAACAGTATCTCCCGTTTTCAAACCAACTGGCGCTAAAATGTATCTTTTCTCTCCATCTGCATAATTGAGCAGAGCGATATGAGCTGTGCGATTGGGATCATATTCCAACCCAACCACTTTAGCTGGTACGTTTCTCTTATCCCGACGGAAATCGATCAGTCGGTAGTGGCGTTTATGTCCACCCCCTCTGAATCGACTCGTTACTCGCCCTTTATTATTTCTACCGCCAGTGCTTGGCTTAGATTGAATAAGGCCCTTCTCAGGACGCTTTTTTAAGAGCTCAGAGTAATCTACCTGAGTTAAAAATCTTCTTGCAGGAGTAGTTGGTTTAAAACTTTTGATCGGCATATTACTTAGCTAGCAACAAAATCTAATTTGTCGCCCTCCTTCAGTTTCACAATGGCTTTTTTCCAGAGCTTTCTTTCCCCAGGTATTCTACCGAGTCTGCGAGCAGGTTTTCGACAGACCAAAGTGTTTACCCGTAAAACTTTGACTTTAAACAAGCGTTCTACAGCTTGCTTAATCTGCGTCCGATTAGCTGGCATCGGAACTTCAAAGGCATACTCATTTTGCAAATGAACTCGGAGAGTATTCTTTTCAGTGATGATGGGTCTTTTCAAAATGTTATGCATGGCTTAACCGCTCCGTGATTTTCTGAACTGCTTTTTTAGAAATCACCAAATTTCGGAATTTCAGAACATCAAATACATTGATGCCTTCAGGTTTCAGGCACTTTACGCCTTTAACGTTGCGAATGCTCTGAACGAAAAACTTTTCATTATCTCCGTCATTGGAAGTAATCACTAAAGCTTTGTCCAAGCCGAAAGCTTTTAAGCAGGAACCCGCTTCCTTTGTGCTCAGTTTCTTGAGCTCCAATTTATCAACAATAAACAGCCTGTCCTGTTTTTGGTTCAAGGAAAGAGCACTTACCAATGCTCCTTTCATTGCCTTCTTGTTAATCTTATGAACTACTCGTCGTGGTCGAGGACCGTGAGCTTTACCGCCACCCACAAAAATAGGGGCTTTGATATCACCATGTCGAGCTTGTCCAGTGCCTTTTTGTCGGAAAATTTTCTTTCCGGAAGCCTGAACTTCAGAACGAGTTAATGAGTTAGCTGTCTTGTTTTCGTGCCTCCAAGCAATTTGGGCTCGAACAGCATCGTTCAGAAGATGGGGTTTAACTTCGGCAGCGAAAACAGAGTCGCTTACCTCTAGAGTACCCACTTTCTCTTTTTTCATGTCATAAATTGGTAGAGATGGCATTTCACAAACCTCACAACGTAATGGTCACATCAATCCCAGCCGACAAATCAAGTTTCATTAATGAGTCGATTGTGTGTTGAGTGGGTTCTAAAATATCGATGAGTCGTTTGTGTGTACGAATCTCAAACTGTTCTCGAGATTTTTTGTCTACGTGAGGGGAACGCAAAACCGTGTAACGATTTATTCTCGTTGGCAGAGGTATTGGCCCTGCGATTTTTGCACCCGTTCTACGAGCAGTGTCTACAATCTCGGAAACCGATTGATCCAACAACTTGCAATCAAACGCCTTCAACCGAATTCGAATC
>RFNO01000050.1 GCA_009927165.1 Pseudomonadota bacterium
GCGGTGGTCGTCGAGGAGGCGGCCGGAACCAAGACAGAGGCTATGGTAATCGGCGGGACGATGACGACGGAAATTACTGAGAAGGACGCCACAACAGCAGTACTATTTCCAGTATAATGAGACAGACTATCATGGTCTCTAACAGAGTCGAACGACGACTTGTGACGAGACCGCTTAAGATCTCCAAATTGTCTTGAATAAGCGTAAGTTTTCTGTCGAGCGTCTTAAACCGGACATCGATGTCAAAATTTGCCTGAAGTTCTCTGTGCAGCTTTTCCAGTTCCTTGCTTTTCCAGGTTTCCTCGGGCGGATCTAAAATCGACATATTACTGATGATGTTTTGCCGAGTGGCTGCAATCGAACCAATGATTTTCAAGATCGGCCGAGTTTGCAGGGGAACTGAACCCACTCGGGATAACTTCTCCATGAGTCGTGAAGTTTCATAGAGGAGCCGATCGGTCATCATCTCAAAATACTCAACTCCGGCTGATTGAGCCACACTTACAGCTGCCAATCTTAACTGTTCAATCGTAAGTTTTTTCAGCTCTACATACTCAAATTCCACTCGATTACCAGAGTCTCCAATAACCACTTGATAGGTTTCCGTGGTTGGACTTCCAACACCAGGGCCAAGAGTAGCTTTGACTTTACTGATTTCCCGGTCAATTTCTTCATTGGAAAGCCCAAAAAAAACAATGGACCCAAAACGATAAACGAATAAAAAACTGTTTTCGCCGTATTGAAAAACAATTTCCTGAGGAGAGCTGAAGACTACCTTGCCTGAGAGCAGTGAACGGACACTTTTTATCTGAATGGAATCATAGAGATTGATTGCTTGCATTGTAAAAAGAGTCGACATGATGGATCGGTGCCCTTTCTGAAAAATCAAGACTGCCTTACAATACTAATATGAGAATCACAATCCGTCGAATAAGTTTGGCCCTGTGCAGCTTTGTCTTGTTTTCTTTGCCCTCTCAGGGGGCGTCGTCTGCGTTGGAGTTTTTTGGAAAGGCATCCTACAGCAAGACCAACTTAGGGGCCCAACAGTACTT
Organism: Pseudomonadota bacterium; assembly: GCA_009927165.1. GTDB lineage: Bacteria > Bdellovibrionota > FAC87 > UBA2466 > UBA2466 > RFNO01. The sequence continues at coordinate 1,053 of RFNO01000050.1, forward strand.
ACAGTCTCTTTCCGGCTCCACCGGAATTGCGATTATGTTGATTCCTCAAGTTAGAATCGAGGGAAGGTATACGCTTCAAAATCAGTATCAGAATATGCTCACGCTGAGTGCCCTCGATGTGCTGACTAATATAAAGGTTCAGACTGCTGTCTATTCGGCAGGTCTCGATATCGCTCTTGCAGGTGAGCGATCAACTTTTGTTCCATTTTTTTACTTTGGCGCCGGGTACGCCGAAACGTTGCGAACTTGGGACTATACGGATCTCAATACGAACACGACGACCCCTGGAGAAGATCAACGAACCGGTCTTGCCGGACAAGTTGCCTTTGGTGTGCGTTGGAGAGTTAGTAAGGGAGTTGCTTTTGAGTTAGAGGCCAACGCGTACAGTATTAATTTCTACAAGCCTGGAGCCCTAGTTGATGTGAGTGGAAACGCAGGATTAAGATTTTTCATGTAACTAGAGGCCTTTTCTCTGCTTTAAAAAATCAATGAACTTTTTTTCATTTCCGTTTACTGAGGGAATGTAAAACTTTTTGTCTCGCAAACTCGCCGGCAAATAATCGCATTTAACCCAACCTCCGGGATAGTCGTGTGGGTACTCATAATCCTTTCCGTGTCCCAAGCTCTTCATATAATGAGTCGGGGCATTTTTTATATGAGCCGGAATTTCTTGATGACCGGATCTTTTGACTTCTTCTTGGGCCATATTGATCGCATTGTAACTTCGGTTGCTTTTCTCAGAACACGCCAAATAAGTAGCAGCTTGTGATAACACAATCCGTGCTTCAGGCATCCCAATGGCGTGAACAGCATGAAAAGCGCTAGTTGCCACCATCAGTGCTGCAGGATTGGCATTTCCAATATCTTCTGATGCCAAAATTATTATTCGTCTTGCTATGAACAGTGGGTCCTCGCCGGCTTCTAACATTCGAGCCAAGTAATAAACTGCTGCATCTGGATCGCTGCCCCGAACACTTTTAATAAAGGCAGAAATCGTATCGTGGTGAGCGTCACCGTGTTTGTCATAATAGAGCGATTGGGTTTCACAGAGTTTCTCAAAAGCAGCCAAGGTTATCCGCTCATCTTTTTGGCAAGACAAACTTAAGTGTTCCAAGAGGTTCAGTGCTCGTCTCGCATCCCCACCAGCAACCCGAGCAACTTGTTCGAGGACTCCCTCTTCAAAATCTCCCGATTTTTTCGAGGCTCTCTTTAAGAGCAAGACAAGGTCTTTTGTATCCAATGAATTAAATCGAAAAACCACTGAACGTGAAGCAATCGCATTGTTGATTTCAAACGACGGATTTTCTGTGGTGGCGCCAATAAACCGAATGCTGCCGTCTTCGAGAAAAGGAAGCAAAACATCTTGCTGAGCTTTATTGAGGCGATGAACCTCATCAATAAAAAGAATGTGAGCAAGATCACCTGACCGAAAAGCACTTTTGGAGATGTCTAGAATCTCTCTAATTTCCTTCACGCCACAAGTGACGCCCGAAAGGACATGAAAACGTCTGCGGGTAAAGCCAGCAATGATTCGGGCCAAAGACGTTTTTCCGGTTCCGGGGGGCCCCCAAAAAATAAAGCCAGACCACCGGTCTGTTTCAAGAATACGACGAAAGCGGTCATTTAGGATATGCCCCTGGCCCACCAAGCTCTCCAGCGAAGACGGTCTTTCACGCTCTGCAAGGGGGACCTGGCTGCGGTCTGTCGAAAACAAGGTTTCTTGGTCCATCGGTTTTCTTATATAGTTCCTCATCCTGTTACGCAAATTCTCAGTCAAGACTCTAACAAAACTCAGCTATAATGCCCTTTATGTCCGAAAGACGAATCTTGGGATTGCCTCCTCAACTCACTCAGCTCTTGTTAAGGGAAGTGTTGCCTACATTTGCTGTCGGTACCGCCGTATTTCTATTTATCATGTTGATGTTTCAGGCAATCCGTCTCAGTGAGTTCCTGGTCGTTCATCAGGTGGGGCTGATCGAGGTCCTCAAGATTAGTTTTTATCTGCTTCTTTCTTTTTTGCCCATTGCTGTTCCCATAGCATTTCTATTTGCCGTATTGATGGGGATCTCTCGACTCAACTCTGAAGGGGAAATATTGGCTCTTCAAGCCAGCGGGGTCAGCTTGCCACAGGTTTATTATCCTTTGGGAGTGTTATCGATTGTAGTTACCGTGCTCTGTGCCTACTGGTCGCTTTATACGGTTCCTCGCGGAAACAGGGCTTTTGAGTTGATGATTACCAAAGTGAGTAGCGAAAAAGTAATATCGCAAATGAGACCCGGGGTATTTCAAGAGGGTTTTTTTGGATTAGTGGTATTGGCGGAGCACATTACGCCATTAAAGAATGAGCTGAAAAAAGTTTTTATTTACGACGAGCGAGAAGAGTCCCACCCACTTGCGATTACAGCAAAAGCTGGTCTTTTGAGGACCGATGCTGAAGTTGGAACCCTTACTCTGCGGTTAAGTGACGGTTCAATATATATCGACCAAAAAGACCCAGCAGGACCTCAAAAGAAAATTGATTTTGATGTTTATGACATCAATCTTGATCTTGGAACGGCGGGTGATGGATGGCGGGAGTACAGCCCGCCTTCTTACAATTTTACTCAATTGCTTCAACGGCTCGAGGAAGTAAGAGCCGACTTGCCCGCATATCGCCAATTGCTGGTCGAAGCCCACAGAAGATTTTCTTTGAGTTTTGCCTGCGTCGTCTTTTCGGTGCTTGGTTTTGTGATTGGACTCGTGACTCAGCGAGGGGTACGAAGTGCAGCAATCATTCTTTGTCTGCTGATGGGGACGGTCTATTGGTTGGCCTACGTGGGGGCAAGTTCTTACGCGCTTACAGGTGGGGTAGCTCCATGGATGGGAGTTTGGGCGCCCAATTTTGTCTTTCTCGGGTTGTCGTTCTGGCTTTATGCCAGATTTGCCAAAAAGTGATCTACAAGTCGGAATCTTTTTCCGGTTCTTGCTCCGAATTGAACGGAACTTCTTTAATTTTTTCTCTCGTATCAGGAACAAAAAAATCAAGTAACGTTACAAGGCTGAGACCAAACGAAAAACCATTTGCAGCTTCACTTCCCCAAAGAGTTTGAGAGAAGAACGCTTCAGTTCTAAATTTAGGAGAAAGCCTTGCTCCGATTCTCAATCCAAGACTGAGCAAGTCAGGCTGAGTTGACAGTCGAGAAAAAGAACCGCCACTACCCACTTCACTGTTAAGAAAGGGATTTTGAGTGGTCTCTTTGTTTAACGAGAGTTGGGTGCTCTGAAAAAGGCGAACAAAAAAGTCTTTAAAGACCACGGAGCAAGCTGCTTCAATAAGGGCTTGATTAGCAAATCCACCAAACCGAAAAACAAGTCCCGGCGAAACGGAGAAAACAAAGCGTTTTACTTTTGTACCAGCATGTAGCCGAAGAAGGGCTCCTGCCACCCCATCTCCAATTGCCAACTTTTCAGGAAGATCTTGTTCCACCGAATAGGGAGGGATAATAATCCCACCTTCGAGTGCTATTACTGGCTTAGCTGAAGCCGTTCGCCATTTGAATCCAAAAGACGTATCGAACAAACCGCTCGTTGAAAGAAGGCCCGAGCCAGACGAGTTTTGGGAAATCACTGCGCTGAGGAGCCCTGTTCTCATATAGGTAGCCCATTGCTCGCTGAGACCGTACTCAAGGTCTAGAGTGAATTTATTTTGAACCAGACTGGAGGGAACCGACCCAGTGATTAAGTCCCGTCTTTCATTAAAAGCATCAAAATTTTCATGGGTCTTAAAAATCTCCCAGCCAGTTTTTATGATCAGGTTCTCTTGGGAGGGAAGCCAAGCGTAGTCCGCAAATAATGGAAAGCTAAAAAAAAGAATTACTAGCCTAAAGGTTTTCAAGCAGGAACCGCGCGCCCTATGAAATCGTATTCCATCGATTGTTCTAGTTTTACTGGGTGAATTTCGCCCACTTTGACATCGCCCGATCGAAGTAACACATAGCCATCAATGTCGGGTGCTTGGCCTTGGTGCCGGCCTTTTAACAAAAATTCCGATTCCTCTGACACCCCTTCAACGAGCACCGGTACTGTTCGGCCTACTTTACGAGCAAGGTTTTGCTGAGAAACCGCCATCTGTACTTCCATCAACTCATTTTTTCGACGCTCTTTAGTTTTCTCATCTAGTTGCTGGGGTAACAGATACGAAGCTGTATTCTCTTCGTGAGAGTATGAAAAAACTCCAAGGTGATCAAACTGTGCCTGCTTCACAAACTCGACCAGCTCTGAAAACTCTTCTTCTGTTTCACCTGGATAACCCACAATGACTGTGCTTCGAATCGCAACTTCGGGAATTCTAGCGCGCAACTTAGACAAGCGTTCCCTAATTTGATCGCCTTTAACTTTTCTGTTCATGAGTTTCAACATGCGATCGTTAATGTGTTGGACCGGAGTATCAATGTATTTACAGATTTTTTCTTCAGTTGCGATCAGCTCGATGAGTTCGTCCGACATTTCATCAGGATACAAGTAGAGCATCCGAATCCATCTTAACCCCTCGATCTTCACCAGTTCTTTCAATAAGCCTTCTAAGGTTGTTCCATCACCCAGATCACGGCCATAGTCGGTGAGATCCTGCGCAATAAGATTAAGCTCAACAGCTCCGGACGCCACTAAAGTCTTTGCTTCGGTAATTAACGAAGGGATCGTTCGGCTTCTTAAAGTTCCGCGAATTCGGGGAATGATACAAAATGCACAGCCTTTAATGCAGCCCTCAGACACTTTGAGGTAGGCCCTAAAAAATGGTTGCGTATTGATTCGAGGAGTATTTTCGTTGTGAAGATATTTTGGATGTCGAAACTCAAAATCATCTTCTTTTTTTCCTTCGATAAACTCTAAAATTTTGTGATACTGACCCGTTCCAACGAACGCATCGACTTCCGGAAAAGATACTTTGAGATCGGCTTTGTATCGTTGCGCCAAGCAGCCCGTTACGATGAGCTTCTTGCAGGTTCCAGCTTTTTTGTGTTCGGCCATGTCGAGGATGGCATCAATTGACTCTCTCTTTGACTCATTAATAAAGCTGCACGTGTTAACCACGATAACTTCTGCTTGCTGAGGCTCTTCTACAAAGTCGTAATGATGTTCTTTGGTGATACCCAACATCACTTCGGCATCTACCAGGTTCTTTACACAACCAAGACTTTGAAAAAAAATAGATTTTCGTTCTACAACCGAATGCATTCTAATCTCGAAAATTTTGGAATTGAAAATCCAGGCCCAGATCAGTGCGTTTTACCAGAGTGATGACCTCTTGAAGGTCGTCTCTTTTCTTCCCGGTAACCCGTACCTGTTCTTCTTGTAGTTGAGAGGAAACTTTTATTTTGCTGTCTTTTATGAGCTTGTTAATTTCTTTGGCCTTTTCTGCTGGGATTCCCTGAGCCAAAGTTAATTTTTGTCGGACAGTTCCCTCAAAAGCAGGTTCTATTTTCGAATAAGTTACGTTCTTTAGTGAAATGCCTCGCTTGGCAAATTTTCCTTCCAGAATTTCAAGGACTGCTTTGAGTTTGTACTCATCATCACCCAACACAGCAATCTCCGCTTTTTTGTCCCAATCGATTTTACTCTTGCTGCCTTTGAAGTCATATCTTTGAGACAGTTCCTTCTGAGCTTGGTTTACAGCGTTATCCACTTCTTGAAGATCTGTTTTCACCACGATATCGAATGATGGCATAGGGGCCTCTAATTTTTGTGAACGATATCTTTGGGACCCGGTTCAAATTGAAAAAGCGAATCCGATAAAGGTACGTTCGTTTGAATGTTTGAAAACTCGATCCGGCTTTCACTCTCCGGACTTTCCATTTTTAACGCGCCGAGATAATAGCCGGGTTTAAGTATTTCCGCAAGATAGGTCTCGTCTCCCCCGGCTAGCGGTGACAACGCTAGGAGCACCTTTTGGGGGCCATCAGATAAAACCCTGTATTTATAGCTCTTTTTAATGTTTATGCTTCCCGAAAGAAAGGCTAAAGACCGCGCGTCCAATACCTTGGAAATGTTTGAATAATATTCTACTTGGGTAGTCTTTCGTCTGCGATTCTGACGAATCTGCCAGAGCTCATTCTCGTTGAGAATTTGGGTAGATTTTTGGGGAGAAAGGCTTTCCCAGCGCAGCTTGCGCGGTTTCTTTACTTGTAGAGTTCCCTGGCTTTCCTCTCGTGTTCCCAAGGTTTTGGAAACAATCGTTTGTTTAAAGTCAGCCTGGTAGCTCTGTACTTTGTCCCACTGACTTTGAATGGAATCAATCAGGTGAGAGGAGTTTGGGGTGGATAAGCAAACCGAGCTCGAGGAAAAAGAAACACCAAGAAAAAAAAGAATAAATAGGAAGTTCAACACGAGCTCAGAGTAGCACAGGAACAAAGCTGAATTAAAGAAAGACTAAATTGAGCTAACTAAAACGCTTCTTCGTTTGGAATTTCCTGTAGAAGGTGCAACAACCCCCTCTTTTTCCAATTGTTCCATGAGCATCGCTGCTCGGTTGTAACCGATCCGAAGATGTCGTTGGATGAGCGATATACTCGCTTCCCCCTTCTCTGTAACTAGACGGACTGCCTGATCGTAGAGCCGGCCTTCATCACTATCGCTTCCGTCGCTACCGAAGTCCGTGTCTCCTTGCTCAGAGGCTTGAAGGATTTTTTCGTCATATTCCGGTTCTCCTTGAGACTTGAGGAAGTCCACGACTCTGTTGACATCCGCATCCGCAATAAAAGCTCCCTGCATACGCTTCAAAGTTGCAAATCCCGCAGAATGGAAAAGCATGTCGCCATGACCCAACAGTCTTTCGGACCCCGTGCGATCCAAAATGGTTTTTGCGTCTACTGAGGAGGCTACCCGGAACGAAATTCTGCTCGGGAAGTTTGCCTTGATGGTCCCAGTAACCACATCGGTAGAAGGACGTTGTGTTGCGAGAACTAAGTGAATTCCGCTGGCACGGGCTTTCTGTGCAAGTCGAGCAATCGAAAGCTCAACGTCTTTGGGAACAACCGCCATGAGATCTGCATACTCATCAATAACCACTACGATATACGGAATTGGCTGCAGGTCATCGGTTGTTTGCCCTTTGTTTTTCATCTCATTGAGTCGCGAGTTATATCCGTCGATGTGCCGAACGCCTGCTTGGTGCATGAGCGTGTATCTTCTCTCCATTTCATCGACTGCCCACCTCAACGCAAGAGCGGCTTTTTTCGAGTCAACCACGACCGGAAGAAGCAGGTGAGGAACTCCCTCATAAAGAGAAAGCTCAACCATTTTCGGATCAACCAGAATCAGCTTCAGCTGTTGTGGTGTGAATCGAAAGAGCAAGCTTGAAATTAGAGTGTTAATAAAAACAGATTTTCCGGTCCCCGTGGCACCGGCCACTAATAAGTGAGGCATTGCTGCAAGGTCCGCGGTAACAGGTTCCCCGGAAGCAAGTCTTCCCAAAGCAATCGGAATTCTAATTTCATCGTTGTAAAAGGGCGTTTCTTCTACGAGGTCTTTGAAAAACACCATTTCTCGGTGAGGGCTCGGAATTTCGATTCCCACGACCGGTTTTCCTGGAATTGGCGCAACGATACGAACAGATAGGACACTCAGAGCCAAAGTCAGATCATCTGATAGATTGGCAATATCTTTTATCTTTACACCGCTTGCGGGTTTAAATTCATAAACGGTGATCACTGGACCTGGAGAAATGTGAACCACTTCTCCTTCAACTCCAAAGTCTTTAAGCTTTTCTACAAGGATGTTGGCTTTATCTAAGTACCAAGATTTATCTACCGACTTCACTCGAGATTCGGCTTTTCCCGAAAGCATCGCAAGAGGAGGAAGCTGATAGGGGCCATGATTCTTTTTCTTGGGCTTATTTTCAGAAACTGTAGGCACCCTTAATCTTCCCGGGCCTTCGCTAGGATGGTTGACGCTCATCAGAGAAAAGATCTCCTCGTCTTCTTCTGCAGGAAGAGTAGAAATCTCTGGTTCTTTTGGTGCAAAAATCGGCAGAACTTGCTCCCTTTTTGCGGTCTCTTGTATGGGGGCCTGAGAAGGAGCAGATTGAGCCATGCTTTTCGATTCAATTGACGGAGCTGATGGAGTAGAAATGGGGGGAGTTTTCTTTCTGAGAGTTTTTACTTTCTCCAAAGCGCCTGCCAGCGCGGCTTTGAAAAAGGTAACTCCTTTTTCTCGGGCTTCCCACTTCATCCGCTGCAATAGGAGAGCCGCTTGAGTAATTGCTTTCCAGCGAAACAGAAGAATGGTGGATGCCAACGCTAGAACAAAAACAATTAGAAAAGCACCCCAGGTTCCAGCTAAATACTTCCAAAGTGAAAGATTAATTTGACCGGTGATCCCTCCGGAATAAGTCAGTTTCCAGGGAAGTAGGTGTTTAGGAATAAGAGCTTGTATGAGAGCGCTTACAGAAAAAACAAAGACTACAGAAGATGTAACCGACCAAAAGCGCCCCAAATTAAAGTCCGACTCACTTTGGGTTTTTCGAGTGGCTCTGAGCATGAGAGCAATAAGCAAAAAAGAAGCGACACCGAAAAGTTGGTAGAGAACATCCGAAAGGATACTTCCCGATCGTCCCATCCAGTTTTTAAATTGAGACTGAGAAGACCAAGTACTCCAAGAAGGATCTGTGGGGTTGTAACTGATCAGGGCAACGAACGTAAAAATCGCGACTACCAACCAGAAGAGCTTGGATAAATCGTTCCAAACGGGTGTTTCTTTCAAAGAAACGCCTGCGTCTGCCGTGCTATACCTATGACTCGCCTTGCCATTTTTTTTGAAGAGCATTTTTTAGATGAGAAAAAGGTGAAAAGTTAATTACTGGGTATCTCAGTATTCTAAGGTGAACTCTGCTGAAAATTAAGTACAAGTTATTGACGTTTCATGTCATTGAAGGCGCTTGACACAGCGGAGCTAGTTTCAGATCATCTTTTGTATGGGTATGAATTCATTCCTTACTGGTTAGAGAATGATTTCATATTTAGGGGGGATCCTTAAGACTCAACGCTTTATGGGTTTGGTTTGAACGCAAAGTTTTTGTGAGCGAGCCACGTGGAGCTTCTTTGGACCCAAAATTAGGAGGACAACTAGGTATGCTTCAAGGCTTCGTTAAATGGTTTAACGACAACAAAGGTTACGGCTTCATTGAACAAGAAGGGGGTGCGGATGTATTTGTGCACTTTTCCGCGATTGAGGGCGAGGGCTTCAAGTCTTTAACTGAAGGACAAGAAGTTCAGTTTGAAATGGTGGACGGCCCCAAAGGTCCTCAAGCCACGATGGTTCGTAAATTAAAAGGTAACGCCTAAGGATTGTAGGTCTCAAGAGGGGTGGCAAACGCCACCCCTTTTTAAGTTGACACACCACCCAAATATTCCTAGAAGTAGAGCGTCCCAACTAGACCATAATTTGATTAAGTGTCTAGGCCGCTAGACTGAAGTCTTCATTAAAGACCAACAACAAAGAGCTGATGTAAAAAAGCTCTCGGCAGGCTAGCAAATATAGACTATTCGAATGTTCTACTCTTTGAAACCAATCCAAAACTGAAGTGAGGTAGTTAAATGCACTTAAAAGAGCTTAAAGAGAAACCCATCTCCGAACTCGCTGAACTCGCCCGTTCCCTGGGTGTTGAGTCTCCAGGCGGAATGCGTCGGCAAGAATTGATTTTTGCCATCCTACAAGCCCAAACGGAACAAGATGGACAAGTTTACAGTGAAGGTGTTTTAGAAACGCTTCCGGATGGTTTTGGTTTTTTAAGAGCGGCCGATTACAACTATCTGCCGGGTCCAGATGATATCTACGTGTCCCCCTCTCAAATTCGAAGATTTATGCTTCGAACAGGGGATACCGTTGAGGGTCAAATTCGCCCCCCCAAAGATTCCGAACGTTACTTTGCGCTTTTAAAGGTTGAGAAAGTAAATCACGAGGAGCCCGAAGTCGCTCGAGATAAAATTTTGTTCGACAATCTTAGGCCCGTATTTCCTCATGAACGATTTAATCTGGAATATGATCCGAAAAGATATTCCACGCGAGTGATTGATCTGCTCACTCCGATTGGCAAAGGTCAGCGAGGTTTGATTGTTGCTCCGCCTCGTGCCGGTAAAACCATGTTGATGCAAGAAATTGCTAATGCAATTACCCGCAATCATCCTGAAGTGGTGGTTATGGTCTTGTTGATTGATGAAAGACCAGAGGAAGTTACCGATATGCAGCGGAATGTGAAAGGGGAGGTTGTGAGTTCTACGTTCGATGAACCAGCCACTCGCCACGTTCAAGTTGCTGAAATGGTTATTGAGAAAGCCAAAAGATTGGTTGAGCACAAAAAGGATGTTGTGATCCTTCTCGACTCAATTACTCGTTTGGCACGCGCCTACAATACAGTTGTTCCGCCGAGCGGAAAAATCCTTTCCGGTGGTGTGGATGCGAATGCGCTTCACAAGCCCAAACGGTTCTTCGGTGCTGCGAGAAAAATTGAAAACGGGGGAAGCTTGACGATTCTGGCAACCGCCCTAATCGATACTGGTAGCAGAATGGATGAAGTGATTTTCGAGGAGTTTAAAGGAACTGGAAACCTAGAGATCACTCTTGATAGAAAGCTCATGGAAAAGCGAATTTTCCCATGTATCGATATCAACAAATCTGGAACCCGAAGGGAAGAGCTCCTAATGGATAAAGAGGCTCTTAATCGGGTGTGGATTTTGAGAAAAGTGCTGCAACCCATGAATGTGGTGGACAGCATGGAATTTCTGCTCGACAAAGTGATGTCGACAAAGACCAACAAAGATTTTCTCAATTCAATGAGCGGTTGATCGCGATTGAACGATTGAACAATCCGTAATCGTATTCCCCAAGGATACTCAGCGTAGATTTGGGCCTGAGCCTTGCATTCTAATTCTCGAATGCGACGAGGGCCGAATATCATTCTTATCATCGGAGTTGCTCTTTTCTTTTCCCTGCTGGGAAAAGCCCATGAGACTACCCAGTCTTGTGTTAATGCACTCGAAAACTTAAACCGGCATATTGGTAGAAATTTCTTTGAGACCCGGCGTGATTTTGCTCGTTATGCCGAAGCTTTTCCTGCAACTGTTTTAAGAGACCTGTCTTTGATGTCTCCAGATGGACATTGGATTGATGCCGGAAGTGGAGAGGGTTTTGCTATTCAGGATTTTTTTAATGGAAAAATTTTCGATGTGGAAGCAGTCCTTAAAAACGCTCAACCTAGTTCCTGGCGGCCCAGACGACTACACTTAGATTCAAAAACGCTCATCGAGTCTAGTAAATTACTTCACGGTAAACGTCCAGGTGAGCGCGGTTATGTAACAGGGGTTACTTTTAAAATGGAAAGAACTCCCCCTCAAATTGACAAACTAACTGTTCATACCGGGCAGTTTTTTGAAGACATCCCGACTCATTCATTTGCTCCTGCTGACGTTATTACGGATCTTTATGGAGTCATGTCGTACTCTCCTCGTGTTGATGAGGGCCTAAGAAGCTATCACCAGCTTCTGAAAGAGGGTGGAAGAGCATATGTGTTCATTGGTGATTATTTGGAGTCCCCTGAACTATCGGGTTCCAGAAGATTAGTGCAGCATGGGATTGCGGGTTGGGATGCTCCTTATGCCCAGAGCCGAGTCAGGAAAAAAAATGGGCAAACGGTCAGTCTTTTGGAGTGGACGATGGACTTACCCGGATTTAATGCACGGCTCGAGTACAATCAGGTTGATCCTTCGCCTCGATTCGGAGTGGTACCCGGGATTATACAAAGACATACCCTGGTCTTAGAAAAAACAAACCAACAGGCTACTATTCCACATCTTCGCCTCCTCAATGCCGATGAAGGAAAACCACCCCTCAGAATTTTTGAAGAAGTTTCTGAGTGATCCTGTCAATGTGTTAAAATGATTACGCTTTGAAACAGAAATACCTCATATTGTGTTCTTTGGTTGGCCTCATTGTCAGTCTCGATCAGTTAACCAAATGGTTGACGAGAGCTAGACTGCCTGTGGATGGAATTGAACAGTGGTCTTCTTGGTTAACCCTGGCGCATATTAGAAATAATGGTTTTGGATTTGGCCTGATAGAGAAATTGCCCGGGTCTTTGCAAAACCTCTTTTTTGTTGCAGTGCCAGTTTTTGCATTGCTCCTGATTATTATGATTTTTATTAAGTCCCAAGATAACGACATGCTTACTTCATTGGCACTAACGAGCATACTCGGCGGGGCTGTGGGTAATATGATCGATCGAATTGAGTTTGGAAGTGTTCTTGATCTCTTGCGAATTCAAGTGGGGCAGTGGCAATCACCCCCCTTCAACATTGCCGATATGGCCATTTTGATTGGGGTTGGACTTGTTTTTGTGAGTACTTTGAGATTGAGAAAAAGGGGCGAAGGAATTGTATGAAACTTCTTCAACGAAAGTATTTATTTTTGGGGAGTGTTTTTGCGATTGGTTTAATTCTCGATCAGTGGACTAAGCAAGCGGTGCTGGATAGGTTTAAGTGGGGCGAATCTGTCGCGGTTCTGAAGGGGTTTTTTAATCTTACTTATGTGAGAAATAAGGGCGCAGCCTTCGGTTTCCTTCACTCGGCGCCTGAAGCCTTTAGGGAGCCCTTCTTTCTAGCTATTCCCGTCATTGCCATTTTTGTTCTTGGGTATCTTTTTTACCGGGCAAAACCAGACGATCGTCTTTCTTTGTGGGCGTTTAGCCTGATTATCTGTGGGGCTGCCGGCAATCTGGTTGACCGAGTCCGTCTCGGCTATGTTGTTGATTTTTTGGACTTTTATGTTGAGTCCTGGGGCCACTGGCCTGCTTTTAATATTGCAGATAGTGCGATAGTGGTTGGAGTTGCCCTTCTTTTTACACAGTCTTTGTTTTTGAATCCAAAAGACTGATTTCGAGTTGGATATCGAAAGTTGTGCCCTTAGAAGCTCCGTGGTAAAACCCCCAAAATTAAAAAGGCAGGGAGTATGCAGGAAAAACACGCCCATAATCATGATTTAAATTTGAAAAAAGTAGACCACTTGAGTCCCACCCGTGTCAGATTGACCGTGGAGTTTAATGCGAATGCGATTACCGATCATGAGCCTTCTGTGATCAATCGCTATATGCAAGCTGCAAAGATCCCAGGATTCCGTCCCGGAAAGGCGCCCGCAAATCTCATTAAACAAAAATACAAAGAAGAAATTTTGCGCGACATTGTCTCTCACTTACTCGAAGTGGGCTTGAGTGAAGCGTTGGAAAAATCCAAATTAAATCCTGTAAGCCAACCCAAAGTGAAAGTGGGAGAAGTAACCTTAGGAAAGCCATTTGGTTTTGAGGCTGAGTTCGATGTACAGCCCGAAATCGAATTAAAAAACTACAAAAGTATTCCACTTCAGAGAAAAAAACCTGAAGCATCCGAAGAAGAGGTCACCAAGACGCTCGAAAATCTAAGAGAGAGACTTTCTACTCTGGAGCCGCTGGAAAGTGGAAAGCCTGAAAAAGGTAACTTTGCTGTGGTAGAAGTTGGCTATGAAATTAAAGGCTCTGATAAGAAAGAAGAAACAAAAACTTACACTGTAGAGCTTGGAATGGATAAGCTTTTGCCCAATCTTGAGAAGGAAATTTTTTTGATGGAAGTGGGACAGGCCAAAGTCATCGAGGATTCTTTTCCTGCAGATTATCCCGAAAAAGATTTGGCCGGAAAAACAGCGCTGTTCGAAACCAAGCTGCTTGAATTGAAAAAGAGAGTTTTGCCAGAAGTAAACGATGAGTTTGCAAAACAGCTCAAAGAAGGCGCAACTCTGGAAGTAATTAAGAACGAAGTCCGCCAGAACATTCAGGCCACAAAAGAAGCTGATGCAAGACGGGACGAGCGCCAAACTATCGTCGACTATTTAATTGATAACAACAAGTTCGAGGTAGCCCAAAGTTTTGTAGAAAACCAATCGGCGCAACTATTACAGTGGATGGCAGAAGATTGGAAAAAAAGGGGAATGAAAATGCCACCCCTTCAAAAAGAAGATCATGATGAAGTGAAAAAGCGGGCTGAAAAAATGGTTCGCACTAGCCTTGTTCTGCGCGAAGTCGCAGTAAAAGAAAAAATTTCCCTGGATCCCGAAAGGTTGAAAACTCGGTTGAATTTAATAGCAACTCAGCTGGGCAGACCCGTCGAAGAAGCCGAGAAGTTTCTTTCTGGTCGCGGGATGATGGAAAAAATCAAAGATGAAATACTCACCGACCAAGTTTTTGATTTTCTCATTGAGCAAGCAAAAGTAAGGAATTCATAGATTCTGACGATAAGGACTCTGGGGGAAGAAATGACCCAGGATCGGAGCTGGTTTAAGCGCTGCGCCGGGACTTCCCTGCGGGGCTTGTCAGCCTCGTCTGACTAGAGTTTAATTATCTGAGGAGGTCTTCCATGTCCGGCCCTCTTTTTTCTATGGCCAACGGTTTTTCAATTCCGCCCACAAACCAACTTGAAGCAAGCGTTTCCAACTACTTAGTCCCGATTGTTGTGGAACAAACGCCCCGTGGCGAAAGAAGCTTCGACATCTATTCTCGTTTGTTAAAGGAAAGAATTATCTTCATCGGTTCCGCTATTGATGACGCGGTAGCCAATCTGGTAATTGCTCAATTGTTGTTTTTGGAGTCTGAAGACCCTGAAGCTGACATTCATATTTACATTAACTCTCCGGGTGGCAGCGTATCGGCCGGCCTGGGAATGTACGACATGATGCAGTATGTGAAGCCAGATATTTGCACTTACTGCACAGGACTGGCTGCCAGCATGGGTGCCGTTCTACTGGCTGCGGGAACCACCGGTAAAAGATATGCGCTTCCTCATGCTCAGATCATGATCCATCAGCCTTTGGGGGGTGCTCAGGGTCAGGCCACAGATATTGCCATTCAGGCAAAACAAATTTTGTTTTTGAAAAACAGGCTGAATGAAATTTTAGTGCATCACACGGGTCAAAAATTAGAGACGATTGAGCGAGACACGGATCGCGATCGATACATGACGTCTGAAGAGGCAAAAACTTATGGCCTAGTGGACAATGTGATCGTACGTAAGGAAACAGAAAAAAAGAGCTAAGAGTTAAGGTGAGACAGCTCCTCTCAAAAACTGGAGGCGAGGATGAGTCGAAGAGACAGTGAAAACTTTGGAAATTTAGTATGTAGTTTTTGTGGTAAAAGTCAGCGCGAAGTAAAAAAACTAATCGCTGGTCCTACGGTTCATATCTGTGATGAGTGCATCGAACTTTGTAACGACATTATCAAAGAAGAGGCAGCCAAAGAAGAAACACGAGGTGGCACTGCCAAAATCCCAAAGCCAGCTGAAATTAAAGCTGTGCTAGATGAATTTGTGATTGGTCAAGACCAAGCCAAAAAAACCCTATCGGTTGCTGTCCACAATCATTACAAAAGGATTGGGGCGGGAAAAGGCAGTGGAGCTGACGTAGAGCTTCAGAAAAGTAATATTCTTTTGATGGGGCCGACCGGCAGTGGCAAAACTCTCTTGGCGCAGACTCTTGCGCGAATGCTCAAAGTGCCATTCACGATTGTAGATGCCACTACTCTTACAGAAGCTGGATATGTGGGTGAGGATGTTGAGAACATTATTCTCTATCTTCTTCAGAGTGCCGACTATGACATTGAAAAAGCTCAAAAGGGAATTGTCTACATCGATGAGATCGATAAGATTGCCCGAAAAGGCGAAAATCCATCAATCACTCGTGACGTGTCAGGCGAGGGAGTTCAACAAGCTCTCTTAAAAATTATTGAAGGAACCAGAGCTAACGTTCCACCCAAGGGCGGACGAAAACACCCACAACAGGAATTCTTGCAAGTAGACACCAGTAACATTCTCTTTATTTGCGGAGGCGCGTTTGTCGGCCTAGATAAAATTGTCGAAGGTCGAATGCACAAACGCAGCATTGGTATTGGAGCCGATGTAAAGACCGAAAAAGAGCGTTCCAAAGGCAATCCTCTTCATAAAGCACAAACAGAAGATCTCCTTAAGTTTGGAATGATTCCCGAGTTTATTGGGAGGCTGCCTGTTGTAGCAACTCTTGATGAGTTGGATGAAAGTGCTTTGGTTCGCATTCTTACTGAGCCCAAAAATGCTCTCATCAAACAATATCAAAAGCTGTTTGAGTATGAGAACGTAAAACTCAGTTTTGATGACAGTGCTGTTCACACAATTGCGAAAGAGGCCCTCAAGAGTCGAACAGGTGCTCGAGGCCTTCGTTCCATTCTCGAACACTCAATGTTGGACATCATGTATGAACTTCCCAGCATTCCCAACCTCAAAGAGTGTGTAGTGAATGACGGAGTTATCCTAAAAAATGAAAAACCGAAACTCGTCTTGGCAACAGAAGAAGAACAAGCAGCTGCCTTTGCAAAAAAGGCTGAAACGGCGTAAAGCCAAGTTCGGAAAGTATCAGTTTTTTAGCGCCGCCGCTGATGTGGCCGTCTTTCGTCTCCATCATCAATCTTGGGAAATTTTACTCATTCAAAGATTATTTCCCCCTTTTAAGAACTGTTGGGCCCTTCCCGGTGGATTCATTGAACGAAATGAAAATGCACATCAAGCCGCCCGTCGAGAGCTCGCTGAGGAGACCGGCTTAAAATGTCGGAGTCTTAAAGAGGTGGGAAGTTTCTCTGACCCCAAGAGGGATCCTCGTGGAAGAGTTTTGACTGTTGCTTTTTATACGCAATACCAAAAAAGACTGGGTTCACCAGTTGCTGGCGACGATGCGGGTCAAACAGCATGGTTTCCTCTTAAACGCCTTCCACGACTGGCTTTTGACCACCGCGAAATGATTCTCAGCGCATTTGAGAAAATTAAAAAGTAGAGAAAATAGATTTTTCAAGAAAAAAAGTTTTCCCCACGCAAATGAAATCCTTCCATTCTTAGGGTTAGAACCGGTTATAATTTTATTAAGTTCTTGTTTATTTCTCTCTTTAACACATTAACTATGAGGTTCTGATCCTATGACCAAAAAGCAGGTTCAGCCCCAGTTGTTCTCTCTTCTTCCCCTAAGAGATATCATTGTCTTCCCCCACATGGTTGTTCCTTTGTTTGTTGGGCGTGAAAAGTCAATTAAAGCGCTTGAAGAGGCGATGACTCACCGAAAACAAATCGTTCTAGCGGCCCAAAAGAAGGCACAAAACAACAATCCCGAAGAAAAAGACATTTACCAGTTTGGAACTCTAGCGAACATTATTCAGCTGTTAAGACTTCCCGATGGAACTCTCAAGGTTCTGGTCGAAGGCGTGCAAAGAGTTCGTATTTCCAATTTCGTAGACACGGATAGCATTTTCCGTGTCGAAGCAGATCCTGTTGACGAGACCGTTGTATCAATGGTCGAAGCAGAAGCCCTCACTCGCGGAATTAAAGCAACGTTTGAGACCTACGTTAAACTAAACAAAAGAATTCCTCCCGAGCTGGTCATGTCGGTATTGAGTATTGAGGAGCCCGGAAAACTGGCGGATACGATCGTTCCGCATTTGAATATCAAAGTGGAAGAAAAACAAAAGCTTCTTGAAATGACTGATGCTTGTCGCAGATTAGAGAAGTTGATGAAGTTGATCGAAGGGGAAATTGATATTCTCCAAGTGGAAAAAAAGATTCGTTCCAGAGTGAAGAAGCAGATGGAGCGTTCACAACGAGAGTACTATTTGAATGAGCAAATGGCAGCCATTCAGAAAGAACTGGGAGATCGAGACGAGTTCAAAAGCGAAATACATGAACTAGAAAAGGCAATCAAAAGAAAACGAATGCCGGAGGAAGCTGCCAAAAAAGCAAAAACAGAGCTTAAGAAATTGAAACTGATGTCCCCCATGTCCGCTGAAGCAACCGTCGTAAGAAACTATCTCGATTGGCTGATTAATATCCCGTGGAATGAGAAGACAGAAGAAAAAATCGATGTGGCACATGCTGAATCAGTACTCGACGAAGATCACCATGGCCTAAATACAGTTAAAGAGCGCATTGCTGAGCATCTTGCAGTCCAGAGTCTTGTGGGAAAAATGCAAGGGCCTATTATTTGTTTGGTAGGGCCCCCGGGCGTTGGAAAAACATCTCTGGCCCGTTCTATTGCAAAATCAATCGGGAAAAACTTTGTAAAAATTGCCCTGGGTGGCGTGCGGGATGAAGCCGAAATTCGCGGACATCGAAGGACTTATATTGGGGCATTGCCAGGAAAAATGATACAGGCCATGAAGAAGGCCGAAACGATCAATCCCGTTATTCTTTTAGATGAAATTGATAAAATGAGCACGGATTTTCGGGGCGATCCAAGCAGTGCACTTCTTGAAGTTCTAGACCCCGAACAGAACAAGTTTTTTTCTGATCACTACCTTGAAGTGGAATATGATCTGTCAAATGTGATGTTCATTACTACAGCGAACAGTGCACATACTATTCCCTGGGCACTTCTAGATAGGCTAGAAGTCATTACTCTTTCGGGTTACACCGAGGAAGAAAAGATTGAGATCTGTCGAAAGCACCTTATTCCCAAACTGGTAACAAGGCATGGCCTCGATGAGACGAAAATCACTTTCCAGGACTCAGCGATTGTAGAGATTGTGCGTCACTACACTAAAGAGGCAGGTGTGAGAAACTTAGAGCGGGAAATCGCTGCGGTTTGCCGTAAGGTCGCTAGAGAGTTCAGTAAAAACAAAGATAAAAAAACCAAAGCTACGATCAACCCACAGCGTGTGCAGCAGCTCTTAGGACCGCAGAAATACAGTTTCCAAAAGACGGAAGCGAATTCAGAAGTGGGTCTCTGCAATGGCCTCGCCTTCACAGAAACCGGGGGCGATATGCTGACGATCGAAGTTCTTCAAATGCCCGGCAAAGGAAAGCTGCTAGTTACTGGTAAGCTCGGAGATGTGATGCAGGAGTCAGCTCAAGCTGCTATGAGCTACGTGCGATCACGAGGAAAGCTGCTTGGACTAGAAAGCGATCTTTATCAAAAGATAGATATTCATATTCACGTACCCGAAGGTGCCATACCAAAAGATGGTCCATCCGCTGGTATCACTATGGCCACTGCCTTAGTGAGCTCCTTAACTGGAAAACCGGTCAGTAAGGATGTGGCAATGACGGGTGAAATTACTCTTCGGGGCCGCGTTCTACCTATCGGAGGACTCAAAGAAAAAATCTTTGCTGCCCATCGAGGAGGAGTAAAGAAAGTCATTATTCCACATGAAAATCAGAAAGACCTGAAGGATATTCCCAAAAATATTCTTAAAAACATCCAGGTCGTGCCTGTAGAACACATGGATCAAGTGTTGGAGCACGCTTTGGTAACGGATGAAGTCTTTCATCCGGCAACACAAGGCGAGCCGCCCGTCGAGCTCTTGGCTGCGGAAGACGGGCATGTGGTTCCCGCACCCAGTTCCTCTTCTCACTAAACTTAATGAATATCCCCCTCCCTGGGGAGGGGGTGTATTCTTTCAGTATTCACTTTCTATAACGAATTCAAACTGTTACATATTGATTCTCCGCGTTAAACCCGCTATTATTTAATCAGATGTTCAACTTTTTTAGAGTTGAACAAGGGGTAAACAAAAAAGAGGAGGGATGTATGCACTGCTGTTCCGTTTGTAAAAATCAGACATCAAAGGTGGTCATGAACAACCGATTTATTTGTTTCAGGTGCGACGAACTATTGTTTGATATTGAAATTGAATGCGACGAAAAAGAAACCATCCAAGAAAAAACAACACCGGCAGTATCAACTTTATCCAAGGGAACTAAGCTTATCGGATCCAAATAGGACTAATTCTTGATCAGCTGTTTGAGATCATTAACTCGATCGAGTTTTTCCCAAGTGAAACCTTTGGAAGAATTTCTTCCAAAATGGCCATAAGCGGCCGTTTCTTCATAAATTGGGCGTAACAGATCAAGACTCTTAATGATCTCACTCGGCTTGAAACCAAAAAGTTCTTTGACTGCGGCCAAAATCTTGTCTGTTGGAACAGAGGCAGTGTCATAGTCCTCAATCATCAACGATACTGGCTCTGCTACACCAATCGCGTAAGCAATCTGTACAAGACAACGTTTCATTAATCCGGCGGCAACTAGATTTTTGGCAACATAGCGAGCCATATAGGAAGCGGAGCGATCTACTTTTGAGGGGTCTTTTCCAGAAAAGGCGCCGCCACCATGAGCTCCGTGACCTCCATAGGTGTCCACAATGATTTTTCTTCCTGTAAGACCACAATCCCCCATGGGGCCGCCAACCACGAAGCGTCCTGTCGGATTGATGAAAAATTTAGTTTGATTATCGATGAGATTTGTTGGAACCACTTTTTGAACAACTTCTTCCATGATAGCGGTTTTTAACTCTTCATAAGAAACTTCCGGGCTATGTTGTGTAGAAACAACAATCGTATCGACACGCTTGGGAGAGCCGTTTTCGTAATGAACGGTGACTTGGGATTTTCCATCGGGTCGGAGAAACCCTAACACGCCTTCTTTGCGGCATTCAGCCAGACGTCGAGTCAACCGATGCGAAAAGGCAAGAGTCGCAGGCATAAATTCAGGGGTTTCATCGCAAGCATACCCAAACATGAGGCCCTGGTCTCCGGCTCCTTGTTCTTTATAGAGGCCTTGGCCTTCTGTTACTCCCTGAGAGATATCAGGAGATTGTTTGCCTACAGCAGTTAAAACAGCGCATGTATTAAAATCAAAACCCATCTCGTCTGAGTTGTATCCAATTTTTTTTACGGTACGCCGAGCGATCTCCGTAAAATCAACTACTGCAGAAGTTGTAATTTCACCCGAAACGAAAACAATTCCAGTCGTGACCAAGGTTTCACATGCAACGCGAGCTCGCGGGTCTTGGGAGAGGATCCCATCTAGAATCGCATCCGAAATCTGGTCGGCGATTTTGTCAGGATGTCCCTCGGTGACAGATTCAGAAGAGAAAAGGCAGTTCTTCAATTTCATGACTAATTCCTTGGTTTTCCAAAGGCCCTAGGGTGCTCTGACGATTAATAAATGTCAAACCCCCCGCCACTAGGCGGGGGACGGTATGCCTAAAAGATCATGAACACAAATGATGGCAATAGCAGGCTTTTATCGCTTGCGGAATTTGCTCGGAGTGTTTTCCGAGAAGTCTTCACCCGAGGGTTCGACTTTTTGAGACGAAGCTTGCATTCGTTGTCGCTTCTTTCTTGCTGCCAGAGCCAGCAGAAGAACAATCACGGCGCCTCCAATTAAGATGGCAACGGAGTTTTGTTCGACCACCTGATTCCAGTTAGTGGCACCGGCTGCGGGACTTTCTGAAGAAGCGGTATTCATTTCTCCCGCGGCTTCTGGATTTCCTTGTGGGGCGGCAGCTTCCTGAGATGCGTCGGCACTAGGTTGTGCGTTAGCTTCCTGAGGATTACCCATTGGCTGAGTGGGAGCTTCTTGAGATTTCCCTCCCAAAAGTTTCGACGGGGGCAGTTTTGGCAAATTGGATTTCTGAGGAGCCTCAATCATGGGAAGATTTCCAACGACCTCATTGTTTGCCAAAGACTCTTCTTGGTTTCTGGGGCTAGAAAGAAGGTCTTTTGGATAAATAGCTAATAATTGACCGACTTCGATATCATTGGGCCTTTTTAGACCGTTAACAACTGCAATCTCTCTCCAGCTTCTTGTATGCCCCAGTTTTTTCTTGGCAATGCGAGTAAGCCAGTCTCCATTCGAAACGCGATACTCTTCGGGGACAACCTGTCTTTCTTTGTAAAATGAACGCATTGTTTTTTCTGCGGGGTCTACGGGAGAAGTATAAAAAAGCAACTTTCCCGGCACCCAATTTTTACCATTCCAGGCAACAAGCTTTTTTGCATGTTGAGTATCTGAGTAGAGGAGTTGTGAAACGCTTTTGGGTGTGTCGCCTTTTCTCGAAAAGTAAAAACGGTTTAGGTGACTTCCTTTTCTCTTCAAGGCTCGGCTCGGGATTTTAGGCAATCTGCTTACCCAAACTCGAGGAGTTGGCACGGGCTCGGAAATCTGAACTTGGTCAACCGAAGGTTCTTCCATTTTTGGTTCGGCTACGGGTTCCGAAGTGCTAGGAGGAACTTCGGCACTTGCCATTTCCCCAGCGTTTTCCTGAGGAGCTGCATTTTGATTTTCTGCGGTTGGTGTTTCCGATGCGGGTTCTTCTTGAGGAGTCTTTTCATTTCCCTCAGTAGCTTGTGCTTGTGTTTCGCTAGTTGCAGCATCAGCTTGTGCCATTTCGGCCTGCGGTTCTGTCTGTTCTGCGCTTGCTGCATCTTCAAAACCGGCATCTCCTTCTTCGCGCATCCGATTTTGATGTGCGCAAGATAGGAACCAAATGAGGCCAAATACAATTACGCTACTGATGGATGGTAGGAAATAATCTCTGTTTCTCATGATCTTAGGCCCAAAAAAGTTGGGCTCCTCCACTATTATTATCGGACTAAATCTGAAAATCCCTAAGCAAAACTTGGAAAACATGCCCAGAAGCTCGCAAGCTCAGTGGTTTTGAGGTACCCTTTTTGTGCTATGCAAAATGACGCACTAAAAGTCATTCCACTGGGCGGATTAGGGGAAATTGGCATGAATGCCATGGTGTTTGAAACGCACAGTGACATGGTTCTCATCGACTGTGGCCTCCAGTTCCCAGACGCGAGCTACCCTGGAGTTGAGGTCTTAGTTCCTGATTTGTCCTATGTATTGGAGAGATTAGAAAAGTTGCGCGGTATCGTTGTAACCCATGGGCATGATGATCATATTGGTGCGATTCCTTTTTTGCTGCGTGAAAAAGCACTCCATATTTGGGCGACTCCCTTTCCTCAAGGATTGATTCAGCACAAGCTGACTGAATTCCCCGGAACTCATGAAGCCCATTTTCATGTCATTGAGCCTCGAAAAAAATTTAGAGTGGGTGAATTTGAGTTTGATCCTATTCCTGTTCAACATTCCATCATTGAAGCACTGGCTTTTGCAGTTAAAACTCCTGCGGGGATCGTTATCCATTCGGGTGATTTCAAGCATGACCCCAAAGAGACCTCTCGAGGAGAAATTACTTTTCGAGCTTTTGAAGAATATGGAGACCAAGGCGTTGCACTTTTGTTGTCAGATAGTACCAATGCGGAGCGAGAGGGACACACGCTTTCCGAAGTGGACATTGAGAAATCGTTTGAGCGCATTCTAAGCCAACAATCCGGCCGTTTGATCATTGCTTTGTTTGCTTCCAACATAAGACGGGTGGAGCGCATTCTTGCTTTGGCAAAGAAGAACGGAAAGAAAGTTGCGTTTATGGGTCGGAGTATGCACTCATACACACGGCTTGCTTTTGAGCAGAACTCTCTCAGCATTCCCGAAGACACAGTCATTCTTATTGAAAACTTAGGACAATACAAAGATGAAGAAGTCGTCGTGTTGGCGACGGGTAGTCAAGCCGAACCCCGGTCCGCTCTTGTTAGAGTGGCTGAGGGTATTCACAAAGACTTGAAAATTAAAAAAAATGATACGATCGTGATGTCTAGCCGGTTCATTCCTGGAAATGAACGAGCGATTACTCGAATG
Organism: Pseudomonadota bacterium; assembly: GCA_009927165.1. GTDB lineage: Bacteria > Bdellovibrionota > FAC87 > UBA2466 > UBA2466 > RFNO01. The sequence goes on from RFNO01000050.1 coordinate 24,596, forward strand.
ATTGATAATCTCTATCGGTCAGGTGCGGATGTTTTGTACGAATCAGTTCATCAAATCCACGTTTCTGGTCATGGGTTTCAAGAAGAGCTTCTTATGATGTTGAAAGCTACGCGGCCGCAGTTTTTCATACCTATTCACGGTGAATTTAGACACCTTTCAAAACATGCCAAGCTAGCCAAGAGGGCTGGCGTTCAAGAAGAAAATGTATTGGTTATTGAAGATGGTCAGGCAGTTGAACTTTGTGCAGGGCGAATGCGATTAGCAGAGCGTTTTGAGATTCAAAAGTTGCCTGCTGTTGATAACCTGTTCGTGGATGGGAGCAGGGAGGCGCTGCAGCAAAAACATGCCCTTGCCAAGGCGGGAATCGTTTTTGTTGCCCTTTTTAGAGATGAAAAAACTGGTGAACTGTTAAGCGATCCTGTTGTGAGCACCCAGGGCCTCTTGCTCTATCATGGTGAGGAAGAAAGCGTCATGATTGAAGGAGCGAGGGCCAAATTGATAGAAGTGAACGACGAATTTGGCAATCGTGATGATTTTGTAGATATCGTCAAATTAGAAACTCGCCGGTATTTTCGTAAGCACGTGAGTTACAAGCCTGTGGTAATTCCAGTAGTTATGGACTGCGTTTCACAGATGAAAAGAAGCTAAGGGACAA
>RFNO01000082.1 GCA_009927165.1 Pseudomonadota bacterium
AAAGAGCTTAAACCCCGGCTCCCCAAAAGCGGGGTCGTTGCATTGACTAAAGTGTTTGAGCTTTTTTCGTACGGAAGCCTAAAAGTTTGTCTGTCTAGTTGGAGGGTGCTCGGTGTATATGCAATTTGAATTTGGCAAGTGGAGTAGGCTGGCAGATAAGTGCCGCACGTACTGCCAGTGATAAATCCACCTGAATTAAAGCTGCCTGAGAGGCTGCTGTTAGTAAGTGTCGCAAAAGGTGGACTTAAGCGGTAGCCTTCTCCTAAAGCATCTGGATTTAGAGCGGGCGCAGGCCTAGAAGTAAGGTTGGTAACGGTGAGATTCACTGTGCCGCTACTTTGATTTGCACTTAAATGCAGCGGGCTTGCTTGGACTTCTAATTTTGTAACAGCACTGGTGCCTGCTAAAAAAGTAATGAGCCTTGATTTGTCGATGGGGCTTTGGGCTGCGCAAAAAAGAAGGTCTTTGCTGTTATTGTTAAACGAAAAAAGACAAACTGCATGTCCAGTTTGAGAGCTTCCCACAAAAGAAAGGGTGCCGCTGCAGAATCCAGCAGCTGGAGAATTAAGAGTGCTGCAATCAAGACTCCCCCTAGAAGCTCTTAAGCGGGTGTCATTGAGGGCTCCTGTTCCAGAAGCTTCGCTTAAGCTAAATACCCTTCCAGTAGCATCGCTGGGTGTGAGATAAATATTTTTTTGCTCCTGCTGCCCACGCCCCGTAAAATGGGTCATGAGTCCTGTGTAGACATTCTTGTTTTTATTTGCCCAAAAAGAAATCTGATTAGAAAGTGCACTTTGGGGAACGGCTACTGTCATGATTGGGTTAGTGCCCCCTTCGATGGAAACCGCTAAAGAATCTCCAAATGTCCAAGAGGGGTATTTTCCAAGCGGCATATCGGTAAAGTCGGACGACTTTTGAGTGAGCGCCCCTGATGCACAAGTAGCGCTCACTGGCTCATAGGAAAAAGCATCCTCACTGCTTAAAACAGGACTTAAGCTTTGTAAGCTAAATCGGCTTACTCCAGTGAGGTTGCTGCTGTCGTAGGTAAAGGTACCCCCTGAAAAAGTGGTGGTTAAACTATAATTCATCGCCGGAAAAGAAGCCGTTCCATAGTCGTCTTTATTTCTTCCTCGAAGAAGAAGGTAGTTATAAGTTTGAGAAGAGCTGGGGCAATTGCCGCCGCTACTCATGATGTTCATTTGCCGGTCATTAATGAGCGAGCGAAAAAGGAAAAACTTATCAAATCGAAACCCGGGCCTTGCTCCCACAAAACTTGCTTTGGTTTGATAATCACCTGTGCAATTTGAAGGGGTGTAGTAACTAATCCCAGACCAAGTCTCTTCGACTGCTCCATCACAAGCCCCACTCCACTTTCCTCCTGCCCCGGGTTGAAACCTGACACCGGTGTCAATTTGTCCGGGCTCTAGGGGGTGCATGGTAAAAGTAACGGGAGCGTTTCTCTCGGCCAAAGACAGGCGAGCCAATCCTAATCCCGCTAGAGCGACTAGAATATAGATTGCCTGTTTCATTTGTTTATCTCTCACTCCTCATTTTGACCCTCAAAATGAATGACAGCTTCTTCTGATTCTTTGTCTAATCTTGTCGGCTGGTTCAAATTATTTCTGATGATGGGAGCTTCATCATTTGAAGCCACTAGCACATTTCCTATGACAGCAGGCGGCATCGTGATCACGATTTGGCTAGAGGTGGAGATTGGGCTTGGTGATGACGGGGCGCGGCTACTTGACAAAGCGCTCCCAGCGCTTCCCAGACACCCTGTTAACACCGTCAGTAAAAATGCACCGAGGATACTTTGAAAAAAACAGCTAAATGCTCTTCTCTTTTGTTCCATAAACGTACCGCCTGAAAGAGTTTGATGACTATAGCTTTGAGTATACCCTCCCCCCCCCTCTCAATTATGAAGCTATTGTGAAATGTTTTTGTTAAAATTTTAGACATTGTGAGTGCTGCTTTATTTAAAGCTTTCAAGCTCTTAAGTTTACCTGTCTTAGAGCTGGTCTTCTTACGGCTTTTTTTAAAACATGTTCTTTCGTTACGCTTAGGCTTTCCAGGCTTTACCGACTATGAGCTTTTTCTTCCAGCCCCTTTAGGGTTTTTCGCTTTCTTCTTGGCGCTTGAAAAAGGCGATAACCCCCTATCTTTTTTATTTTCAAGAAAAAAACTTCTTATTCATGTTTGTTTTTTAATTTTGTTTTTGAGCTTGAGCGCTTTTTTGAAAATAAGCTTTTCGACTACTGGGGTAGTCGCGTGGTGGGGCTTACTGAGCTTAGTCACCCTTTCTGCTTTTTTGCTTTTCATAGACACAAAAGCTTTACTTAAAAACAAAGCTCTCTGGTCTCTTTTTCCTTCGCTTCTGATGGTTTTTTCGCTTGTGATTTTTTTTAAATGGGGAGGGGCTTTATTTGAAAATACGATTTTTCTTTGGGCAAAATCCCTAAAAGCTGTCTTTTCTTTTCTAGGAATAGAAACTGTCAAAGTCTACACTTTTTCAAAGCTGGTACAAATTAATCACCCCCTGTGGGCTATCCACATCGGAAGGGGCTGCTCAGGGTTTGATGGGATTTTATTTTTCTTAGGCGCTTTTGGAATCTTTTGCCCGCTTTTTTATCACCACTTCAAAGCTTCGACTTGGGGGATTTTCTTAGGGCTTGGAGTTTTTCTTTTTTCGTTTTTAAATTTTTTTAGAATTGTGTTTCTTTTTAGCTTAGGGCTTTTCTTTATGCAGTTTTTTCCCAAAGAAGACGCCATCAAACTCACTCTCACTCTTTTTCATGCTCACTTGGGCTACCTTCTCTATGCTCTGGGGGCTTTTTCTTACTTCAAACTGATTTTGGCTTTTTCTTCTTTTGTAGCCACCACAACCCTCCCACAATTAAAGAGCCAAGTAGCGCCCAGATAAGCCCTTTCTTCTGGGCTGGCATTTCAGATACCGCGCTACAATCCTCCCCTGGGTTTTGACACCACATATTGCCGTCGTATCCCTGCTGCCACTGGCACGGAGAAGTACATTCTACCTCACTATTCAAGCAGCAGGTTGTACAAACTCCAGTCCCTCCTCCTTCATCGATACATTCTTTACAGCTGTTGGGGCAATCATTAAAACTATTACAGCCCCCTCCACACGTCCCAAAGCCTTCCGCCCGGCTGTTCACACTGAGCCCTAGGCTGAGAACTAAACACAAAATGAGAGTGAAATGCTTCATAACCTTTGAAGGCTAAACTCTACCTCGCCAGCAGTCAAATGGCGAGCGGGAGGTACATTTCTGTTTTTTAAGGCCAGGCATGGCAGGTTTGTTCCCCGATTTATCTTGCTTAAAATATCTCTTTTTCGACACAGCTCATTGCCGATTGAGAAACAGTCTTTTTTCTCCTGAACTAGGAACATGCATTTTAAACGCTTCTTAAACCTCTCAAAGCCTCATGGATGTTCAATGGCTCTGTCTTCTGTGCGCGGATCATTATAAAATCAGTGATGATTTACGAAGAACGGCGCAGAGTTCTTTTTCAAAACGGAAACTTTTTATTCGTACCTCCGGTCATACTCGTAAATACTGAAAGTTACGCTATCTCAGCCCAAACAACTACTTGACTCTTCGCGTTAAATGAACTATAGTTCGCCCAGCTTTTTTTAGGAGAATGCAATGAAAAGTGTTTTGACGTTGGGAGCTTTAGCTTTGGGATTTTGTTGTCTGTCGCAAGCAGGACAAAGAAGCTATTCCTCAGTAGGTGAGATCCGGAAACTCCTTCAACACCATCCGAGACTCCGAGAAGAATATCTTTATTTCGTTGCAGAAAATCCAGGCGTGAGAATGGCCAAGGCTCATGTTCGTTACATCACCGTAGTAGATGAGTCCTCGGGTGACCGACAATACAGTTGCGAACTGAACACCGAATTGGTTTTAACTTCAGGACAGGTATTCACGGACCAAGTGGAAGTCGACAGACACTGTGAGCATCTATTCTAGTTGCATCAACTATCATACTAATTTCCACTTAAAGCAGCCATGGCCTCTAACTCTGCCCATCGCGCATAGAGCTTTTCAAGACCTTCTTGCGCTTCATGAAGCTCTTGGTACAGTTCGGTAAGCCTCTGCGACTGTGACTGGATATCAGATTTTGCCAATTGAGATTGAATTTCCTTTATTTTTGCTTCTGCTTTCTCAATCGTTTCTTCCATCGTAGCTAGCTCGCGACTTTCGTTGTAGCTCAGTTTCTTTCTCTTGGGAGCTGTTTCTGTTTTTTGGGGTTTAGCAGCTGTGCTTTTAAGAGCGGCAAGATGCTGAGTGTGCCATGCTTCCCACTGGGAAAGATTAGCGAATTTCTCAAGTTGTCTTTGAGTTTGCTGCTTGTCGGGGAAAGCAATGATTTGGTTCGCTACTTGGTCGAGAAAATACCTGTCGTGAGTAACCAAAATAACGGCACCCTCAAATTCGGTGAGGCAGTTTTCCAAAACATCCAGCGTTTCAATATCCAGATCATTGGTAGGCTCATCAAGAACCAAGACTTTAGCTTCCCTAAGCATTAAACGGGCCAACAACAAGCGTGCTTGTTCTCCTCCGGACAACTTACCCACCGGCAACTCAATTTGCTCTCGAGAAAAAAGAAACCGGTCTAAATAGCTTCGAATATGGATAGGTCGACCTCGATAAATAACGCTATCTCCGCCAGGGCAAAGAGTTTTTTGCACGCTTTGACTTAGGTCTAAAGACTCTCTTTTTTGCTCGAAATAGGCCACAGAAAGCTGATCGGCCCTCAACAACGAGCCGCTAGTAACTGTTTCACTTCCCAATAAACACCGAATGAGAGTCGATTTTCCACAGCCATTTCTTCCCATGATTCCTAACCGAGTCCCCGGACCCATAAAGATACTAACATCAGTAAAGAGGGCTTTTCCCCCGAAAGCTTTTGAAATGCTACGTGCCTCAATGAGTCGATTGGGTTGCTTTTGCGCCGACTGAAAGTCCAACGATACTTCTCTTTTTCTGTTTCTGAATTCGAGCTCTTCTACATCATCCATCAGTTCATGGGCTCTTTGAATTCGCGCCTGTTGTTTAGTCGTTCGTGCTTTGGCTCCTCTCCTCAGCCACTCGGTCTCCCGTCTCAATTTGTTCTTAAGCGTCACTTCTTCGGCCCGCTGTTGCCCCAACTGTGACTCACGTAGCTCTAAGTAAGTCGCATAATCGCCGCTGACTGCAAGCACCCCTTGGGGATATTGGGGGTTAAGTTCAAAAATTCGGTTGGTCACACTTTGCAAAAACACTCGGTCATGAGTGATAACTACTACGGCGAACTGCGCCCTTTGAATCAGGTCTTCGAGCCAAAGAATGCTCTCGATGTCTAAGTGATTGGTGGGCTCGTCGAGCAGAAGAAGCTCAGGTTCCTTCATCAACTCTCTCGCTAACGCTATTTTTTTCTGCCAGCCCCCCGAAAGCTCGCCGACTTCGGTATCAGCTGCGAAGCCTTGTGAATCCAGCGCTAACTTCCCCATCCACTCTAAAGCCGAAGCATGGGCTTCGCTCGACTCCGGATCTTCAGCCCCCGAAAGCAGTGTATCCTCAATAGAATCAGTTGGAGAAAGGAACGGGCTTTGTTCAAGAAACCCAATCTTGAGTCCCTTTTTTAACGCCAGCTCTCCCTCTTCTTGGGCAATTTTGCCCGAGAGAATTTTTAATAAAGTAGATTTCCCAGCTCCGTTAGGTCCAATGAGACCCACGCGATCCTTGTTTTCGATCACAAAGTTAAGGCTCTTAAACAGAGGACGCGCTCCAAAGGAATGCTGGATTTCTTTTGCTGTGAGTAATATTGCCACGATTCGGCTTAGGATAGCCAACCGGATGGCTGATAGCAATTCCTGTCGATGAGAGCAGCAAAAACCTGTTTACTGAGACAGAACTTCCCGGCACTTCTTGTCTCCTTTCAAAAAGACATCTCTGCATGCAAAAAGCATAAAAACCTGAGTGAAATGGCTCAATCTTCTCATGAAAAAAGGGCACATGGGTTGCACTCCTTAATCTCTATGAAGCGAATGCTGCTACCATGGATTTTCGTCGCGCAACTCTGGGCTGCAGAGAGCCCCTTAGTACCCAGCGCTGAATTTTACTCTGAAGGGTCTTATCGGAGCACTTCAGCTGTTCTCAGTGACTCCGTCTTTGCTCGTGCTTTCATGACATTCTCACATCAGTTTCAACCCTTCGTCCAAGTGGGAACTGAACACACTTTAGCAGAGCAGGAACGTCTGGATCTCTATATTTCACCGGGCCTCAAGCTCAATACCAAGTTGTTGAAACTTTTTGCGGAACATCGACTCCATCAAACGAATATCATTGATTCGATTATCCACGAATGGAGACTCCTCTTAGTAGTCGGACGAACTGTTGCATTGCCTACTCATCTCCATCCCCGAATTTACGCTTTATGGGAACCGTACGGCGAACTACTCCTTAGTAACAACGAAGATAACAACGTGCTATTTCAAGGTTTCTCAAGGGTCGGCTTGAGGTATCAACTAAGCAGCACGACGGGAACCGATTTGTTTATCGAGCCTTTCGTCTCATCCCTGCAAAACAATATCGGTCACACGACCTCGTTCCAAATTCGCCCCAGTATGCGCGCTCAGACATGCTTCGATCGAATTTGCTTAAATTTTTCGGTGGCACGCCTCCTCTCACTCGGGCAAGAGCCCGACCAGGGATTTCGTTTTCTGGCTGCGATAGGAGGGTCCATCTGATGACATCATTCGTTTCTTTTTTGGTGACCTCTGTTATCGGTTTTGCATTTGTGTACTTGTTCTTTGGATTTGATGATCTTTGGATTGATTGGATCGCCTACCGAAAACAATTAAAACCCAGGAAATTAACGGAAGAGGAAAAACACCGATGGACACTTCTCAAGCAAAAGAGAATTGCAATCCTGATCCCTGCTTGGAAAGAAAGCAATGTTATTTCGAAAATGCTCCGAGGAAACATGCGATCTATCCAGTACGACCGTTATCACTTTTTTGTGGGGTGCTACCCCAATGACCTACCTACTTTTCGGGCCGTTTTGAAGGTTGCTGAAGAAACCGGAAGGGTCACTCCCATACTCAACGAACTCCCAGGCCCCACATCCAAAGGGCAGCTACTGAATTGGGTACTTCGGGAGCTTACAGAAACTCACTTCCCTCAGTTTGACATTTTTTTATTTCACGATGCCGAGGACATTATCCATCCACTCTCCCTAAAACTCATCAACTCGGAAGCGGATAATGCGGAGTTTATTCAGATCCCAGTGTTTTCTTTACCCATCAATAAGGAACTCAGTGTGGGTGCGACCTACATGGATGAATTTGCTGAAGTTCATACTCGCGACCTTCTTGTTCGCAACCATTTAAATGTCGCTCTGCCCTCCGCAGGCGTTGGATTTGCACTCACTCGAAAAGCTATGTTTTCGCTGCGGCCTTCTAGCGGCCAATCACTGTTCGAGTCGTCATGTTTGACTGAAGATTACCTTTTGGGCCTAAACTCTTATCGAGCTGGGCTCACACAAAGTTTTCCCTGCCTTTTTGAGTCGAACGACCTAGGCCAAAGGAGTTGGATTGCCACTTACGAATATTTCCCCAGTAGTCTGCTAAAGTCCATTCGACAAAAGGCCCGCTGGACCGAAGGAATAGCAATTCAAGCTGCTAAACAATTGGGCTGGTTTGGTAGTTTCCGCAATCGCCTATTTCTCTACAGAGACCGTAAGGCAATGACGGCTAACTCTCTTGGGCTTTTGGGTTTAGCGTTTCTACCCATGGCCACGCTTGGACTCCTGACCTTTCCCGCGAACAGTTCTGATCTGACGCCCCTCTCCACTTTCCGTTTTTTGTTTCTTCTAAACTTGCTGCTGCTCATAAACCGATTATGGAGCCGAGGAAAAGCACTTCGCGTGGTTTATAACAAACCATGGGCTCTAGTGGTTCTGGCTCGGTACCCGTTGAGCGTGCTGGTCAATGGTCTCGCCAGTTTTCTCGCTTTAAAAAATCATGCTTCATCCTTGCTCCTGAAACAACCCACAAGTTGGGTGAAGACTCATCACGAGCTTCCGGAAGGATTTGGCGAGGTCTTACCTCAAAGCGCAAGTGGTGCGTTATGAATTATTTTCCGCTCCTTGCTTTTCTGATTTGGTCTGGCCTTACGGGCCCCTTATTGGGGGGGGATGTTCCGTGCATTCAAATTTTTTACGATCAGGCTCCAAGCGAGGAACCCAATCGCTTTTTTGGGAGAATTCACACCTTGTTCATTCAAAATTTAATGGGTCACTTTCCCAGGTGGCAGCAAATCATCGTGCCCATCCAACAGTATTCCAAGAACCAGCTGGATAAATGTGATGCCAACATTTATTTAGGAACTTATTTTAAAAGTGAACCGCCAAAACC
>RFNO01000071.1 GCA_009927165.1 Pseudomonadota bacterium
TTTTCTTTCAGATTTTGTCAAAACCAAGCGCAATGTGATGTGGTTAGGCTACCACCTGTGGATGTTACCAGAGAAGGACTTAGCTCAACTCTTTGGAGTTTCATTCAAGGGACTCAGCAGCTTGGGGGAAGACCAGTCCTTTTTTAAGTATTATCACTACAAAGGTGAGGTTTTTGAGAAGTACGGTGAGTGGGATGCTAAAGACCCTCGTAAATTCAACGCGGCTTTCGAACTTGTCGTCTTGGAACAGTCCGAAAGTCCCCCTCCGGAATCACATATTATTTCCTGGGCCGAACATAGCAAAAGTCACAACAAAATTCCGTATTTAGTCGTGAACCAGAATCATTGGTATATGGCCGAAAGCCCTTTTGCTTTTGCTACCGAAAAAGATCGCTATCTCATTTTCACCGACCTGCTTTTTGATTTTCTCAACGAAGCACCTCGACGCGTGGGAAATCGCCCAGCATTTGTTCGGTTCGAAGATATTCATCCGAACCTGCCGCTCTGGCAATTGGAAACCTATACCCATATATTTGAGACTGCAGGCATCCCATTTTCAATTTCATTAATTCCTATTTTCGCAGATCCGCTCATGGTTCAAGTGGACGACAAAGCTGAACGGTTTGTTACCATTGCTCAGAGGACCTACTTTAAGGAATTCCTACGACGAGCTGAAACCAAGAGAGCCTCGATTATCCTTCATGGCATTACTCACCAATACCAAAGCATCAAAAATCCATTTAACGGTCTCTCAGGGGACGACTTTGAATTTTGGGATGGAGTAAATCAAAAACCTATCCCCGAGGACTCTGCCGACTATGTTTTGAGCCGTCTTGAGCTGGGATGGCAGTTAACAAAGTCATCAGAGTTCACTCCGGTCGCTTGGCTGACTCCCCATTATCAGGCTTCACCACTGGACTTTATTTTGTTCGGTCAGTTGTTTCACTGGAACATAGGTCGTGTTGTTTATTTCCCCCATCATCACAATCAGGATTCTCGTCTGCCCGAAGAGCTTACCTTTGAATCCAGTGACACCCTCAACCACGAAGCCCGGCTAAAGCTCCTGAACAGTATTACTGTTCGTTTTCCAAGCGGCCTTAAACCCAGTGGGCAATTTTTCCCTTATGAAATTTGGGGTGATGTCTACGGCCAGCGATTGGTTCCAGAAAACCTTGGAAATGTCCAGCCCTTCCTGAATGAACAAGTCCACAAAACCCAAAGCATTTCGGAAATGCTTTCCTGTGCCAAAAGAAATCGAGTCCTCAGAGATCATTGGGCATCCCTGTTTATTCATCCAGTTCTCGTTCTACCGCGTTCAGAAGAGGGCCTGGGAGACTACCCAGGAGACGGCAATCAGGTCCAAAGCTTTCTGAGGGACATTCAGACTCTGGGTTATGAATTCATTCATCTCAAAGACTGGACCAGTCATGAGCCTTTACTCATGAGACCCCCGCCAAAGGATTTGTCCTATGAATCGTTTGATTAAATTCCTCTGCATAACCTTTCTTTGTGTTGGATCGTTCGCAGACACTCTTCCTGCCCCAGATAAAATCATCGAGAAGGCAAAGAAAGGAAGAACTGACTTTGTCGAAGCAATCGGAGAAGTACAACGGCTTGCTCCGGGACTTTCCTCAAAAGAACAGTTGTTTCCTTACATCAGCTTGTTAGATGAGCTCAAATCAATCGGAGCCGAAGTAGGCGCCAATGAGATAAGCGAAGATTTGGTGCAATCTTTGGGTTACATTCTCACGCGGAATGGAATCAAGTGGCTGAGACTTGATTTGGATGACCCTCTTTTTATCCAATTATTTTTCCGGTGGTCAGAAAATTCAACTCGGTATCAATTAGCCGGGCTTCATATCAAGCTTCTTGTTCTTGTTGCGGAAAAGGAAAACCTAATTCACTGGTTTAACCGAACAACTCTATCCCTTAGTTGGATTCGAGAGCTTAAGAGCGAAGCTTACGTCGTAGAGTCGTTTGAACAACTTCAGGCCAGCTGTTTGCAAAGACTAATGAAAATCAGAAAAGAGCTAAAACCACAACAATTGATTGAGCTTCTCAAGCAAACCAAGTCACTGCTCGCAATTCAGTCCATTATTTCTTTCCTCAACGAAGAGGGCCTTAAGACAAGTGATCCTGAGGACTTAGAAACTTATTTGGAATGGACTTCAATCTTAGGTAGCAATCTGCAAGCCATTAATCAGGTGGTCCCTTTTTATGTTCTTTCGGGCCCCGGTCAACTCATCATTACAATCGTCACAAAATTTCTTACTCTTAACCGAACATTTGACCTGGCATTAATTCCTGCACTTTTAAAAACTTTGCTCCCCAGTCAGATTCCGAGTCTGGGTTCTACACTGATAGCACTCTATAAAGACCGTTATATCCCCAAAGAAATACTCCCTTTGCTAGTCGAGTTATCCACCCAACTCTACGACGAATATCTCCGATTGACTCTTGGAAATGAGAGCCGAGAAATGAGAAAGTTTGTGAGTCAAGTCACTCTTTTGGATGCGGCTATTTCAAATCAGATTGAGGGTTCCTATGAAGTTCAGATTCGAGACAAACCGGGACTGATTAATTTGGTCCACTTGGGGAATGGCAAATTTTTTATGGGCCTTTCCGTTCGTTACGGCGGCGAGGTTTCGGTGGATTTTAGTTTTTTTCATATCACCTTTAATGCAAAGACCCAAACTTGGGAAGCTACACATTACGATCCTAATGACCCAGAAACTTCTAACCCCGTCAATGAAGTGTTTTTTACAACTTTTACTTTGACGCCACAGGGAGAAGGAATGTCGATTGAAGGAACACTATTTACTGCAAAGTTAACCTCTCCCTATCGGGGCCAGCAAACGAGCCGGTACTTAAATTTCCGCACTGAACCCAACGACCGGATTGCTGATGTGAGAGGAGTATATACCGGCGAAGATCGAGGGTATCGTTTTCGCTTGCTCATCAACCAAGTGGAGCAACGCCTACAGGGAGTTATGCTTGTTACCAGCCCCACCAATATCCCCGTAAACATAGACCTTGAATATGGGTATTACGACCCCCGGTATAACGTTGCCTACTTAACAAGCGGCCGTTTTGAAAGTTTGAGATGGGTTCACATTCGCGGACAGTTTCTTAGAGGCGGTGAACAATTTGAGGGCCAATATATCGGGAGTGTTTACGGACCCCTTCATCATCTAACTTTAGAAAAAAACAAGAGAGAAAGTCATGACATACAATCCATTCGTTAAATTATCTATCCTTATACTTATTCAGTTTTCAATCGGATCCCATTCAGAAGTATCCCTTGTGAGGGGAGCGACCCTTACCGAAGTAGGAGATTACCTGTTTGATGCGGCTACTGAAGGAACCGATAAAACTGCAGCCCAAAAAATGGTGGATAAGGCTTTTGACGTAGGTGTTCGACATATTGTGCTCACCCCAAGAGCGGTTATGACTCACCCAAGAAACTCAGAAATTACTCCGCTCACACGACCTGAAAAACGGGCTGACGAGCGGAGACGCCTTATTCGACTCATCAGCTATATTCATAGTAAAGGAATGACTGCCGGAATTCGTCCTATCTTCTTTGTAATCGATGCTCAGGGACACACCCCTTATGTCGAAGATTTACCAGATGGCAAAAAAAAGGAATGGTGGCACGGAAATATTCAACCAGAAAATCCGAATGCCTGGTTTGAGTCGTTTAAAACCTATCTTGATCTCTATCTACCCATTTCCGCTCAAACTGGCGTGGAAGAATTCACCCTTGGCGCTGAACTCTATTCCATGACCGTGGGTATAGAAGATCAATGGAAAGCACACCCCCATGGATTTCCAGCTCAGTGGGTCAAACTGCTTGCTTATGCTCGAACCAAGTTATCGCCATCAACTCGAGTCATGTACGACATCAATTTTACCGATGACAAAATTATTTCAGACGAGTCAGGAATAGAAGAGTATGGGGGAGAGCTAGCGCGGTGGCGTTACCGAATTGTAGACTTGGCAAACCGAACAGTTCCTATCGAAAAGGAAGTTTGGACTCATCTAGTTGAATTCTGGAAAGGACTCGATGCGATTGGTGTCGATATGTATCGATCGCTTGCTACTGAAAATCAAAAAGTATCGAGTCGATTCAACGAGCTGGTACAAGAACTCAAGCAAGCTTCCGATCGTTATGCTTCTCAGTTAGACAATGCCTTATTCGAAATTGAGAACATCACCAAAAAACCACAAGTTGTGATCCTAAAAGAAATTGGATTTCGAAGTGTAGAGCGGGGGTATGTTAATCCCTTTCGATACGTCGGTGAAGATCGGGGGACGGTGAGCATGACTGATCAAGCTGCCGCTTACACAGCATTGTTTCAATCTTTCTGGGAACCCAAGTGGGACTGGTTTAAGGGGATCGTTTTGTGGGACATCTCCATCAATCCAGCTCTACATGGACCGAAAGATTCGGGTTTTAGCTTTATTGGAAAGCCCCAAACTGAAGCCGTTGTATCCCAGTACTATGGGGAAAGTAGAACTCAATGACATTAGGAAAACTGCTTATTCTTATTGGAACTCGACCTGAAGCGATTAAGACCCTCCCCCTTCTCAAGAAATTAAAAGCTTCACCGGAATTTCAAGTAAAATTGGGAGCAACCGGACAGCATCAAGAACTTCTAGAGCAAACACTTAAGCCTTTTGAGTTTTCGATAGACTGGAATCTCGGCATTATGAGACCCAACCAGTCACTTGCTGAACTGTCAGCCAGTTGCTTAGCTTTAATTCCTAAAATTTTCGATGATTTTTCGCCAGACTTAGTCATCGTTCAAGGTGACACTACCACTGCAACGATGGCAGCTCTCTCTTCTTTTTTTAATAGAATCCCCGTTGCTCATATCGAAGCAGGCCTTCGAACAGGAATCCGATATTCTCCTTTCCCCGAAGAAATGAATCGGATTCTTCTTACTGGAATTGCTGATATCCATTTTTGTCCTACTGAACGTTCGAGACAGAATCTACTGTATGAGGGAATCTCGCAGGAAGCTGTATTTGTGACGGGAAACACAGGAATCGATGCATTAAGAGACGAGTGGGAAAATCCTCAAGAATTTCCCGAGCTGAGAAAACTGCTCGGCGATAGAAAAACTGTTCTGGTCACTGCGCATCGAAGAGAAAACTTCGGAACAAAAATGGAAAACATTTTCCGGGCCATTAGAGCTCTTGCAGATAAAAACCCAGGCTACCAATTTGTCTATCCCGTACACCCCAACCCGGCCGTAAGACCGCTAGCTTGGAAGATTCTGAGTGAGCATGAGAGGATTATTTTGATAGACCCAGTGGGATATCCTGAACTCGTATTTCTCATGCGAAATTCCTCCTGTATCCTTACCGACTCAGGGGGTATCCAAGAAGAAGCCCCGACTTTAGGAATCCATTCTCTCATTCTCCGAGACAACACGGAGCGACCGGAAGCTTTGGAAACTGGGTTCTCAACGTTAGTAGGAACCCATCCCAGTTCAATTTTTGACTCTTTTACGAGACTCAGAGATCAAGGGGCATTTGACCAACCCCCTCGGTGGCTGGGCGGCCCCTTTGGAAATGGACATGCTTCTGACAAAATCATTCACATCCTGAAAGATTGGATTAAAAATAAACAACCAATAACGCACCATTGATTAAGCCCAACAGCGCAGCGGGAATAAAGGCAAACCAAGGATCATGAACTCGCCAACGCGTCCATAGACCACACACCATCAAAAGACCGAGGCCGCCGGCCGAACAGATGGCTAATGAGGAATTCCACAATCCCCCTATTTGTCCCAGAGCTCCTGCAACTTCAAGAACTCCTGTCATGATTCGAAATTTCTCCAATCCATAACGGCGAAACTCATTCACCATGCCCTTTGAAAACAGACAATGAAATCCATAAAAAAGAAACAGCCCCGCAGAACTTAGCGTGAGAAAAAGAACCACATTCAAGAGAATCTCTTTTCTATTGTTGCAGCCTTTAATATAATGGTTTTACAAGACAAAATCACCGAGGAAATTCACCATGACAATTATCACACAACTCTCGCAACTCATTGTGGGTTTAGGTCTGCTGAATGTTTGGCTGGTGCGCTTTAACCAAGCAACTGATTATCGAGGAGGAGCGGCCCAAAACATGAAAGAAGAGTTTTCCACTTATGGTCTTCCTGGATGGTTTTGCTATGTGGTAGGGGGACTCAAAATTGTTTCAGGACTGATTCTTCTGATTGGTTTGGTTGTCCCAGGCATCGCAATTTATCCTGCCGCAGTGGTATCTGTTCTCATGATGGGAGCCCTGGTAATGCATGTCAAAGTGCATGACCCACTCAAAAAATCGATTCCGGCGGCATGTGTTCTGGCTCTATGTGCTCTGATTATCGCTTCCCCTTTTCTGAGCTGATTGCCAAAAATAAACCAGCAAAGGAACACAACACCATGTGTGTAGACGGTAATGCACCACAATCGAATTAAAAACCTCACGGCCCACCACATCAAAAGATAAGAGCCACTCTCCAAACGCTAACACACACAGAGGTAACCCATAAATCAGTTGTTTGCGATCGAAACAGAAAACTAGGGCGTAGAAGACAGGAACCACCAAGAGCAATTCGGTATAGGCAAAACTCACTGGCGAAAAACTTAAATTTATCCACAGCGATAGCGCAAGCACAGCCAAAACATCTCTGTTTTTTCGAGACAAATAAACGCCCCATCCGACCACAGGAATAAGCAGACCTACATAAGCTAATTTTTCTGACATGTGACCGATATGTACAAAAAAAGAAAAAATACTCATGTTTCCGTTCCCAGTTCGATTTAATAGATTGTCGAGCGAGGAAATCCGAATCACACTAAGCCAGTCCTGATACCATCTCAGTCCCTGATCCCATCCAAAGGGGAATGGCAACGCCCATAGAGCAACCAGAAACAGAGCTACCACCGAGATGCTACGTTTTACTCTTGACCAGTAAGCAAGACTTAACAGGAAAGGCAAAAGCCCAAATTGGGGTTTCACTCCTACTCCAGCCCACATCAGCAACAGCCCGATACTTCTATTCTTAAAGAACTGATAGGCCCCCTCAACACTCAAATACAGAAGTAGTACGTTAGTATTTCCCCCTTCAATTTGCGCCCCCAACCCCCGAAGCACCAAAATCCAAGGCAAAATGAGAGCCCAGCGGAAAGGACCTTTGCGACAAAGCAGAGGCGAATCTTGAGGCGTCATTTCCAATAAAATCCACTGGATTCTCCCCAGCATCAAAAGGGTACAACCAAAAAATCCCCAGTGAATAAAACGAAAAGAGACCCACTGTATGGGCAGCATCAGAACGCACCACCAAGGTGCATACCGAAAAGGACTATTGGCAGAAATATCGTAGGGGCTTTGACCCGTTAATAAAGAACTGCCCGCCCTCACCGCTAACTCGAGATCAAAACCATTGTAGCGACGAACAAAATAGAACAACAAGCCGACCGCAAAAACACCATGAAAGAAAACAAATTCGGTTTTAAGATCCCGATTTGACGAGAATTTCATGGGAATAAATCTCCCCATAAAAACCATTTTTGTCATTCTAAAAAGAAAAAGCCCCTAGTAAGACAGTTCACACTACCTCGGCTAGGGGCTTGCTGAACCCGGTGAAACTTACTTCACCATCGGGAAAAGAACGTAGTCAATTACATGCACAATGCCATTGCTGGCTTCAATATCGGCACAGATGATATTGGCTTCGTTTACTCCATATCCTTTTTCATCCCGAAAAAAGAAAAGATCATCCCCTTCAGCGCTTTGAACCACTTCTCTCGAAGTAGCCTCTTTCACTGTAAGACGACCTTCCACTACGTGATATAGCAATACATCTTTTAGCAACTCCTTATCGTTCATCAAAGCTTCCATCTCACTTTGAGCGAGTTGATTAAAAGCATCGTCGGTTGGCGCAAAGAGGGTGAGCGGACCTTGAGCTTGATCGATTGACTCCATCAGCCCTGTCTTTTCTAAAGCTTTAAGCAAGATCGTAAACTTCCCTGATGCTTTGGCTATCTCAACGATTGTGCCCTTCTTGATTTGATGGCATTTATCCTGCTCATCACTCCCCACTACGTAGCTCTGTCGTGCATAGCCGGCAGAAGCCGACAAAAAGAACGCAACTCCAAGAAGGGTTAGAAGGAAGCGATTATTAGCTTGATACATGGACAACCTCACTGTGAATGTTTCGGATTGAAACCGTCGTGTAGAAAAACAGCGAACTGTTTCTTTTTGCACGAACTCCTCTATCGAGAACCGCTCTCAATAGAACTTTCCATCCGATCGGATATCCACAGCAAGAGCTGTACCTACTTTCTTAAGGGGCGCTGAGTAATTTTTTTTTGAGATCTTCTAGCCCACTATCATTGGGAACGCCGAAATATCCTTTCCAGATATCAGTAGCCATTCCCTTTCCTTTCCCATGAATCATCTGAGAAGGAGCAAGAGCAATGACTTCTTCCTCGTCTTTGCCCGTGTTTAGCCCGATAAGCGTGAGGGTTTCGCCGGGGGAAACTGAAAATTCAAATTGCCCAAAAAACTGATTGAGATGAGGCGCTTTGACATTCACCCCGTTCTTTTCGAGAGCTGACTTAAGCGCTTCGCCAATTTCTTTTGCCGTAAGGGAACGAAAGAACGTCAGCTGCATCACTTTGGCCTTTGAAGCCGCAATAGACTTTAAAGGCTGAGCAGGATCCATTTTGAGTTGTGTATCTAAATAATTCGCAGCCGCGTACACATTTACATCAATTACTGCGACCGTTTTCCACCGCACGCCAGCCCCACTAAGCTTTAATGCCCATTTATTTTTTCCTTGAGTAACCACAGCAGTCGGAAAGACCTGAACCTTTCTCCCCGTATCAGAAAGTCCTTTGCCTGAGTCACTTAGTTCCAGAGGGGTGCCTGAATAGTCGACCGAAACCGGAACGGGAGATTCAGAAAAAACAGGGGTGACAAAAATAAGCCCTAATAACATTAAGTTTTGTAACACATCGAGCTCCTTGAGGTTTTTTTTCATTATTTTCCCGCTCTTTCGGAACCCGGTCAAACTCAATAAGCAAAATATATTTTTTGGAAAACTGGACATTTTCATTCGAGAGGCATAAATGTCTTGATCAAGAACAGAATTTACCTTGTGTTCGATAACAAAGGAGACCCCATGTTAACCAGATTACTTGCTATCAGCTCAGTCCTGATGATGGGATTCGGTGCCATAGCAGACGAAACGAACGCCCCCAAAACCGTAGAAGCGGCACTCACCAAAGCTTATATTCCCATGGGCTTTGACGATAATGACCGAGTTCAAATTGCAGTGGCAGGGACGTTCAAGAATACTTGTTATAAAGTTGGCCCACACGCTCTCAAAGTTGACGCGGAAAATAAGACCATAACAGTCCAACAACAAGCCTACCTGTATGGAGGTGTGTGCTTGCAGATGTTTGTTCCCTTCTCTGAAATCATCGATGTGGGTATTGTTCCCTCAGGAGATTACAAAGTACTCGATTCCAAGTCTGGAGCTACTTTGGCAAATCTAAAAGTCGATCGCGGTAACAATCCCGGACCGGATGATTTTCTTTACGCACCAGTAACCGATGCGTACATCGTCAATGGTGGAGAAAATCAAAAGCATATTCTCGCTCTCGCAGGGAGTTTTGGCGATCGATGCTCTGATTTCCAAGACATCACGGTTCATGTGAAAGATGACGTCATCGTGGTTCAACCGATCGTAACTCGTGCAGCTGATGTGAGCTGTGCTCCGGAAAAAGTTCGATTCTTAAAAACAATTGAACTCGACTCGAACATTGCACACGGAATGTACATGTTGCATGTTCGTTCTCTAAATGGGCAAGCCATCAACAAACTGGTTGATCTCGAGTAGTGAGTCGAAATTAGGGGGACCTGGGTTTTGCCCAGGTCCCCTTTTTTATTGGTTAAGAAGCTAATGAAAGAGCCTCTGGCATACTGCTCACCCAACCGTACTCGCGCTCTTTTCGATATAACGTACGTCGGTTTATTCCGAGGATCCGAGATGCTTTATCTTTTCTTCCCCCGGTTCTTTTTAAAATCACTTCAATGTACCTCTTTTCGAGTTCATGAAGTGTGGGCTGATCAGCAACTAATCCCAGACCAGTCTCATTTGGAACACCAGCTCCCATAAGAGGGGCTTCCCCGTTGCATTTCGCATTTAAGAATGCAAGGGCATCCTTGGCTTCTATGAATTGCTTCAACTCATATTCCGCGCTTGGACAATGCTCTCTCAGTAGCTTTTCCATTGGAATTTCACCATTTACTACCACAATCATTGATTTTTTTTCGTTCATTTTGTCCTCCTCTTTGGGGCGTATTAAGCAGCTTTCATGCCATTGGGGGACAGGCCGGCACATGGCCCTTCGCTTGCACTAAAAGTTCATAAACCAAGGGAGATTTTATGCCTTCACTCAAACTGTATCGCACCGAAGTCGCAGTCATTACCGCCGACTCTTCAATCGAGGAAGCGGCAAAGCTGATGAGAGATTTTCGTGTCGGAAGTATTGTTGTGATTGAGTCGACCACCGACGGGTCATTCTTCCCCGTTGGATTGCTGACTGACCGAGATATCGTAGTAGATGTCGTAGCGGAGGGACAAGAGAGTCGAAAACTCCTAGTCGCCCAAATCATGAGCCCGCATCCCATCACCGTGAACTATTCGGCCACTCTGGAGGAGATGCTCACACTCATGAAGGATTTTAATGTCAGACGCTTGCCAGTAGTGGATGATAAACGCAACTTAGTCGGTTTTGTGTCCTTTGATGATCTTCTCGAAAGAGTGGGAGCGGAGTTGTCTTTTCTTTCGCAGCTATCCAATGGTCAAAACAGATTAGAAAAAGTTATTACCCCGGTTCGCGATAATCGATTTTCTTAGGACTGCTTCTCTTTTTCTTTGAGGTGCTTGTCGACCTCCTCCAGCTCCTTTTCTACTGCAATGAAGTCGGGTCTCAACAGAACGCTCGCGAATAACGCTGTGAAAGAGCAAAAAATAGCACTTCCGAGGATCATCATAATCATGCCCAAAATTTTCCCAGGAACTGACTGGGGCAAGATATCGCCATATCCCACAGTGGTTACTGTTGCCACCGCCCACCACAAGGCATCCAAATAACTATCCACTTTAGGATTGCTCCCATGCTCGAGGTGATAAAACAGGAGCGCTGCCAAAGCAATCGTCCCATTTCCAATCACCGTCAGAATACCAAAAATGGGATGTTGTACGAGAGTTTGAAGTCGACCCGAAACAAACCGTACGCTTTTGCTGCCGAAACCCAAGCACTACTCCTTTGCTTTCTTTCCCTCAGCAAGCTTTCTCAACTCTTCTAATCGCTTCACTTCGTCTTCCGGGATGAACGTTCCAGCACTTCCCGTGTAACCCATGTAGATTTTATCCGAGTAACGTCGGTAGCATTTCTTTGCTAGATCCGTTTGTGGCGCTTCTCGGATACAGCTTTCAAAGTAAAGTCGATCCAAATCCCAAACAGTAGGATCTTGGAGCGCCGAATAAGCTACTCCTAAAAGATACAGTGCCTCTACCCTTAGTTTACTTCCTGGGTTGTCGTCCAAAGCCGCATGAAGATAATTGGAAGCTCTCAAATAGCTAATATCCCCGTTTTCATCAGCGGGAAAAGTTTGCAATGACGAAGCTCGCTCGATTAACTTTTGGGCTTTCTGAATGAGTTCTTCCGGACTCATTTTTTTCTTTGCATCTCCATCTTCCAACCAGTGTTGAGCATCTTTTTTCCATTGATCAGCCATTCGATGAACAAATTCCGGCAACTCTTTCCTCTGGGAAATACTGTCAATCAATGCAAGCGTTTCTTTTGGATCTTGTTTTACTCTAACTGTGATGCTCAAAGCTCTGCGAAGTGACCGAGTAAACTCAACGATTCCCAATCCGTCGGTAGGACTGGAAGACAGAATATCCGTATAGGCTTTTAACGCTTTATCAAATTGTCGAGTTGCCGCAAACACATCCGCTTTTTCAAAAGGGCTGAGTTGACTTGACTCCACACGTTTTTGCAAATCCTGGAAATTTTTCTCTGAAGGAATTCTCGAGTGGCAGCTGAAACAGAAAGCTGTTACCGTGCGCATTCGGTGTCTTGCATAGTCATAATCCCCCGCTTTAAACCGATCACGTGTGTCTTCTAAATAACCATGAAACATTCGAGAAATGGCGTAAATTCCGGGTTCTTCATTTTTCATAGAGTTGGGGAACGCATGTTTCAAGTTCGCGAGTTGATTGAGGTCTTTTTGAATGATTGCTCTGTTTTTGGGACTGCGAAACTTTTCAGGACTTACCAAAAAAGGCTGCAAATTTAAGAGTGAAGTGAACATCTGCTGCATGGTTCCCTTTACTTCGGGGCGTTCTTTAGCAACTGATACGGAGATACTGAGCATTAGGATTAAACTGAGTGCGCGTATCATGGGTTGGCCTCTTTCTCCTCTTGGTGAGGAAGCTGTAGTTTATGTGATTTTCGCGGATTTTGCCAACCACCTCACCCGAGAAAATACCCATCCGATAACCTGCATTATTTCCATTAGTTACACCACCTTTGCGAAGCTGCTTTTTTAGTTTAATCGGATGATTGACTACCCCCGTTAAGAAAGATACTTCTTGGAACTCTTATAGGGGGTTCTTCATGCGATTTTTGATTCTAGTGGCTGGCCTTTTTGCTCTCACCAGTGTCGCTCAACCTTACAAAATAAATTGCAAAGCAACTAAGCAGCAAATTGGAACCCATTGGCTAGTGAACGCCTCCCTTAAAGGCACGTTAGAACGAGGTCGCTCGGTAGTGACTCTCCAGAACTTTTCGGGCGGTTTAGCCATTTATCACGATGAGGATTTCTCTGAGCCCTGGGCAAAAAGCTACATTAATCAAAAATCATTGGAAAATGACGAGTACTATCACCCGGTAAAATATAAAAACCACTACCGCTTTGAACTGGATTTTGAGAAAACAGAAAACTTTGAAGCAGAGCGAGTTCAGTTTCTTTTGCCTAAAGCTTTTGAATCTAACCGTGGAACACGTGCCTATTTCATCCTGAATCGTGTTAATGGCACATTTGGCGGAACTGTGCAGCTCACTTGCCAGATTACCGCGGAATAACTTATTTCGCTTTAAACTTACTCAAGTAATCACGACCTTCGAGCTTGTAGTATTCGGCCAAGTATTCCAAATAAATTTTATTTACTGAAATAGGCAGTGCCGAATTGGTAAATAGCCGTTCCGACGAACGAGCTAGCACAACGTAATCTCTTCGTTTCTCACCCTGGGCCTTCAAAGCCGGAAAATAAGTGCAAGGCAAGTATCCCGCTTTGACGAAGCAATCAATCCCCCACAGATCGGCCGCATCATTAATCACTTCAATATAACTGATTTTTTCTCTCGCCAGCATTCGCGCCAACTGGGAGTAGAGCTCTGTGGGGTTTACTGCTTTTTCAAGACGCTCCCCAATAATGGTTGCCATTTGCTCTTCCGGAATAAGCTTCACGTAAATTTCTACTGACTCATCCCGATCGATGATCATCGCGTTCGGACGCGTGAAGGGATAAAAGTGCATAGCTAGTGATTTTCTCTCTTCCAACTTTGAAAATCGTCTCAATACAAACTGAGGCGCATGAATTAGCTCTAACGACGGAACTGCTTCAAAGGGAACTGGTGAACTCGGGACGTCCTGAGCCACCGGAAGATCCTCTAAATGGCACTCGCGCTTTACGAGGTCGAAAAAGGGGGCAATAGCTGGATGTAACTGGAAATCCTGATGCCGTTTTTCTTCAAGCACTTTGTCAAAAAAATAAGCGGCAACGCCGTTCAGCCGATTCCCTTCCGTCGCGGATGCCATCGGCAAAACCCCCACGATCTTAAAACCCAATTCAAGAGTAGCTTCTTGTTGCTTGAGTGAAACCCCTTGGGCCGTTGTATAAATCACTTCGATCTTTCTTTTTGGGTCTTTTAAGTAAGCGAGTAGCGGAACCAAGCCTTTTTTGAGAACTCCTGCCCAATCCGTCACCACGGGATCTAAGTAAAGCCGCACTACTTTTGCTAGTCGATTCTCCAGATCTATCAAAATCGAAAACACCGTCAGAGCGACGCCATTTTTCTCGCCTAAGATCCAAGCCGTAAAAGGACTACGGATAGACTCGCGCAACTTTTCAGCATCCAGAAATACCGGATCTGAATTGGATGGATGCTTCCCTACTTGATAAAGACGCATTAAAGAAAATACGTCTGTTTCCGAAGCCAAACGAAATTGTATTTCCCCAACCTTGATCATTTAGACTCCCACGAAAGCTCACCAGTGCTTATCCTTCTGCGTAAAAACCAGAAATAATGGGAGACCAATAAAACTCCCATTCCTTGGACCAGACAAGTTTGTCTGACGCTCATTAGGTCACAGAGCCAGCCAAACACAAAATATCCTAATGGAAAGCTGGCTCCAATCAGATATTGTAGCAGCGCAAAAAACCTTCCCTTTACTTCTGCGGGAACCACTTGCTGAAAGAGGGATAAAAACTTCACGTTATTAACTCCCAACACCAACCCCGATACGAACAGCATGGTTCCATAGAGCACGGACTGGACGGCAAAAGCAGGAATACAAAATGTTATGCCCAACACCAAAAGACACACGCCCGCAATCACCAGCTTATCGACACTTTCAGGTACCCAACGAGAACCCAGTGCCCCCGCAAAAAGGCCCACCCAGAGTGCCCCTTCAAGTGCTCCTAAAGTGATAGAGTCTGCCCCAAGAATTTTTTTAGTGTAGAGAGGTAAAATAACCAGAGTCGGTACGGTAAAAAAATTCACCACGCCAAAACCTATGACCATTTTCTTTAACAGTCCAAATCGTTTCAAAAACTCCCAACCACTATCCCCTTTTGAAGGAGAATCGATTGTCGAGGAAAAAAATACTGCTTTTTTTGAAAAACGAGAAGCAGTGAAATAAAAAAGACAGGCCATCAATAAGATTTGCGACATCCCCATTACACCAATGGTTACAGCACCCAAAACCGCCCCTCCGAAATTGGATAACGATTGGGTCGTTGCAAACAAAGCAACACCGTTCTCTTGATCTTCGGGATACCGGTCATTTTTTGGAATCAACTCGTATAGACTTTTGTTGAGCGCGGGATCGATCAAGCTCTGGCAACAGGCTACCAGAAACCCCGTCGCAAGAAGTAGGGCCAAACTGGCATCTCTTTCCTTGACGATCAGGCTCGAACAACCCAGCAAGACGCTGGTACACGAATCCGTCAACACTAAAATTCGGCTGCTCGAAAAAGTATCAACACACTTTCCTATAAAACGAGAAAACAAGAGGGGGGGAATGGCAACTGCCACCATGAACAGCCCAGTCCACTTTCCGGCATCGACGCCCAAATGGGACACAATCCACCAGACCATTGCCATCTGTACCATTCGCGCACCAGACTGGCTGAGTATTTGTCCCATCCACACCCAAGTGAAATGAGAATTTCTCAGAAAAAAATCAAAGCCTTTCATCAATAACAAGCCTCACTTTACCTGTCCTGGAGTCTCTTGGGATCTCGCCAGGCTTTTTAATATGAACTTCAATGTCAACCAGGCTCTTCTTTCTCATTGCTTCTTGTATTTTTGGAAGGCCCGAAAGCATCGCTTTTTTTATTTCATTTGAGAGTTCTGAGTTCTGAGAGTCGGTTTCAAGCACAAGGCGAATACTTTCGCCTTGATCGTCACTAAAAGCAATTAACTGAAATAAGGAAATAGGCAAATGACTCAAAGCCTGCTGGATATCACGATAGTTCACATTCATTAAGCCCACACTCAACATGTCATCAGTACGACCTAAATACTCTATTCTTCTTCCCATTCGCCCACATTTACACGGTTCGCTCAAGAACCGTCCGCTATCACCTATTTCATAACGCAGAAGCGGAAAGCTCAGCTTCTGCAAGCTTGTGATTAACATTTTCCCGACCGCTCCTTCGGGCAATGATTGACCTTTTTCATCTACTATCTCGATAAAATTGTAATCATCGATCACATGGTGTTCCGTTCCCTGACAATATTCGCACTGAAACCCGATCTGGCCTCCGTCATTGGCGCCAATGACAGAACTTATTCGTTTAGCTCCACACTCAGATTGTATCCACTTTCTATCAGCTGGACTGAGCGGTTGCCCACCAAAGATTACGGTTTCAATCTCAAAAGCGGGTTCGATTTTTTTACACTGGCGAAGAAGCGGCATGAGAACCGTTGGGATAGCTTCAATTACGTTAATCTTGAACTGTTTCCACGTTTGTAAAAACACATCAGTTTTTAATTCCCCGGCAAAAGCGAAGCTGGTTGCACCGACTCGACAGTTAATGTGGTCAAAGGATACAAAGCTTCCGTAGAGATCTCCGGCTAACATGCAATTAGCCACTCTGTCGCCCTTTTTAAGTCCAGCCCCCGCTAATACTCGGATAGCGTTGGACACTAAAGCTTCCCAATCACTGCCATCGTAAACACTAAATTTAGGTTTTCCAGTAGACCCACCACTTCGAGTTACGTAACCGCCGCTCCATGAGCGAGTGCACAACCCATTGACTGTGGGGTCTGCTTGTTCCTCCATATCTTTTCGGGAGAGCACCGGAATCTTCTGCAAATCGACTAATGAATTGATGACAAGGCCCTGTAAGCGTGGCCCGTAATAAGATGATGAACGAGCTATCTGAACCACTTCTCTTAACTTTTGCTCCAGAAGGAGTTTTCGCTCAACTTCTCCAAGACGTTCTTCCCAAAAAACAGGCTCATCTCTATCTCGCTGAAAAACAAAGTTACCAAATTGAGACAAGTCAAAAGCTCCATCATGAGGATCATCAATTTCTCCGTTTGCCATTTCTCCTAACTCCACAATCCGCAGAATCCCTGCTTGAGTCAGATGGGAAGCCAATGGGGAAACTTCACTTTTGGCCACTCCCAAGCCAACGGTTTGAAGATACCCACGCATTTCCTCCATTTGGACTAGAATGTCTTTTACCGTGCCAAAAGCACATATTTTTATCGTGCGATGTAATGGAGACGGCTCAATCGCCTTATCTCGAGAACTATAAACAGTATGGCTGATACTGTTTTCTGGGCCCCAACATCGCCCTTCATTTTTTATCTCAGCTATTTCTGCGACCATCCGCAGTTTCTGAATTTCAATCGCAGTATCCACTGATGCAGCTCCAGCGGGCAAAACTGTTTCCATATTTTTTAAAGCACTTACCAATGAGCTGCCAAGTGGCTCCACGTTTCTTTCGTTTTCAATAAACACCATTTGGGGTGCCGTGCAGGCACTTTGATCCCAAACAGCCATCTCTTTCGCTAGCTGATGAGAAATCCAAGGCAATGTTTTTTCTTGGAGGCCCTTTTCGGTAACAATTGCCAGACTGAGTTTAGGTCCATAGACAATCACTTTGGTTCTTGCTGGGAGATCATTTCGATAAGCTTGGACGGCTTCTTCCCCGCCCCAAACCACGATTCCATCTACCGATCTCTTAAAAACCTGAATAACCCCATGATCTGTTGAAGAGTAATCGACGAGAGCAATGCTTCGGGTAATCACCCCATCCACGTCGATGCTTTCTATAGATTTGATGAGTCTGGGCAAAAAGAATTGCTCATCACTGCTTTGTTTTAAAAGAGTAATGTTCCCTGTAATTAAACCCTCAATGAGAGAACTTAATCCAACGAGAAAGACGTTTCCCGACAAGATATGCAGGACAACACCCAGTGGTTGAAAAGTTATTCGTGTACGACTTGACGGCTGAGAATTCCATTGCCCTCTTCGGATTCCTCTGAGCTCGCGTTCTAATTTTCTTTCCAGTCCATTTCTGTCTAAAACCCTACTTATCGATGCAATAGATTGACGGATCATCTTTTCTGAAAAGCCCGTAACACCCGGCAACTCGGCTTCACATTCCTGTCGCAAACTAAAACCAGGATCACTCCACAACTTCCCCAAGTCCTGGAGTAAACTGAGTACTCTGTCGACGGGGTAAGATTCCAGTTCCTTCCTGCGAGCGTGGGCGAGCTGACAAAGCTCATTGGCTTCGAACGGTGTAACGGGTTTATCACCTGAGCGCCACTCACCTAGGAAAAAACGCGTCTTCATAGGTTGTCGCTCCGTTTCACAATCTCGCTTGCAGTCATGGCACATCCCTTGTTCTTGGTAAGCCCCCCTCGTCCCACCAAGGTGAAAGTAGGTGAGGCAGTTCCACACGCACAGGGCTTTTCATCCAAGTACCCAAGATCCGTCGAAAGGATGCTGAGATTAGGCATCATGGAATTAAAGGGAGTGATAAACTGGAGAAGTCCCACTTTTCCCGTTCCCATTGGCTTAAGAGAAAAAGGATCACGTACGATGATGCGATTGAACGCTGGGATATGAAAAGAATGGTTTTGGCACTCCAAGTACGGACTTCCGTGTTCGGCAAGTCCATAACCATCTCGGATCCTGACATCCGTTATTCCGAAAAGCTGATGAATCATCTCCCGAAACTTCTGTCTAGATACTTTTTTGTCCTCAGCTGCTTTCCAGCCTCCACCTGTCATCACTAAACTCTCGGGAGCCAATTTGACTTGTTGGTTGTTTTTCTGCATCACTTCCATCAAATCAAACAGAAAACTCGGAATTCCCATCAATCGGACCGGTCCCCCGCTCGCCTCAAACTCCCGGAGCTTCATGAGGGTCTCCTCAACGTCGAACACCCAACTGTCGTTCTTCATTTTTAGAGCGAAGTAACTTTCCCGGCTTGGGGCAAACCGTTGTCCATTTCTGACCGTGAAAGCGATCCCTAAATCTTTAGCATTTTTGGGATCGTATATGAAATTCAAATAGGATGTCTTTTCTTTGGAGATCAATCCCTCTTGCCCCCATACTCCTGTTAACATTTCCTGGGCGCGTTCAAGGCTCTCAGAATCGAAATGAATCTCGGTTTTTCGCCCACGAGTTCCTGATGAGGTCAGACTCAGCACAGATGACTCTATCGGCTTTGATAACAACAAGTATTTTTTCATGGCTTCTACCCCTATCCAGGGTAGTTTTTCAAAGTCGGCTTCCGTCTTTAATTGGTCAGGACTAAATCGCCGGTTTTTACAGATCGTTCTGAACTCAAGACTGGCTTGGATCTGAAACTCAGCCATTTGCTGACAGGCATGTTGCATCACTTTGCACTTGGTCTCATCCCATGATAAGGGCTGGGGTTCACGGCATATTTTTTCAATGCTCGACAACTTCATAGCAACACATTTCCTTCGTAGCTTTTGCGGACAATATCCAACAAGCGTTTGGCCTGTTCGGTGGATACTTTTATGTCATCAAATGCCACTTTTGTCGGACCGATAGATTGGAAACGCATGGCCAATTTGTCAGAAGCTTTAAACGGTATAAAACCCGAAATAAAAAAACCCACACTGGATAGTTGATCGTAAATTTGAGCAAGACCTGGTTCATCAACGGGCACGTCAACTGCCCCGTATTGATAGCCTTCTCTCAAAAAAGCTGCCCAATCTCGAATAATTTTTTGGACAGCACTTCTTCCACTTTTGCTCAGCTCAAATACGACTGCATTCTGAGCTCGAAATACGTGAGCCTCAGAAACCCCTTCAGCCGGTAAAACTTGGAATCGACTAGTGGGAACCCAACTCATTTTCAAAGGCTCAAGAAGGAAACCCAAGAGCTCACCTAAATTATTAGGAAGTTGTATGACTTTTCCAAAAGGATACTTGGCCCGTGGAAGAACCGACACCAAGAGTGAGTACCGTTCCATTTCTTTTGGATCGGCCCCCAGCCCGATCTTCTCGAGCTTCGCTTGCGTCTCCTTGGATTGACATCCGACGAAAAGAGCTAGGTCAGCGGTTCCATACCTCGAAACAAACCTTTGTGTATAATCATGATTGGTTACGAAATCTATCAAGCAATACTGAAACGGAAGTTGCTCCAATTTTTTTATTACGGCTTGAAAGAGTTTGCTGAACAGACCTCTCGACTTTACTCTCGGATCGGTCACACCCAAACACGGCTCAAAAACGAGGGGGGTTTGGTTGCACTGGAGCAAACCCACATGCCCGACCAACCTGCCATTTTTCAGCGCTGCTACGAAGGAAATAAGTTTCCCTTCTTTCATCATCTGCGACATGCGTTCCGGATAGTAAACGGCTTCATTAATGTATTGGTAACCGTAGACATGATAAAACAGTTGGCTCAAAGCACCGGTTTCACTAGGCTCCATTGGTCGTATAGTCACCGAATTGTTTTGGAGTTCTTCTGCGGAATCCTGTGATCCCAAGACAGACAGCTGAGTATTCTTTGGTTTTTCCAAACTTGCCTTTAGGCAAATGGTTTGTCCCCCACGACCATGATTGTAAATAAAAATGCCTTCAAGCTGGGAAGCTAACTTCATCAGTTTTTCTTCCGCGGGACGGTTAGCATCCTGTATGAGAATGGGAACTCCGCGATTAATCACTTCAACAACCAAACTCTGCTCATTCTTATGTATTTCCAGACCGATCGGCTCCCCTATTACTGTATCTGACACATTATTATTCATGACAGTTGCCAATGATGCTTCAATTGCGCTTTCTAGTGGCTTTATTTGATGGGTTGGAAGTTCAGCTTGTCGAGCATATTTGACCACAAACTCTACGGCGGGGAAGAGAAATTCCTGACTCGGAGGAAAGCTGATCTTTGCTCTTGGATAACTCATGAGATGATGTCTTCCCTTATTCGTATGAGTTTTCCCGTTCTTTGATTTCGTTCAATGGAATTGACTGGAACAATTTTTACTTGAAGGGGTTCGATCAACCCTTTCTGAATCATCATTTGAAAAGCGGGACGACTCTCCACGATAACTTTGTGAAGTTCACGCTCCAGACGAGCAAATTCTTGTTGTGGCTCTTCGCTCTCTACTCGAATTTCAAGAAGGTCTTTCCCGGCTTTTCTTGACTTCACTAATTGTACAGTTCCAGACACACCAGCCACTTTCAGAACGCACTCTTGAATACTGGCATATTCAACGGAATCATAACCAATTCGTAAAACATCATCTCCTCTGCCAAACAGTTTAAAAAGAGGAGTTGTCCTCCCGCAAGGACATGGTCGTTCCAGCCACATTGCAAGATCGCCCACTCGATACCGTACAATCGGTGTGATTTTCCGGGGGTAAGCCGTAGCGTAAAGCATCCCGACCTGATTCGGTTCAGCGGCTTGTTGTTTTTCCTCGTTTACAATTTCAATGAAGCACTGATCATCATGCGCATGAAACACTCCCGAAGGGGTCTCTTCGCATTGATAACCAATATACCAAGTATCTACGGTCCCATACCCAGGAGCTAAAATGGTATTTGTTCCAAACTTTCGTTTTATTTCCACTTTGTCTGCGTCGTACAAGTGCTCCCCACCGAAAAACACTTTTTCTATTTTTAATTTTTCGGAACCCAAGCTTTCAAACTCACGAAGTGCACTCAGCACGATACTGGAGACCCCGGTGACAACATTGATCTTAAACTGATTTACTACTGTATGAACAAACTCATTCAAGCTGTTGTTCGCAAATGGAAAATTCACGCACCCATAATTCTGGAGCATTCGATTAATATGAATAAAAGTCATGTAAAGCGAACCCACGGCGAATAAATTGGCAACTCTATCTTCCGCTCTGAGTCCACAAGCATAAAAGCCGCGAGCATTGGGGAGATCTAAAGCTTCCAATTCACTGTGACTAAACAGAGTGGTTTTAGGCATTCCAGTGGTTCCACCACTTTGGAAAACAGTAAATTGTTCGGACGTGGGGACTACTAAATTATCGGAGTGCGGAGGAAGACTCGAACGGACCTCCGAAGATTCTAAGGGGGGAACTTCTTGCAAAGGATGGGCTGCTTTGGGTTGATAGGCTTTCAATCGATTTTTATAAAACGGGAGTTGAGCCGCATACGTCACATAAGTATTGAGTCGTTTTCTGACTTCAGGGTTTCGGTCGATGGTTGGGGTTTCTTCCCACGTATCGTAGAATCGACCCTGTTTTTTTTTGAGTAATGTCATTAGTTTGTCTGGTTGTTCTTACAAAAAACTTCTCCTTTTCTTATCGGTATTTTCGCCTTCTAGCAGAAGCCTTCTTGTCATTTTGTTTTGAAGCTTTTTAATCAATGGTTTCGATTACTTGCGCTGAGCTATGGAGGGGCGTTTTGGATGGCCTTTGATTGTCAGCTTTTTCATTTTCCATTATCTTCTGCAGATGCTTTGGTTCATTCTGATCGGCCTCTCTGCCCTAGGAGTTTCTGCTTGGTATACGTATCACTGGGATCTCTTTTTCAACTCTGACTTTGCAATGGTGGGTCTAGTAGGTCAACGAATCCTAGAAACGGGTGAACAGTTTATTTTCGTCCCCAAAGTTGGATACCAAGGGCTACTCATTGAGGGAAATCTCAGTGCTCTACTTTTTAAAGTTCTAGGCACTTCCCCTCAAGTGCTGCACTTAACTGCAGTCATTGCGTTTACCGTGTTTTTGGCCAGTTATTTCTTCGCTCTGCGCGTGTGGTTTGATTTGAAAGTAGCATGCATTTCAACTTTTCTCATGTGTTGGAGTTCGCCTCTGTTTTTTGAGAAAGTGTTACGGACGCAGCCAAACTACCCAGAAACTTTTGCTTTGGGATGTGCTTTGTTTCTTCTCTACAAAAAACTTCTACACTGCTTTCGACCCTACCGCTTTGGACTTTTTGCCTTCATTTGTGGTTTTGGTTTTTATCTTTATGGTCAGATTGCATTTTTCTTGGGCAGCGTTCTTTTATCTCTTTTGGGGCTCCTTCCCGTGAAGCAAAGATGGTTTTTCATTCGCTTTTCCTTGCTGGGTTCACTGGCACTTTTAATCCCCTCTGACTTTTTTTCTGACTTTTCCTGGAAGGGAGTACCCATTTTTATGGGGATCAGTTTGTTGGGGCCCCTTCAGTTAGGATGGATTCACCGAAAACGCATCAAGCTTTTTATTTCTCAATTCTATTCTCTTGTTTTAACATTTTTGGGATGCTTCCTAGTGGGATACTCTCCTGCCATTTATTATCGAATTACCCACCAATCACAGGTTTCCAGCCATATTAATTTTGTCGAGTTTTCTGAGGTGGTTTGGAGAAACGCACAAACCCTCGCCTTATTTTTCGATGACTTTATGGTTTCTGCTGGCCCCATCCTTTTGTCTTCCGGATTGTGCGTAGCAGTTCTCGGCTTTTTTATTTTCTACCTGACGAGAAACCTGTTTGTGCGTTTGTGTGTTCCTTACAACCCTTTTTGGATCCTGGGCATTTTGATCCTAGTGGGTTTTCTTTTTGCCAAAGATGCCGGAGATGCTGCGAGCGTCAGATACACTTTAGGTTGGCAACTGGTGTTTAATCTTGTGATTGCTTCTTTGCTTGTGAGGTTAGCGCAGAACAAACTGCGGTTGGCCCTGATAATGGGATCCCTGTTTTTAGTTTTTAGAGTTTCGGCTCACTTATTCTTAGGATGGCCTGTGACCAGCCGAAGAGTTTTAAATACGACTTCCGCTTGGAATGAACTTCAACCTATAGCGGATTACTTAAAGGCCCAGCATATTTCTGCCGGTTATGCCGATTATTGGGCAGCCTATCTCACTACTTTTTGCACCCGAAAGGCCATTATTTTAGAGCCGCTCTCTTTTAACTATCTGCCTTTTTTTGAAAAGGAAGTGAACTCGCAAAATCGCATTGCGCTGGTAAAATCCAATTCCCGTTTATCCCTATCTCCCGTTTGGCCTAATTCCGATAACACTTTTTTGTTTCGGGGCCACCGATACCGAATTGAAAATACTCGCCATTTTCCCGATTGGACCGTTTGGATAATCTCAAAAGATATGTAAAATTAAATACTTGGATTATCCTAGGATTCCTGGGAAAATAGTCTTTTATGGAATTGGTGAAGACAGATTTACCCGAAGTATTGCTGATCAAACCTCAAGCCCATCAAGATGCGCGTGGTTTCTTTCTCGAGTCTTGGCAGAAGCAACGTTATGAAGCGTTTGGAATCAAAGATTCCTGGGCTCAAGATAATGTTTCTTGCTCTTCTCATGGCGTCTTGAGAGGGCTGCACTTTCAATTTCCCCGGATGCAGGGAAAGCTCATTACGGTGCTTCAAGGTGAAATATTTGATGTTGCAGTGGACATCCGTCGAGGCTCACCTTCTTTTGGAAAATCGGTTTCAGTCCGACTAAGTTCCGATAATTTACATCAGTTATGGGTTCCAAAAGGGTTTGCCCACGGGTTTATCGTCACTAGCAGTACAGCTATCGTTTCTTATAAGGCTTCTGAGTTTTATTACCCCGAAGATGAACGATCACTTCTCTGGAATGACCCACAATTAAATATCCCATGGCCAACAGAGGCAACTCCCCTGGTGTCCGCAAAAGATAAAGCAGGAAAAAGATTGGCTGACATTGCTCCTTCTTCACTGCCCCTCTTTGAACCATGAAAAAACTGCACGACACGGTCAAGCTTTCAGCGAATCGAGTAACTCCCTTAACGCTCGCTGCACTCATTGGAATTCAAGTATCGTTCGCTTTCAACTACTTGCTCTCGAAAGTTATCATGAAGTCTCTCCCTCCCCTTGTTTGGGCAAATATCCGCTCAATCGCTACTGCGCTTCTCTTGGGCTCTTTTCTTTTTTTAACGGGCCAGTCTCATTGGCAAGAAGCTTGGAAACTTCGCAAACAACTGCTCTTATTCTCGCTGTTGGGAGTGGCCCTTAACCAAGCTGCGTTTTTATCTGGTCTCCATTTAACCACAACAACCAATAGTGCTCTCATCAATACGATGATTCCCATTTTCACCATTCTGTGGGTGACATTGAGTAAACAAGAAAAGTTTCCATGGTTTCGCTGGTTGGGTCTTGCGTGTGCTTTTATAGGAGTCGTTTCCTTAAGAGACTTACGACATTTTTCATTTTCTTCTTCCACATACCAAGGTGACCTCCTGTCGTTGTTGAACTGTTTTTGTTACAGTATTTTCCTCGCCAAAAGCCCAGTTTTTTTTAAACACCGGAACGTCTTATGGACCACTACTTGGCTTTTTATTTTCGGAAGCTTTTGGCTTACTCTGTTTGCTAGCCACCAATGGGTTTCTTTTCAGGAACCCATAGTAAACTCTCACTTGGTCCTT
Organism: Pseudomonadota bacterium; assembly: GCA_009927165.1. GTDB lineage: Bacteria > Bdellovibrionota > FAC87 > UBA2466 > UBA2466 > RFNO01. The sequence goes on from RFNO01000071.1 coordinate 25,231, forward strand.
TATTGTGTATTAGGTGTCCTTGTCGGAAACACCATTCCGTATTTGCTGATTAGTTTCACCTTAGGGCGGGCTCCCAGTTCGTTGGTTGCTCAATTTATTTATCTCCAAGCTTTGCTAGCCACTCTTTTAGGACACTTTTTTCTGGGAGAAGCTTTCACACTGGGCACGGTGGGTGCGGGAATTCTCATTTTTTTGGGGCTCTATTTATCCGCCACCCAAGTCCCTTTCGGAATCCGCATCGTCCGGGACTAGCCTCAAACGCTTGGTCAGACCGGGCTTTTAACTTGAGATTGACGATTTTCCAATCATTTTAGAGAGTCGAGACTTAACCGTTAAGGTAAGTTCTAGTGTCTTCTAGTTGGATTCAACATTTAAACGAGGCCCAGAAAGCCGCAGCGCTTCACAATGAGGGCCCCCTGCTTATTTTAGCGGGCGCTGGCTCTGGAAAAACCACGGTTTTAGTATCTCGAACGGGGCGCCTGATTGATGAGGAAGTGGTTCAGGCACAACAACTCTGCGTTTTGACTTTCACCAATAAGGCGGCCCGAGAACTGAAATCTCGTGTGGTTACTCAGCTGGGACCTCGGGCCAAAGGGGTGTGGGCAGGTACTTTTCACTCATTTGGGCTGCAAATTTTGAAAAGTCACCATGAACAGTTTGGATTACCCAAGCAATTTGAAGTGATTGATCCCTCGGATGCCGGCAGTCTTCTCAAAGAGCTTTTAGTTTCTTTTCATCAAGGAGACAAATCTGCATACGATGCCGACCGCCTGCTTTCAACTCTCACTCTTTTTAGAGAAGAAGGTAGAACAGCTCGAAAAACGGATAATGAATATGAAGTAGCGGTCGAATGGCTGTTACCCAAATACTCAAATCGCTTAAAGCAACTTGGCTTAGTAGATTTCGACGATCTACTGTTGAAACCCTTGGAACTGCTAGAAACTTCCAGTGAGATCCAAAACGCCCTTCTTGAAAAATTCAAACAAGTCATGGTGGATGAATTTCAGGACACGAATAAAATCCAAATGCGCTTGGTTCGTGCGCTTACTCAACGCCACAACAACCTCACCGTAGTCGGAGACGATGACCAGTCCATTTATGGGTGGAGAGGGGCCTGCATCCAGAACATTCTTAGTTTTCCCAAGCTCTATTCCAACTGTAAAGTAGTGCGCTTGGAGGAAAATTATCGTTCCACTTCTTCCATCATAAAGGTAGCTAATGCTGTCATTCAAAAGAATACTGAACGGCACTCGAAAGTATTGAAGCCTACCAAAGCAGATCCGGGTCCGCACCCAGAGGTTCTAGTTTTTTCCAACGAAAATGAAGAAGCGGAAGGCATTGCTACCGATATTTCTCTTCAGTTGTCGAGAGGCTTTAAAGCACAAGATATTGCCGTTTTGTTTCGTTCGAACAGTCAGGGGGCTCTGATTGAAGCTGAACTTCGACGAATGGGACACCCCTACTCTCTGACAGGAGGTACGGGCTTTTTTGATCGGCGAGAAATTCGAGACATCTTGGCCTACCTCAAATGTGCTGTAAAACCTAATGAAGTACCCCTCAGACGAATCCTGAATACTCCTCATCGAGGCATTGGTGATAAATCTTTTGAACTGCTTGATTCATACATGAAACTTACCCAATGCAATTTTTATCAAAGCATGGTGGATTGGAGAAAAGCAGGCCTTGAGACAAAAACGGGAACCCACATTGATGAACTCATCAATCAACTCAAGGCTCTTCCCCAAGCATTAGTCGGTACTCTGGGGGAAACTCCCGGGCAAGCACTCATCAGTTTTCTGAACCGTATTCGCTATAAAAGCCATCTAGAAAAGACTTCTTCTCAGTCTCTTGCAGCTCAAAAGCGCTGGAAAAACATCGAAGTGTTTGCAGACATTTTCAATCGAATCGTCACAAAAGACAGCACTCTTTCTGGTATAAAAAACTTCCTTGAGAGCATGGACCTCAGAGATGTCCCAGATGACGAAGAAAAGAAAGACGTGGTTCAACTCTTAACGTTGCACGCGTGCAAAGGACTCGAGTTCCCGTTGGTATATTTTGCCGGCGTTGAGGAAGACATTATCCCTCACAAACGTCTTGGGTCTGATGTCGCGGAAGAAAGACGGCTTTTTTACGTAGGGGTTACTCGAGCCAAGCAAAAGCTAATTTTTACACGGTCCCGAAAACGCAAAAAACATGGCAAAGATCAGGCTTCTCCACCTTCACGTTTTCTTTTAGAACTCCCAGAAGAACTTTATGTGGAACACATTGGAGGACGTCCATCCGAAGCTTCAGGAAGAAAAGCACTCTTAAGCCAACTCTACAAAAAGCTGGATGGACTCGGTGTCTAACTTGTTAAAAAAAGGATGGATTAATAAAAACCGCCCCGGGGTTGTCTTAGCTCCCATGGAAGGCGTCACCGATGCCCCCATGCGTGCTTTGCTGTCCGAGCATAGTCCCTACCTCTTTTGCGTTACCGAATTTTTGCGTGTTACCCATCTGGCGCCCCCTACGAAAGTTTTTTACCGCCATATCCCCGAGCTAAAAACACAGTCCCTAACTGCTAACGATACGCCCGTCCTTGTTCAGCTGTTAGGGGGCGATGCTCAGGTCCTAGCCGAAGCCGCCCAAACAGCAGTCCAATTGGGTGCTCGAGGAATTGACCTGAACTTTGGCTGTCCAGCGCCTACAGTTAATCGACATGACGGAGGGGCCACTTTATTAAAATATCCAAAACGACTTTTAGACATCACTAGCGCAGTTCGAAAAGCTGTTCCCGCCGAGATCTCTGTTTCCGTAAAACTTCGACTAGGATGGGACAATCCCGACGATATTTTCAAAAACGTTGATGCGGTTTTAGCAGCAGGCGTGTCCTGGATCACCATCCACGCGCGAACCCGAATGCAAGGTTATGCACCCCCAGTTTCTTGGCAACACATCAAAGAAGTGGCTCGACAAGCCCCAGTACCTATTGTTGCCAATGGAGATATTTGGAATTTCTCAGACTTTTTAAGGTGTCACGAGATCACGGAATGTAAACACTTCATGATAGGCAGGGGTGCTCTAGGAAATCCCTGGTTGGCACACCAAATGACTCACTACCTGAACACAGGTTCCCCTCCGACCGATCTGTTTTCTCCGACTACTCCCGCCGATTGGAACCCTCTCATCCAACGATTTTGGGCCCTTGGCGAATCTCAATCTTCAAAACCTGAGTATTTCACTCGAAGAATCAAACAATGGATTAAAATGGCTTCTTTAAAAAAAGAGATGAGTTGGTTTCATCAGCTAAAACACTGCCAAACCCACAACGAAACCCTAAACCTTTTTCAATCAGCTCAGTAAGATTTCTGTCCTGAAATACTCTTAGCTATTTCCTCTCGATAGGCTTGCTGGAGACGCAACGTAATGGGACCAGGAGCTAAAAACTTCCTATCGTCCCACTGATTAACTGGACAAATTTCTCTAACACTACTAACCAAAAACACTTCTTTTGACTCTAAAAACTCTCTTAAGTCAAAAATGCCCTCTTCCACCGGCATGAATTCCTTCGCAATCTTCAGAACGTGGCGCCGAGTGATGCTGTCTAAAATACCTACTTTCAAATCAGGTGTACGAAGCACTCCAGCGAGACTTACCGAAAAGACGCTGAAAGTAGTCCCCTCTGTAACTTGGCCATTTGCATTGAGCAAAACAGCATCCATGGCTCCCCGGTCGGTTGCTTCCTTGAGAGCTAACAGGCTGTTTAGATAATTGCTGCTTTTTATATTGGGATCTTGAGCCAAGCTTGAATTTCTTAACACTTTCGATGTTAACAGGGAATAACCCTCAGTTCTAAGTTTCGGTAACCCAGGTGAGAGTTCCTGCACTAAAATTACTAAAGTAGGATCCCCGGCCATCACATCTAGACCAACTTTTTTGATTTCTCCACGAGTAATGATGATTCGGAAATAAACATTGTCTTTCCCAAACTGACCGGCTGTTTGACTTAAGCGAGAAACAATCTCTTCATCAGACCAAATAACCGGTATCCCCAAACGACTAGCTGAAGACCTTAATCGGGTTAAGTGCTCTTTCAAAAACAGAAAGACCCTATCGTAAGATCGTCCGGTCTCATAAACCCCATCTCCAAAAAGAAATCCCCTATCAAAAACCGATACCTTGGCATGCTCCGGAGCCAAAATCTTACCGTTGATATTTGTGAGTGCATTCATACCCCTCAATCTAATGGGGTTTCCCTTATTTTTCAAATAAGTCAGCAGGTTAGCCGTTAAAATTTGACATTTACTTGAGAGATTGCCACAACCAGGCAGTGACTCTGAAGCATCTTATTTTTCTCTTTCTTTTTTACTTGGGTGGCGGCGTTTTTCTTAGTTTTGGGGCTCTCAAACAGAAACAAATAGGTCCCAACTACTTTCGTATTCATGGCCTGGGCTTAAGTCTGATTCTTTTTATTGCTTATTGGTTGGTAGGCCATTCTTTTCTCGATAATGCGACCACCCTCTGGTTCTCCATTTTCTTAACCTGTGCATTTGGGTTCAGTCTTTTTACGGGAGTTTCTACTCGGCTAAGCGTGCTTTCCTTTTTTTTAGGGGCTATTTGTTTTTTTGGGTGCATGACCATTCACCTTTCCGAGATAGGAATTGGTCGGGAAACTAGTTTTTTGCTTTTAAATTCCTGTTTGAGCACGCTTCTGTTGGGATTTACCATGGCTGCCATGATGTTAGGGCACTGGTATTTGGTTCAACCCAAATTATCCATTGATGAATTACGCCGAACTACTTTGATTATGATTGTTTTGCTTATAGGTCGTTTTATTTTTGCTACTTATCAATCTACAATGCTTTTTTCGGCCATGAACGAAGTCGCACTTTTGAAATACCTGGTGGGAGTCCCTGGGGTTTTTGTTTTAATGCGATATGTATGGGGTATTTTAGGATCTCTGATTTTAAGTTTCTTGGTTTGGAAGACAGTTCAAATTCGCTCTACACAATCTGCTACGGGTATTCTTTACGTAGTTGTCGTTTCGACTTTGGTAGGTGAAATCCTAAGCTTATATTTGGCTTTTTATTTTGGAATTACCCTCTAGTGAATATCCAAGTTTCTTGTCCACATTGTCAGCACACTGTAACCACGGAGCTCAAATGGCCTCTGTCTGATCTTTTTTGTGCTTCTTGCAATCAGCTTGTATTTCCGCATTTAACAGACAGTCTCAAGAACCAAAAGAAGCTTGAACAATGTCCAGCTTGTGGAGCGAGCCACCTGTACCGAAGAAAAGATTTTAATCAACGCCTTGGGATTTTTCTGATCGTTTTGGGGATCAGTTTGGCCTACTTCACTTACGGAATCTCGCTTTTGGCCGTTACTCTTCTCGACTTTTTTTTGTTTCGACGAGTCCAAGAAGTCGGGATCTGTTATTCCTGTGAAGCTCAATTTCGCAACTCTCCCTTGGTCGAAGCTCTTGAGCCCTTTGATCTGGAGTTGTTTGATTACTACAAAAACTTAAAGGAACGCACTTTAAACACCCCTGATAGTTAGCTCATTAACTTATTGTTTGTGGGTCGGATTAGGTTTCGGACGAACTACTTTTTCTTGGCCTTGCAGAAGGCTGGTAGCGCCTGCTTGCTTGATTTGACAAAAATTGTTTTCAAACTCAGTCCTCGAAAGCCCAGTCACGGAACCCAAAAGTTGTGTCAGTGTGCTTTCGGGAACTCCAAGCTCACGGGCCATCACTTTTACGCTAACCGGCTCTCTTCGAGCTTCCATTGAAGCTGGAATCAGGGGAATAGGTTTTCCTTTTTCATCTGCTAAAAACGCGCCCGATGCCTTTTGGGCAGCGACAAATAAGTTACTGTCTTGTCTTTGTGTATTGTAATACTGCTGATTGTTAACAAAGAAATCACCATGAGTCAGTTGACCGCCGTTAGGATTCTGAAAAATTGTAGGCTGATTAAGAACTTTAATTCGGTTTCTTTGTTCTTCATAGTTTTGGGGGTTTCCGCCTAAGAACCCACTGGCATGGCAGTCTAAGCAAGATGCTGGATTTCTCACAGCAGGGCTCAAATTACGTCCTGGTGCTGAAGCTATTGAACCGGGAGCTTCATCTAACAACTGCCCATTTTGATTAAACAAAAAAGTAACTAAAAAGCCATTAGCACCTATGCACAGCCATTCTTCAGCTTCATGCGAAAAGAGAATCCCTCTTTCTTCGACACTTCTGGCAAGAGCTCCGGCTCCACCTTCATGCACATCTTTAAAATCAAGACTCCGATAGCAAACTCGTCCGGGAACGTTCAGTGTGGCTTGGCGCTCGAGCACTCTCTGATCACCTCCGACGACTCCAGACTGCTTAATTCCTTTTTCTCGAGAAGTACCCACCAACAATTTATTACCAAAAGTATCTTCTTTATCTTCCAGCACACCTAATACATCGGCAATTTGCGTCCGATTGAGGCCCGCAATTCCTTGAGCTGCATTGTAGCGACTGGGATCCATCATCGTATTAATAAGCTCATTAATTCTTTGTTTACCGCCATTACACTGAGCATTTTGATCTGCATTGGCCATCAAACCTAATGTTTGGCCATTAAAGCAGAGATTTCCATTTGCATCGCGAAAGCCCGATAAATCTAAGCTGACAGTACCGGCTCCAAAATTAACTTGGTTATCGAAAATCCGAATCAGACACCGGTTTTGAATCGAGTTTAAGAAAAAATTGAGTGCAGCCAGTCCCGCTTGGATTCGGTTTGCTCCATTGGGGAGGTCGGAACCAATTTTGTCCCCTTCTTTCTTTTCCGGCAAACTAAATGACGCAAGATCAATGGTAAGTGTACCATTTCCAAAAGCACCAGACGCCGATAAGAAGCGATCGACTTGGAAAGCCTGGTTTCCTTGAAACTTATTTCTATTCAGTAAGAAAAACTCTCTAGCTTCTTTAACGATACTCGGATCCCGATTGCTCACTCTTCTGCCTGTGCGGTCGACTAAATTCCCATTTCGATCAATAAACAGTTGAATATGGTCTCCGGCAGATGTCTGCCCAATGAGTTGATTGCCTCGCTGGAGCAATCGACTAAAACCGGCTACTTCTTGAGCATCCTGAAAAAACTCGAAGCGATTACCTCTACCGAATCGCAAAAGATTACCTTGATTCACTTGGGCGTTTAAATCGGGAATAAACCCATTAAAACTGACTAGACCATTTCCGTTAGAAAAGTTGCCCGGGAAGGTTCCAAACTGATTTGCTTGGAAATTAAAAGCCTGAGGAAAAGTAGAAAAATTCCTCGAAAACTGCCCGCCTCTTCGATCGACACTCAGCGCAGGCTGAGACATCAAGAAAAAAGAAGCGCTAATAACAATCCATTTATGAGGTTGTTTCAACTTCATAACAGCTCATCACACCACGGCTACTCTGTGACTACCACACAACAGCTCCAACGGTGATTTGACTAAAATAACGTTTATCGAACTCGAAAAAATGCATTTTGGAGGCCAGAGAGGAGACAGAGCAAGTATCCCTTCAGTATGCTCAGGCTAGCTACTCACGAAATTGGATTTAAATCGATGTTTTAGGATGCCTGTATTCTTTGAGTAACACGTTCATCAGATTGACAACTATCCAAGAGATCAAGAAAAAACCCGCTCGAGTTGCCTCAAGCGGGTCTGTTCTCAATTCAACGAGAATCCTTTATTAGGGAAAATTGGGTGGTACATATCCCTGAGCATCCATTGCCTTTAACTCATCTAGGCTTTTAGCTCCTGGAAGTGCGTCTTTTTTCTGATTAATGACGGGATTGCTAACGCAACCGTCGATGTTAATTTGAGTATAAGCTTGAAACTTCGCAGGCAGGTTTTCTTCAGAAAAAATAGCTTCTACCGGACATGCGGGAACGCAAGCATCGCAATTCACACAAGTGTCGGGGTTGATATAAACCATGCGTTCCCCTTCGTGAAACGCATCTACAGGGCAAACAGCTACACAATCCGTGTATTTACAATCTACGCAGTGCTGAGTGACGATGTAAGACATAAAAATCCTCCAACAAGTTAGGCGTCAGGATATCACGGGAAACAGCAGCTAGGCTAGAGAGATCTCAGGACTTTTCGGGGTTTTTGCTTACTTTTTACCCTTTTTAGGCCCCCTTCCTGAGTAACTTTTAGACAGTGAACTGGATGTAGCCAACTATCTGAAAGAGTTACCGTAAAATCTTGATCCCATGTTTCTTCAATTCATTAAAAGGCCCGGTTTCATAATCTCTGAACAAAGAAGAGACACTGCCACCCCATAAAACTCGTTCAACCCTTCTTGGTACTTTGCTTGCACCTTGACCTGCCGCGAGATGGTCTGCGAGCTGTCTCAGCACGTGAGTTTTTCTTGCGGAAGTGGAGTGTTGGCGGATGGTTACTTATAAAAAAGTATTATTTCCTTTAATCACAGCAGCCCTTGGGCTTTTATTTTTAGCGTCTTGCGGCGGTACTGGGTCTTCTACCACAGGTATCCCCACTGCAGGAGCAGGTCCCGGAGGACCCACCAATCCTTTACCGACCCCTCCGATAAACCCAACACCAGGGCTTCCTGATTTAACAGGAGCGGTTTCTTTAGCCTTGCAAGACAATATTAACTACTCTGGTCTCGCTGATATTGCCGGGAATGTGGTCACCCCAGTCGTAGGCGATCCTAAAGTAAAACTCCAAATTACCAACACGCGCAATCAAAGCGTAAATGGAAAAATGCTAGTTGCGTTTGAAGATAAGCTCGGTTTCTGGGGAGCCGATATGACTTCGGTCGCCGGAACAGGCGCTAATACTAGCAGTGGCCTCGATATCATTTTCTCTGATAATGCACTTACTTTCCGCGTAAGTTCTATTCGAGCAGGAGACAACCTCCTCTCAACGCTCTACTACAGAGTCAGGCAAGCGAATGAAGCTCAATGCTTACCGGTAAAATGTTACATCTTATTTGGCGGACAACGTTATGAAGTCCCATTCGGTTCCGTACAATGCCCCATGGCTGCTCCTGATATTGTGAGCCCTTGTCGTACCTATATGACACCTTCATCTTCCAATACCGCTGTAAAAACATTGGGAACTTTTACAGTGAAATATACTGACGCAGCTGTTTTGCCGGAGGGGAACTAATTATGCGTAAAAGCACTATCGCTGCTACTCTTATCGTAGGTCTCGTGATTACCCTCGGGTGCGGCAAAAAAGATGATGGAACCTCCAATATCAATCCGGCCCCTGGGGTCACAAATCCTAATGGAATTATCGGCAATTGTGCCAACATTGGTGGTGGAACAGCACTATCCAATCTTCCCTTCACCGGAACTCTGGTCTCGCAAAATGGATATACCAATCAAAGTTATAACCGTCTCAGTTCCATTACGCTAAATCCCTATTTTACAAACTCTAACTACGTGTCTGCTTCGAATAATATAATAGCAAGCGGACAAATTACTCTGGCTGACTTAGCGTATCTTTATACCAATGGTAATACCAACGGCCCGTCGGCTTGCATTTCATCGGCTGGGGGTGCCCAATCCAACACTAATTCTGGATACTTTTCCAATGGGCAAGTGCGGTCTTTAGCTTTAAATGGATCCATCCAAGTACCGCTTGTTTCTCCCTTTTCGTGGGGGGGCAACTATCCATACGGGAGTCCTGGTACCAGTCCCACTCTCGGCCAACAGATGATCCAAGTGATTGTAGGATCGCTCTGCAACGCAGCTTTTGTTCCCTCGTACGGAAATAACCAGGGAAGAATTCGCGGTTGTGTCTCTGTTCGGTTGGGCACCCAAGTCAACAGCCAAACCCTAAACTATCAAAGCCAGTAACATTGGCTTAGCCCCAACTGAAGAGGAAATCATGTTTTTGGATGAAAAAACAACCGAACTGGACCTGAACCCAGTAACTAGGTCCCGAAGCACGTCCACCGAAACTCCTCGTTGGACGGAACATCGAACTCCCCAAATGAGAACGGCACCAGCCAGCTCAACTGCTGTAATTGAGGAAAAACACTTCCCCTGGCTGATTAAACTGGCAGCCGCTGTCTCTATTCTGATTCTCAGTCTCTGGTTATTTTAGACCTGAAACAGATTTATTTCTTTTTGCCTTTTGATTTGGAGTTAAAACGCTCTACAACGGCTTCCGTTAGGTCTTCTCCCGATTGAGCGTAAAGAACAGCCCCTTCGTTCTTTTCCAGAACTAAAGTAAGCCCTTTTTCTTTGCCTAAAGCTTCAACCACGGAGCGAATCTCATCCACTATCGGTTTAGTTAATTCTCGTTCTCGTTTCTGTAGTTCCATTTGAGATTCGGCGGCTTGCTTTTGAAGTTCAGCAAACTTTTTCTGAAGCTCTTGCTGTTTCTGGGTTTTGGCAGACTCGTTCATGAGACCTGCTTTCTTTTCAAATTCTTCAGCTTCTTTCTGTAAAGCTTGTTGCTGCTTTTCCAGCCCGCTTCTTTTGGCAGTGACTTCTTTTTCAAGAGTCTGCTTTGCATTTTTCCCTGCTTCTACATTTTGCAAAGTCTTTTGAAGGTCAACAAAACCCACTTTAAAAAGCCCTTCGGAAGCGACACTCACCCATCCAAATACCGCTAAAGCTAATACGAGAACGTTTTTCATGTTTTTGCCTTTCTTTTTTAGAATGCAGGGCCAATCGTAAAAATAAATTGGGGAGCCCCGCCATTTACAATAGGATGCCCAAACTCAAAACGCAAGGGACCGATAGGAGTAAACCAACGAATCCCATACCCATAATTCGCCAACAGTTTTGGCTCAGTAAGTTTCAAATCATTAAAAGAATTTCCTGCATCAAAGAAAATAACCCCTCTTACTCTCGCTTCTTTCAAGATTGGAAACTCAATCTCAGCATTGAGAAATGCCTGATTGGTTCCTCCCACCACAATTTCTTTTCCCTGAAGATTATTATTAATCGCATCTTGGGATAAGGGCGGGCTGGCATTTCCCAGATTTGCTTTGGGACCGACACTCATGGGAGCATAGCCTCTCAAGGAGAACAACCCGCCTAAAATGTAGAGCTCGTTGACCGGAACCGGCCTATCGGTTGTCGGGGAAATATTTGCTCCCGTCACGTTCAGACGGAAAATAAAGTCCCAAACAATGGGATGATAAAACCGCAAAGTCCCCGAAGTTCTCAAGAAATGACGGTCAAATCCTAAGCCAGCAAGTTCGGATGAAGCACTCCAATACAACCCATCGCGTGGATCAAACCGATCATCTCGTTTGTCATAGATAATATTTGCCGAAATACTGCTCAGATTTCCATTCAACTGATCGGGCTTGAAAATATCAGTATCGATAATATCTGAAACGTACGAGTGTTCAAACCGGTACGTCAGATACAAATTAGTAAATTCACGAACGGGATGCCCCAATTTAACATCAGCTCCCGTTTTGATTTCACTGTAGGAGCGATTTCCAATGAGATAAATAACATCTCGTCGCAGCTGATAAAGCGATCCGCCTAAACTCCATCGGCTAGCTCCCACATAAGGCTCTTGGAAACTAATATTGTACTCAGACCGACCATTCCCCGTCTGAATTTGAGCGGAAAGAGCAGCAATCTGCCCATTACCCAGGAAGTTGTTTTGAGATAATTGCGCATTAAATAAAAATCCAGCAGGACCAGTGGAGTAACCCGCTCCAATCACTAATTGGCCGGTAGAGCGCTCTTTTACTCTTATTTCAATATCGACAACGTTGGGTGACTTTTTCGAAGTCGATTGATGAAACTCAACTGAATCAAAGTACCCTAAACGAACCACGTTTTCCCGACTCTCTCGCTTCTTGGCTCCATTAAAGAGCCCCCCTTCATGAATCAGCAACTCACGTCGAATTACTTTGTCTTTGGTTCGAGTATTTCCAGTAACCGTAATTTCCCCAATATAAACTCTTTCTCCGCGATCAACATCAAACGTAATATCAACAACGTGAGTATCGTCATGAATCATGGGTTGAGGAACCACGTTAGCGAAAGCGTAACCAAGATCCGAATACTTTTCTGTGAATTTGAGGGTTTCTCGCCGAAGTACTTCGGTATTGAAAATCTCTCCTTCTTTTAACTCGAGATCGTTCACCAACTCATCTCGTCGATAAAGAAGGTCCCCCTGAAAGTCTACTTTTCCAACCCGATACTGTTTTCCCTCTTCTACAAAAAAAGTAATGTAGACCCATTTTTTGTCTGGGCTCACTGTCACTTCGGGTTTGCCAAAACGAGCACGAACATACCCTTTGGTTCCGTAATAGAACCCCAATCCCGCTACATCTCTCTCAAAAATGGCTTCACGGAAGGAGCCCGAGCCGGACAACCAAGAAAACGGCCCGCCCTCCTGAGTCTGCATGATCCCTTTGAGCTCAGCATCGGACAAAATAGAGTTTCCGATGATATTGATGCTCTTAACTTGAATCTTATCGTTTTCCTGAATCTTAAAGATGATAGTCGCTTCACCTTTTTTAGGGTCTCTTTCAATCTCGTAACGGACATCAGCTAAGTAGAACCCTTTCTCCTCGTACTTTGCCAGCAGCTTCTCCACGGATTCGTTAATTTTGGAAATATCCAGAACTTCAAACTCTTTGATTTTAATGAGGTCTTTGGTGTCATCTTTTTCGATGGATTCCAATCCTTCAAACTCGACCTTTTTAACAATTGGTTTTTCTCTCACCCAATAAATTAACTTTACTCCTCCCGAAGTTGCTTCTTCGTCTACTTGGATATCTTCAAAAAATCCGAGTGAAAAAATACCGCGAATATCTTCACGGATGACTTCTCGACTGACAGCACTTCCCACTTTCGACACAACGCGATCCACAATTGCAGCTTTTTCTATTTTGTTATTTCCCTTAATTTCAATGGAAGTGATGTTGGGAGAAACGGAAAGCGCTGTGGCTCCGATCATCCCCATGAAGAGTACGATAAAAAAACCTAGGTTGTTTCTCAGATGTTGCACTAAGTAATCGTATTTATTAACTTTCAGTAGGAGCCGATAATACCCTCAGCAAGAATGAGTTGTAAATGATTTTAGCCCTCCGTTTTTATTTTGTTCAAATCGACTTAAGTATTTAATTTTACTCAGGAAAGTCGACCGTTAGTCAATCGGTAAACTTTGGGATATTGGCGGGCCAAATTTTCATCGTGAGTCACGGAAACCATCGCCATTTGATATTGACTGTGCAAGGTGTGAATCAGTTCCATGACTTGTTGTCCTGTTACTGGGTCCAAATTACCGGTCATTTCATCGGTGAGAAGAATCTCGGGTCGCATGAGCAACGCCCGGGCTATCGCCACTCGTTGTTGTTCTCCTCCAGAGAGTTGTCCAGGTTTGTGGTGTAATCTCTCGCTCAGCCCCACTTGATCCAATAACTCTTTGGCTCGCTGTCGACTCTCATCTTTTCCCAGCCCGCCAATAAGTCCGGGCATCATGGTGTTCTCCAGTGCTGTGAACTCCAACATCAAATAATGAAATTGGAAAACAAATCCCACTTTTTGATTACGAAAAATCGACAGCTCTTTTTCCTTGAGCGCGAACAGGTCTCTTCCTCGAAAAAACACTTTGCCTTCAGTGGGCTCTTCAAGTGTGCCCAGCAAATGCAAAAAGGTACTTTTTCCTTCGCCGCTTTTGCCTAAGATCGCAACTCGCTCACCTTTTTCCAAAGAAAAATCCACGCCACTAAGAATCTCTAACGCGTGTTGCGACTGCCGATCAAAGACTTTTTTCAAGTTTTGAGCTTCTAATAACTTACTCATAACGAAGTGCCTGCACTGGACGACTCATTGCTGCTTTAAGTGCCGGAATCACACTGAACAGCACACACAAACCGACTGCCATAACTGATATCGTCGCCAAATCTGCCATTTGAACTTTCAGCGGCAATTTGCTCACATTGTAAATGGATTCACTCAAAATAGCAGGCTGAAAATGTTCAACCAACCAACACAACACAAATCCTAGCACTATCCCAACCCCAACCCCTAAGACGCCCACGACTGTCCCTTGAGCCATAAAAAACAGAACAATCGATTTAAATCTCATTCCCATGGCTCGTAGAATAGCGACATCTCTTTTTCTTTGATAAGTACTCATCATCAGTAAGTTGATGACGTTCATACCGGCTAGGGCAACTACGATATCTAACACCCAGAACAACATGACTTTCTGATGTCGGACTGCCTTGAAGATATTTTGATTGATATCACTCCACCTTTTTGCTCCGGCCACTTTAGACATTTGCTCTTGGACCCGCTCGAAAGCATCGTCAAGAGATACGCCAGCTAAGGCTACTTTATAAAAGGGCTCCGAACCAACTTTTTGAAAAAGTCTCTGCAACTCGTGCAAGTCAACATAAGCGTAACGCAAATCGTGTTCGTAGATTCCGAATTTGGTAATGGCCGTTACTACAAACTCTTCCGTTTGCAGGCGATTTCGCCCCATCAACACTCTGACTGTATCCCCTTTTGCGATTTTTAACTTATCAGCAAGGCCTTTTCCCACCCATATCCATCGAGGACTTTGAGCAGCATTTCTTTCAGGGGGGTCCACCCAAATACGGGACCAATCGGTGACTCTATCTGAGTCTTGTAGGGATATCCCCTCCAGAGTAACGCCTCCCACACCATTTTTTACTAACATGGCTTGTCCTAACCAAAATGGAGTGACTGCTTTGATACCGGGAATTTTCTCCAGCGTTTTTCTAAAATACTCTTCTTGGAGACGCTCACCTTTGGGAATTACCACAAGCGCAGACGTAATATCGGTATATTTATTTTGTAGAAACTCAAGAAACCCCGACATAACAGACAGAACGAGCATGAGCTGGGCGACACCTAATGCAACTCCTCCGATAGAAATCCAAAGGGCTAGAGTTAACAGACTGCCGCCACGAGGAAAAAGATAACGCTTCAATAAAAAGAATAGTCCCGTGAAAAGACTTCTTGAAGGTGGCCTTTGCATCAGCTCCCGATTTCCTTCAAATAGCGTTCGATAGCCAATACTTCAGCTCGGAGATCATCAGCCTGTTTTCGCACTCCTGCTTTTACAGCTTCTGGCGCTCCGCTCATGAATTTTTCGTTTTGCAATTTACTTTCCGCACGCTCAAGTGCACTTCGCTTATCTATTAATTCTTTTTTTCTCTTTTCAATTTCCTGCGTAAGATCTCCTAAATACTCTTTCTCAACAAAAATGGAGCAGTCTTTGAGTACGAGTTCAATAACTTCTGCCTGAGTCATACGTTGATCAACAAAAGTCACTTTTGAAGCTCTTGTTAAACGCCCTAACTTTTCCTCATGTATCTTCAATTCTCCGATTACACGAGGTTGGGCCCAAATCGTAATTGGAATTTCCTTGCTTCCAGGGATTTGATGCGTGCCGCGCAAGGTTCTCACTTTTTCCACGAGTTCAATCACTCGCTGTAGTTGTCTCTCTGCTTCCGGATATTCGTGCTCTTTCAGCCATTCTGGAAAGGAAGCTAACGAAATACTCCTGGCTTGAGAACTACGAAACGGCAACTCGTGCCAGAGCTTTTCTGTAACAAAAGGCATCATCGGATGAAGTAACCTAAGTACTTCTTCCAGAACATCAACCGCCGTAGAGTCTTTAGCGTTCTTTCTTTTCTCTAATTCATCTTTTGATTTAATAAACTCGACAAACCAGTCACAGTAATCGTTCCAAACAAAGTGGTAGACAGCTTGAGCAGCTTCAAAAAATCGGTAATGGTCCAGACACTCTCCCACTTTTTTCTTGGTGGCATTGAGACGGGTAAAAATCCACTGATTAATCAAACTATTTTCGTCTCTCTTTGAGGACGTGACAGAAGAAAAATGTAACAAAACAAATTTGGTTACATTCCAGAGCTTCGTTACAAAATTACGACACCCCTCAACCCCTTCATCGGACACTCGAAGATCTCGACCATGAAAGGCATTCCAGGCCAGAAAGAACCGTAAAGAATCAGCTCCCATGCGATCGATAATTTCCAGCGGATCAACCACATTCCCCTTCGTTTTGGACATTTTTTGCCCATGTTCGTCTCTCACCATGGGATGAAGATAAACTGTATGAAAGGGGATTTTCCCTGTCATTTTTATACCGAGCATGATCATTCGAGCTACCCAGAAAAACAGGATGTCGAACCCGGTTTCCAACACATCATTGGGATAAAACTTTCTTAAGTCGGGAGTGTCTTCTGGCCAGCCCAAAGTAGAAAATGGCCATAGCCCGGAACTGAACCAAGTGTCTAATACATCCTCTTCTTGGCGTATCCTTTTGCTCTGACAACTGGAACATACTTCGGGAGTCTTTACTGCCACTGTGACTTCTGTACAGTCAACACAGTACCAAACGGGAATTCGATGGCCCCACCACAATTGTCGACTCACACACCATGGACGAATATTGTTCATCCAATCAAAATAAACGTTCTCCCACTCCTCCGGTAAAATTCGGATCTTTTTGGTTTTCACTGCTTCGATCGCATCTTGAGCCAGCACCTCAGCTTTTACGAACCATTGCGCACTGACTTTTGGCTCAACTGCCGTTGCACAACGATCGCAATGTCCTACGTTGTGCACGTGTTCTTCTTCTTTAATCCAAAGACCAGAATTCTTTAAGTCCTCGACAATTTGGTCACGGGCTTTTTCACGACTCAAGCCACGGTACTGCCCCCCTTGATCATTAACTCGTGCTTCATCATCAAAAATAGTGATCACGCTTAATTGATGTCTTTTCCCAACGACATAGTCGTTTACGTCATGACCTGGAGTAATTTTGAGAACTCCGGTCCCAAACGCCGGGTCAACATAACTATCGCCAATAATGGGAATGGAACGATTCATTAGGGGCAGGACCACTTTTTTCCCAATCAATCGCTGATACCGTTTGTCATCTGGATGCACAGCTATCGCAACATCGCCCAGGAGAGTTTCGGGCCGAGTAGTAGCTACGGTGAGAAACTCTTCGGTGGACCCTTCTAAATAATACTTAAGATGCCAGAAGCGCCCCTTAATTTCTTTAAATTTGACTTCAAGATCTGAAAGCGCCGTACGACATCTCGGGCACCATTGGATAATGGCTTCATCTCGAAAAACAAGGCCCTCTTGGTATAAACGTACAAAACATTCACGGACAGCGACCGAAACTTTTTCATCAAGAGTAAATGCCAAACGATCCCAATCGAGGCTACAGCCTAATGTTTTAAGTTGGCTGATGATTGTCCCTTGGGACTTATCTTTCCACTCCCATACTTTCTCAAGGAACTTTTCTCTTCCCAAAGCATGTCGATTGATTTGCTGCTCTTTTTGAAGTTGTCGCTCAACGACCATCTGGGTAGCGATTCCGGCATGATCCGTGCCCGGCAACCAAAGAGCATTAAACCCCTGCATTCTTTTCCGCCGGATGAGAATATCTTCCAGAGTTCCCGTAAGGGCATGACCCATGTGTAATACCCCAGTAACGTTGGGAGGAGGCAACACAATCGTGTAGGGTTTCTTCGGGGAATCAACTGAAGCGGAGAACACTCCTAACTCGAGCCACTTCTGATAAATTTCTTTTTCATCTTTTTGAGGATTAAACTGATTGTCCAGTGCCATTTCTTTCTTTTACTCCACCGAACGAAGGTTAACAAATGTAATCCGAGAAGGCTTGATCTCAACGCTCTCAAGCTGCTTCCATCGAATCTTCTCGCCCATTCGATTCACTTTATCAATAGCGAGAGTGTGCTTACCCACAGGTAAAGTCGTGCGGACTATTTGCAAATTCGCTGGCAAAAACATCCAACTGCGCAAATCTGGACGGTCTGTTAAGTGCAGAAGGATTGAGCTTAATAAACCCAGGTTTTTATTCTTAGTGGCTTGACCAATCCCAGCTGCCGCAGCCTCTTTGGCTACTATGCCTGCTATTTTTTTTGCTACCATGGCTGCTCTCCGCTCCTCTAACTCCCTGATCGCTGTCGCTTCAATATCAAATAACGGATAACTCCGCTTGCTAGTTGTGCCATCCCCGGTATCCACTTCCACGTAGTCGGTGCCGTAATAACTGGATACCATCACCGGGACTAACCGAACATTGGGATCTTCCTGTTTGAAGGGTGCTCTGCCTACTTCAACTAGCACCACGAGATCTCCTCTATCCTTCTTCAATCCGTCATTTTTTGCTTCTGGATATTCTTTTCGATAGGAAGCCAGTTCTTGAGATACCCGTAGCTTTTCTGCCATTCGAATCAGCCCAGTTCCATGATAGGGAAATTGGGGAGCCCACTCTTTAGCCTGTTTGTAATCAACCCAAGCATCATTGTACTCACCCCGATTTTCAAACAGAAGAGCAGCTAAATACTTAGCAAAGGCATTTTTCTGGAATGATAGTTCCCCCGCAGCTTCCAAAACTGCCAGTTTATGGTTTAGTCTTCGACATTCCACTAGAGCACTCTCCCAATCTCCTAGGAGGGTGTAATCAACAGCCAAATACATGCTCAACAACACTTTTTCATACTGATCAATCTTATGTTTCTTTAAAGTGTCATTTAAAGCAACACTCGCTGCTTCTTGCGTAATGCTTGTGTAATCCGTTGCATCGCTAAGTTTTTCCGCTTCATGAAATGTCCTTATCGCCTCGGTGTAATTTCCAGATGCGTGGTACGCCATGGCAAGTTCAAGAAGGTATAGCAACTCATCTGAGTCTTTTTTTTGGCTAAATGTTTTGAGTGAGTTAATCGCGCCCTCTGCATCGCCTGCTTCGAACGCAGAACGAATGGGCCCCACTTTACTAGGGTACGAAGCACAAGAGGCTAGGAGTAATCCTAGCCCCAGGCAAATAACCTTACTGATGCTCGGCATGAGGCTTTCCGATTAGAGCCCCGTGCTTCGCTTTTGATAGAACTTACGAATCTCTTTCTCGTCAGTCCAATCAATGATACCCGTCTCGATGTTAACCAGATTGAAAGTTGCTTTGTAGTAGACGTACTTTTTACTTCCCACTTCCTGAACTCGATCTGCAATTTCACCGGTTAGAAAATACTGTGCACCGATTTGTTTTCCTTTTTTTCTTGCGGAAGCTGCATCCACGTAACCACTTTCATTTTGGTATTGGAGTTCTCCCGCCATTTCTTCTCGAGCACCCTTTTCAGTAAAACGGAATTTTCCGCTTTTCACAACAGCAGTGCGAATTTTATCGGTCATCGACTTCATATCAATATGTTCAGAAGCACGATTCGTAATGAGCGTAATCAGCACCACCGGAGGTCTAGCAGCTTCCTGCACAACTCGGCTGTCAGTAAGAGACTTGACCATAGTGTCAGCAATTTGCCGCATATCGCTTTCATTGAACTTATCATCGAGAAGACGATCCTCTGAGAGATCATCATATTTCCCTTGGGTGAATTGTTTTGAACCGCATGAACTTACAACTAACGTGAGAACCCCACAAAAAACCAGCTTAAGAATCTGTTTTTGAGTCATTGTTTTCCCCGTCTTTAGTGTCAGTGTTTTCAGCAGAAGGAGCTTGGCCAACAGGTGGCTCCAAACGATTTAAATCGCTCGGCATCGTCACCGGCTTTCCGCCCCCTTTTTGATAGCCCAACAAAAGCACATAATCTGCTAATGCATCTTGTTGTTTCTGGGAATCCCCTCCCAAAATCTCTGGTGCTGGACTATTCCCCTCAGGCCAGAATCCGGGCATTCGGGTTCCTGGAACCATTTTTTGGGGGTTCTTGAGGAGGGAGATTATCCACTCTTTATTTAAACGCCCATAAGACCGAGTAATATCTGGAGCGTAACCTTTGCTCCCCCCCTCGAGATCATCTGCAGAGAGAGCGTACTGACCCACCGTATGGCAGTTTCCGCACTGGAGTTTATTCCAGAGTGCCTTAGCGGCTTCCAGACGCTGACCGGAAATTTCCGGTGCTTTGAGCTCCGCATTTGGAAACTCAAGGTTCCCCGACCGCGCCCAATGAGTTGTAATTTTATTATTTTCGTCTGTGGGCATATTGTAAGACGGCATGCGCACTTTAATACCTCTGCGGAGTTTCCAGCTTGGGTTGTTCAAGAAATTATAAACCCACTCTGAACGGACTCGGCTTCCTTCGGTAACAAGCGGCGGAGGTCCTTTGGTTTCATCTTCCGAGAAATAAGTCAGAATCCTACCTTCCAGATTCCATTTTTCTTTTTCATGTTTTTCAAAATCCGGATGTCCTTCAGGTAGGGATTGATACATTCCCTCGACTATATGACAGCCCTGACAATTATATTGATGAACCACTCGAGAGCCTTCTTCTATTTGCGATTCTCGGGCGTTGAGTATTTTTGCTGAAGGTGCCCCAATTTTTTGGGCTGTTAACCCTAGGATAAATGTCACCAAACTATCTCTCTGCTCTTCATCAAAGTGATAGTTAGGCATTCTCAATAAATCCAAGTATTCTTTCACGACTCCTTTATCAAAAGAGCGGGTGGCCTTGAATTTCTGATGCAACCAAGAAGCAACCGATTTCTCCATGTCCAACAGGCCGAAATCGAATTTATTGACGAGCTTACTCCCATGCTCACTCAACTCTACCCCGCTTCCAGGCATTGTTTCCATACCACTGATTTCATGACATCCATAGCAACCGTAACGAGTGACGGCATTCTTGCCCAGTCTGTCGACGACTTCCTTCTTGGAGAGCCCCTCTACGAACTGGTGAACTTTTGCTTTGGTTGCAGGTGCCATTTTGGGATCGCGCATGAGGTAAAGTTCAAGCACTTCTTTTTGTTTATCAAAATCAGCTTCGCCCACTTCCAGTTGTTCAAACGTTGGGTTTTTCTTACTCAACAAGTAAGCGGATACGTCAGCTATCTCAGCATCGGTAAGACGCAGCGAGGGCATCGCGGTATCTTTCCAATAATGGCGTGGATTTTTCAGCCACTGCCCCAACCATTCGCGATTAAGCTTGCTTCCCACTGTTGACAAATCAGGAGCTGCTCCAAATCGTCGCCTTCCTTCTGGGAACTCCTCCATTCCGTGACAGCCCAAACACCCCACGGAATAGAACACGTTTCGGCCTCTTTCCACGTTACCGCCGGCCGGAGCCGTGTAGGAAACCTTGTAATCCTCTGACAGCCCAAGAACATAGTCAGCAATCGCGAAGAGCTCAGCTTCCTGGAAAGCAGTATACTCTGGACTCTCGGTATTGCCTTGGTGGAACTGAGACGGCATTCGAGCATGGTCATTAAACGACTTAGGATTTCGCACCCAGCGCACAATCCAATCATGCTTGAGCTTTCCTTTGACTCGCTTAAGCGAAGGAGCTGGTTTACGAATATGATCCCATCCTTGGATGCGATGGCAACCATAGCAACCTGCGCCTCTTACCAGTTGGACTGCTTTGTTCAATTTTTGGGCAGCGGGAACGTACTCAGTTTCTCGATGGCATACACGGCACTGTCCCTCGGTATATTGGAGGGGGACCATTTTTTCGATCACGTGGTGCATTTCATGCCACCCGTATTTTTTTTGCCATTCCTTCTTTTGTTCTTCGTTGCGAGGAGTGTGTGCCGAGCGGACGAAATCGACGGAAGCACCTCTTCCAGAGTGACAAACGGTACAGCCCACTTTCTCAGTCGGATGGGGCGAGGTAGCACCTAACATCAGTTCCAAATTGGGATGAGTTCGGTACGGCTGAGGGGCATCTTCGAAACCCGGAGTGTCGATAGCTAAATGACAAGTGGTACAGCGGTCTACTTTCTGAACTTGAGCAAAGTAAACATCATCTCGAATCGTCGGAATAACCACTTGCTGCACTTTGAAAACTGGATTGGCTAAATCCAAAATGGGTGCACTTCTTAATAACTTGGTTAAATTAATTTCAGAATTACTTTTGGCTGCCAGCAATCGTTCAACCGTCGCTTGCGATTTCTTCAGTTCTTTTTCGAGTTCAGACTTCTCAGCATCTAGCTTAGCCATTTCCGCATTTTTAGCGTCTTCAGCCATCTGAGCATTGTTGGCGGCATCAGACAACGCTTGAACCTTTTCCCACTCTTTGGAGAGAGCTTCGCGAGCTTTTCTCTCTTTATCAGAGAGCTTGGTTCCTTCTTCAATTTTTTCTCCATGGGCGACCTTATGACCGTACACATTTTCAAATTCGTACTTGCTAACGTCGTACCGCCCTTTGGCTGCTTGGTACTTATCGACCTTATTCACTCGATCCGTTTTGAGCTTGACCAATTCTTTAGCCAATTTTTTGGCTTCTGCTGCTTTTTCTTTATTGGCGGCATCAACTTGAGCTAATTTGTCTTTAAGTTCCTTGATTTTGTTTTCATCAAGGCTCTGTTTCGCTTCCTCAATTTGCTTCTCAATTTTGCCTTTGCGGTAATTAAAGAAATTAACTTGGTATTTTTTCCACTCACGACCGAAATCGTCGAGAACCATCCACAGAGTGAAAATCAACATAATGACGCTGGAAATCCCAAACGCCTTCATCAAAGTTTGGCTCTTGTAAAACTTATCGTCCGGTGAAGCGTTTTTGGCCATAGTGAAGCCTCGAAGTTTCTAAATATTAAAGAAGTACTCTGGAATCGCCACAATGTACTTCAGGTTAATAGTCCATCGTAAAATCATTTTGATCGGTAACGAGGCCATTAACAGTAGAATGACCACCATAATATAAAACCGCGGTTTCCCCATTTTTTCCAAAAAGGATTTCATGACGGTTTTACCCAAAATAACCGGACCCGCGAACATGTAGCCGATCACCAGTATGATTCCGACAAGCTCTCGGAACAACCAAAAATCAGGAAGCTTGCCGCCGTTCAGACCACCAAACCTGAAGATGTACTCAGATAAATTGACGTTTCGGAGTACTTCTAACTTGTGCAGATCCCATACTTCATAGGGACCGTAGAAGTTCCAGTTAGGACCTCGCAAGAACGTACCCAACACGATCAGAACTACCCATAGGATGAGAAACCCAAAAAGATAAGTAGTGATCGCAAACTTTCTATCTTTAAAGCAGTAATAACCATTCCCTTTAGGATTCACATCAATGTAAGGCAGCACGATCAGTCCCACAATAATGAGAGTGGGAAACACAACTCCGGCAAGCCAAGGATCATAATAAACCAACATTTCCTGCAATCCCAAGAAGTACCACGGGGCTTTTGAGGGATTGGGAGTTTCCACCGGATTTGCAGGCTCCTCTAAAGGAGCACGAATGGTAATAGCCCAAATCAAAAGAACCGACCACACTACAATCGCGCAAATAAACTCACTAAAAATGAGGTCCGGCCAAGTGAAGACTAATTCTTTAGCTTCTTGTTTGTTTTCGACGTCTTTGCCCTCTTCAATCAGCTTGTCGTTTTTGACTGCTTTGTTAAGAGGAAGCCAGCAAAAAAAGGTCAGCAAGAAAAGCATCAGCACAATCGGAACGTTGTCTGGCTTGGTTACCACGTCCCTAAAGGTGGGGTTCAGCATGCTAATCAGGATGAACACAGCCATCGAAACGAGAATGGTATAAAGAGAAGACTTCTTAGCTAACTTTTCTCGATAGGGAAAAAGTCCCAAGTAAAAAGCCACACATGACAATGTAAATAGAATAGCCGGCCGACAAAGATAGTTGATCAAATCAGTGATGAAGCCCATACGTTTTCCTTATAGAGGACCTGAAATTCCCCCGTCTTTTCTAACTCGCCAAAAATGCACTGCCATGAGCACGCTCGCCACTAGCGGGATAAAAATGCAGTGGAGCACGTAAAACCGAAGCAAAGTCGCTTCCCCCACCAACCTTCCCGCAAGAAGGGCAAATCGAGCATCACTGCCAGCATTAATCGCCTCAAAGCCTAACAGGGAGTTCAACAGAGCCGCTCCCGGACCCTCATTTCCCGCAAAAGGAGTGGCGCGAGCCATATTTGAGCCCACAGTAATAGCCCAAATAGCCAACTGGTCCCAAGGGAGCAAGTAGCCGGTAAAGCTCAAGAGTAACGTCAGAACCAATAACACTACTCCAATTCCCCAGTTAAATTCTCTGGGGGGCTTATAAGAACCTGTCAGAAACACTCGGAACATATGCAACCAAACACTGATCACCATGCTATGAGCACCCCATCGGTGGATTTCTCGCATAATTCCAATGGGCACATGCTCGCGGAGCGCAATGATATCGTAATAAGCGTACTCTGCAGTAGGCCGATAATAAAACATCAGAAGGACCCCGGTGATGGTCTCAACCAAAAATAAAAAGAATGTGATTCCGCCCATGCACCAGGTGAAGCTCATCCGAACACCCGATTTCTTCATGCGAATGGGGTGGAGGTGCAGAAACACGTTCATAAGAACAACCAAAACTCGGTTTCTCGCGTTTGCCGAAGGTGCTCCATGACGGAAAATGGATTTCCAGGCTTGTGATTCTTTTATCGTTTCGAAAATTGTTGGTTTAGCCATCCTTACTGCTCCCTTACCTACGCCGTTTCAGCCCTTAGGCCAGCTCAAGGAAGGAACTTGGATCGTTCCATTGCCCTAGCTCGAACTTAAATTTAGCCATTTTATCTACAAAAACCTGTCCGTCTTCGGAAAGACCGATTTTATACCGCTCTAGCGGACGTGGGGCAGGCCCCTCAAAGTTAATTCCGGTGGAATAAAAGCCGCTTCCATGACACGGACATTTGAATTTCTGTTCGGCATCCAACCAATTGGGTGTGCACCCCAAATGAGTACAGACCGTTGACAGGGCGTAAATTCCTTTTTCGTTCCGAACTAGCCAAACGCCGTATTTCTTCTTAAAGCGTTCATCGACTTTTCCAACGGCATATTCGGCAGGGAAACCGGCTTTAAATTGTTGCGGAGGCTCAAAGGTGACATTGGGAAAAAACAAACGGCCGACTGCCGTAAGACCCGCTCCCATGGCGGCTCCAAAGCCCACCCAACCTACACTAAGCCACGTGATAAAGCTGCGTCGACTAATGCCTTCGGGTGCTTCTGGAAATGACGGTGCTGGCATGCTTCCTCTACTCCGTTAGAAATCTCAGATGAAAAATCACTGCATTTATCTTGTCTTACTGACTTTGTGTCAAGTAAGAATGCCACTGAAACCATCAAAAGTCGATAGCTCTAACTTGTCAGTTCAATTGAGTATTCTGTGCTGCATCTTGATTCTTCGATTAAGGTTCGAGAGAGTTATCTGGCATCCATGACACTCATCCGAGCATTGACCAAACCAGGGGAACTTGCCTGGAACATAACGCGCGAAGTCGGCGCTTCTGTGCTTGCTTATGAGCTTTATCCATTGGCGATTTTGGGAAATTCGCTTCCCGCCCTCCCCATTTTTTGGACTAAATCTCAAAGCCACCGTCGACCCATATTGTTTATTCACGGGATTTTTCACAATAAGAGTGCTTTTTTCTACTTGAAACAGAAATTGGCGGCAAAAGGCTGGCACCATTTTCGAGAAATGGACTTGCTAACGAGCGTCTATACTATCCCTCGCTTGGCGGAACGCGTTCGTTGTGAAGTCGATAAACTTCGCGAGGAATACCAAACGGATCAAATTGATATTGTTGCCCATTCCATGGGGGGAATCATTGCTCGCTACTATTTGCAAAAACTTAACGGGGACGGAGTCGCTAAGAACTTAATCACTCTCGGAACCCCCCATCAGGGAACTCAGTGGTCCAAATATTCACTTCTCCCTCATATCCGCGAGCTCCAACCGGCCAGTAATCTGTTAAAGGAACTCAACGGCCTTGAACCCCCTCAAAAAACCCGTGCAGTTTCCGTTTCTGGGACTTTAGACATCATGATGTCTCCGGCCACAGCCCCTCAATGGTCGGGAGTAAGACATATAGAGCTGAAAAATGTAGGACATGCCGGACTTTTATTCTCTAAAAGAGTCTTTCAGATTGTCGCTTGTCATCTCGATGATTAGTTTGGATGACTCCCTCACATCGCTCAGGTACCATTTGGCTCGTGAAACCACGGTATCTTCATACTTTGCTGGAAAAGAAAGTTGTGTTTTTTACCGGAAAAGGGGGTGTAGGCAAAAGCGCACTCACTTCTGCGACAGCCGTTCTTTGCCAAAGACAGGGAAAAAAGGTTTTCTTG
This sequence comes from Pseudomonadota bacterium, assembly GCA_009927165.1. Lineage (GTDB taxonomy): Bacteria > Bdellovibrionota > FAC87 > UBA2466 > UBA2466 > RFNO01. Next base: position 51,298 of record RFNO01000071.1, read on the forward strand.
GTTAGTTGGAACCCCTTTGATACCCACGCTCGTTCCTTTCCCTACTCTTCTTTGGGAATTGAGCATTTAGTTCTGGATGGGCCTAGTTGTTTTAAGGAGTATGTCCTTGGAATTTTAAAATTTGAGAAAATTTACGATCTCATTTTTGAAAACAACGTTTTCCAAACATTCATAGCTGCCAGTCCCGGATTAGCAGAAACAGTCATCGCTGGAAAAATCTGGGATTTAATGGATAAAAACCCCCAAGCTCTGATTCTCGTTGATTTGCCGGCGAGTGGGCATGCTTTTACTTTTTTTTCTTCTCCTCTGGGATTGCGTAAACTTTTTAGAATGGGTCTAGTGCATCGAGAAATTGAGCGAATCTGTGAAATGTTTCTCAGCTCATCCACTCTATTGAACTTTGTAACACTGCCAGAAGAACTTCCTTTGTCAGAGACGCTTGAATTCAAAAATAAGCTCGCCAAACTAGGTAAAATAAATATGGGTTTTTTCTTATTAAACCAGTGTCTTCCTCAGCTTCCAGGACGAGAACCGGTGGAACCCCTAAATAACGACGACCAGCTTCTTCTACAGCAGTACCGATCTTATTTGGATCAAGAGCTTCGAGCAGAAGAGCTGCTTCAAAGTGCTGAACTGCCACAAATCAAACTCCCTCGACTGAGTTGCCCCGAATGGATAACGACGGTTGAGGCTTTATCTCGCGAGTTGGAGCGCCAATGAGTTGGGATTTAGACAGCAAACGTATTTTCCTGATTGGAGGCCCTGGCGGCGTTGGAAAAACAACCATTGCAGCCGCGTTGGCTATCAATCTCAGCCAACGGGGATACCGGACGTTGGTGTTAACGGTCGACCCCGCTCGGCGACTAGCACAGGCCCTTGGTTTCAGCGACTTTTCAAACACTTTACAAAAAGTATCGGTACCAGGACATCCCCAAGCTTATTTAATGGCTTCCATGCTGGATAGCGAACACTACTTTGACAAAGTCATTGAGCGGTTTGCTCGCTCCCCGGAGCAGAAAAAGAAAATTTTAGAAAACAATCTTTATCGGACGATGGTGGAATCGTTAGGGGGAAGCCACGAATATGCTGCAATGGAGCGCCTACTGGAGTTTGCCTCTCATGCGGAATTTGACAAAATAGTGGTCGACACTCCCCCCACTCAGAATGCTCTTGATCTTTTCAACGCTCCCCAAAGACTTGCCAATTTCATGGATAATTCAGTGCTTCGCTGGTTTCAACAGAAAGGGGGCTTTCACTTTTTTCAACGAGGCTCCCAACTTGCCATGAAAGCTTTGCAGAAAGTCTTAGGAAGCGCCTTTTTGGATCAGTTGGCCCTCTTTCTCAATGACTTAGAGGGAATGCAATCAGGATTTAAAGCACGTCATTTAGCGGTGTTGGAACTTTTTAAAAATCCAACCACTTCGTTTGTTCTGGTCACTCAGGCCAGCGAAGCTCGTTTCCTAGAATCAGTTGAGTTTCACAAAGTCCTGCAGAGCGAAGGAATTCGGCTTGATCAGCTCATTCTCAATAGGATGGAAACAACGGCTCATGAACGACACACTCCTGGCCTATCTCGAGAGTCGCTTGAGTGGATTACAGCTTTCGCTCGTTACCTCCACGAACTTCAATTAATCCAGAAAAAATGGATGGATGCTTTCAAGACCGCGCTGCCAGTCCCGACGGTTCTAATCCCGCGCAACAGTAAGAGCCTTACGAACCTTGAAACACTTTTGGAATTGGGAAACTCCCTCACCTGCTCTGCATCGTAGATGGGTCAGGGATCGTCGCGATCCCCTAGTTGGCTTCTCATGAGATCGTCTTCGTTGATCCCTGCTTCTAGCTCAAACTCCAATACTTCCTTGCTTTTTCTTACGACTTCAAAATTTCCAAGCAATAAATCCGCGGCTTTATCAAAAACCATTTCTAAGTGTTGGGAACTGGAAGCTACGTAGCTGAATCCTAGGAAAGCGCGTTTCATATCTTCTTGGTAACCACATTCCGTCACACTAAAACCTTCGTTTCGAAGCTTCTGTTTGAGTTTCTGAAGTACACTCCGTTTATCCTTCAACGAGCGCGCTTGCCGAAAAAAAAGACTCACTCTGCCTATCCCTACCCAGAATTTTTTTTCCACGATCCACCTCGACACATCGTATCATTACCGAGCTAATGAACTCTTTCTCACTTCTCGATTTACTGGTAATTCTCATTTGTGCCAAGCCTAACTTGTTTCGAATCTGCTAGGGATTTTTCGTTATTTCAACGAATGTCCCCGTCTACTGCAAACGAAACTGATACGTTTGAGCATTGGCTAAATCGACAATTTTCTGCCCCTCTTTTAAACGCAGAAGACCGTCTCAGGATCGCCAGTACTTTTCGCCGAACGGAACTTAACACGCAGGACTGGTTATCCACTGTTGAGCTTATGCGAGAAGCACTTATTCTCAATTCAGAACAAGTAACTCTCTGTTTTTCCAGTCTCCCCCGAACAAAAAAGAATAGAGCATTGCTGGACTGTTTTAACTTTTATTTGCAAAGTCCTCTGGCTGATGACCGAATGGCTCGAATTTGGAATATCCTAGGGCAATTAAAATCCCATGCTTTCACTCTGTCAGACGAATTGCCCCTCACGTTTGTACCAGCTGAACCTTCAAGTTACCTTTTTCGCGAGTTTTGCAATTCCATTCAGTACTTTCCCCAGAACTCAAAAGTAGATATTTCTTCTTTTGATCACCTCGGTCTTGCTACGTCTCATGGCATGTCTGAGGTTTTCTCGGGAAACTCTATTGGAGCAATGGAATCACTCTGCGATGCTCTTATTTCAAACTTTCATTCCTGTAATAAGCCAGTAATTCTTCACTTTTTTGGAAAGCCCCAATCTTTGACTTGGATAAAACTTCGCTTGGCTCAAGCAAAAATCCGCTTCCAAGTGTGTTGGGATACTCCGACATCTTACTCCCCTAATTTTTTTACGAATCTGATTGCTTCTGTTCGGACAACCACTCATCTCCCACTCATTGAGCGACTACAGATTGCCCATAATCTCAGTCAACATCCTGCTTACTTCGGGGAGAACCAACAAGACTACTTTGATCGTGTTCTTCACTCACGGGCTGTCAGCACAGAGCAGATTGAGTTCCTGCAAACTCTTAACCCAATTGAGCTTAGAGAACCCCTAACGGAATTTCCACAGGTTCTTATTTTCCCTTTGGTAAACACCCCAGTTTTAGCTGGATTTGATTATTTTTCTTTTTCTGACGATTCCTTGCTTGAGCCACCCACGATGCACCACCTTCTTTCGGAATCCGAGCTGGAAAGTCTTTTTTATGCTGGTTTTCAAGTGCCAAGGTGGACGGAAACCTTACAAAGTCGGATGGCTATTTTAAAATCACATGCGAGTCGTTTTCATGAAAAAGTTTTCACGTCTCTGAAAGAAGAACACCTTGATGGAATTCTCACAAAACCAACACCGAAGAAACGCACCCACTCCATTCCAACTTCCCAGGATTTTTCGGCTCAATTGCCTGTCACTAACTTGTCAGCTACCCAACTGGAAACTTTTGCTGAGTGCCCATCCAAATACCTTTTTCGACGCCTAAAACTCAAAGAAGCTCCAATTCCTTTGAGTAAATTTGCTCTCGAATTTGGACAAGCAGTGCACCTTACCTTAGAGACCCATTTTACCAATGAGCCTCCCGCTCCGCTCACACCCGAAAATCTTGAAACGCTTTTTTCACAGTCTTTGCAAACAATTCTTCCCCACTTATCCGCCGACTCGTCGTTGCTGCTTTTCTTTAAAAAGGCTTTTGAAAAGACCTTACCTAAAATATTGGAAGCTGAAGCCAACCTGAAAAGAGTCTTTGGACCAACTAAAACACTGGGCATCGAGAAGGAGTTTCGCATTGAAGTGGAAGGAATTCCCTTGGTTGGAAAAATTGATCGCATAGATCTGTTGGAAAACAACCACTTACTGGTACTCGACTATAAAACGGGAACGGTTGATTTTACGCCTGATCACATAGCACAAGGAATTAATTTTCAGGCCCTCCTCTATTGGCTTGGCGCGGAACAGATTTTTCAACTTCCTTTGGCAGCCATGCTTTTCTATGATCTCAAAAAAGGTGAACTAAGACGGGGACTCGCCTGTGAGTCTGCTATTTCCTCCGACGCTAAGAAAAGCCTAACCCGAGGACACACTCTTAATGCCGATAAGCTGGACCCTCTTATTACTTCTGGAAAAGAATCTCTCAAACGATTAGCCCAATCCATTAAAACCGGTATATTTAAACCCCAGCCTTCGACCGAGAATTGTCGATTTTGTGAAGCTGCTACGTTTTGTCGACAGGGAGCTGGCTATGTCTAACATGCTTACGGAAAACCAATCACTGGCGACTACTTTGCTCAACTGCCCCCTTTCGGTGAGAGCTTCTGCCGGGAGCGGCAAGACTTCCACACTTGTTGAGAGATACATCAATTTGCTCAGAGCGGGTTTCACGCCTAAAGAAATTCTAACCGTCACTTTTACTCGAGAAGCTGCTAACCAGCTAAGAGACCGTATTATTGCCGGTCTGCTAGAAGCAGGATTTCAAACTGACTTGATTGCTGCGGTTGAAGATACACGTTCAATCGGGACCATTCACAGCCTGTGTTACACGATCTTGAACCAGTTCGGGGAAGAACTGGGACTTGCGCCGGTAAAGGAAATCACCGATGAATTCGCATTCTCAGGGGCTTTTTCTTCAAGTTATCAACAATGGGTGGAGACTCAGTCTCATCCAGACTTAAGCGCTCTTTTGCAACATTTTTCGCACCGAGAGCTGAACGATATGGCGAGGGCCATTTACCGAAACCGCTATTTATTTTACGAATCTCTGAGTTTGGCTCAAGACTCTGGAGGCAAAGATCCGGGGGGAGCGCTTCTTCTCCTTTTGGGACGGACTCTCAAACCCCTCATGGCACAGCTCACTTCTCGCTTTCATGCTCATGGTTCCTACACTTTTGACGATCTTGAACATCTCGCGCTTCGGGTATTGAGTGAGTCCAGACTTGCCCGAACCCGCTTAACTCAACAATACCGACACATCCTTTTAGATGAGTTTCAAGACACAAGCTCTCTCCAATGGCAAATATTACGGATTTTATTGGGCGAATTTCCGGAAAAGTTATTCATTGTTGGAGACCCTAAGCAATCCATTTATGGTTTTCGCCAAGCTGAGCCGGCTCTTTTTGAGGAAGTGACTCAATTGATTTGCCACAAAGGAGGAAGAGAATTGGCTCTGATCCACAACTTCAGATCAGAACCTGGTTTGCTCGATACGATAAATTTTTTAAGTGAACATCTTTTTGAAAACCAGTCGTTTTCTTGGGTGCCGATGCTATCGGGCACCGCCGTAACGAATAAGTCAATCGCACCTTTTCGACTGCACTGGTACGGACCGAACACCAAAACTACCAGACGCGAATTACAACAAAGCGAAATTCCTGCGGTTGTAACTGAAATCGAATCACTTCTTAAAAGAGGCATTGCTCCTGGCTCGATTGCTATCCTGTCTCGAAACACTGACCGAATAACAGAGTTCGCCCAAGCTCTGAAAGAAAAAGGAATCCCAGTTCGCTGTAAACAGACTGAGGCGCTAACCCATCAACTTGATGTGCTTGATGTCATTTCTTTTTTACAGTGCGTTGCTGCCCCTCTAGATGATACAAAACTGATTGGCTTTTTGCGGTCCTCTTTTATTCAATTCTCTTATCAACAGATACTTAATCTCACTTTACAAAGAACTGTGACGAACAAAACTTACGAACCTCTCATCCACGTCTTATTGAGAACACCTCCACAGGAACTTACCTGGTTTGTTGACTTGCTTAACAGCGGGGAATCACTCGTTGAGCGCTGTTTGTTGGCGCTTTTTACGCATGCGAATTATTTTCCTCAAAACCAAGAAGCTTTCAATGCTATTTTAAAGCCATTGTCACAGCCACACTTACAGCTATTTGAGATACAAGCAGATTTACAGGCGTGGAGAGACTCAGAATTATTGTTCAATCGCGATTCCGATTTTCAAGAGAGCCCTACATCGGTCCAGCTGATGACCGTACACGCTTCCAAAGGCCTCGAATTTGACTTTGTGTTTTTAGTGGATGGACTTCGACAGCTTCCGCAAGACCTCCCCCCGGTTTTGGTGAAACCCGGTTTGCCGCCAGGGATTCGTTTTTGGCAAAATAATGAAAAAATCATGTCACCTAGCTACCAAGGACTTTTAGATGAACTTCGAAAAAAGAATGAAGAAGAAGCGAGACGAATTCTTTATGTTGCGATTACTCGAGCAAGAAAAGAATTGCACTTTTTTGCACCTCATCTGGATAGCGGGGCTTATCCCGCTCACAGCTGGGCCCAACTTCTTGTTGATGCTTGTCTGAATTGGGAGAACGGACGCACCCAAAACAAACCGAGAGAGCTGCCAGGCTCAACAACTCCCTCGGTTTCAGGTTGTACCACTTAGAAACTAACTCGAACTGTTCCCAAGAGCCGATAAAAATTGGTACTCATAGCTGAAGCATCTTCGGCTCCTTGAGCGGCATAACCATTTTGATTGTAGTTAGCCGGCAAATTGGTAAGGGGTCTAAGCATTTCACCGCGCGCTCCAATCGCTATACCACCGAACAAATTGAGATCTGCCCCGGCAACCAACTGTCCAGCGCCAATCGTGTTACTAAAACGGGAGTTCTGTTGATAGCCCCCTTGATTTGCTTGGGACATTCCCTCGTAATAAACAGCCATCATGCCCAGTCCAAAGTAGGGTTGGAACAACCCCTTCCCTAACGTGACTCTTGCATTTGCTCCGCCACTGTATTGATTGAAGTTGTGGCCTGTACCTGAGTAGCTAATATTAAAGCGCCCCATGGTTCCTTCAGCTTCTAGTGAAAGAACAGAAATAAGAGGGATGTCGATCACAAGACCCACAGTCCCGCGATTAGAGATATGGCTATTCCACTGTCCTTGGTATGCAGTGACTCCGGCAAGGGGAGTAATACTCATCGACCGTGAACTGCCAACAGCTTCGGCAGCTGCTACGAGCGCGGGAGCTGCTGTGGGAGCAGCAATTGCAGCGGCAACGGCTGGAACCGCACCATAGGCCAAGCCTCGTCCATCGATCGTAATATTGTTTTCAATTTTGGTTTCACTGGATCCTTCAAAATGCTTTTGGGTGGTAGTCGGTTCAGCAGGCAGTTTCTCGATCGTGCGTGTTTCAACAGTAACCCCGTTAGCCGTAGTAACGACAGGACTTTCAGTAATTTTAACAGTGGCAGGGGCAGTAGCGGTTACCACGGGAGCAACTGCTTCAGGCTTATCCGCCTGAGGAGTAGCACTGGTTTGTGCTCCTTCAGCTCCGAAAGAAGCGGACACTTTTATCAAAAGACACAACGTAAAAACGGTTATTAAATTCAATGTTTTCAAGAGTCCCCCCAAAACATTTCTCATTTCAACTTTTTAAAACTTGGCAGGAAACGCAGGTGCAGACTGTATGCCAGAGGGATACATGCCCCATCTCCTTGATTACATGATCTTTTTAACGTTTTTCAAAAAGTGTCACTCGTTGGTCAAGTGTCAATCTTTTAAACAGGTTCGCAAGGAACTCTGGGAAAACAGGGTTATTTTCGAAACTTACTGGAGTGTCGAACTTTTAGACAGCTTGCCTTTTATGGGCCCCTCAGAGCCCCAAGGCCCTCAACCACTTTTCCGTCGGTTTGATGAGTTTTCGTCTCTCAAGATCAAATAAACCAAATTTAAAATGCGCATGGGTGCACAATTCGTTGGCCTCATTCCAAATTTTTTGTTCCAGCTCGGCGACAACTTTCGAGTAATTAATGCATTGGGTATCAATTCGGATCTTCTCCCGAACTCTCAACTCTTTCATGAACTTTACATTCACTTCTAGAATGACCGGACCGCGTTTCTCAGTTTGCACATCAGAAATGCTGTATCCCCCTTGGGTAATGAGCTCCCAACGAGCCTCTTCCATCAGCTCTAAGTAAACAGCATTGTTGACGTGTCCAAAACTATCGAGATGGTGCTCACGAATTAAAGTTGAGTAAGAAAAAATTCTCATTGGTTTTTCCTCGAGTAACCTAATCCTTCTGAGCATCTTTGCCAAGACGCGAAAGTCTTTTTATAATGTCCCCATGAATCATCAGAACTCACTTCATCGACATTGTCGTCTTGAGAAAGAGTTGACCCGGCTGCATCAACGCTGCCAAGACACCCCCCTGAGTTTTGCTGAGATTATTTCTGAGGTGGGTCATCATGACCAAGCCTTAGTGACTCTCATTTTAGCATTACCTTTTTTGCTTCCGATTCCTCTCCCGGGGCTGAGCATTCCGTTTGGTATTGTCATCGCACTTGTTTCGATTCGAATGTTTTTTGGGCTTTCATTCTGGCTGCCCTCTTTTCTCAAAAAGAAAACTCTCGATCCAGAGCTAGGTGCCAAATTATTCTCCAGAGCAATTCCTCTCGCGCATCGACTTTCTAGTTGGGTTAAACCGAGGGGGAAGTTTTTCTTAGACCATCTAGGAACGAGACGAATTAGCACACTGTTGATTACTTTTTGCGGAATACTTTTAGCTCTTCCACTTCCGCCAGGCACAAATGCTCCTCCAGCGCTTACTATCGTTTTGTTATCTTTGGGTGTTTTAGAACATGACGGTCTTTATTTGGCTTTGGGGTACCTCTGCTTTTTTCTCATTGTAACACTTTTTGTTACTATAGGTTTTTGGGGATATCCCCATGTACTGCATTGGTTTGGTAGTTAGCCCCTCGCAACTGGACTCGTTTTTTGCTACATTGCGCTCCCTAATGAAAACCAATAAAGAAAAACGAGTTTACACAACGAAGCCAAAATTAACTCTGCAGACAACCACTTTGTGGGACTATCCCTCTCAACATTACGGCGATCGTATGCAAGGTGACCAAACTTATGTGGGTGCGACTCCTTCTTATATCATTTGGAATTTATTGTCCCGATACACTCGAGAGAATGACATCGTTTTGGATCCCATGTGCGGCAGTGGCACTACTTTAGATGTTTCAAAAGACTTGAACCGACAAGGGATTGGATTCGATATTGCACCTTTTCGCTCGGATATTCAAAAAGCAGATGCCCGAAAACTTCCGTTAAAAAGCAATTCTGTAGATTTTATTTTTTGCGATCCTCCGTATTCCACCCATGTGAAATACTCTGGAGACCCTCAATGTATCGGCGAGCTGGATTCGCGAACTTCACTTTATTTTGATGCCATGGACAAAGTAATCACTGAGATGTTTCGAGTCCTTAAAAGTAGACGAACCATGGCGCTTTACGTTTCAGATAGTTTTCAAAAAGGGAAACCCTTTAGTCCGATTGGTTTTGAATTGTTTCAACGCCTCAGCCGAAAATTTAAGCCGGTAGATATTGTGTGTGTGGTTCGCCACAACAAAAATCTTAAACTCACTAATTGGCATAAAGCTGCTGTAGACGGAAACTACTTTCTTAGAGGGTTTAACTACCTGTTTATCATGAGAAAAGATTAACTGCTCACCGCCTGATTTGACGCGCCGTGTTTTTTAGTCTAGGGTTCGCGCCATTGAAGGAGTTATTCATGAAGCTTTTTACTGCAGTCGTTATTCTCTTCTCAACCCTACTTTTGGCAGAGCCAGAGGAGTTTGTAACTATTGACCAAGTACACGTAGAGGGTCGAGCTTTCACTCATAGCTGCAGCTACTTTTCAAACATTGAGGCTAATTTATCGGTTCGATTTCGAAAACCCAACATGGAGCCCAACACTCGAGTCTTTCTACTTTATGGTTGGGGAGGCACCGAACAGACTCATGGAACCTCGTTCATTTGGAGAGAACAAAAAGAAGTTGAAATGAATTTGATTGAAAGACATCTCTGGCAATTAGACTTAACTCAAATTCTTTTGGAGCGCTCGTCACCTATTCTCATCAAGGATCTTCACTTTGCGATTAGAATCAATGAACCCGGAAAAACTCCTTATTACGAAGCGATACCCGGTAACGGGATTTCGTACTTAGCTCATATTCTAGAAAACCCAGAGAAAACAACCTGTGTATCATCTGGCAGTGATCTTCCTGAAATGGAACCTCTCGTCGTACAAATTATTCCTGCGTCCCATTAGTGTTTAGCTGCATCCCGATGTGGACCCGCAGCTCACACACCGCAGGCAGGTTCCCCCTCTCACTAGAGTAAAGTGGCCGCATTCACTGCAAGGATCTCCCTCATAACCTTTGGTTTTTGCCAGACGTGAAGACAGGGATAAGTCGTCCTCAAACTCTCTGGGCGATAAAGCCACATCGACACCGGAGGATTCAGCGTAAGCGGCTTTCGAATAGTGACTTTCCGGCACAGTTCCAGCCATCGCTCCAAGCGATCCTAAAGGAATTGTTGGTTCTTTAGGTGGCACTTGGACGAGATCAGTCCGTCCTAAATAATTCAGAGCCAAGTCCCTAAAAATGAAATCAATGATAGATGAACAGAACTTTATATTGTCATGGTCCGCCACGTGCCCATTGGGTTCAAAACGAAACATGTGAAACTTATTAACAAACTCTTCAAGGGGCACTCCATATTGCAAGCCCAATGAAACTGAAATAGCAAAAGCATTCATTAAAGCTCGATAAGCAGCTCCCTCTTTATAGATATCGATAAATATCTCCCCGAGACTTCCATCTTCATATTCGCCGGTTCTTAAGTAAACTCTCTGGCCGCCGATAGTAGATTTCACTGTGTAGCCCATTCGGCGATTGGGAAGTTCCCGTCGCAAGGACTTTCGCGCTAATTTATCAGCAAGAACAGCAATGTGATTTCGAAGTGTTTCAGCTTCCGCGGGTACATTGTCGTCTTCAGTTTTGGTTTCAAAAAGAGCAGCAGATAAAGGCTGACTCAATTTAGAACCGTCTCGATACAAAGCAATCGCCTTAATCATTTTTTGCCAGGAGAAGTAATAGGCGCTTTTTACATCTTCGATAGTAGCTGTTCCCACCATGTTGATAGTCTTGCTAATGGCCCCGCTAATAAAAGGTTGTGCTGACGCCATCATTTCAATATGAGCTTGGTATGGCAAAAAGCGTTTTCCATATTTCCCACACTTATTTGCACAATCAAAAACCGGATAATCACATTCTTTCAAATGCGGAGCTCCCTCAAGCGTCATTTTCCCAAAAAGGAAAGCATTTGCTTCTTCAATTTGAGCCTCATTGAATCCAATAAATTTTAAAAAAGAAAAGTCAGGGTTCTCAAGATCAGTCGGTTTGACTCCAAACTGTTGAAAACATATTTCTTCTCCCAAAACAAATGGACTTATGACAAAACGAATATCAAAGGCATTTTTGATTTCCTCTTCTACTTTTTTGAGAACTTCCTGCGGCACTCCCTTTTCCTCAAAAAACGCTCGATTAACATGTGGAGTCTTTGAAAAATCAGTGCAGCCCAAAGTGTATTTAATCATGTCGTCAATTTCCTGGGCAGAATAACCGAGTCGACTCAGAGCCAGAGGTACTGACTGATTGATTATTCGAAAATATCCTCCTCCGGAAAGCTTCTTAAATTTCACTAGGGAAAAGTCTGGCTCGATTCCCGTGGTGTCACAATCCATGATAAGCCCAATGGTACCCGTTGGAGCGATCACTGATACTTGGGCATTTCGAAATCCATACTGCTCGCCGAGTTCGAGAGCTCTGTCCCATGAAAGTCTT
>RFNO01000134.1 GCA_009927165.1 Pseudomonadota bacterium
CTGAGCCAAGCGACCATCGAAATAATATTTTCCGTCTGCCATTCCACCTTGGGCGAGGAACCCCGAGACATAGGTTTTTCCATTCGACATTTCGCCATCAGAGAATTCAGCAAGCTCACCGCTTAAATAGTATTTTCCATCCGTCATTAGGCCGTCAGCTAAAACACTATCGAAGTAACTCTTGTCCCGACAACTTCCTGTTCCTTCCATTAGGCTTCCAGTGTCTTCACCACCCTCAAAACAAGTTCCTAGCCAGACTCCATCCCCATCGTTATTTAAAGAGGTTTTTACTCCATTCAAATAATAGCCATCTCCCTGGTGACCGGACGTTGTATTTCCGGGATCAAATCCGGAGACTGAATCAATTAAGAGTGAGCTCTGGTCCAAAAAATCTAAATGGGAATTCGCAGCAGCTGCTCTCTTCGCCGAGCTCATTTTTGATGTCCAAACGGCAGCTACTTTTTTTGCAGTATCCGAATTATAGGTGCCATCCAGTTTGCCATCGGTTTTGAAGTCCTCTTTCATGGCCGTCAGGACCGAGGAGAGCTTATTGCTGGATGTGAGTTTAGGCACATACAGATCTTTCACAAAGTGGGAAAACGCAGCTACTGCCAGAGCCGACTTTACTTTGCTGGAGTCTAAACTAAGAGCATTGGGAGTATCTGGAAGCACCGATAAATCAGCAACACTCAAACCAAAGAGCCTCGCAACTTCGGCCTTTGCTGTACTTTTTGCCTGACTGAGATCTGGGTTGCTTGAAAGAAGACTTTTGACTCTATCTACCTCAAGAGTCGACATTGGCGTTAACGGAGCTTGAATGGTCGATCCTCCCGATGCAATCGAGGAAAGATCTGACGCATTCTTTTGGACTTGTTCTGCTTCGTCGTTGAAGGTTCCTCCCGATGATTTGATAATTACGGAACCCGTGTTTTGTGGAAGTGTGAATCGGTATTCTCCATTCGAGTTGGTGGTGGTCGTGGCAAGAAGGCTCCCTTCAGTGCCATCTGCGGCGAGATCGTACACTCGCACAGTCGCCCCTTGAACGCGCCCTAGCTGAACGACTCCAGACAAAGTGTAAGAGCTAGCCGCGTAAGTAGTAGGGGAAATAATTCTCGCACAACCCCCTAAAAGGAGTAGCGCTAACGTGAGTAAACGGGTTTTCATCTTAGTCCTCAACCGTAAGCTCTGACTAAGATTGTAACATGCCTTATGTAAGGATTGATGATTGTGAAGAAAAGTTCACAATTCAGTTATTGATACTTATGACTTCCTCACAATGAGTTCGTAGCAGGGTTGTTTTTGTACAAGAAAAGTTTGTTCAAAGTTTGTTCGACCCTGCGGAAAAAGTTCTAGAGCGTTTAAAGGGTGTGGTTTGATTTCCCAGAAGTTTAAAACTTCAAAGCCATATTTGTGACTGCAGACATAGTGAGCTTTGATCTTCCCCTAAAAAAAATGGAGTTGTAGAACTCGCAAGTTATTGGGATCGAGCAGCCTCATAGTCAACCGGCGATTGATAGTTTAGTGTGGAATGAATTCTCTGCAACTCGACTGATAGTGCCAGCGGGAGATGTACTCGTAATGACATAATTACACGTATCGGTAGTGCTGTTTCGGGTGACACTCTGTACAAGCTGGATCTACCGCAGTAATGTTACCGCTCAAACAAGTAGCTGAAGCCCCGTTGGCGCCATTTACCGTCGCAGCGAATTGCGTGTTTTGATTGACGGAACAAGTTCCGGTTCCCGACCAGCTCCCTTGAATTTAATGCTTGGGCGACGTGTCAAAAGTGTTTCAAGTGAAATCGATAGAAAACCGATATTTAACTTGAGACCCTATTGAGGAGGATGCTCGTGTTCTTGAATCGATGGCTATTTTTTCTCGTGGGCCTGACACTCACTGCTTGTTCATCTTCGCGGCCCTATCACATTTCGCTCGACCAGAAAGCTTATGTTACCGAAGGGGACACTGAGCCTCGCTTAGTCGATAAAGGCCAACAATTATCTTTAAGTCCTGAAACCTCTACGGTCATTGAAGCTCCGGGATACCCATCTGTCCTAATTCCGCCAGCGCACTTTCTCCCTACAGAACTGAAAGTAAGTCTCAAGCCCTTAGGAGGCTGGATAAACCAAATCGTAGCGGAACAGGTGGATAAAAAATTGAGTGAACTTTTCCTGGCAATAAACGAAGTGCAGGGACTGATCTCCCGAAACGAAGGGGCCAAAGCTATCACTCAGATAAATCTTCTGGAAAAAAAATATCCGGGTTTGGCCAGTTTGAGGTTTTTTAAAGTAAGTGCTCTTTTGGTTCAAAAAAAGACGAGTGAAGCAAAATTGGTCTTAGAAGCCGCTGCAAAAGAGTTTCCGGAAAGCGAAGCAGGAAAAAGACTCCAGGAGCTATTCCAAAAAAGGGCAGGGCTTTAGGATGCCAGCGTCAGAGGTAACTCCAATGAGTCCTTCAAAAAGTTTGGGAGAACAAAAATGATTAACAAGTGTTTTAACTTAGTAGCAATCGTCTCGTTTCTATTCCCCTTTCAGAACTTTGCAATGGACTTCCAGCAAAAGTTGCAACTGCAGGAAGCACTGGAAAACCGAATTCTTCCCGTTGTGCGAACATTCGATAGAGAAGCCTCAGTCGTAGTAAATCTCGAGGAAAAAAAGGAAACTGAACTTCCTGAGGAGAGCCGAGCTTTCAGCTTTCAAAATGAAGGATTAGGAGTCAATGATTCCTTTCAGTTTCAGAAGTTTCAGGTTCTGATCCTAAGTCGTATGACCGAAGTGCCGGACACGGCAAAAACGCTGATAAGAAAGATTACCCGCGACATGAATGTTGCCCCTCAAATCGTGTTGGAAACTACTCCTGAGAACTCTGCTAAAGAAGTGGTAGAGCAAGTACCGATAAAAGTGGAGCTAAAAGGGATGGAAGAGGCCCAAGCCCACCTCTCCAGTGTGAGCAGTCTTCTCTTTGCGGCGATCGGGTTGATGGCTTTTGCATTTTTTGTTGTGGGAGGCATGCTGTTCCCCGGACGAAGAGCATCCACAAGTCAGAATCAGACGACCAACAAAGAAAGCAAAAATGAGCCCCAAGATGTTCGGGCTAACTTTGTTTCTCAAGAGAAACTCATTGGCTATTCCGACGAAGCTCTCCTTGCTGTAATTTCTGATTGTTATTGGAGCGAGGAAGATGAATATGCTGCTTTTGTGTGGAATCAGACGCCAGTCGAGCAACGAAAAAATATTGTGACGGGCAATGGATTCCTCAAAAAATATGTAGCATCACTCTCCAATCGGACACAAATAAATCTTAAACATTTGGATCATCCTTATTATTTTTCTCCGCTTTCTATCAATCACTTAGATAACAAAACAGTAACTGATTTGGTGAGAAAACATCCAGGACTTCTAAATCGTTTGTCGCCGTTAAGATTGCAACACCTTCACTTGAAAGTGTTGGATCGGATCTTTCTTGAGAAAGAAGCTGTTTCAAAAAATCAGACTCCTGATTTTGGGGGGGTGGCTCCTGCTAAAGAAAGAGCGTTACCAAACCCAAGTCAAATTCCCCTTGGATCTTTGGATGAGGAAGAATTAGTAGGTGAACAAAAGACGCTTCCTCTTAAAATCAAAAGCCGCATCTTAACTCTGTCGTGGTTGTGCGAGCTGCCAAAAGACAAACAAAGAGAAATATTGAGCCAAGTTTCGGATCAAGAATTGGCAGCCGCTTGGACAGGGCCAAAATCGGTTTTGAATAAGCTGTTTGAAGCGCTGGAGCCCAAGAGACAAGAAAGCTTAAGCTCGCTTCTTTTAGTTGTGAAGCCCAGCCGTTCCTGTGATGCCTTTCACAAGCTGCATTCATGGTCCCTAGAGGCTCTTCAAGTTGAAGCGAGTAAGAGAAATGTGACCCAAATTAAAAAAGCTGCGTAAAATCCCCTTTGTATTCACGGGGGTGTTTGTCTTGCTAGATGGGACCGCTTTTCCCGGTTGCCAGGGGTTTCTAAGCAGTTTGCCCCCGGCGATGACCCGTCTCAGTGTGGAAGTTCGTTGGGCCTTAACAGGCAGATTAGTCCCCCAGATACGAGATTCCCATCAATGAAATAATCCAATACCGATTGGGGATGAGAGCTGCCTTTGCCCAAAGTAGCAGTGTATCCATCAACCCTTACCAAGCCAGCAGGTGCCTAAATTTTTGGTTTTAGCCCCATGGGCCGTCAATGGACACCTTTTGGCTTTTCAAGTTTATCTGTAATTTTCTTGAGGGAACTTTTTTGCTCCGGTGTGAAACTGTTGGCAAAACTAGCAGGATCTTTTTTTGCCTTCTCCAAAAGTTGTTCCATTTTATTGGGATCTCCATTGGCGGCTATAGCAAGAGTCTGCATAATTTGGGCTGCTAATTTGTAAATTTCTTCCGAGTAAGCTCCCCCTACTTCTCTCAGGAACTGGTCCGCTTGTGCCGCTTTGGGGCTTTCCTTTAAAATTTCTTGTCGCTTTTCCGGATTGGTCAGTTGTTCCATTACCGTGGAAAGAGCTTTTTGTTGCTCGTTTGATAACTTTTCACCTAAAGAAACATGGGAAGTTCCCAAAAGTACAGTAACCAACAACAAAGCTCGAGAAAAGCAAAACGTCATACACAACCTCCAATCCTTCTATTTTAAAAGAAAACCCCAGAAAATCAGAGAACAAAACGATTATCGCTTACTTATCAGCAACTTGGAGGGTTCGATATGAGGTTGATAAGTTTTCCAAAGACTCATCAATTCACTCTCTTCCAATGTCTCTTGTTCAATAAGTTTTTTAGCGCCGGCTTCGACAAACTCTCGATGCGAATTTAGTTCTTTGAAGGCCATCCGGAAGCCTTTTTCCAGCAGCGTTTTTACTTCGTGGTCAATGAGGTAGGCCGTCTCCTGGCTGAAAGGCATCCTTTCCCGAAGCCCTAAAGTAGAAGGTAAAAACGGAGACTCTCGATCTTCGAGCGATACCAAGCCTATCGGTTCACTCATACCAAATCGCGTGACCATGGAGCGGGCAAGCTCAGTAGCTTTGACTAAATCATCTTCCGCGCCGGTAGAGACCGAATCAAAAAATATTCTTTCGGAGGCTCGACCTCCCAAAAGCACAGCGATTTTTCTCAGCATTTGGTCTTGATCCATCAGATATCGATCTTCGGTAGGTCTTCGGATAGTGTATCCCAGCGCCCCAATTCCTCGAGGAATGATACTCACTTTATGAAGCCTTTCGCCAACACCCAGGGTGATTGAAGCAGTGGCGTGTCCCATTTCATGAAAAGCAATTCGCTTTTTTTCCTCTGGATGAATCAGTTTAGATTTTTGTTCAAGACCTGCAATAATTCTTTCAATGGCTTTTTCAAAGTCAGTTTCGGTAACAGATGTTCCTTGGCGCCGTGTTGCAAATAGAGCGGCTTCATTTACCAGGTTTGCCAAATCAGCGCCCGAAAAGCCGGGAGTCAGCGCTGCTATTCGTTCAAGCTTTACTTCTGGATCTAATTTAATTTTTTTTGAATGAACCTTAAGAATTTGATGCCGTCCCACTTGGTCTGCATTATCAACTAGAACTTGTCGGTCGAATCGTCCTGCTCGTAGAAGCGCAGGATCTAAAATCTCAGGACGGTTTGTAGCAGCTAGGATGAGCACGCCTTGACTACTGTCAAAGCCATCCATTTCTGCCAAAAGTTGGCCGAGCGTTTGTTCCTTTTCTTCATGGCCTCCAGAAACGATAGCACCCGCTCTGATTTTGCCAATCGCATCGATTTCATCAATAAACAAGATGCAGGGAGCGAGTTCCCTGGATTGTTGAAAGAGGTCCCTTACTCGGGCTGCCCCCAATCCAACAAACATTTCGACAAACTCCGAGCCATTTATTGATAAGAAAGGGACTTTAGCTTCTCCAGCGACAGCTCGTGCTAATAAGGTCTTTCCAGTGCCTGGTGGACCCACCAGGAGTATGCCTTTGGGCGCTCTTCCACCTAATTGAGAGTACTGACGTGGGTTTTCCAGAAAGCTCACCATTTCACGCAGCTCTTCTTTTGCCTCATCCACCCCAGCTACATCTGAGAAAGTAGTCGAAATATCCTTCTCGACGTAAAGTTTTGCTTTGGAACGGGTGAGTCCTAAAAGCCCTCCTCTCGGGTCTCCCATCCCTCGTTTAAAAGAGAACATCCCGATTCGAAAAAGAAGAAATAGTGGAACCGACCAGAAAAGAACATTCATCCAAAGAGGTGCTTCCGGTTCTGCTTGGAATGAAAGTTTATGGTTTTTGAGAACTTGGACCAGTTGAGGATCATCCATCCTAACGGTAGTGAAATGTGTTTTGCCTGAGGGGAGCGGGGCGTTTAACTCGCCCACTAGCATTGTTTTTGTGACTTTCAATGACTTAACGGATTCGCTTTGGAGGTAGGTCAAAAAATCACTATAAGACAAGGTGTCGGAAAAACTGCGATTCAACCAGAAATTGAGCGCAAGAAAGAACACGAAAACCACTACGAGGAAAGGCAGGGGATTCCGGGAGGGGGGGGGCGACAGGGAATATTTCTTTCTTTTAACCATTTAAGCGCTTTTCTTCGGAGGTACGGCAGATGGCCAGAAAACACGAAGATCCTCGGGGCAACACGATCTAACATCATGAATCTCACCTTCAGAAATAAAGTCGGTGAGAAGTTGCAGAACACCGCGAACTAGCTGATTAGTATTTTTTGCAGATAAGCGGGGTAGCTTGTTTTCCACTGAAGTCAAAAGCGCATGAAGAGATTTGTCTCTAGTGCCCGAGCCACTGGTAGAAAAACCCTCATAATAAAGTCCTCTGATCAGCATAGGTAGTTGAGCACCCAACTGGACAGCTTCATTTAAGGGCAACCGATCCCTGATTTCATGAAGTACAATCTTGAACAACCGATAAGCATCTTCGTCGGTGCTAAGCCCCAAACGAGATTTGAGTGTTCCGAGCCAAATCTGCGATTTTTCCAGTGTGTGTTGAAATGTACTCATCCTTCGGACCTTTCTTTTGTTATAAATTTTGGAACCTGCCAGGCACCTTGTGATTTGGGGAAAAATCGTGGAGCCCGCGGTATTGGTTCAGGCAGATAAGAGAGAAGCTTCTGTTCCAATTGAGCTGAACTCAGCCAGGAATAATTTGCAGCGATTTCTAACTTCACTTTTTTATTGGTCAAACGTGAAAGTTTTGACCGAAAAGTTCCTAAAAGATGGGGTTCCGAAAAAATCCCCAGATGGGAAAACTCATTTTTTCTTCGATTTGCTTCCAAGAACTGGCTGGCTTTTAGGATTAGGATCTGTGATAAGCGTTCTTTGGGTGAAAGGCGAGACGATAATCCATGTCGAGGATGCCCAGTTCCATGCCCGCCATGCGATTTCGAAAAGCTTTCAAAACTCCTCCCAGCGGAGTCCCGCAACCGCGATGAAACAGCATCTTTGTTGTCTAACTCATCATAGCAAACTACAGACTCAAGATGCTTTGAAGGTGCGCAGTAGGAAAATACCTGTATTTTTCTGTTTTGTATTACTGCAAGCCACCATACGGTTTTGTTTTTTTGTCTAGCGCCCAAAGTGCTTTTTATTTCTACGCCCCTTTTTGTTTTCTTTTGTCTTCTCATGGTTCCAGAAGTGAGAATTGCAAAGTGGATACCAAAAAAATGAGGGCGGATGAGACTAGAACGATAGCTCCGAACTCTTATTCTTGCACGAGGGATATTGAGAGTTGCACGAAAGCTAAACTTCTCTGACAAACCAGCTCTTATCTGCGCGTATTCGGGGCAAAGTAACTCCATCGGATCTGCGTTTGCCAATAGCGATCACCATAGGAATTAAAACCTGTCCAGGCAATCCTAAAAGCTTACGGATTCTTTTGCTGTCGATGCCTTCGAGTGGGCAGGAGTCATAACCTGAAGCTCGTAAGGACAGCATAAGGTTTTCGCAAGCAAGGGCTGTCGATTTTGTAGCCCAGATTTTCATATCTGATATGCTTGAAGGCTCTCTTGATATGGGTTTTTTTAGCCCAAGAAAAAAAACAAATAGTTTTTTGATGACACCCCAGAAACCAAGAGGCCCTTGCGAGTAAACCATGGGTACCAATTTGTCATAGTAATGGGTAGCAGCTTTGGGAATTCTCACTCCTTGGTTAGCAAGCTCCTTTAATTGGATCTTCATGTCTTCGCAATTGCGTCTCCAAGTATCAATCCTAGCAATGCATACGATTAACTCCGCAGCCGTTGAGGCCGCTGCCTGGGAGAAACAAGCCTGAACGAGTTGCTCTTTTTTGGAAGTGCTTCGAACCCAAACAAACTCCCATGGTTGTAAATTTGATGAATTTGGTGCTAACAAAGCCAAGTCGAGAGCTGTTCTCACCACTTCTTCTGGGACAGGGACTTTGTCAAAAAGCCGAATGCTTCTTCGGGTTTTTACTATTTCTTGAAAAGCTCGAGCTAGTATTTCTTGTTCAGACATCTGACCCTCACCGTAAGCTGTTCAGAAGAGATTTAAAAATGAGCTGATGGGCGGGTTTAGTCAAAAGGAAATAAACTTTCCCAAAATTATCGGTAAACTTTGCAGTGGAAGCCAGAATTGCTTGGCGGTGTCCTTGATTGAGGATAATTCCCACATGAGCAACAAAATGAGGATCGGTATAGTTAAGGATCAGCTCGAATGGGGTAGATTCAGCCACTAAGAAGTTTCCGATTTTCGAGTTAACTGAAAAATCCAGTGAACTGAAGTCGGTGGGGACGCCCTCAAGCGGATTCGTCATGCCCCAGCGAGAAAAAAAAATCTTTCTCAGCCGCAAGAAAAGAAGGACCCATCGAGGATAGCGTTCTGCAATCAGTTTCAACGCAGACGGGGGATCTAGGGGGGGCAAGTGGGATACATCGATTGAGTACGCATCGTGATAGTCAGAAGCCGAAATAAAACGATTCAAAAAAGAATGTTTGGGAATAAAAGAGGAGACGGCTTTGTTTCTGTGATCTATTTGAGGGGGCATACTTTGGTTTTGAATTCATTCGCAAGTTTTTCTATTTGATTAAATCGCTCTGGCTTCATTTTCTTTAATGAGCGGGCCATCATGCTTAGCCGTGGGTTTTTTAAAAAGAAAGATTCATGCTTTTTGATGAAAGTCCAAAAGAGCCCATCTGCGATATCACACCAAGGCCCCTTTTCAAAATCTCCCATTTTGAGCAGATAATTGGAACCACAAAAATAGGGCTTGGTTGAAAATATGCCCCCATCTGAGAAGAGAGCCATTCCGTAAACATTGGGCCCCATGACCCAATCTGAAGAGTCTACAAAAAGTTCCATGAACCATCGATGAGCTTCTCGGGGTTCTACTTCACACAAAAGCATAAAATTGCCGAGAATCATGAGTCGCTCAATGTGATGAGCATAGCTCAGTCGAATTGTTTTTTTTATAACATAGTCAAGAGGCGGCAATCCGGTAGTTCCCTCATACCAGTGATTGCTAAGTTGTCTGCGGTGATTCCAAAAGTTTGATTGGTCTTCGATTTGGCTAAAATTCTGATAAATTCCACGTATGAACTCACGCCAGCCGATGACTTGGCGGATGAAACCTTCAAGAGAGTTAAGAGGAATCTTATTTTTTTTGCCTTCTGCCAAGACAAAATCAATCACTTCTTGAGGAGTAATGAGCCCTAAATTAAGGCTGGGGGTAAGCACCGAGTGGTAAACAAAGTCTGAGCGTTGGGATACGGCATCTTCATAATCTCCGAAAAAAGAAAGTCGCTCTTTAGTAAATTGTTTGAGCCATGTTAGGGCCTCTTGTCGAGATGTCGGGAGCCAAAAATCACAGCTATTGCCATAATGCTGGGAAAAAAGTTCATCTGTGAGTCGAGTTACTTCTTCAAGTTCTTTGGACTTCACTACCGGCGGAAGACCGGGGGGGACCAGACCTTTCACCAGTTTCTTTCTGTTTTCAGTGTCAAAACTCCATTTTCCACCAGTGGGACTTCCATCTTTTTCCAATAACACCTTAAGGCCTTTTCTTTGAGACTCATAAAAAGTCTTCATAAACGGCTTTTTGGTTTTTGATAAATATCGTTGAAACTCAGTGCGAGAAGTCAGAAACATGGGGCTGGGTTCAATAGCTAACGGTAGCTTGTTGTCTTGAGCAAATGATTGGAGGCGGTCCTCCATAAATTTGTCTTCGATGTCAAAGGTCACCAGTCGATCGATTCTATTGGTTTTGATGAAAGCGTGCAGTTTGTCTTCATAGGAAAGCCGAACGTTTGATGGAGTCAATTTATCGTAGTGAACTTCTACCCCCAGCTGCCGCAAAGCTTCGGCATATCGACGCATCGCTGTGAGGAAAAGAATGATCTTATGTTTATGATATTTGAAGTGGGTACAGAGGCCATAGTCTTCGGCCATAAAAACGATAGCGGGAAGACCAGTTTTCTTCAGTGTTTGAGGAAAGAGCTGATTACCCAAAATAAGACGAGCAGTTTTCAAGAAGCGGCCTACTTAAAGTAAAATTCAACAAAACAATTAAACAGAGTCCTAATGGTAGGTATGCTAATAGAGTTTAAATAAAGAGGCTAGAACATAACGCATGTTAAAAATTCAAAACTTAAGACGTCAGGACTATAAGGCCCAAAAATGGAGAAATGGTTTGGGCGAAACTTTGGAAGTTGCTATTGAAAAAGAAAACCCTTTTGGCTGGCGAATCAGTATCGCGCGAGTCGCGGAAACTACGGCTCTGTCCGACTTTGCAGGATATGACCGAGTGTTAGTATTGCTTGAAGGGGGACCTGGATTGCTTTCAATTAACAACAGAGATATCCCCATAAAAGAAATGCAACCGGTCAGATTTTCTGGAGATCAAAAAGGCACGATTCAGATGAGGTCAGCAGGTAGAGACTTCAATTTGTTTTGTCTGAGGGAGAGAGCAAAAGGAAATGTCTATCCCACCCGGATTTCGCGATCCGAAGAAATGCAATTTCCAATAACGGGAACGGAGCATTTCTTGTTCTGTGTTACTGGTGAAGTAGAGTGGCGAGACAGGGAATCTGATGAGAAAATTATTTTAGCTCCTCATGAGCTTCTGCAACTTTCTCGAATTAACAAAAAAAAAGAATATCTGAATCAAATTGTGATCGGCAGAGCAGAACAATCCGTGTTGTTATGGATTGTTGTACATGTCAATTAGGGTTAGGAGAGGCTTCTTACAACCATCAAACGAGGCTCTGTCATGTCCTCCATGGCGAATCGAACTCCCTCTCTTCCCATTCCGCTGTCTTTAACCCCGCCGTAGGGCATGCAATCAGCTCTCCACGAGGGAATGTCATTAATAATAACCCCTCCAACTTCAAGTTCATTCCACGCTTTCAAGGCATGATCAATATTCTGGGTGAACACTCCTGCTTGTAGGCCAAAGCGGCTGTTGTTGGCAACTTGTAGACACTCTGAAAAAGATGAAAAAGAGGTTATGACGGCTACTGGTCCGAAAGCTTCCTCTGCACAAAGGGGCTCATCCACTGGGACGTTTTCTAAAAGGGTTGCATCCAGAACTGCTCCGGTACGTTTGCCACCGCATAAGACAGAAGCGCCTCGCTTCTGAGCTTGATGAATCCATGATTCCAGTCGATTTGCATCAGTTTCTGAAATGAGGGGACCGATATCTGTCGACTCAGATTTCGGATCGCCACTGCGAAGCAATTGCGTTGCTTTTATCAACTTCTCGCGGACTTCCGAGTAAATCGTTTTGTGTATGAGGATCCTCTGGACACTAATACAACTCTGGCCCGACTGAGAAAAAGCGCCGATCAAAATTCTCTGCACACAGTCATCTACATGAGCCGTTTCATCTACAATACAGGCTGCATTTCCACCAAGCTCAAGGACTACTTTTTTCTTTCCTGCTTTAGCTCTGAGGTCCCAGCCAACAGAGGGTGAACCGGTAAAGCTCAGAAGCTTAATTCGGTCATCCGAAGTGAAAAGGTCCGCACCATTCCTCGGACAAGGAAGAATAGAAAATGCACCAGATGGAAGGGAAGCCCCTGACAGAATCTCTCCAATCTTTAGAGCAGTGAGAGGAGTGCGAGTAGCTGGCTTCAAAACAAAAGGACACCCAACTGCCAACGCGGGCGCTATTTTGTGAGCAGTCAAATTCAGAGGAAAATTAAAAGGAGAAATGAAGGAACACGGGCCAATAGGGAAGCGCTTTGAAAATCCCTGGTAATTCTTGCCTCGAGCCGTCCGATCCAAAGGCATAATTTCGCCATAAAGCCGTCCCACCTCCTCCGCGGCGATCCGAAAAGTATCGATGAATCGTGCCACTTCGATTCGTGCATCCTTAATGGGTTTACCCACTTCCAAACAGAGAAGTTCTGCGAATTCTTTTTCTTGTTCTTTGAACTTTAGAACACAAAACTCAAGAATATCGCGGCGCTCGTAAGAGGACATTTTTGCAAGGACGGGCGCTGCTTGACAAGCCAATGAGATTCCTTTTTCGATATCCTCCGGAGTGGCAACAGACACTTGGGCGATGGGATTTTGGGAAAACTTGTCAATGACCGGTAAAAACTCCTGGCCCATGACGGGTTGGTTAGCCAGGAAGAATGGGTATTGGGGTTTCAAACTTAGAACACGGTTTGTCATGAAGCGTTCTCCTTCCTGTATTTTATGTAACTTTTTTTTGGAAGTCGTCCGATAAATGGTCTAGGACCCCTCATTTTTTATTCCATGAAAAAAATATTGGTTACATACGGAACTCGTCCAGAGCTCATTAAAATGGCTCCTGTTATTAAAAAGCTGGGAGAATCTCTCTCTTTTAATCCGATTACTTGCTCTACGGGCCAGCATCGAGACTTACTTGACCAAGTGGCAAGTTTCTTCGGTATTCAACATGACTTTTCATTAAATGTAATGAAATCGAACCAGGATTTGTTTGATATTACGGAGAGGTTGCTCGGAGAGATGCGAGAAGTTTTAAAAGAATCTAAGCCCGATTTGGTTTTGGTCCAGGGAGATACTACGACTGCTTTTGTGTCAGCTTTGAGTGCATTTTATTCCAAAATTCCAGTTGGCCACATTGAAGCTGGACTTCGCACTTGGGATCCTTACTCACCTTTTCCTGAAGAAATGAATCGGGCCCTGATTTCAAAAATAGCTTCGTTTCATTTCGCACCCACCTCGAAAGCGGCAGACAATCTCCGGAAAGAGGGAATTTCAGAGCAACTGATTTACCAAGTGGGAAATACTGGGGTAGATGCCATTCTGGAAGTGGCAAAGAGAGGCAAAGCAACCCCCTTTATTGCGCAGCTTTTCCCGCCCGAAAAGAAGCTCATTCTATTGACGGCACATCGAAGGGAAAACTTTGGAGAGCCTCTGAGAAACATTTTTAAAGCGGTGAAAAAGTTGTGTAAACAGCATCCCGATGTTCAGGTTATATATCCTGTTCATCCCAATCCCAACGTGAAAGCAGTTGCGAATGAGATGTTGGCTGACTGCGCGGGAGTTACGATGCTGGAGCCCCTCGAGTTTGGTGATTTGGTCTGGTTATTAGAAAAAGTACAATTTGTAGTAACAGATTCGGGAGGACTCCAGGAGGAGGCCCCCACTTTCGGAAAGCCGGTATTAGTTCTGAGAGAGAGTACTGAGCGGCCAGAAGCGGTTGAAGCGGGTGCTGCTCGATTGGTGGGAACTGACTCGGAGAAAATCAGTGCCGAAATGTCCAAATTAGTTGATCCGTTGAGCCTTCAGTATCAATCAATGGCTCGCGTTCGAAACCCTTTTGGCGATGGAACGGCTGCCCGAAAAATTATTTCCATTCTAGAGCAGCACTTTAATCAATCAGTTGCAGAAGCAGCGTAAACAGCCATAACGCATCGATCCATCCTGATTTCGCTTAATTGTGAAGATTTTCTCATTATTTACCGAAAATAAGATAAGCCTTCGCTGCCGGGAAAGGGAATGCCATGAGAACTGACTATCGCTCCACTGAAGTTTTTATTGTGTTGCCAGCATTTAATGAAGCCGAAAATCTAAAATTACTGCTGCCTAAAATCGATGCCACTCTCCGAGAAGATGGATTGAACTACCAACTGATTGTTGTAAATGACGGCAGCTCTGACAAAACGGCCGAAGTCCTCTGTTTGGGAAAGAAGAATTCCGTTAAGGCCTATTCACCACGAAGTGAATATGGGGCTGGGAAAGACGATTCGTGACGGCTTGGACTTTGCCGCTAAAATGGCGCAACCGAATGATATTATCGTTGCTCTAGACGCGGACAACAGCCATTCCCCCTCCCATATCCGGTCCATGGTTCAATGTGTTCGTGAAGGAAATGACGTCGTGATTGCTTCGCGATATCAGAATGGTTCTCACGTGAAAGGGGTTCCCGCTCATCGCCTTTGGTTGAGTTACGGTGCCCGCTTTTTGTTTCAAGTGTTTTTCCCGATTAGGGGAGTTCGCGATTACACTTGTGGTTATCGCGCTTATCGAGCCTCTCTACTTCAGGCGGCCTTTAAAAAATACGGCCAAACGTTTGTCGATCGAGAAGGTTTTGAAGTCATGGTCGATATCTTGTTAAAACTTCGCAAAATGGGAGCACTCTTTCGTGAAGTCCCGTTAGTCCTTCGATACGATGAAAAACGGGGTGACAGCAAAATGAAAGTTCTTCGAACGATTCGGCGGAGCCTGGCTTTGATCATCCAGAGAAAATTTGTTCAGAATTGAGCAGAGGGGGAAGCCGCTCCTTTTTTGTTAGTAATATTAAGAGGTTGTATTGAGCCTTGTTTGTCCCTCTTTCCCTCCTCAGGTAACTTCTCTAAAAGTTAATTAAGTTGTTGGAATCGCTTGAAGAGTACCGCTTTTATTTGCCTTTAATGGCCCTTCGTGTTACTTCCTCTTCACCATGTCAGACTTAGATAACATCCAAGACAAAAACGGGCTCAGTTCGTCTTCGTCAGACTCGTCAGCTGAACCTCGTCATTCCGAGTCTGAACAAAAGCCAAAAATGGGATCTCGTTCTTCCAAAAAAGATAAACCTGACCGTCCAAGGCTGCCTGCCTGGTCCACGAGAAACGGGTTGTGGAGTTGGATTTTGTTTGGTGTGGGGCTGATTCTTCTGGTGTCTGTTTATTCGAAACCTGACTTTGCTGCCAAGGAAATCCCCTACAGTGATTTTCGAGCAAAAATCAAGAATGGTGAAATAAAAAGAGTTGTTTTATCGCCAACGTTGGTAAAGGGTTTTTCAGTTGATACTTCCGCGAGAGGTGCGTCCGCCAGTACCGCCGGAGCTTTCTTTGTTTCTATCCCGGTGGAAGACGGAAAATTAATAGAACTCATGGAGTCTCATGGAGTGCGTTACGAGCAAGAGAACGTCGCACTTAAAAATATCTTTCTTCATTGGATTCTTCCCGTGTTGGTCCTTTTGGTTTTGTGGAGAGTGTTATTTGCCCGAGCTTTTAAAATGGGACCAGGCGCAGGAATCATGAGCTTTGGTAAAAACCGCGCTAAGCTAGTAGCGGAAGAGTCGAAGAAAGTGTCTTTCGAAGATGTGGCCGGTTGCGACGAAGCCAAAGAAGAATTAGCAGAAATTATCGACTTTCTAAAAACCCCTCAAAAATTCAGGGCTATTGGTGGAAAAATTCCTAAGGGGATCCTGTTGGTGGGGCCTCCTGGAACTGGAAAAACTCTGTTGGCAAAAGCAGTGGCAGGCGAAGCTGGTGTTCCTTTTTTCAGTCTTAGCGGTTCCGAATTTGTTGAGATGTTTGTTGGAGTAGGAGCAGCTCGGGTAAGAGATTTGTTCGGACAAGCAATTGAAAAAAGTCCGTGCATTATTTTCATCGATGAGTTGGATGCGATTGGCAAAGTCAGAAGCGCTGTCTCTCCGATGGGTGGACATGATGAACGAGAGCAAACGTTGAATCAGCTTTTAGTGGAAATGGATGGTTTTGATTCCCGCACTGGAGTTATCATCATGGCTGCCACCAACCGTCCGGAGACACTAGATCCCGCTCTCATGAGACCCGGCCGATTTGACCGTCAAGTTGTCGTGGATCGCCCAGATATTAAGGGGAGAGAGGCGATATTAGCGATTCATTGCAAGAATGTTAAGTTGTCGGAAAATGTAGACTTAAAAGTGGTAGCAAGCCGAACACCGGGTTTTGTCGGGGCTGACTTGGCTAATGTTGCAAACGAAGCAGCTCTTCTTGCGGTCAGAAAGAATAAAACTGTTGTTGAATTATCAGATTTTGAAGATGCGGTGGACCGAGTAGTGGCTGGTTTGCAGAAGAAAAATCGTATCATGAGTTCCTTAGAGAAACGGATTGTCGCTTTCCACGAAACAGGACATGCCTTGGTGACGTATTTTACGGAAGGAACTGATCCTGTTCATAAAGTGTCGGTGATTCCAAGAGGGTTTGGAGCCCTTGGTTTTACAATGACACTTCCAAAAGAGGACCGATATTTAATGACCCGAAAGGAACTCTTGGCCCGAATTGATATTCTGTTCGGTGGCCGAGTGGCTGAAGAAGTTATTTTTCAGGAAATTTCTACTGGGGCGCAAGATGATATTCAAAAGGCCACGGATATAGCGAAACGCATGGTAATGGAATATGGAATGAGTGAAGCCTGCGGGCAAAGAAGTTTTTCTCCAGAAAGATCAACTTTTATTCAAGCTCCAGGAGGTTCTCTCTCGGCAGCCAGAGAATACAGTGACGCGATTGCGGAAAAAATTGACTTAGAAATTCAAGCGATTCTAAGCGCATCTTACGAGCGAGTCAGAACCATTCTACGAGCGCATAAAGACCTTTTGGAGTACGTCGCCCAAAAGTTAATGGAAAAAGAAGTGATTGAAGGAAAAGAATTGGAGCTGATGGTCGGGGAATTCAATTTGAGAAAACAAGGGAAAGTTGTTGCTCCGGTGATGGATGCCGAAACCTCACTGGAAACTGCTGACCTGATACCTGGCAAATGGGACGGGGTATCGCCCGGACCTGAGTTGTAACCCAAATAGGGAGTAGGTATTATCCGACAGAATTTTTGAACCTAATCGAGGAGAGAGTGATGACAGATACAACGTGGAAATGGAAATTAAACGATAAGCGGACTCAAGATCGGTACGCTGAAAAGGGGCTGGTTGATAGAGCCCAACTTGCTAATAAAATAAAAGCACTACCGGATGAAGCTGCTAACGCTACTTGGGTAGAAATTGACATGGAAGACGGTCAACTCATGGATGACGATACTTCCGATGCATCCACAGCCGGATCGGACACTAACCCTTGAAAAACGAAGGTATACCAGTTGTTAAGGAAGGGCTTCCCTTTGTCTTAGTGTTTCTGCTGGGAGCCTTTGGCTTTTGGGTGGGGGGTATTTGGCCTCTCACTCTGGTATTTTTGTTTCTTGCTGGTTTCAGCCTCTATTTCTTCAGAAATCCTGAGAGGCTTCCGCCTATTGGTTCCTCATTGGTAGCATCGCCCGCTGACGGAAAAGTAATCTATGTTGGCCCTGCCAAAGAAACTGAATTCACTCAAGAGGAAATGCTTAAAGTAAGCATTTTCATGTCACTTTTTGATGTTCATGTGAACCGAGTACCCATCGACGGTACGGTCAGAGACATGAAGTATCACAAAGGACGATTCCTAGCTGCCTCTGAAGATAGAGCATCTGAAGAAAATGAGCGAAATGCGTTATTAATCGAAACGGGCAGAGGGCAGAAGTTGGTTTTGGTACAAGTAGCAGGGCTTATTGCGAGAAGAATCGTTTGTTATCCTGGAGTAGGAGCTTTTGTCCTAAAAGGTCAGCGAATGGGACTTATTCGTTTTGGCTCGCGTTGCGACGTGTATTTTCCAAGAGACACGCAAGTTGCGGTAAAAAAAGGGGACCGAGTTCTAGGTGGGGAAACCATCTTGGCTCAATTGAAGGAAAATTAAGATGACTCCGAGGAAAAGTCGGCATTACATCCTAGTTCTTCCGAGTATATTTACGACGGGAAATCTTTTTTGCGGATTTTTCGCAATCATCAATTCTTTTTCACATCATTTTGAAAAAGCAAGTTTTGCCATTTTCTTTGCCGGCCTTTTTGATGTGCTCGATGGGCGTGTTGCCCGAATGACACAAACCCAGAGCAAATTCGGGGTAGAGTATGATTCTATCGCGGATGTGGTTTCCTTTGGTTTGGCACCTGCTGTTCTGACGTATGTATGGGTTTTAGAGCCTTATGGTCGCCTCGGTTGGGCGGGTTCATTTTTCTTTGCTGCTTGTGGAGCTCTGAGACTGGCACGATTCAATACAATATCCAGCGAATTACCCAAAAGTTACTTTGTCGGGCTGCCAATCCCTGCTGCTGCTAACATGGTAGCAGCAACTTTCCTGGCTTATGATGAACTCCAGTTTCCTTACGTAGATTACGTGATGCTTGCTGCGATGTTTTTGCTAGGGTCGCTTATGGTCAGTACGGTTCGCTTTAGGAGTTTTAAGGACTTTGACCTTCGCCATCCGAGAAGCTTTTTCTACTTAGTGATGGTGGTCTTGGTATTTGTAGCTTTTGCTTGGAAGTACGAAGTAGCTTGGGCAGTCTTAATTGGACTTTACATTGCTTGGGGACCCCTGCGCGAGGGGTTGAGCTGGCTAAGACGGCTGAATTCCAAGTCACCGGCGGGGGAAACAACCAACCGAGAGAAAACGGGGGGATCATGAAAGTCACTAACTTGGAAAATATTCGTTCGTTAGCGATCGTGGGTGCCACAGGGTTGGTCGGGACTGAGTTTTTAGAGCTGCTGGCGGAAAGTAAAATTAGAATTCCAGATATCCGTTTATTGGCTTCGCACGAATCAGCAGGAGAAAGCGTCGAGATTGCGGGAGAGGAAGTAAAAGTGGAAGCTGTAAGCGCTCAAGCCTTTCAGGGGGTTGAAGTGGCTTTTTTTTCTGTTCCGACAGAGGTCACTGAAAAATACGTTCCTTTAGCAGTTAAAGCTGGGGCCGTAGTAGTGGATGATTCTTCGACTTATCGACTGCAAGATGAGGTTCCATTGGTAGTTCCCGAAGTGAATCCCCAGGAGTTGCGTACTTTTACGGGACAAATAGTGTCAACGCCGAATTGCACAGTAACTCCTCTCGTGTTGGCGCTCAAACCACTGGCGGATAGGTTTGGATTGAAAAGAGTGATTGTTTCTACTTACCAATCTGTTTCGGGGGCGGGGCGAGCTGCGTACGAGGAGCTTTCGGTTCAAACAGCAGCACTGCTCAATGGGCAACCGCAAGAAGCACAAGTCTTTTCTCATCGAATTGCGTTTAATTGTCTTCCTCAAATTGGGGCTGAACTTCCCAATGGCAATACGTCGGAAGAAGAAAAGATGGTCAGAGAAACTAGAAAAATTTTACAGATGCCTGAGTTGGGCATTTCTGCAACTTGCGTGCGAGTTCCAACTTTTTTTGGCCACGGCTTGAGTGTGAATGTAGAGCTAAAAAAGGATTTTGATGATGTGGAGGAAATCAGAGAGCTGTTTGATGGCTGTGCGGGATTGAAAGTTCTCGATAAGCCCTCTCATCAAATTTTTCCCACTTGTGTCGAAGCCGCAGGTAGTGATTTTACTTTTGTCGGAAGAATCAAACGAGATCATTCGATAAAGTCCGGTCTTAATTTTTGGTTAATTACTGACAACATACGTAAGGGCGCAGCACTGAATGCCTTACAAATCATGGATACTCTCTTTAAGTATCGAAAGATGAGCTAATAGGTTCATGTCGTTAGACAATATTCTTCTGAAAATTGAATACGATGGTTCTGATTTCTCTGGTTGGCAAAGACAACCCAATCACCCGACTATTCAGGCCAGTATCGAGGATGTCCTTCGGAAATTCACGGGAAAGAAAGTGGTGGTTTACGGAGCCAGTCGAACGGATTCTGGAGTTCATGCTCGGGGACAAATAGCGAATTTTGAAGTTGAGCCGAAGATGGCCCCCGAACGTTGGGCTCCCTTTTTGAATTCCAATCTTCCCAGGTCCATACGTATTATTGAATCCAAAAGAGTACCTGAAAGATTTCATGCTCAGAAAATGGCACGTTCAAAGATTTACGAATATCGGATCATGCAACGTTCTTGTCCCAGTGCCTTAGACAAAGCGATTGAAATTCATCCAGCCCCGCTTAACTGGGAAGCCATTCGAAAGGCTATGCCTTATTTCGTCGGTGAAAAAGATTTTAAAGCTTTTCAGGGCGCTCGATCGTCAGTGCTCACTACGGTTCGAACTATTTATCGTTTTGATCTTTTTGAAGAGGGAAAGGGAGTTTATCGTTTTGAAATAGAAGGTAATGGGTTTTTAAAACAAATGGTTCGAGCTATTGTGGGTACTCTCTTAGAAGTCGGTACTGGCAAGAAAAAACCTGAAGAAATACCGGATATTATTGAAAGTCGCGATAGGCGTCTTGCAGGGCATACCGCTGAGCCCAGGGGTCTGTGTCTCGTTCGCGTCAATTATTCCCAGCCCTATTGAAGAAACTTCTGTCCGTACATTCCGTTCAGTGGCATTCTTGAAGCATGAACAGGGTGCCGCAACAAGTATATAAATCGATAAAGTATCTTGCGGTAGCCGTAATACTCCACTCGGTTCTTTTGTGGATTTCAGTTCCTCAAGAGCTTCTCTCCGATGGGTTACAGACGCTCACAGATAAGGTCATTGAAATAGCCAATTTCAAAGATTTGGATAGTGAAAAGAAACCCGTGGTGCAGACGTCCAAGTTACAGGACAGCCAGAGAACTTCTGAAACAGCTAAGTTTAGTGGTGAGTTTGAGAACCGAGTTGAACAGGAAATGCGGTCTCCTTTAATCGGTAGTTTTCAAGAAGGATGGCAACGGCCGGAAGTAGAGGACCCCAACAGCGAATTAGAAGAAGGAGCTGAATTCAGAGAAAAGAAGAATATCCCAATGAAAAACCTCTTAACTTTTGGGAGGAGCCCTCATGCTCTTCCTGAGGATATTCCCTTGGGAAACCAAACGCTTCTCAACACAGATAAAGTTCGTTACGCGTCTTTCATCAATCGGATTGCAGACGAGATCTACCAGCCATGGGTTGAATCGGCTGAGCGGGTAGTGCATGATTATTACTCTCAGCAAAGAAGAATAGAACCCAATCTCTACGTGACCAAGCTGAGAATTACTTTAGACACTGATGGTGCGATCAAAGCGATTCAAGTGCTGGAAAGTTGCGGACTGTCTGAACTCGATGAGGCTCCCAAAAAAGCATTTTGGGAAGCTGAGCCTTTTCCGAATCCACCGAGTCAGCTCTTGGAGGATGATGGGTTTATTCGACTAACTTATGAGTTCCAATTTGAGTGGAAAAACTCAGCCTTTAATATTGTTCCTTGGAAGATTTAGCTGTCTGAAAAACAAACCCGCAAGATTCACCGGGAAGCACGAGATTCCGATCGGTGATATCAGAAGGAGTAATGGGAAACAGCCGACAGATACTCGGTCGATCCTCGTATACGCTGCACAAATGGGACGATTCATTCCAGTGGGGGCATTTAAATAAAAGCTTGCAGCTAGCGCCGCAAGAGCGACATCCTCCAGAAAGACCATACTTGCGATGAAGATAATGGGCTAATGGAGGCAGTAAACTCAGGCAGACTCGTCGGAATTTTCCCCAAATCAAAATTCGACCCGTTTTGGAGCCCAACCCCTTTTTTGAAAACATGACTCTAAAAAAAGGGGGAAAGCGTTCCATATTGTAAAAAGAACGTCGAATCCACTTAAATTTCATGAAATAAGATAACAAAAGATCCTCGTAATGACGGTAGTTTAACCTTTCTTGGAATGATTCTGCACTAAAAAACCTAGGATTGGGGAGGATGATTTGCGGTGGGGTTGTTTTGAGCAAAAAGGTTCTCTTTTCTCAGTTCCACCATCAGAATTTTTAAAAAAGAAACAAATACAGCCGCAATAATCGGGCCTAAAAATATCCCAGTTGCTCCCAGTAAGTGAATCGCCCCAAAAACACTCACCAGAGCCAAAAACGGATGCATTTGAGCATGGTCTTTCATGACCCAGGGTCTTACGACATTATCGGCAAGAGCAACCGAGAGCCCCCCCAAAAGCATAATAGAACCATTAACGGGCTGGTTCTGAGAGAAAAAATAAATAGCGGCCCCCATCCAAAGGGGGGCAGAGCCAACAAAGGGGATCATTCCCGCAATCAAAGTTAAAAGCCCAATAAATATAGGATTGGGAAGTTGAGTGATAAAAAATAGGAGCCCCATCATGACGGCTTGAACAACCGCGCTGAGAAAGAGCCCGAGCACAACACCCCGACAACTTTTTTCAAAAGTATGGTAAAGCTCTTCTGTTCGGTCTGGTTTGAGTGGGGACAAATTACTGAGGAAACGAAGGAATCGACTGCCATCGGTGAGGAAGAAGAAAGTAGACAAAATTACAACTGCACCCGAGATCAATAAGGCAGGCATAGACGACAAAAAGTGGGCGATGGACCCCGAAAGTTTCTCAACCAGACTGGCTAACATATCGAGGGCTTGCTCTTTTACAAACTCTCGATTTACCGGAACCAGGCCTCCAACAAACGAAATAATTTTGCGAATCAAAGGATTTTCAGCCAGCTCATCCACACTTTGACCATCTTTTAATAACTTTAACTTAGTCACTAAAGCGAGCAGTTTATAAGTGGCACTGTAAAATAACAGGATAACTGGCAATAAAATCCCAGCACTAAGAAGCCCTGTGACAATGAAGCTCGAAGTTTTTGGAGAAAAATATCTTTTGAAAAATAGGTACATGGGAAAAGCTAGAATGGCTGCAACAGCTCCCAAAAGAATAGGTAAGATAAAAGGCCCCATCATGTAGAGAAAAAGCGCAGTAAGTCCTAAACCAAGCGCGAGTTGAAGCAGGCTTCGCCATCTCAAATAGGGATTCATAAGCATACAACTATATCTGGAGAGAGTGAGAGTTGCAGCAGCTAAAAGGAAAAGAGTCAGGTAAAATTTAGCAAATGAGACCCTTCCGCTTTTGGCGCCACGTACCAATCCAGCTTTGGCTCACGGGGTATTTTTTATCCCATTTATGGGGTATCCCAGTTGCGCACTCATCGATATCAAATGATGTTCCTCCGTTGCTGAGAAATACGGAATGGGTTGATCGCATTGAGGCATTTGGTTGTTCGGCAAGAACTTTCCGTGCTTTTCAGCCCCAAACTCATGGCGATCTTCTTGAAGCGTTGATGAGTTATGCAGAGGCTGACTGTGCTGGCCCTGAATGGCTCCTTCAAGAACGGCAAATTTTGGGGCGTTCCTATCTCCAAAGTGAAGCCCGTGCTTTTGCATTGCTAGCTAAAGATGCTCCTCTCAATCTCTTGGGGATGTCGGCTACTGTGGATCCGTTTCAAAGTTTGCGAGAGGGGCGAAGAGCATTTGCTGGCTCGAGCCTTTATGGCGAGCTTAATCTCAATTCCCAGATGGTCACAGGCGGAGATTGGGGCGTATCGCTTTCGGTTACTCCAGGACTTGTATTCGCTCATGAGAACTCTAGTCGCATTGTTGGCAAAATTTATTTGCAAGAGGGGTATGGAAAAATAGGTTATCGCCGCACTGAGCTGGTAGTAGGACGAATTGCTCAACGCTTTGGCGATGCTAAGCATGGCAACTTGATTCTTTCCTCAGCTGCAAAGCCGCTCGACATGATCAAATTGTCGGTAAGGCCACACTGGATCAAACCTATCGATTTTCTGGGGCCAACGGCGTTTCAAACTTGGATAGGAGTCGATAGTAGTGTGACTGGTAAAAAAAATGCAAAACTCTGGGGAATTCAGTGGGGTGCCAGGCCATTTACATTTGTTGAGTTTGCCGTGATGAACCTGATGCATTTCGGTGGGGAGGGGGCTCCGAGTCTTGATGTTTCCGATTATCTAAAAATGCTGGTAGGTTCTCAATCCTCCGATTTACAGACGAAAAGACAGCAGCATTGGGGCACGCTGTTGGGGGTTTGGGGACCGGGACAAACATTTAAATTATATAATCATTTGTTCTGGGAAACCTTGGGGCGAGCAGAGAATTGGTTTTCTCAAGATATCAGCTGGCTTTTTGGAATTTGGTTTCCCAAGTTCGGAGAAGGAGACTTGCGATTTGAATGGGTGAGAACGCAAAACGACGCATACTCTAATGCCATTTGGAGTCAGGGATTAACCAACGCTGGTTCTCCATTGGGGCATCCTTTAGGGAATTCCGGACAGGGATTTTATCTTGATTTAAGTCTTTCTCCGATTGAGCAATGGAGGCCTGAATTAGAGTTGGCTTTTGAACAAAGAAACCGGGACCATTTTGAAGGAGCAGAAACTGAATCGCGATTAGGATTAACTCTGGGGACGACACGCCGTTGGATAAATACAGAACTCAATGCCCAGTTGAAAGTTCAGAGAATTGAAAATCGATTTTATAGTGCGGGAGAGCCTGTCTTTGAGGTAGGCGCGTACAGTTTTCTCAGGTATTCGTTTTTCTAAAAAAGGAACGGCACTGAAATTTCTTTCAGTGCCGCCCGGCCTTCCCTGTTGGGAAATAAGACTGATTTTAACGTTTCGAGAACTGGAAACGCTTTCTCGCACCCTTTTGTCCGTATTTTTTTCGTTCTTTCATACGAGGGTCACGGGTTAAGAGCCCTTCTTTTTTTAGAACGGGTCTTAAACCAGCGTCTAATTTAATCAATGCTCTGCTGATTCCGTGAGCTAAGGCTCCAGCCTGTGCTGCTATTCCACCACCGTGTACTCGGCCATAGAGAGAAACTCCTTTGGCTTTTTCAGTGAGTACGAGAGGTCTTAGAATTTGCATTCTGAGAACGTCTCGTGGGAAGTATTGTTCCATGGATTGGTCATTAATTTCGATTGAACCATCGCCTTTGGGAACGAGTCTGACTCGAGCGATAGCTGTTTTTCGACGACCTGTTGCTCTGATGAATTCCGTGGCCATTCTTAATTATCTCCCTTGAGTGGAATAGGCTAAAGTTATCGCTTCTGGCTTTTGAGCCTGATGCGGGTGTTGAGGACCGGCGTAAACATGGAGCTTTGAGAACCAATGACGAGCCATGTGGCCACGGCTTTTGGGCATCATTCTCCAGACAGCTTTTTCGACGATTCGCTCAGGATGATTAGCAAGCATTTCCTTAGCAGTAATCGTTTTTAGTCCCCCAGGAAAATTGGTGTGGTGTTGGTAAACTTTCTGGTTCCACTTATCGCCCGTCATCCGCACTTTTTCCGCGTTAATGACGATTACCGAATCCCCGGTATCGTTATTAGGCGTGTAATTGGCGTAGTGTTTGCCCATCAATAGAACGGCAACTTGGGAAGCTAGTCTGCCCAAAGTTAACCCGCTTGCATCAACGAGTTTCCACTGTTTGCCCGCGGTTCCATGTTTCACAAAATGGGTTTTTTCAATGAGTGGTACCCTTGGAGTAGCTGTCGATTTCCGATTATTGGTTTTATCCTGTGATTTCAAATCCTTAGAAGGGGCCACCTCTGCCTTTTCAGCAGCAGCTTTCTTCTGAGGGGCCTTCGAGGCCGTTGTTTTCTTTGAAGTTTCTTTGTCCTGAGGACCTGTTTTCTTAGTATTTGCCATAACCTACAACTCTTTTGTTGAACTGCAGAGGGATACTGACAAGCCGGTAAAATGTCAAGAAATCACGGAAAATAGTAGGAAAGGGGTTATCGGAACAGAGCCTGAAAGGCTTTTTTGGCTTTTTCAGCTTCGGAAAGTAATTCTGAAGAATCAGCAGGAATCTGCCCCAAAGATATAAACTCAAAGAATGCACAACTATTTTGAGCGGAACGATCGCTGACCCATTCGCTATTGGGTTCTTTGCACTTAGAACTTAGATTTTCATCGTAGGAGGAACAATTTTTACAGCTATGAAGGTCACTGCCGCATGAAGGGCAAAGACGGTTCTTTTTTTGAATTTCAATCGATAAAGGCGAACGGCAGTAGTAGCAATGCCACATACTTTTTTTCTCCCCCCAGAAGTTCTGTGAATCGATTAAAAACGTCTCGTCTTAATTATCACACTGACTGAAAATTAATGGAAGAGACAAAACCCCTACCGAGTGTGTCATAATCTCTTTTTGGCGTTTTCACTCAAGATGAGAGAGAAGTTGAGTTAAAGGGCGTTAATGCCTATGATATTGCTTAAAATTTTCATCCGTTTTTGTAATTAAAACGGTGTAAGGAGAGCGTATGAAGGCTTGGGTTGCAAAAGAGCAAAAGAACCGTGTGGCGATTGTGGCAGGAGTGAGGACTCCTTTTGCAAAAGCGGGCACCCAGTTAAAGGATTGCAGCGCAGTGCACCTGGGAGTAACGGCACTCACTGAAACTCTCGCTCAAGCCGATTTGGGGGCTACGGAGATTGATGAAGTTGTGTTTGGAAACGCTGGTACACCGGCCGACGCAGCCAATATTTCGCGAGTGATTTCACTTCGGGCTGGGCTAAGTGAGGGGACGCCAGCTTATACTGTTCACCGAAACTGTGCTTCGGCAATGGAAGCGGTGGCCCAAGGATGTTTAAAAATTGGATCAGGTTTAGCAGAGGTAATGGCTGTGGGAGGAACGGAAAGCATGAGCAATATGCCTCTCCTGTTTGGCCATGAGATGACTGAGCTTTTTGCAGCATTAAATTTTGCTAAATCTCCCTCAGAAAAAGTAAAAAAACTTTCGGAGTTTCGTCCCCAATGGCTCAAACCCGTAATTTCGATTATGGAGGGGCTAACCGATCCCATTTCGGGTCTGAACATGGGACAAACAGCCGAAGTTTTGGCTCGTGACTTTAAAATTTCTCGTGAAGCCCAAGATCAGTACGCTTTAAGAAGTCACCAACGAACCGTTGCTGCACAAAAAGCAGGAAAGTTTGAAAAAGAAGTAACGCCTATTGCGATTGAACCAGAATTTAACGAGTTTTTGGCTTCCGATATCGGACCTCGAGAAAACCAAACTATTGAAGCTTTGCGGAAGCTGAAACCTTTTTTTGATAGGGAAAACGGAACAGTTACTCCAGGAAATTCCTGTCCGATCACGGATGGAGCTGTAGCTTTGCTGCTGATGAATGAAAGCAAAGCTAAAGCAGAAGGTCGAGCGATTTTAGGGACCATTGCTGGCTATACGTTTAGTGGATGTGAACCCAAACGCATGGGAATGGGCCCCATTTACTCAAGTGCCCAGCTTTTAGATGCTTTAGGCCTCAGTTTGCAGGATTGCGATTTAGTGGAATTGAATGAAGCATTTTCCGGTCAGGTTTTGGCCAACCAGCTTGCTTTTGCTTCCGATAAATATTGTCAGGAAAAACTCGGTCGAGGCAAAGCTCTAGGGGAAATTTCTGATGATAAGTTGAATGTAAACGGAGGAGCCGTTGCTCTCGGACATCCCGTCGGATCCACGGGAGCTCGATTAATCTTAACTTTGCTCTTGGAACTTCAACGGCAGAATAAAAAACGAGGCTTGGCAACGCTCTGTATTGGCGGTGGTCAAGGCGGTGCTTTTATATTGGAAAGAAATTGAGGACAAAATGGAACTAACTCGAGAAACGTTTCACAATGAAATAAAAAATTTTCGCTCACAAATGAAACCTGAGGCTGTTTCGTTGGCCGAGCAATCTTTGTTTTTGGAAAAAAAGGGATCAGTTGGAGTAATTGTTTTCGACCAAGCCGGGGAAAAAGCAAACAAGCTTTCCAGTGCGAATATGATTCGCTTTTTTGAGTTGCTTTGCCAAGCGGAGAGCGACCCAACCATA
Source organism: Pseudomonadota bacterium (assembly GCA_009927165.1). Taxonomy (GTDB): domain Bacteria; phylum Bdellovibrionota; class FAC87; order UBA2466; family UBA2466; genus RFNO01. The sequence continues at coordinate 27,742 of RFNO01000134.1, forward strand.
AAAGCCCTAGTAGTGATTAGCAAAAAGCCCAGTATTTTTATTGCTGGTGCTGATATCGGAGAGATTCGAACTTTAGCTTCAGGTAGCACTTCCGCTGACTCCCTAATGAAATTACAGTCAGTCTTTACCTATCTTGAAAATCTCCCCATTCCCTCTATTGCAGCTATTCACGGCGCTTCAATGGGAGGTGGAACGGAACTGGCTTTAGGGTGTGACTATCGAATGGCGACCGACTCTCCCCAAACCAAAATCGGTCTTCCCGAAGTGATGCTAGGTCTTATCCCAGGCTGGGGGGGGACCCAACGAATGCCCCGTTTGATTGGACTAGAAAAGTCGCTCGATCTTATTCTGACTGGCAAAACGGTAGATTCTGGAAAAGCCAAAAAAATGGGATTGGTTGATAAAATTGTTCCGGCCGAATACTTGGAAGAACGAGCTATTGCATGGGCAAATGAATTGGCTCAAACGGGAAAAAAACGAGTTTATGAAACTCGCTCTCTCAAGGAAAAAATTTTGGGCACTGTTCCCGGGGGCACTTGGCTAGTTTGCGATCAAGCTCGAAAACAAGTGATGGAGAAAACCAAAGGGAATTTTCCTGCTCCCCTTAAAGCGATTGAAGTCATTAGAAAGACCTATGGTGGGCCCATAGACAAAGGCCTGAAAGTAGAAGCAGAAGCTTTTATTGAGCTTATGGTGACTCCGGAATCCCAGAACCTGATCCACGTGTTTTATCTCAATGAAGGAGTAAAAAAAGATAAGGGAGTAGAAGGAAAAGTCTCATCCCGAACGGTGGGGCATGCTGCAGTCATTGGAGCAGGAGTTATGGGCGGAGGAATTGCCCAGCTTTTTGCTGCCAAAGGAGTGAGAGTGCGTCTTAAGGATGTTAATTGGGATGCCATCATGAAGGGGTACCACGTAGCCAAGAAAATTTTTCAGAAAAGTGTTGATCGACGAAAAATGAAGTCCTCCGATCTCGATAATGCAATGGCGCGCATTGAGGGCACTACGCAGTATACTGGATTTGGCAAGTTGGATTTGGTAGTGGAAGCTGCAGTTGAAAATATGGAAGTGAAAAAAAGTATTTTTAAGCAACTTGAGGAGAAAGTTGCTGAAACCACTTTTCTGGCTACGAACACATCAAGCCTTTCAGTTACCGAGCTGGCGTCGGTAACTCGACATCCACAACGAGTCGTAGGAATGCATTTTTTTAATCCAGTAGACAAAATGCTTTTGGTGGAAGTGATTAGAGGTGCTCAAACGTCAGATGAAGCGGTGGCAACCTTAGTGGCTTTCTCAAAAGTGCTGGGAAAAACTCCTATTGTGGTCAAAGACTCACCGGGCTTTGTGGTGAATCGGATTTTAGGACCCTATTTGAATGAAGCCATTCACTTATTGATGGAAGGGGTCAGACCACGGGAAATGGATGCCGTTATTGAACAATTTGGAATGCCCATGGGCCCCTGCGCTCTTATCGACGAAGTGGGGTTAGACGTGGCCAGCAAAGTGTCGCAAGTACTCTACGGCGCTTTTGGTGAACGAATGAAACCTCCGGCGACCATGGCTCAAGTAGTTGAACAGAAACGGCTGGGAAAGAAAGTTGGAAAAGGGATTTACATCCACAATAATAATGAGCGCCATGAAGACGAAGAAATGTTAAAAGTTTTTGGCACTAAGCCCCGTGCTACTGATTTAACCGATGAAGTGGTTCAACGTCGCTTGATTTATCTCATGATTAATGAAGCTTCTCGTTGTGTTGAAGAGGGCTTAGTCAGACAAGTTTCTGATATTGATGTAGGCATGATCTTCGGAACTGGTTTTGCTCCTTTTCGTGGGGGGCTGCTCAAGTATGCTGATTCTTTAGGAGCTGAGACCATTTTGAGCGACTTAGATGTTTTCGTTCGAAAATACGGGAATCGGTTTCAGCCAAGCAAACTTTTGCAAGAGTTAGCAGTGAATAAAAAGAAGTTCTACGACACAAAAGAATCCCATCAATAATTAAGGATTCAAGGGAAATAAGTGTATGGCACTGATCACAGGATTTAAGGGGACATACTACAAACTTCAAAGCCCTGATTTAGGGTCGTTGATTATTCCTCCTTATGATGCGATTCCTGATGGCGCCGAAACTAAGTATCGTGGAAAAAGTAACTATAATTTTTCACATGTCGATCTGTCGCGTAGAGAAAACGACGATTACTCGGAGTCAAAAAAGCTTCTTGAAGAGTGGGTAAAAAAAGGAATTATCGAGCAGACGTCGGTTCCTTGTTACTTTCTCTATCAGCAGACGTTCACTGCTTATGGGCGACTCCAAAGCAGAAATACTCTTCTTTGTACTGTCGGTCTCGAGGACTTTTCGAAAGGTATTATACGCCCTCACGAAAACACATTTGGAAAGTATAAGAAAGACCGCTTAGAGCTTCTGAAGAAAACACAATATAATCTTAGTCATATCTTTGGCATGGTAAAAGATGAAGAAGGTTTTCTGGCAACTCAGTTTGAAGAGTGGACGTTTGGAAAGCCATTTTTAGCAGCAGAGACTGATGACGGGATCAAGCATACGGTCTGGAAAATAGAAGTAACTAGAGCTCCTCAGGTGAGTTCATTTTTCAAGGATCGACCCATTTATATTGTGGATGGTCATCATCGGTATGAAAGTGCCCTTATGTATGCTCGTGAATTGGGGGTAGAGGGCAGGTTTGACCATCCTGCGGCGTCGACTACTTTTTGTATTGCCAATGCATTTGATCCAGCTCTGGTCGTTTTTCCCACCCACAGGATTTTAAAAAAAGGACTTTTGAAAGATTTCGCTATTGCTGGTGTGGAGAATGAGTATGGAATCACGCCGACTCATTTTGATTCTGTGAAAGAGTTTGTTACTAAAAATGATCCCACCCCTCGGTTCGCTTTGTATTATGCGGGAAAACTTTATTACTTAGTTCCCAGGAATTGGACCGCTCTCAATGATTCGTTGGGAAAATCTGTTTCAAAATTGGCAGTCACGTGGTCCGACCATAAGCTATTAAAGGAAAAGTGTGGTGTGACGGACGCCAACCGAGGAACTTGGTTGCGTTACGAAAAAGATATTGATTTTACATGGTCATTAAGGGAGCAAAGTGACTTAATAATTTTTCATGCCCCACCTGCAGTGAGTGATGTGACTGCAGTAGCCGACGAAAAAAAATTTATGCCTCAAAAATCCACGTTTTTCGTTCCGAAGCTTGCGGGTGGTTTAGTGTTTCGAAAGCTGGAGTACTAAGCAATCATAGCCCAATATCTCGCCTATAGTGAATTCCCGGCCAAGTAAGATGAGACAGTCTCGAGTAAGTTTTTTGTCTGGCACTTTCAATGGAATTGCCGAGGCAGCCTACTCCAAGGACTCGTCCTCCCTGAGTAACCAGTTGGTGATCTTTGACAGAGACTCCTGCAAAAAAGAGCGTTGAGTCGGAAGGGAAAATCTCTAAGCCTTCTATAGCATCGCCACATTTTACTTCCCCCGGGTATCCAGCAGCACAAGCAACGACATAAACTGATGTCTCGGAACTCCATTCCAGAGGAGGCAGTTTATATAACTCTTGAGTAGCAGTTGCTATGAGAGCTGAGAGAAAAGACGATCGGAAACGGGGAAGGACACATTGAGTTTCCGGATCGCCAAATCGTGTATTGAACTCCAGTACAGTGGGGTTACCGTTCGAATCAACCATGAGCCCTACAAATAAAATCCCACGATAATCCATCCCCGATGATTGGACTTCCCTAAGAAAGGGTTCAATGACTCGCTTTTGAATTATTCTTTCTAAGGAATCTGAAAAGTAAGGAGATGGGGAAATGGCGCCCATGCCTCCAGTGTTTGCTCCTTGATGATGATCGAATACTCGTTTGTAATCGGTGGCTGAAGCAAGAGGGGTAAAGCTTTTGCCATCACAAAAACCGATGTAACTGATCTCATGTCCTAGTAAGAAGTCCTCAGCCAAAATCCGATGGGGTCCTTCTCCAAACAAATGGTTCTTCCAAACCGCTTTAGCAAATCGTTGAACATCTCCGGGATTTTGGGCAATTACCACTCCTTTACCAGCTGCTAAACCATCTAATTTCAGTACCCAAGGCCACTGAGTTTGTTCGAATTGCGTCAGAGCTTCTTCACTTTCAAAAATGTGAAAACGGGCAGTGGGAATATTCGCTTTTTCCATAAATTGCTTGGCAAACACTTTACTCGATTCTAATTGAGCAGAAGAACGGTTGGGGCCCACGACCCAAATTCCTTGTTCGCGAAAAGCATCTGCATATCCTTGCTCTAGCAGGGTTTCCGGTCCAATAACGACAAGCTGAACGTTTTCGCTGATCGCTTTGGTTACTAGGTCCGGGAGGGAAGCAGCAGGAGAAAAGGAACGAAAACCGAGGCGCTGAGTTCCCGCGTTACCTGGGTGAATAATGACCTCAGTGCACTCATGTTGGGAGCGGAGAAGCCAGCCCAAAGCGTGTTCACGGGCACCTTGACCCAAAACCAATACTTTCAAAAAAACACCTCACACTAGAAGTCGTGGGCCATTTTTATAGCAGGGATATAGTTGGGATGGTAGGACAAGAGTGTCTGAATTTCTCGATCGGCGTCTGATTTGCGATTTTGAATTTTGAAGAGTTTGGCTTGTAGAAGACGGGCTGCAGCACTTTTGGGTTCGGATAATAACGCTGACTGTAAGTCTTGTTGAGCTTCCACAAAGAGTCCTAAGCGTATTTTGGCTTCGGCTCTCACTACATAAGCGTAGGGACCAAATTCGACTAAGCTTCCTCCAAGACGTACCAGAGCTCTTCGTAAGTCCTCAGATTTGGGTTCGGTCTTTAGGAGCGCTTCGAGACTGAGTACTTTTGCCATTAAACTGCCCTTTTCAGCAAGTGTCTGAAGCCGGACGGTTTCCACCGGACCATTTCCATTCATAAGAAAAGAGATAAATGTTTTTCCGAGTTCTTGTTCATCATTGCGATGTTGGGTCATTACTTTTAAGAAATTGCTAAGGTATTCCCGATAATCAACTTCTTCTTGAAAAAAGCCCCAAGGAGCTGGGCTATAAACTTCAAAGAGCGGATCTCGTGTTAGCATGGTTCTCATGGTCAGTCGTGCTTCAATCGGATCTCGAGAGTTTAAAAGAAATAGTCCATAGTAAACATAACTGAGCCATCTGTCGGGCGAAGACTCAATTGCGAGACGAAATGAAGTTCTTGCTTCGTCAAAGCGGCCCAAGGCTACTTTGGCACGACCTTTGTAAATATGAATCAACCAAAGATCAGGGACCTCTACTTCGGCTAATTGAAGGTAGTCCAGAGCATGAGCATATTTTTGTTGTTTAATGTAAGTCCGTCCTAAATTGAATCGAGCCGCTGGATCATTCGGATTTAGCTGAAGAGCTTCCAGAAAGTGACTTTCCCCCAAATCATCTTCTGAAGTGGCAAGAAGTGAGTAGCCATACCAAAGATGGGCTTTTGCTTTCAGGGCATTGCCTACGGAACTCGTGAGAACTTTGTCTAAGTGAAGTCGAGCTTGATCATAATTCTGATTTTCCAAGATAAGAAGAGCGGCGTAAGGGATCAAGTATTCTAATTCTTTGGGATTGGTTTGATGATGGCGATTGAGCTGCTCAAGAGCTTTTTCGGTTTCATTACGTGCTATCAGGTCATAAACGTCACGAACAAAAGGTGCTTCTGAGTTTGAACTGAGTTTGGTGATGACTGCTGCTGGAGTGGTATCTACTCGACGTAAACTCATCTGAATAATCAATCCCAATACCACTGCTAGAAATACGGCTGTTAAAATTGGAGCCCGACGCTGCGTTATTTTAGGATGGGGAATCGCATTGCGATTAACAACCCCTTCAGACGACGAGTTCCAATTGGGTTTCACTGGCTCTCGGGATGCCAACGGGCGCACTTCTCGATAAGTCTCAACGGGTGTCAAAGAGGGAGTAGGCGTCGGGCTCGGAGTCAAAGATTCGTCCCAATGCTGATCCAGTTTGAGCGTCCCCGTGCTTTGTTGAGCACTAGTTCGAGTAACTTCATCGAAATCATGGTTGAGAAGTGCATTCGCAGAAATCCAAGCTTTGCCCGCTTGAGAAATTTCATCTTGGGCTTGAAACTGTTGGCGTTGGAGTTCTTGGTAAAGTTCGCGTTGCGTGTAGGGGCCCAGAATATGGCCAGATTTGGTTCTTACCAACCAGTCTTTGTTTGATGAGGGCATTCAGTTCCTATTCCAGTGATTTCTATAAAGTTATCGGCAAGTTGAAGGAGAAAGCTAAGAAAAGGCTAAAAGATATCAATGCTTGAAATGACGCGTTCCGGTAAAAAAGAGGGGGATGTGTAATTCATTACAGGCTTCAATAACTTCCCAATCCCGTTGGGAGCCCCCGGGTTGAACCACGGCCCCCACGTTTAGTCCTTTCAGCAGGTCCATGCTGTCTCTAAAGGGGAAAAAAGCATCGGAAGCAATTAGAGCTCCCTCAATTTCGGCACCCGCCTGCTTCAGTGCAATTTCCATGGAGCCGACTCGGCTTACTTGACCCAAACCCAGGCCCAGAGTTCTTTGATGTTTAGTAATCACGATAGCGTTGGATTTGGAGTGCTTGCAAACAGTCCAAGCTTGATTCAGGTCTTTTAAAACATCCGGAGAAGCCGCTAAGTTCGGAGTCATTAATCTAAACTCAGTCTGAGAAGTATTCTGGTCTCTTTGTTGAACGAGCCAGCCAGATAAAGCAGTTCGTATTTCAAAAGGGGGAAGTTGAGGCTTCGGCCATTCAATCAAGCGCAGATTTTTCTTACCTGAGAAAACCGAGAGAGCGTCCGGGCTGAAGTGCGGAGCAATAACGACTTCTAAAAAAATATCGACCATGTTCTGAGCAGTAGATTTGTCAATTGGCTGATTAGTGCAAACAATCCCCCCAAACGCACTCCGGGAGTCTGCGTGAAACGCTTGCTCAAACAGAGAGTCAAGTTCACGGTTTCCCCAAGAGACTGCGCAGGGATTACCATGTTTAATGATGGCTACCACTGGCTCGTTAAAATCAGATACCAGAGTCACAGCCGCTTCCGAGTCGAGTAAGTTATTGTAAGAAAGCTCTTTGCCCTGCAGGACTTTCCAAGCTGCTTTTCCTACCCATATGGCTCGCTGATGTGGGTTTTCACCATAGCGAAGGGGCGTTTGAGGTACGAGAGCAAGATTGTGAGGGAAAAAGCTCTTTTCCCATTCGCTAAAAATAAGTGAATCGTACAGGCTCGTACGTAAGAAACTTCGTTTGGCCATTGTTCTTCGAAACGGAAGAGTAGTTCCTTGATGACGTTCCAGCGTTTCTAAAAAGTCAGGATAGTCCTCCGGGTCTGAAAGAACAGTAACTGAAGAATGATTTTTTGCTGCCGCTCGAATCAAGGCAGGGCCCCCGATGTCAATATACGCACATTGATCTTCAACTGTACGCCCCAAATGGTCACCAAACGGATAGAAATTCACCACTACCAAATCAAAAAGGGGAAGATTAAAGGTGCTTATTTGGCGTAGATCTTCGGTTGAGTTCCGACGCGCTAGAATTCCACCATAGACATGGGGATGGAGGGTTTTTACCCGTCCTTCTAACATTTCTGGAAAATGGGTAAGCTCTTCTACCGTTGTGACCGGAATCCCCAAAGCTTCAAGGATTTTAGCGGTACCGCCAGTTGAAAAAATATGCGTCCCCTGGCGATGAAGCCGATTAGCTAATAACTCAAGGTTTGCTTTGTTAGACACGCTAATCAGCGCGTTTTTTATTGGAATGGGTAAATCGGACGGGGGGTCCTGTCTCATGCTGGAGTAAGTAAAGCCGAACGAGTCTTATTTCGTCAATATCTCAACCTATAAATAAAATGAACCTCTCCATGCGCTCATTTTGCCTTCCGGGTAAGGAACTGGTAGGTTTTTCCTTCCATTGAGAACTTAAATTTGAGGAGCAAAAATCAATGTCGGAGCTGCGACAGAATATTTTGGAAGCGATAGGAAATACGCCGATTGTTAGGCTCAATCAGGTGACTCGCGGAGTGCCTGGGGAACTCTATGCAAAGTGTGAATTCATGAACCCGGGAGGGTCGATTAAAGACCGCATTGGTTTTCATATGATGGAAGTCGCCGAAAGAGAGGGAAAAATTAAGCCAGGGGGAACTGTTGTAGAAGCAACTTCTGGGAATACAGGAATGGGGCTTGCCATTGCTGCTGCGATTAAGGGGTATCGAAGTGTTTTTGTTATGCCAGACAAAATGAGCGAGGAAAAAAGACAAAATCTCCGAGCTTTTGGCGCTCGAGTGGTGATGACTCCGACAGGGGTTCCTCCCGAATCTCCTTTTTCTCATTACAGCGTGGCGGAACGAATTGCGAAAGAGACTCCTAATGCTTATTTCATGAATCAATATGAGAACTTGAGTAACCGCGAGACTCACTATTTGACAACGGGTCCGGAGATTTGGCGCCAAACCGAAGGGAAAATTGATGCGATCGTAGCCGGGATGGGAACTTGCGGCACCATTACTGGCCTTGGAAAGTTTTTTAAGGAAAAAAATCCGAAAATCAAAATTGTCGGCGTGGACCCTAAAGGTTCGATTCTCAAAGACCTGTTTGAAACAGGGAAAATGCCCCAATCTCAGAGCTATAAAATCGAAGGAATCGGCGAAGACAAAGTCCCGGCTAATTTAGATTTTTCAGTGATTGATCATATCGTTCGAGTAGAAGATAAAGAATCCATGTTGATGACTCGCACACTTCTCACAAAAGAAGGGGTGTTTGCTGGTACGTCGTGTGGTGCAGCCGTGGTGGGTGCTCTTCGGTACATGGCTTCCGTGGAGAACCCGGGAAGAGTGTTGGTGATTTTACCTGACTCGGGTAATCGCTATTTAAGCAAAGTTTATAATGACGCTTGGATGATGGAGAACTCCTTTCTAGATCGAAAGACAGACAACACGATTGGAGATTTGATACGCTTGATTCACAAAGCTCCCAAAATCGTATCTGCTAAAGGGGAAGACTCTGTTGAAAGCGTTGTCAGGACGATGAGAGTTGAGGGAGTTTCCCAAATTCCGGTTATGAGAGGAAATGAAATCGTGGGTGTTGTGTCTGAAACCGAGTTGCTGCGCCCTCTTTTTGCTGGTGAGATTAAGTCTTCCGACAAAGTTGAAAAGTTATGCAAAGGTGAGTTTGCACTCGTTGAGGATATAGAGCCTATTGCGAGACTTAATGATCTTTTTTCAACAGGGAAAGTGGCGATTGTCATGGAAGCGGGAATGCCGAAGTTTGTACTGACTAAGATCGATTTAATTAGCTTTTTGAGTTTGAGTGGAGCCGTCTGATGGATATCAAAGAATGTAAATTCGAAACCATTGCTGTTCATGCAGGGGTGCAACCCGATCCCACTACGGGAGCCATCATGACCCCTATTTATGCGACTAGCACATATGTGCAATCAACTCCTGGTGAGCATAAGGGGTATGATTATTCTCGAACGGCTAACCCCACGCGAACAGCGTTAGAAGCATCCATAGCAGGTTTAGAAAGCGGAAAACACTGTTTGGCTTTATCGTCTGGATGTACTGGGACCGATATTCTCTGTCATTTTCTCGAAGCGGGTGATCACGTAGTTTCCGTAGATGATGTTTACGGAGGCACAAGTCGTCTCTTTAGAACAGTATGGGCAAGGCACGGAGTTGAAACGACGTTTGCCGACTTGGTCAATCACAATTTGAGTGATTATGTTCGTCCCAATACAAAAATGATTTGGATTGAAACACCTACCAACCCGCTACTCAAGATTATCGATATCGAAAAAGTTGTGCAACAGGCACATAAGCTCAGTCCTAAGCCCATTGTGGTGGTTGATAACACGTTCGCCAGTCCGTATTTTCAAAGCCCTTTGGCGCTGGGGGCAGATGTAGTGCTCCATTCAACGACCAAATATTTGAACGGGCATAGCGATGTCGTTGGAGGGGCTTTGGTATTCAACGACGACAATCTCAAAGCCAAACTCCATCATATACAGAACTCCATTGGTGGCGTTCCTGGTCCTTTTGATGCTTGGTTGGTTCTGAGAGGCATTAAAACACTAGCGCTTCGGATGAAGCGACATGAAGAAAATGCAAAAGTACTGGCGGAAATGCTCGAACGTCATCCAAAAGTCGAGCGCGTAATTTATCCTGGTTTGAAATCCCATCCACAGCACGACGTAGCTAAGCGCCAAATGAAAGGGTTTGGGGGAATGATTACTTTCTTTTTAAAAGGTAATCTTGCAACTTCTCGGAATTTTTTGGAGCGAGTCCGGTTATTTGCGTTAGCCGAAAGCTTAGGAGGCGTAGAGAGTTTGATTGAGCATCCGGCTATTATGACTCACGCTTCTATTCCAGCTGAAACGAGAGTAAAACTAGGTATCAGCGATACGTTAATCCGAATCTCAGTGGGAATCGAGAACGTGCAAGACCTTCAGAGAGATCTCGAGCTTGCTTTAGGTTAAACTGATTTCACTCTGTTTTTCTTAATGAGAACGATGAGACAGAGACCCCCTAAGATCGCCGATAAGGCTTGGGAGTAACTGAGGCTTCCCGAAAAAATAAATCCTCGATAAGCATCTCCTCGGTAGTACTCCACTATAAATCGCAAGAGGCAGTAGAGTAATAGTCCCTTCAATCCAATTTCCCCCTCAAATGTCCTTCGTCTCAGGAAATACTGACAGTAGAGGAAAATAAGAAAAGCGCCTGCTGCTTCATAAAGCTGAGTGGGGTGAACTTTTACTCCTAATACATTATTGAAGGCATCTGGGTGAGTAAAAGTAACTCCCCACGGGAGATCACAAACTTTACCCCAACAGCAGCCTGCAGCAAAACATCCCAACCTGCCAATCGTAAGGCCCAACGCCGAAGACGTTACCGTAACGTCCATTAAGCTCAGAAATGGGAAGTGAAACATTCTGCAGAACAGATAAATTCCTAAGAGGCAAGTGATTGCTGAGCCATAAAAAGTATATCCGCCCTCCCAGACCGCCAGAATTTTTAAGGGTTGCTCTGAATAAAAAGCCCAATCCTCAAAAACGACATGAAATAAACGGCCCCCCAGGATGCTAAACGCGATGATTAACAGGAATACTTGTTCAATTCGCTTGAGATTGAGGCCTAAAACCAAAGCATTACGTAAGGCTAGGAAATAGCCCAATGAAAAGGAAAGAGCCAAGCAAACCCCAAACGTGGGAGGACGAATGGGATGCCCGTTCACAACCCAATCAAACAAGTAGGGATGCACGTTTACCTCGAACAAAAACGATGTTTAAAGAGAAGATAAGCAAAAGAAAACCAATGAACCAATCTCCCCATCTTCCATAAAAAGTGAGTTGGGTTTCCGGACGAATAGGGACTTCAGAAACCAAAGTCGCAGAGTCATAAACAGGAGTCCGTCGGCTCAATCTTCCCAAAGCATCTACGGTGAAAGAGGTGCCTGTATTTGTCACTCTTATTAAAGGCACGCGATGCTCAATGGCTCGAAAAACGCTAAGAGCGCCATGGAGATAGGGTTCGCTTGTCGGCCCAAACCAAGAGTCATTGGTGAGATTAATAAAGGCATGAATCTTTTGCTCAGCAACTTTTCTCATGAATGACGGCACAATTGCCTCGTAGCAGATACTAACTCCGAGACGAGTTCCGTCGGCCATTGTAAATGCTCTTTGATCTGTTCCGCGCTCAAAGTCTGAAACCTGAGGAAAAGCAGCATACAGCCTTGGAAACAAATCGCCGAGCGGAAGGTATTCACCAAACGCCAGCAAGATGTTTTTATAGTAAATTTCCGTTCGTAAGTCCGCCGGGCCTGGTTCTAGATAAAAAGCTGCATTGTAATCGCGATACGCATGCAGGGGACTTGTTGCATAAGCTCCTGCTAAGAGCGGAACTCCGATTTCTTTGACAAAGCTTCGGACAGATTCTTGTCGATGTCCTAAAGTGTCCATTTGAAAAGGAATAGCAGTTTCTGGCCAAACAATCAGCTGAGGGCGTGCAGCGAGAGTCTGTTCGGTTAAGCTTTTGTATCGATTAAGAACGGAATCGACTCTTGAGGATATGCCTTGCTCAGCAGCTACTTTATCTAGACTCCCAATGTTAGCCTGTATGAGCGCTACTCTGAGGGTTTTTGCCGGGGTAGTGGAAAAGTTATTTAATGTGAAGAGACTAAAGAAAATGCTGCCAACGACCAGTGAAGCGGGAATCAGACCAATCCACTTTGGTGTCTTACCGGGAAAATGACCGGGTAATAAATAAAGTCCCAAAACACTTCCACAGCAGTAAATCAGGAATGAAAAAAAAGTCGATCCAGTGATTTCACAAAGCTGAATCAGCCAGCTCTGTTGGTAGAGTGAGTGCCCAAGATACCAGGGAAATAGTTTGGGGACTGACCATTCAATCAATGTAAAAAGGGCAGGTATACCAATGGCAAACCAAAGAGCTCGTTGAGAATGGGTAAGTTCCTTGGCTTTGAGTGTTTCGTTCAGCCAAAAGGAAGCAGCAGCAAAAACAGGAAAATTAAGGGCACCGAACCCGCAAAAACCAAGGAAGAGCAATGCTGATACACTCCAGGGGAGATATCCGAATTCGTGAATCACATACGTAACCCAGTAAAATCCTCCCAGCATAATAATAAAGGAAACAAAAAAACCCCAAAAAAATGCTTTTCGGGAACTCGAAACTGAAAATATCAGTGCATTAAAAAAAACAGGAAAAAATAAAATAAAAGGAACCAGTCGGAAAGTTTCAAAAGCGAGGAACACCGAAGCTCCGGCGAGTACTGCCAAGCGAAAGTTTCTAAGCAAAATGGGTGGTGATGTTTTCAGCATATTGGTCAAAAAGTGTTTTAAGTTCCTTTTCTGCTAAAGGTGCAATCATACTACGCATGAGCGATGGCAGCGGAATATTTAATTCTAAGTCAAAACTCAAAGTTAGCGTGCAGTCGCTTGAAGCTGGAGTTAGGACCCATGCCCCATTTAGAAGCGTTTCCCTTTCTTTTGAAGCTGGAGCAACTTGTAATCCGTTAGGGCGTGGGGAGAAGCTGGTTGAAAAGTGAATGACGACTGTTTTCCCTGCATAAGTCAGAGGTGTAAACTCCCAAAAGAACTCATGTGTCGTTTGGGCTTCAAAACGTTCCAAACCCGGAAAGCAGGCTGGAATTGAATGTGAAAAATCGTGGAGAAAAGGCAGTACTTCATCAGTAGACTTGGGCAAAGAGAGAGTTTTTCTGTATTTGAAGGGAATGCGAAAAGCCATAAATTATGTTTCATCAAAGAGCGTACTGATATCTTTCACTTTCTGATCAAGTTTTTTGTCAGCAATGAGAATCTTTCCTTCATGTTCTACGATAATCAGGTCCTTGATTCCGATAAGCGCCACTTTCGTTTTTGGTGAGACATGGACAAGGCATCCCTGACTGTCCAGTTCCTTGAGGGTGCCACCAATGGAAACATTCTGTTGAGGGGTTTTTGTTTTAAGATCATAGAGAGCGCTCCATGACCCCACGTCACTCCATTCCAATTGATCTGCGGGTATAAGAAAAAGATTCGAAGCTTTTTCCATTACTGCCGTATCAATCGGAACAGAAGGCAAAGTGGCAAACAAGCCCGCAATCTCTTGGGCCTCCCTTGCCGCGAGAAATCGCTTCCAAGTATCGCCCAAATGCTGTTCGAAAGCTTCAACGATAGATTCTAAAGTCCAAATGAATATGCCACTGTTCCAAAAATATCGCTTCGAACTCAAGAACCCCTTGGCTGTTTCGGCGTTGGGTTTCTCGGTAAAACGCTTAGCTCGGTAGACTGACCCTTGATAGGGAGCGGGCTCAGTTTCGATGTATCCATACCCAGTATGCGGCGAGGTGGGCACGATCCCTAAGGTAATCAACGAAGATTCTTGTTGAGCAAAATCAACAGCCTGCTCCAGCAATGAAACAAATCGTGAGAGGTTTCCAATATAATGATCGGCGGGAAAAACCATTAACGGTGATTTGAGCGAATAGCCCTTTCGAAGAAGGTGGGCTACCGATAGCATTACACAAGCAGCTGTATTTTTACCCTGGGGTTCAAGAATAAGGCCTTTAATTTGGGGTAACTGCTTTTGAATCAAATCAAATTGGGATTCGCCTGAGCATATAAAAATATGTTCTAAAGCACAGACGTTTTGAACTCTCTCTACTGTTTTTTGTATTAAGGAAAGGTCGTCAGATAATTTGAGGTATTGCTTGGGGAGCTTTTTTTGGCTAAGTGGCCAAAATCGTGTGCCACTCCCTCCGGCCATGATCACTGCTAGAGGTGGGTAACTGGGATTATTTCCTCCCATAGCGGTCTTCCAAGCGAACAACATCGTTCAGTTGTGGGGTAGAAACTTCAAAAATCCGACAATCCGTAATTGCTGTGATCCTGTGGAGTCGGCCTGGAGGGATGTGAAAAATATCACCTGGGTGAAACTGGGTACGGACTAATTGGTTCTCTTGGGCACCAGTTTCAATCCAGCAATTGCCGGACTCTATAAAAAGCGTTTCCTCTTTCTCTTTGTGAAATTGCAAGCTCAGCGCTTCGCCCTGACGAACAAACAACACTTTGCCAACGTAATCATTCGTTTTGGCCCAGAGGAGTTCGTAGCCCCATGGCTTTTCAGTTTTATGGGCTGGTTGCTTCAGATTTTCTGACAAGGTAGTTTTTGACCTCTCCGCGAGCTTGTAGGGAATCTCCGCTGGCTTTTGCTGATTCAAAAGAGGGGTAATAGCCCAACCACACGCGATACCAAGTTTCTTTATTCTCCCCTAATGCTTTAGTCGAAATATAGGCGTGGGGAAATCCCATTTTCTTTAAAGCTTGAACTCGCTCAAGAGCTTGGGTTTCATCCGCGTAAGAAGCTACTTGAACGGAGAAAGGGCCGGAAGGATAGCTTGAGACTAATTTTTCGGTTTTGGAGGCAGGGGCTCTGTTGGAGTTGGGTTTCGCTATTTTTACTGGAGCGCCATCGGGTTCAAAAAGCTCTTTAAGTTTAGGATTGTTCAAAACCTCTTCAGATTCCGGATCATCAAATTTTGCCGTGATATCTTTGTGAATATCAGGGGAGATGCTTTTCTTGGGTTTTAATTCTAGGGGCTCTGATTCAGAGGGGGCCATTTCATCAGCTTCATTGAGGGCTTTTAAGCCTTCAGAATGAACAGGTTGGTGTTCTTCAGGAGACTGATGGGCGGGGGGAACGGAGCCGTGGTGGGAGGGCTCAGATACGCTGTGAGAGTTCGTATCGGCCTTTACATGAGATTCTGGCACTTCCGGTTTATGGCTAGCTATGGGGGAGTTGGTTGAAACGCTAGTGCTTAAGGGAGAATGGGGGTGGGAGCTTGCTGAGTCAGCCGAAGTCACTTGTCTTTCCGGAGAAGGCGAAGAGGCTACCGGAATTCCTTCAAATTTGGCTTGGGCAAGTCCTTTCCCGACCAGGATCCCGACTGTAAACATCAGGAGCGAGACAAAGATAAACAAGCTAAAAATAACAGCAATTTCCCTTGAATCGAACCGTAATCCAGAGTTTTGAATGGCCATGGTAGTGTCTTTGTGAAAGGTATATATAAATGTTAAGGCAAACCCGACCAGGGGTCAAATGACCAAGCTTGACGGATCGCCCCAGAATTCCCTATGGTTAGCATGTTTTTCAATCCGTAACGGATGTGGTGGGTGTAGCTCAGTTGGTTAGAGCACCAGACTGTGACTCTGGGTGTCGCGGGTTCAATTCCCGTCACCCACCCCAA
>RFNO01000086.1 GCA_009927165.1 Pseudomonadota bacterium
CCGTTGTTCTGAGGGGTTGCTAATATTAGTTGCATATAATATTAGCCATAGCTTATGTTGATGACTGGTGAAGATTCGCTTTTATAAGACAACATCCAATAGAAGTCCCGTAGAAGAGTTTCTTCAAGAATGCTTGATTCGATTTTTCTATTTCATCGAGGTCGGAGCAGCAATTGATATGATCCATGCACTTAAGAAGAAGCGACAAGATATCGCAAAAGAGGATATCGATTTAATTTTGAGACGACTAAAGGAGATCTAATATGCCTTGGAAAGAGGTTAACTCTGAGAAATTGGCCAAGTCGCTGGGGATAAACGCCTCGGAAGTTCGCGAGAAACAAGCACTCATTGAGATCATCATCAAAGCTCGAAAGAGAAAAGGGCTTTCTCAAGCTGCCTTGGCAAAAAAACTTAAAGTGAGTCAGTCTCGCATTGCCCAAATCGAATCTGGAGTTGGAACAGCAAAAGTAACGTTTGATGTTCTTCTATCCGTACTTTCAGCTCTTGGTTACGACTTTAGGATTATTTCCAAAAGGGTGGCGTAGAATGAAATGTATTTCAAAAGCTTTGAGGCAATGGTTTCACATCCCCCTTTTGCTTTTGCTCTCGTTTTTTAACGTGTCTCTGACATGGCAAATTGCAGATGACCTATTAACGGAGGAGGACATTGGGCTTGAGGAAACTCAGGAAGCCCCAGCCCTCTCATCCATGCTTGATACTGAAAATCCTTGGAAAAGTTATAATCAGTGGCAGTGCTTTGATGCGAGAGATGTAACTCCGACCTTTATGGGACATTTTTTAGATCCTGAAGACCGTTCAGAAGAAATGAGAACTCCCGCCCTTCAAGTTGAGCTTCCTGAAGAAACCTTGGTTTTTGATCTGGAACCAGAAGATCTGAAATTCATGGATTGCGAGGACTGTCCCTCAAAAATCTTTGAAAATTGGAGAGAATGGTTGGACAGGGAAAGAGCTATCTGTATCTATGCAGCTCATCTTCAAGATTTAAATGCTGACGAGAGCTACTGGATTCTATCCAAAATAAAAACTTCAAGGGGCTACTGGAGTAAAGAGTTGTTAAATCGTCCGGATGGGGGCTCGGAGAGCGATAACAATAATTGAATAATGAAGGCTCTACCAGGAAAGAATTGGGGCCCCCCCTTAACAAAACGCAACCCTTGCTTGGGTCCTAAACTCGCCCTTGAATCAGACATATTAAATAGGGTATCTATCTTAAAAGATATGTGGCATATCGTTGAACCTAAACAACTCCAAAAAAGTATCGAGAAAGCGCCCAAAGCAGTGGTGAAAAGATATGAGAAATGGAAGGACATTGTTCGGATGAGTGGTCCGCAGGGACTTAGATTAATAAAGGGGTTTCATGATGAAGCTGTGAGAGGGGAGTGGGCGGGATACCGGTCGTCGCGATTAGGCCTACAGTGCCGAGTCATTTACGAGGTGGTTAAGGATGAGGTTTATGTAGCTGTTTTTGACGTGACGGCCCATGATTACAGGAGAAAACAGTGAAACGAAAAGATTATATAAAAGCCAAGAGCCATTTAAGGGTCAGCGTGGGTGAGTCAGTTCGAATCATTCGTGAGTTACAGCAAATGAGTCAAAACGAACTTGCCAAAAAATCAGGGCTTCCCCAATCTACTATTTCTGCTATTGAGAATGATCGAGTGGCTATTGGAATTGAGCGAGCCAAAGTCATTGCCAAAGCTCTTAAATGCCATCCGGCCGTATTGGTGTTTCCCGGATGGGAATTAGAGGAAGATTCCGTAGCTTAACGAGGATGTTAGGATTAAAAAAGTATTGTTGGCCAAACTCGGTGAAGTTATGAACTCAAGCAATGAGCGGTACTTACGATGTCCTTCTCGATTTAACGACCCATTGGCCTGATTTAGTTTTCTTTTTGGCTGGAGAAACACCCGAGCGAGTGGGAGTTTGGAAGTCATTTGTGAACTCAACTTCAGAGCATCGGGATACTCATAACCACATCACAATGGAACTTTCCAAGAAAAGACGGTCGATTGGTTCCCTCTCTAAGACAGCCCACGGTTCTGGCAATGGCTTGGAAATTCATGGGATAACAGAGAAGCGTTCGGTTTCTTGGACCTTTTTGAATCCGGATGAGCTCGTGATTGGCGAGGCCGGTAAGCGAACCACTCTGCATCGCCCGGATGGTTCCTCGTTTGGAAGTGAGCAGTATCCTTTTCATAGTACGGGTTGGCTTGAGGGCTATGTTGAAATTATTTAACGGTATTTTCACCAGATGCGGGGAGAAGCATTCACACCGTATCCGAATCTAAAAGACGAAAGCATTATTTTAAGAAGCCTGTTTCAAAATTAGAAATCTCTACTCGGCAGGACAATCCGCAGGGCAAGTGGAAGTTGTTTCGCCCGTGTCGCACAGATAATCCCCGCAGGTCCCTGCTGGGCTTAAGCCATCGCTCATCCAATCCATAATGAGGAGGCGGAATGGGGAGTAATTGATCTGCCACACTCTTCCGCCGGGGGCGATGTGAGTTTTGGGATACCAGTAGCCCTGAAACCAATCTGGATTGAAGCCATAGTAGAGATCCATGTTTAAACGTCGGTCGACCGTGCCATCGAACTTGATATGGTAAAGATAAGCTGCTTCGATATAATTGTGAGTGTTAGGGATCCAAAATCCAGTCGCATCCCGAGCAATCCCTTCAATGGAATCAATCACGACATCCAAGAATCGGCCCGAGTCTGTCGCATAATCATAGCGATATATCGAGCTTCGATCGCCACCTGTTGCGGTAAACCAGCCTCCGGCCCCTTCGCGAAGTACATATGCGAGGGTCGGATCAAATCCGGAATCCGAGCTGGGTAAATTCACCGTTCTGATGACACTTAAAGTGCTTTTGTCAAAAAATACTAAGTTGGAGTCGCCGGTGATCCCAATTTTTGTAGAATCTACCGCAATGGCTCTTGGAGTTTGAATGGTCCCAGATAAATCAAGCGTAGTGATGATAGCACCACTGTTTCCATCGATTTTGTAAAGCGTGGTCCCTTTTAAAATCCACAGCAAGCCTTCAGAGCTTGCCCCGGCATTAATCGGTGACGGTAGGGT
>RFNO01000104.1 GCA_009927165.1 Pseudomonadota bacterium
TGTTTGCCCCGAAGAGGATTTTAGCGCTGCTGTAACTACAGCTTGCTGCTCTCTGGAGAGGCTCAAAAAAAGTTCGTCATGCATATGATTAACCCCACTCTGAAGAAATCCAGCTACTGCCACCCCTGGCGGTCCAGCCAAAGCCACTAGGTTGGTTGCAGCGGGAAGTGCATGTTTCCCTGCTCCTATCAAAAAGCCAGCTACCACTCCTGGGTGAGCCTGTTTTAAATCCTCGTCAGAAAAGGAATGCTGAATATCGGCTACTTGAGCAGAGGCCTTTTTTGATTTTCGTATTTCTTTCAATTTTCCGTCGGCAGTTACTTCATACTCTGTAAATCGTAAGCTGGGATCTTCTACGGCTTTTCCATCATTCCCCATTGTCCCGCCCAAAACCAACAACTTTTTAAATTTTGTCGGATCTAACTGGAGTCCTCTGCCTTGCATGAGCGGTTTCACCATTTCCTCAGGGGTCATATCCACACTGGCAAGTCCTTGAACTTCGGACGTATCCCAAAGTGCCGCCACAGGATTTGTTGCTCCGGGATTTTTCAAAAAAGCTTGAAGACGATCGACTTCTTTTTCATTTTGGTTCAACTTTCTTTGATAAATTTTTGAGACCTCATCTTTAAAAGATTTTTCTTTTCTATTTTTTAAGGCTGTTTTTTCGAGCTTTTCCAAAAGAAGAGAGAGATCTCGGAAGCTAGCGGCTTCCAAGTAACTAACTAGCTCTTTTCGCTCTTGCGAATTTTCCGGGTCGGCAAACCCTGGCCGCTGTGAAAACGTTTCTAACCAAGCACTGAATTTTTTTCTATCTACTGGAACTTCTTCATTTTCCGGAAGATCAAAATAGATTTGAGAAAATAAACTATCGTCTGTCTTTTCCTTTCCAAACAGGCGACTATCTCGCTCCTTTTTATGGACGGATTGGTCCGTTTTAACGGGTTCCGTTCCAAGCGAATCATAATGAGAGGAAGAAGCAGAATGAGACGGTGCTAAGTCTACGAGCGTCCCAGCTGATACAGATGCTGCCCACACATACGCTGCCCACCAAAGAAAGTTCAACCCTTGAGAAGAAATCATTGAGTCCATGCGCTACAAAAGCAGTACCAATCAAAAAGAAAAACCGTCTGACTCTCTGTCGCGCTAACGACTTGATTCATTAGGGTTTTACCCCTAGCACTTTTGGTTTCCTTAAGCCAAGAACGCCCAAGAGCTGGACAGTGAAGCTCAGCCTGTTTCTTTGTCTTTACATATTAAGTACTTGGCACTGTATTCTTCCCGTACACAAAAACAAACTGAGTGATTTGATGAGCCAAATCGCCTTAAAACGCCGTTCTAGCTTGGTTTACCGGCATCTTTGGCAACTGGTTCATCACTCTTTGAGGCACCCCAGTTTGACACCCACTACGCCCGACGCTTACCATTTGATTCATTTTTCTTAGAAAGGAAACATTATGGAAACAAAAAGTTACGATACCCTGGTTCAGAGAACAGCCCCCGATTTCAAAGCAGAAGCACTGATCGGAGAAGAATTTAAAAGTATTTCCCTTGGCGACTTCAAAGGAAAGTGGGTTTGTTTATTTTTCTACCCCTTAGACTTTACTTTTGTTTGTCCCACTGAAATCACAGCTTTTAACGATGCTCACAAAGCATTTCGTGAAGCAAACTGTGAAGTCATCGGTTGCTCTGTTGATAGTAAATTTAGTCACTTGGCTTGGGCGAAAACTCCCCGAAAAGAAGGAGGTCTCGGAAAACTGACCATTCCGCTGCTTGCCGATATCACAAAAAAAATCGCTAGAGATTATGGCGTTCTCATTAATGATGCCGTCGCTTTAAGAGGACTTTTCATTATTAATCCTAAAGGCGTCGTTCAATACAGCGTCGTTCATGATCTCGGTATCGGCCGAAACGTTGAAGAAACCGTAAGAGTGCTTAAAGCACTTCAAGAAGTGGAAAAAACCGGTGAAGTATGTCCCGCCAATTGGGCGCCCGGTAAAAAGACCATGAAGCCCGATCCTGAAAAATCCAAAGAATATTTTCAGGGAGCTTAATCATTCAAATAAAAAGGGCACTCGGAAGAGTGCCCTTTTTTTATTGTCTGTGGAGGTTCCGCTCAACCGCTATTTTTTCCAGCGATTTCCGCCCTTCTCTAAATTCCGTACGTACTCCATAAAATTCTCTCGACTGTCTAGGTTACCCTGAGAGTGTCGATTTCTGCCGTGACCTCCGCCATGACGATTTCCATGGTGTTGATGTCTGGGTTGCTGACCTGAGTTGGGCTGAGCATGTTTTTGCCCCCCCTTGCCGCTTTCAAGTCTTCGATCAGCGGCTGAAGCAAGCAATTCCACAACGAGGTGATCGAGAGCTACTTTTTCCATCCGTGATAATAAATCCAATTTTCTGTAGACAGATTGAGACACCGTAACACTTAATTTTTCGGGATATTGCTTCGAAAAAATAGGTTCAGGGAGATGCCCTTGAACGCGATGGTCTTCAATAAAATCTTCCAGTTTTATTTTTAGGTCTTTCAACACTTCTTCGCGACTCATTCCCGAGCTTTTGCATTCAGGAATTTCGGCAACGGAGCCGACAAAAATTCTCAAGCCTTTGTCATATCTCACCATGAAGGAATAATCGTCTCCTTCTCGAAAAGGTGCCACTGGCCTTTGATCCTGAACTTTTGGTTCTGGTCTCGCAACTCCGTCTTGGGGAGAGCGAGGTGCGATAGAAACTCGCTCTTCTGCAGATTCCATTTCTCTATCGTGTCGAGTCTCCTTGGCGGGATCCATTTCAGAATGAGGTGGAGTGGTGGCCACTGGCTCTTCCACTTTTTTTTCTTTGGTTTTTGGAGCTGCCTTAGCAACTGGGGCTTTAACTGTTTTCTTTTTAGCTGACTGAGGAGACTTTTCCGGAACCATCCGCAACTTCCTTTTTTTATTCCTAAATTATTGAAATTCCCTGGAAAGGGTCATTCAACTGAGAAAGGTTAAGGCTGTCTTATAAAGGGAAATAGCGAATAGCACAAGTCCAAAGAGCAGCGTGCTATTCTCCGCTAATTGTCCCTCGCTAACTAATATTATTAAATAATAAATTCATATGGTTAGCTATTCCCCTAGCTTCTTGGAGTATTTTAGTCTTATTTCTTGACTTAATTTTCTGAAATTCTCATAATGAAGTCAGCAGCTATCCGGACTAAATTAGTCTAATAGGTGTTGTTTGGTCTGAATTATGGCTTGAGGTTGAGCATGATTCGCGTAAATAAAAAAATTGAGTACGGCGTGCTAGCGCTTCTGTATTTAGCAGACAAAGAAGATAAAGCAGCGAGCGTTAGAGAGATGGCGTCTAATTGTGGCGTTCCCGAGACCCTTCTTTCTAAAATCATGCAGTCGATTAAAAATGTGGGTTACGTTAGCGCCGTTTACGGTAACCAAGGCGGTTACAAATTAACCAAAGAGCTTTCTGAAATCACTCTGTTGGGACTGACCGAAGCACTAGATGGTCCCATTCAAGTTGCTGAATGCCTGGAAGAAGGGACCCGGACTTGCCCAGCTAAAGCTTCCTGTCGAATTGTTGCTCCCATGAATGTACTTAATCAAAAAATTGTAGAGCTTTTTCACGCAACATCGTTGGATACGTTGTATGTGACGACCGAAGAAGCATCTGAAAAGGTGGCCGTGTCATGAGATTACCTATTTACCTTGATAACAACTCAACCACTCCGATTGACCTCAGAGTAGTGGAAGCCATGATGCCGTACTTAACAGAAAAGTTCGGAAATGCAGCAAGCCGCTCTCACGCTTACGGATGGGAATGTGAAGAAGCCGTGGAAAAAGCTCGTGCACAAATTGGAAAACTGATTGGTGCCCAAGCAAAAGAAATCGCTTTCACGAGCGGAGCAACAGAAAGCATCAACATTGCCATAAAAGGCGCTTTTGAAATGTATGGAGAGAAAGGCAACCATGTCATCACTTGTGTTACAGAACACAAAGCAACGCTTGATTCCGCAAAGTATATCGAAAAACATGGCGCGAACGTTACTTACCTTCCCGTAAACTCTCTCGGACAGATTAATCTCGAAGAGTTAAAGAAAGCTATTACTCCTCAAACGATTTTAATTTCGCTAATGCACGCAAACAATGAAATGGGAACAATTCATCCCATTGAGGAAATCGGGAAAATTGCCAAGGAAAAAGGCATTCTATTCCATGTCGATGCTGCACAAACAGCTGGCAAAGTTCCAGTTGATGTTGCTAAAATGGGAATTGATATTCTCTCTCTTTCAGGACACAAGCTTTACGGGCCCAAAGGCATTGGGGCTCTCTATGTCCGTCGGAATAATCCCCGAGTAAGACTAGCTCCAGTTATTCATGGAGGTGGGCACGAGCGAGGCCTTCGCTCAGGAACGCTCAATGTTCCAGCTATCGTAGGACTAGGAAAAGCTGCTGAGATTGCCATGATGGAAATGGAAACGGAATTCAAGCGGGTGCGAGAATTACGAAACCGCTTGTACCGAGGGATTACCAAAGAATTGGATGAAGTTTACCTTAACGGTCACCCTGAAGACCGTCTCCCCAACAATTTGAACTTGAGTTTTGCTTATGTAGAAGGCGAAGCCTTGATGATGGGCTTTAAAGAGTTAGCAGTTTCTTCTGGCTCAGCATGCACTTCTGCCTCACTGGAGCCCTCCTATGTTCTGAAAGCAATGGGAGTAGGCGAAGAACTCGCTCACACTTCGATCCGGTTCGGATTAGGACGGTTTACGACTCCAGAAGAAGTCGATTTTGCAGTTGAAAAAGTAGTAGCCACTGTTAAGCGGCTGAGAGACCTGTCTCCTCTTTATGAAATGGCTAAAGAGGGTATCGATCTCAAACAAGTGCAGTGGAACCCACACTAACATTTAAGGAGAACACCATGGCATACGGACCAAAAGTTATCGATCACTTTAACAACCCGAGAAATGTTGGAGCTTTGGACAAAAATGATCCCACAGTTGGAACAGGTGTTGTAGGCGCACCCGAGTGTGGTGACGTGATGAAACTTCAACTAAAAATAAACGACGCTAATGTCGTTGAAGACGCCAAATTCAAGACTTTTGGTTGTGGAAGTGCAATTGCGAGCTCCTCGTTAGCAACTGAATGGGTTAAGGGCAAAACTGTCGATGAAGTTTTGAAAATCAAAAACACCGACATTGTAAATGAATTGGCTTTGCCCCCAGTTAAGATCCATTGCTCAGTACTCGCAGAAGATGCGATTCGAGCCGCCATTGCTGATTACAAAAAGAAGCAAGAACAGAATCTAGACGCAAACGAAGCTAAATAATTAGCTAGGAGTGCAATCATGATTCAGCTCACGGAAAATGCGGTAAAACAGATTAAACGATTTCGAGAAGACGAAAGCATGCCCGAAGGAGGGCTTCGCATTGCAGTAGTGGGCGGTGGATGTAGTGGCCTTTCTTACAAGTTAGAATTTCAAAAAGAACCCGCTGCTACGGATAAAGTCTTTGAACAACAAGGCGTCAAAATTTTTATTGATCCGAAGAGCTTTTTATACGTAAAAGGACTCACTTTGGACTTTAGCGGAGGACTGAACGGCACTGGTTTCACTTTCTCCAATCCAAATGCGTCCAAAAGTTGTGGTTGTGGCACTTCTTTCTCCGTCTAAAACTTGTGCTTCGTGTGGTCAAACCCAGAACGCTTACGTGGTATCTTGTCCAAACTGCCATTCGCTGCAACCTTTTCCGGCAGTAACTCCTAGTTATTTTGAAATTTTCAACATTCCCCGCCAATTAAAAGTAGACCTCGAATTGCTTCGTCGACGATTCTATGAATTGGCACAGAACACTCACCCCGATAAGCACTCCCAATTAAATACCTACCAAGGATCTTTGGCGGCTCGCTGGAGTACATTGATTAATAAAGCTTATCAAACCCTTCGCGACCCACGCGCAACTAGCTTTTATCTTCTGGAACTCTATTCCCTCCCTGAAAAAGAAACTCGCTCTCTTCCTAACGATCTGGCTGAAGCTTATTTCGAATTACAGGACTTGCTGGCTGAGAGTCCTAATCAAGATGCCGTACATGCTTTTAAAAACCGATTGGCAGAACAGAAACTTGCCATCGAGAAAGACTGGGATGAAATCGCTAAAGATTGGCCAAATGAAGCGGACAAAATCCCACTCCTTTTAAGATTGAGAGAGCAGTTAAATAAAGACAAATATTTGTCTTCGATGTTGGCAGACTTAAAGAACAAATGGGAGCAATCATGATTGTAGGCATCGATCTTGGAACCACAAACAGTTTGATCGGAATCATAGAAAAAGGGAGACCTCGTCTTTTTCAAACATCAGAAGGAACTTCGTTGTTACCCTCTGTCGTCTACTTTCCCGGCGATCCCGCGCAAAGTCCCGTTGTGGGAACTCCCGCCGTTGAGATGAAAGTGAGCTTCCCCGAACGGGTTATTTACAGTGCAAAGCGATTTATCGGTCGAGGAATCAGCGACGTTAAAGATTGGCAGAAGCTATTGCCCTATGATTTTTCTGGCAGTTCTGAGCAGATGGTCCGTTTTACAGTGGGTGACAAATCTTACACTCCCATGGAAATTGGAGCCCTAGTCCTTAAGCACTTAAAAACCCTAGCGGAACAGGAACTAGGAACCGAAGTAAAAAAAGCCGTCATCACTGTACCTGCTTATTTCAATGATGCTCAAAGGCAGGCCACTAAGTTTGCAGGAGAGTTGGCCGGCCTCGAGGTAGCTAGAATCGTCAATGAGCCTACAGCAGCGTGTCTTGCCTATGGTCTTGATAAAAAGACCGAAGGTGTCGTTGCAGTTTTCGATTTGGGCGGTGGCACTTTTGACATTTCTATTCTCAGAGTATCGGGCGGAGTATTTGAAGTGCTCGCTACAAACGGAGACACCGCTTTAGGTGGGGATGATTTTGATCATGCTTTGGCTTCTCATCTTGCTCCTCTGATTCACCAAGCCACTGGCTTTGATCCCATGCAATCTGCTTCTAGCAAAGCATCGTTTCTCTCAGCTTGTGAAAAAGCGAAACGTGAGCTTTCTGATCAAACTGAAATTGTTTTTTCTTGGAATCACGACGCTATCGTTTTTGAACACCGATTGACTCGCGGCGATTTCGACGAAGCCATTTATCCTTTTCTCAAACGGGCTTTGTTACCCTGCGTACAATGTCTTGAAGACAGTAAAGTTTCCACAAGCACTATTACCGACGTTATCCTCGTGGGAGGGAGCACTCGAGTTCCCAGAGTAAGGGCATTTGTGAAAGAGATTTTTGGTCGTGAACCCATTTGCACGCTCAATCCAGATGAAGTTGTGGCGATTGGCGCAGCGGTACAAGCCAACATTCTTTCCGGACACACTCAAGGAATGCTCCTACTCGATGTGATCCCACTCTCATTAGGAATTAAAACGATGGGCGGTGTGGTAAGCAAAATCATTCATCGAAATTCCACATTGCCGATTTCTGCCACCGAACACTACTCCACTTACTTAGATGGGCAAGTAGCGGTTGATATTCATGTTCTTCAAGGAGAACGAGAGCTCTCAAAAGACAACCGCAGCCTTGCTCGCTTTCAGTTAAAGATCCCTCCCCTCCCAGCTGGGGTTCCAAAAATTGAAGTAGAATTTATCGTAGATGCCAACGGCATACTCAGTATTCGAGCCATGGAGCTGAGAACGGGGCAAACTGCAAGCGTAACCGTAAATCCCAGCTACGGGCTCACGGATACGGAAGTTGAGTCGATGCTCATGGCATCGTTTGAAAATGCGGAAACCGACTTTAATCAAAGGTTCCTGATCGAAGCTCAAATGGAAGCTGAAAGTCTAGTACGAGCTACACAAAAATCTTTGCTTCAAGGAAGTCACTTACTGGACCCTGATCAGAAAGCAGAAATTGAGAGCGCAATCCGTCGAATCGAAAAGGTGCTTCCGACCCAGGAACGAGAAGAGATTAAAAAGGCCTGCGAGCGATTATCTCAGGCCACCGAAAAATTTGCTCAAGACTTGCTGAATCATGCCGTGAAAGAAGCCCTTTCCAATAGGGAGATTTAAAATGAAGTGGACTGATATCAATGAAATTGCGATCAAACTCTGGGAAACTCATCCTGATACCGATCCCCTCACTCTGCGTTTTACGGATCTTCATCGATGGGTTACTGAACTGCCCGGATTTGACGATGATCCCAAACGTTCCAATGAAAAAATTTTGGAAGCTATCCAAATGCGCTGGTTAGACGAAAGAGATTAGTGCTTTCTGCGATGTGCCACTTTTTGTTTGAATCAATGTGAAGTGGTAACAAAAATTAATAATTAAATTTAGTTAACTGAGGGAACAATCCTTGCTCATGTTAACATAAGGGCTAGTTCGCGTTCCGCCGTTCGAGCGGATTCTTTTTTAAACAAAAAAATCAGTAGCCACGCCACCAAGGAGGCCTTGTATGACCGGAATGGGCAGGATGTTGGTCGTTCTTAGTCTTGTAACCGCAGCGCAATTGGCTTTTGCTGCACAGGTTCAATTTTCAGGAACTCAGAGCAGAGCGGTAATCAGCTCGAACACAGTTCCTTCGCGAACCTCTGCGGTTCCCTCAGTTGAAATCAATCTCTCCATTGCGGCCATGGACATTGACCGCGAGACAAATGGCTTTGATAAATTGAGCGTAACTCGATTACACCCGTCTCAAGATTGGGGAAACCCTGAGGTTTTGGTTACTGGCTCTTTGATTGCGGTCCCTCAAGGACACGAACCCGAGCTGGAAATCGTGAGTATTACCGAAAAACAACTCCAAAACGTAAGAGTTCGCCCTGCTCAACAAGAGTGGCGGTGTTCCGGGCCGAAAGGCACTTTTGCTTTTAACTCCGCTCTCTATGCAAGCCAATCCCTTTACCCCGCTCAACCCGTTAAATTGGAAGAAGTCGGCAGAATGGGGAATGTCCGGTTAGTCAGAGTCGCTCTCAATCCGATCCGCATGGAAATGGCTAACCAAACTTTATGGATTGCACCCGAAGTAAAAGTAAGAGTCAACTTCGTGCAAACAGACCGAAGTGCTACTGCGGTTACTGTACCCAAAGCCATTTTGGAGACTATTCAAGCTAGCACTGCGAATGGAAAATCCTTAAATGCATGGCTCAGAGCAGATGCTCGAGCCGAGAGAATGGTTATTCTCACAGGTGATACCTATAAAAGTGCTTTGGAGCCTTACATTGCTTGGAAACAGCAAAAAGGAATTCAAGTTGACGTAGTGACGCTCACCCAAGGGGGCGGCGACAAAGAAAATCTTTTGAAATACGTACAATCAGCTTATGCCAGTGCAACGGTAAAACCCTCTTATTTCCTTTTTGTAGGAAACAAGACCACTATGCCCGCATTTAAAGAATCGACTGGTTCGGGTTCCGCTGCATCTGATTACCGTATGACCTTACTTGCTGGCGATGACAAAATTCCCGACGTTTTCTACGGGCGGTTCTTAGCCGACAATGAACAAGAGCTGAAAGCTCAAATCAACCGAACCATCGAATACGAAAGAACATCGGGCGGAGCTCCCTGGCTCAGCAAAGCAATGACCATTGCAAGTGACGAAGGAAGCAACCCGAGCGATGCAGAATATGCAGAACAAGTGGGCGAAGCTCTCCAAAAAGGAACTTACAAGCAAGTGGACCATTTCCTCCAGGGAAATATGTCGGCCACTGCTGAAAACATCATGGGTGCCCTCAATGATGGCAGAAGCTGGATTTCTTACTTCGGACATGGCAGTGGAACCAGTTGGGGGTCGACCAATGACAGTTTCTCTGTTTCCACAGTGGAAACACTTGAAAACACGGGAAAGCTTCCTGTCATCATCGATGTCGCTTGTTTAAACGCCAGCTGGATGAATATCTCCAAATGCTTCGGTAAAGCTTGGGTCACACAAACCGCCAATAGCGGCCATGCTGGAGCAGTTGCTTATTACGGAGGTTCCGTAAGCATTAGCTGGCATCCTCCCGCCGTCATGAGCGTGGGTATTGCGAAACGTAGGTTTGAGAACTCTCTCACCTCTATGGGTTCAACGGTTTTGGCTGGTCAGCTCTACTTGATTGAACAAATGGGGGATTCTTCCGCTACGAATGATAATTTGAAATGGTATAACCTGTTTGGGGATCCTTCTCTGACAGTAAAGACTCAGTAAACCATTTCTGAAGCTACACAATGAAGATCCCGGAGCTTCGGCTTCGGGGTTTTTTATTTCTTATTACTTTTTAGGATTTTTAGAAGAAAGGGATCGGGTAGAGGGGATTTTGACTCGGTAAATCGAAGGGCATTCTTTCCCAGTAATCCAAAGGCTGTTACCATCAAAAGCTATCCCGTCAATGACTGGACACTGATCGGCATCTGGTAATTGCCAAATCTCATCTACTTTCCCGCTCTTAAGATTAATAGAAAAAATTTTTCCAGATTGGGTAGTATAACTCGACGTCCATAAACGACGACCGTCCCAAGCCAAGTCCTCCAAGTCTACGCCCTCGGTGGCCAAAGTTTTTTTGAGTTTTAGATTCCCGAGATCATAAAAATAAAGTTTATTACTGAAATTTCCCGTCACGATCAATTCACTTCCTACTTTCTCTATTCCCCATCCGTGAGCTTCAGAGAGTGACAATCCTTTTTCAAACTGAAAACCACTCTTCGTTAATTTGCCACGATAAAGACCATTGTCAGAAAAGCTCAAATTCCAAAGAACCCCAGCAATCCATTTAATGCTTTCACTATAATCACTAGCGGGCGAGTAACGTTGAACTATTGTTCCATCTTGAGGATCAATTTTTAAAATCTGCTGCGGTAAGGCATTCCAGAGAAACCCCTCGTAAAAATCCAACCCCTCTGAATAACCACTGTGCGGAATTTTTCCTAAGAGCTCTAGCGTATTCCCTAAGGATACCACTGAAGCAGTTGAGATGAGTAGGCCAGTGACCAGTACAGCCCTCTTACGGCACTCTCGCCAGACTGAATTTGTCACAATATCACCCTTTCCCAATCCCTTTTTGTATTTCCTGAATGATTCCCAAACCATCTTCTCATGTCTCTGGAAGGAATCCATGGCACAGTGCTTGCTCCTCTCCCTCAACAAATCGGTTCGTTAGTGGAATAGAACCCTAAGAAAGTCTAAAAAGTGGAGAGGTACGTTAGCGAATTTGAAACAGTCTTATCATAGACCCTTTATACAGGGTCGCATAAACAGAGCCTTTTCGGCGGTCCCAACCCTGGTACCCTATTACCCTGAACGAAAAGCTTTCCTAACCGTCGTCGTTCGCTCTGGGATTGAGGGAGGCGATTCCTCTTAATCGCTTTCCTCAATCCAATTTTAATTGCTGCTTCGACGAGTATTTCCAAGCAGAATAAGAAAAAGCAGTGCAATAATTAGGACGGCAATCACGATTTTAATCAAAAACCACCAATCAAAGGCTTTTTGCCGACGTCTCTCTTCGTCTTCAAGTTCCGCAGCTACCATTGACCGGCTCTTCTTATTGACCGAAGTCGCTCCTCCATCTTTCTTTGCATCGGCGCCTTTTCTATCGCCCATGAGACTTCCTGAGGATCCATAATCATCGCCCGAATTGCGATTGGTTCTAGTACCAGAGCTTTCTCCTCCTCCGCGATTTCTTTCCTCTTCATCTTTGGATTCGCCCTTTCCGCTTCCTCCACTTCGGCCTGAATTAGCGCCCGAAGAAAAGAAGTCATCTCCTCCTGAAAAGCCCTGACTCCCCGACCCTGCAGCAGCACCCGAGTTAAGATTTCCGGGCCCATTTACATTACCGGCATTTAAAGTTCCGGGTTCTTTCAGCTCTCCAACTTCTTTCAAATCTCCTGTTTTTAAGTCCCCCGGTGAACTGAGGCCAGACGGACCGCTGAGTTCAGCGCCGGGAGGCAAATCACCCGCTTCTTTCAGATCCCCCACTTGCGGCTTTGCCGAGCGTTCTCGACTGAACCATGCCACAGGAACTGGGGGCTTTCGCCGGTTTTTTGGAGTCTGTCCAATGAACTCTACTAATTTAGTTTTATTGTTAGCTAACGTTGCGAGGAAAGGACCTCCAAAATAATTCATGAAAACCGGAACAATAATTCCTACAATAGCAACGGTAATCATTAAATAATCGACTAGCGTGCTTCCCCGTCGATTTTTTAACCGGCTTCTATTTTGCGAGCCCCTGACCATCAGGACCTCATGGACTGGAGTTTAAGAAAATGAGTCAAGAATCTTTTTCTGTATTTTATCAAATTCTCCATTAGACATCACTAAGACAACATCGCCAGGACGAACTTCTTTTTGCAGTACAGCCAAGATGCTGTCGGCATTGGGAAATTCACGCGCAGACTTCCCCATTTTTACGAGTTCGGAAGTGAGATCGGTTGTGGAAAGTCTCTCTCCCTGCGCAAGATCCGTTGCTTTAAAAGGCGAACACAAAAGCACTTCGTCCGCTCTGTCAAAACTTTTTACATAAGCATCCTGGTGAACATTTCTTCTGGCAGTTGCAGATCTCGGCTCAAAAACAGCCCAAATTTTTTGAGATCCAAAACGTCCCCGGACTGCTCCAATGGTGGCCGATACTTCAGTAGGATGGTGAGCAAAATCGTCAATGAGAGTGATGGGAGCCGTCGACAAAACTTCTTGTCTTCTTTTTGCTCCATGAAACTTTTCTACAATGGGTCTTATTTTTTCTATTGAAATCCCCAAATTTACTGCTGAGACAATCCCAGAAAGAATATTCAT
Source organism: Pseudomonadota bacterium (assembly GCA_009927165.1). Lineage (GTDB taxonomy): Bacteria > Bdellovibrionota > FAC87 > UBA2466 > UBA2466 > RFNO01. The sequence continues at coordinate 12,759 of RFNO01000104.1, forward strand.
GAGGTTGTGGTGTCCAAAGAGTGATGTTTTAAACTGTCCGACACTTCTCCCTTTATAAATCACTTCAAAACTAAATCCCGCAGAAGTTTCAACCACATTAGCTAATCGCCACATGGCCCCTTCACTGGTTCCGAATGTTTGCACTGGACAGAGTGCTTTTTGGGCGACTTCCATTGCATGCTGATCGTGATAGTTAACAACCAACACCCCGTCACCAGGCAGCAAACCCGCAAATTTTTCAAAACTTTCTTTCACGTGAGCGAGATCTCGATAAATATCCGCGTGATCAAACTCAATATTCGCAATGATGCCAATAGAAGGATTGTAGTGAAGAAATTTTGGGCCTTTATCGAAAAAAGCAGAATCGTATTCGTCCCCTTCTCCAACAACTATTTTACCCTCGGAAATAAAACTACCAGTAGGCAGATCAGCTGGAACTCCACCAATTAAATAACTCGGATCCTGGCCGAGTTCCCTCATCAAAAAAGAAATCCAAGTAGTCGTGGTCGTCTTTCCATGGGTCCCCGTACAGACGATAGATATCTTATCCTGAATCACAAAACGTCGAACTGCCTCTGGAAAAGAACAAAATTTAACACCAGATTGAATCCAAGCCTGCGCTTCAGGATTCTCCTTCCGGATAACATTACCGATAATCACCCAATCAGGCTGGACTTTGGCAAGGTGATCAGGGGTATATCCCTCAAACAGCTTGATGTTTGCCCGGCTAAGAACAGACTTCATGGGATCATAGAGCTTCCCATCACTGCCAGTAATCTCGTGACCGAATTCTGATAGTGAAACAGCAAGACTCCCCATTCCTACCCCGCCGATTCCCACCAAATGGATTTTAAGTTTGTGGTCCTTCATGCTCAATTTCTCCAAAATTCAAATACCTCATCGTGGATCCTGGGACGTAGTCTTCGAATTCTTTCATCAATGCGACTCGGATGAACACGGTTCGTTAAAAAAATGCAAAATGCCCGCGCCTCCGGATCAATCCAAAGTGAAGTGCCGGTGTATCCGAGGTGACCAAAACTCTGCTGTGAAAACAAAGAACCTGCTGATGACCCCTGGAACGAACGGGTATCCCAACCTAAAGCCCAAGAGCTGTCGTTAATAAATTGAGTTCGGCGAGTAAATAATTGCGCGGTTTTTTTAGATAGCCAACTGGACTGTCCCCACCACGCTTTAAGCCACTCCCGACAGAATCCCCGGAGTGTTTCAGCCGACGAGAAGAGGCCTGCATGCGGAGCAATCCCCCCCAAACTGTCGGCATTTTCATCAAATACTCGACCCTGCATCAGCTCGTTGCGTAAGACACTCCATTCTGTAGCGACTGTTTTTTGCTCTCCAACTGGGCCAAACTGAATCCCATCAAGTGAAAGAGGCATTTTCACTTCTTTTTGAAAAACTTCCTCAAGAGGACCTGCGACACTCTCAATAACGGTTCCCAGCAGAAGAAAGCCCACATCACTATATTTGGTTTTGATTCTGGGCGCAGAAACGATAAATTTCTCTGGATGTTTTAATAGCATCTCTTTCCAACTTTTACTTTCGTAAAACGGAAACCAATCCAAGAGGCCAGAAGAATGATTCAATAAGTCTGACATCATCAGTGAACCAAAGGGCGTATTTTTCCATTCGCTGCTTAATTCACCCAATTTCTGGTCTAACTTGAATTTATTTTGATCAAAGAGACGTGCCAGTAGGCTCACTGTGCAAATAACTTTTGTCAGACTGGCTAGATCGAAAAGGAAGTGTGCATCGATAGCTTGCTGGGACTTCCAGTAAGAGGATTTGCCTCGAGCTAGTGACAGAGATTTGCCAGGGCACTCAGATACTAATTGATAGGCGGAAAACTGAAATTCTAGTCGCGCCTGTTCAAGAATCTTTTCTATCGTCGATGGATTTGCCAAGGTTTCGGGTCACCGCTGTAGGACTTAAGACAGTCTCAAGTCCTCTTTTTTGATTGATTTCAATGATTCGATAGCTCGTTAAATTATTATAATTCGATAAACAATAGAACCACCCATCCAAACTTCCTGCTGCCGATGCTAAAGTGCCAGCTCCAAGAGCTCCTTGAAAAGCTGTCTTTCCATTTTTAGGATTCAAAACAACAAAAGGATCAGACGAAGTGGTCACTACCAAATGTTCGCCCACTCTCGCAGGACTTAGGCCCACGCCTGCAATGGCATCTGATTTCCAAAGCACAGCACTGGTTTGGCGATCAAGCGCGTAAATGATTCCATCTAATCCCGCTAAATAGAGTCGATTGTCTTCAATCAATGGGCTCGAATAGGAACCAGCAGGAAAAGTCCACTGGATATTGCCGGTCTCGTTATCCAAACTGTAAACTTTTCCATCGAAAGAAGCAGCTACCACTCCTTGGGCATCTGCATAAGGAGTTGTGTCGACATCGTAAAATCGATCTCTACTTTTCAAACGCTTAATCCAAATCTGTTTTCCATCTTGAAGCGACAATGCAATAAGATTTCCATCAGAAAATCCCATGAAGACTTTGTCGCCCCAAACCGTCGGTGAAGCTGTCCCTCGCACGGTCATTTTCTCATCTCCACGATGAGCATAATGCCAAATCTCCGATCCACGAGCTTCACTCAGGGCATAGATTTCATCGTTGCTTGTGGCTACGAACACTTTGTCCCTATAAACAGTAGGAGGAGAAAGCCACTCAGATTGAATTTTTAAGCGCCAACTCTCAGAACCATCTCTTGAGTTTAGGGCGTACAAATTGCCTTTAATATCTCCAACAAACACTTTAGAACGTCCATAGGCGAGTGCCCCATCCACTCCTGCTTCTAGTTTTTTTTGCCAAAGAAGATAACCGTGAATCCGATGGTAAGCGTAAACATTACCCGCAATATCAGCTGTAAAAAGTAAGTCCCCTACAATCACAGGTCGAGTGCTTTGCTGAGGAGTATCAAAACTGATCTTAATATGGGGAGTGATGACCCAATCTGAAACCAATTGAGACTGAGCTATAGACAAATTGCCCAAGCACCATCCGGCTAACGCAATTAATGGGGTTAACTTAACCATATTCTTTAGCGGTCTCATTAAGATTTCTTCACACTAAAAAGAGGACTTTTTAATCGACGAATGTGGTTCTTAGCTAACTTTCCATACTCAGTCGATGCAAATTCCGTTGCCGTTTTTTGGTAAACTTCGATCGCTTTGTCGGTGCTCCCTTTGGCCTCGTAAATTCGAGCTTCCCCTAAAAGGGCTAAGCCTTTGGCTTGAGCAGAAGTATTTTCTGCTAACTGATAGTCCGCTAAGCTTTGCTCCCACTTCGATTGAAGTTCCCAAGCATTCGCGCGGTTAATCAATAAAAGCTGCTTTTCCAGCGGAACCAAGTGTTTGGATTGAAGGGCCTTAGAGTACCACTCTACCGCTGAATCTGAATCTTTACTTACTTTGGCCAAATCTTTTCCCACTTCTTTTTTGGAAGAGTCAAAATAATGGTCTCCGAGCTCTACTGCTGAGAGCATCCCAGCTCGACTAGAAGGCCACTGTTGGTGAACTTTTTCTAATTTTTGCCACTTTTCTTCTTCTTTTACTTTCGTAGCGCCGTAATATTCGGTCCAAGCCTTCTGTTCTTTTGAATTATCCCACTGGTCATACGCATAAAAAGCAACGACTACGACTCCTACTGCTATTAAGAGAGGAGTTAATCCCATTCGACTGCTTGATAACTTTCCTAAAAACTGGGTTCCTTTCTGAACAAACTCATCGGGGGTTCTTAGGATTTTTCGATCGATTTTTGGCGGCTTACTCACAAAGTCTCTCCGTGTGTGGGTTCATCCTTAAGACTGTTTATTTACCAGAATCTTACTGACGGTAACAAAAAGCCCTGGAATGTCAAAGATTAACGCCCCCATGACTCGGTGCGTATTCTCAGCGAATACAGTGTCTAATTGTTCTCAATCGACGCCTATTTTTAAAGGCCTTATAATAATGGATAGCCCCGCCAACTTAGGAACAAGGAAGATCCATGACGCACTTCATTTTAAAGAAACGCGTTTTTCTCGCAATTTTCTTAAATTTATGGGTTCTAGCTTTTTCTCTCTCTCCAACAGCACGAGCTGAGAGTCAGGGAGCAGACTACAAAGGTATTACCGACCCGTTCGGGGATCCGACTGCTTATGAGTTCGCTGAAGATGAAAAAGCGGACAAAGAATTCTTTCATTTAGGTCGTTACTTGATGCTGGGACTTGATTTTGGGTTAGGAAGTTTTACGGGGGGCTTGGGCCAAACCAATGAGGTTGCTTTTTATGCGGGAGGCCACATTATTTATTTCTTTGATAAATCGTTGGCATTCGAAGTACGCGGCGGATATGCACGTCACCAAGATTCATTTCTCAATGTAGGAACGTCGGTAGTGAATGCAGTCATCCCGATTACTGCGGGTTTTCGTTTTTATCCGGATGTCCGAAACGCTCCTCGAGCAGTTGCTATTTCCAATCCGTACTTGGCTTTAGGGGGAGGCTTATACATTCGGAAAACAGCCGATGCCAGCGGTCTTGAGGGAGATCCTACCAACAACACAGGAGCCTATGCCGGCGGAGGGCTCGAGTTTCCTATTTATCGTCGACACATTTTTTTTGGAGCTGATCTCCGCTATCACTTCGTTCAATTTGATGACGAAAGTGACCCCTCCGGCAATCGAGCCGGAAATTACTTCACTACGAACTTGTCGTTTACTTACAACTATTAATTCTTATTTTCCAATAATCAAGCTGACTGCGATGATCGCTGCTGCAACTAAAAGGCGGTACCACGCAAATACTTTCAGAGATGCGTGCTTAAGAAATTGCAAAAAAAGATGAATGCATATCAGCCCCGAGAAAAACGACGCCAATAATCCCGTCATCAAATAGCCCCATCCCAGCTCGCTCCCTGCCCGTCCTAGTAAATGCCGGCTTTCAAGAACCAGAGCACCGACAATGATGGGTACACTGAGCAGAAAAGAAAAACGGGCAGCTGCATGTCGACTAAAGCCGAGTCTTCGAGCCATAGCAATAGTGCTCCCCGACCTAGAAACACCGGGAATGAGAGCACAAGCTTGCGCTAATCCAATTAAAAAGGATTCCGCACGGGTCATTTCTTCCAACTGACGATTAGCAGGAAATCGCAGATCGATCCAAAAAATTAAAAAGCCCACCGCCGCTAAGAAAAAAGCGACTAAGAGCGGACTTCTCAAGTGCGCTTCGATCCAATCTCCAAAACTCAGCCCTGCTACCACAGCCGGTAAGGTCCCCCAAAAAATCCACCAAAAGAGCATGCGCTCCATGTCGTACCCTACTCGACGCTCAATGATACTCTTCAGTCCAGCGATAAAAATCCCCCAAAGATCTCCGAAAAAATAAATCAAAAGGGCTAACGTCGTACCCAAATGCAGAAACACAGAAAATGAAAGCCCAGGATCTCCCCAATTGAGGAGCCACGGGACCAAAATAAGATGCCCAGAACTACTAATGGGAAGGAACTCCGAAACGCCTTGAACACAACCTAGCACCAATGCTTCAATCCAACTCATTTAGAGACTCCGATTCTGTACTTTCACATTAGAATAACTCTGAAGAAGGTCTTTCAAAGGCACTAATCCCAAAGCAGGAATGCGGTTTCCATTAACTCCTTCCATTTCAACTGCTGCAGTTAAGGAGTTTAAAATGGATTCCTCAGTTGCTTCAATGACGGCCTTGTAAGCTCCATCCAAAAATGTATCCAAGATCATAGTCATTTGGACCAAGGGCTGCTGTGAATTCCGTGGAACTGAATTTGTGGTTGAAAATCCAATAATGATTTCACCACTTGAATGAGCTCCATAGCTCCCTACTCGGCCAATTCCCAATGCAGCTCGCTTGCAAAGTCGATTAATTTGACTAGCAACGAGTGGCATATCGGTCGCAATTACTGTGATGATAGAACCGTAATTATTCACTCGACGTGAATATCCTCCCTGCTCCTTTGCCAACACTCTTCCGACAGGATAACCATCAATTCGCAAATGTTCCATCACACCAAAGTTGCTCAAAACAAGGACACCAATGGTGTACTTTTTATCCCCGACCGGCACAATTCGGCTAGAAGTCCCAATCCCTGCTTTGAAATCACAACAAATCATTCCGGTTCCAGCACCCACTGCCCCCTCTAAAGGGAGTTGGTCAGACACGGTATCAAGAGCGGAAAAAACGTGATTGGGTTTGATGTGAAGACCGACAGCATCATTTAAAAAACTATCGTCGCACTCACCCACCACGGGAATAATCACTTCTACGTTATTTTGTATAGCTGGATGTTTTTCAGCCATCCACTTAACAATGCAATCAGAAACTCGGCCCACTGAGAGAGTGTTTGTCAGCGCAATAGGAGTTTCAATGAGCCCCCATTCCATCACTTGAGTCATTCCGGAAACTTCACCAGCTCCATTCAGAACAAATCCTCCTGCAACAACTTTCTGATTATAGGGATCTTCGTTGGGCTGAATGACAGTGACTCCAGTCCGAACCGGGCCATTTCCTGGCTTTCTTCGCCCCGACCCCTCAATGAGAGTACTGTGTCCTACTTTTACACCTTTCACATCCGTAATTGAATTCAACGGCCCCGTGGGATACTCCCCAATGGAAATACCTAATTCTCGGATCCGACTCCGCTTTCGACCTTCCTCTTGATATTTTTCAAATAAGTTCAAAATCGCCTCACCAAGTTCGACCGCTTCGCCAACGTTGCATTGCAGGTGTCAGAATTCGTTTAATAAGCGACTCATAGGAAATACCACAACGTTCAGCCATCACCACGAGATCACTAAATCCAGGAGACAGACCTGGCAGTGGATTAATTTCGATAAAATAAATATTTCCTTTCGCATCAATGCGAAAATCAATCCGGGCAATGTCACGACACCCTAATAATTTAAAAACCTTCTTTGCAAACGTGGCTATTTTGCGATCCCATTCCCTTCCCATCGAAACCGGACAATTCAATTCAAAAATAGGATTATTAAAAGGATCGCTCTGCTTCGCTTCAAAAGTATAAACAGGATACTTTCCCGCTGACTCTTTAAACCGAACTTGCATAGGCCCTATGAGCTTGAGAGTGGAATTTCCGATAACTCCAATCGTGTACTCCTCCCCTTCAATGTATTCTTCACACAAAACCGGAGAACGAAACTTCTGCCAGAGCTCTTGGTTTACTTGATGGAGTTGCTCGGGTGAGTGAACTACCGATTTCTCCCCAATCCCCTTGGAAGTTCCCTCCTGATTGGGTTTAGCAATCACCGGGAATCTGAGTCCAGGCTCAACAGGTTTGGTGCCACCTTGGTACAGACGGTAATGCGGAGTCAGAACTCCGTCCTGACTCAATAGTTTTTTAGTAAGAGCCTTGTCGAGAGTAATAGCGAGACAAGTGGCATCACTCCCCGTATGTTCAATGTCTAACAAATCACACACTGCCGGTACTTGGGCTTCTCGAGCGCGTTTTTTCGACCCTTCGGCGATATTAAAAACAACATCTACTTTCTTTTCTCTTAAATCCTCGGCCAAAGTCTTGGTCGCTTCAATGGGAACAACTCGAAGTCCAAATTTTTCAATGGCAGAACAAATGGAATCGACAGTTCCCTGAGAATCAAATTCCGCTTCTTCCTCATAACCTACATCTCCCGGCTTTTTCCGTTTTAGGTTATAGACGACGCCAATACTTGCCACTTTGGTAGTGCGTAATCTCCGGGGCGATTTCGGACTTTTGCCACTTAATTTGAGCCGAGAAGTAGCAGCATCAAGGATCTTTAAGATGGTCTGTTCATAAGTCAGCCCTAGTAACTGAGTAGCGGCAAAAATTCCAGCTCCTGCTTGAAGACTCGGCAATGCATTAATCTCTAAAAAGTAAGCTTCTCCGTCCGGAGTGACACGGAAATCGGCACGGGCAAAATCTACAACCCCCAGAGCGGGAATAATCCGCTTCATCATACTGATGATCTGAGATCGAGTGGTTTCTTCCATTTGAGCAGGACAGCGTACAGAGACGAAGTCATCCATTTCATTTTTCAAAGCATAATCGTAGATCCCTGTTTCACTCACTTTTGTCTGGCTGCTGAAGACGTACTCAAGGGGTTCAAGAACTCCCCCATCTCCTAGACCAGCTAGGAAGGGCACGGTGATGTCTTTTCCGGGAATAAAACGCTCGATCAAAATTCCCTGAGGAAATGTTTTGAGAAGTTCAGTGCCGTAGGCCACTAAACTTTCAGCGTCTTTGCAAAAAGATTTCTCTGTAATCCCTTTACTCGAGCCTTCGTAGTTAGGCTTCACAAAAGCGGGATAAGCCGATTCAGCCGCTACGAGGCCCAGCTCTTCTTGAGAAGTGACAAAATAACCTTCCGCCACAGGAACTTTTTTGCTGGCCACCATTTGTTTGGTCAGAAACTTATCTAACGTGAGAAAGCAGCCATAGGGTCCCGACCCTACGTAAGGTATTTGAAGTTGCTCAAAAACGGTTGGCCCCAAACTCTCCCGGCCAATCCCGTGATACCCTTCTGCAGTGTTAAAAACGATATCAGGTCTTTCTTGAGATAGCTTTGCCATCCAGCCTGACGGCGATTGTTGGAGATTCATCTCCACTTCAATCACTTCATGGCCTCCTGATTTTAAAGCCTTCACAATAGAAGCAATGGTTTCTGGGGTATCAAACTCAGCTTGTTCAAGCGATTCGTTTGTTTTTTTATTAAATACGAAAGCAATTTTCAAAGCGGTATTGCCTTTCCTAATTATTGAATCAGTTCATGAAGGTACTGTGCGCCTAAACGGCAAGTAGCTTCTTCTTTAAATTCCTTCTTTCCAGACAGCGGAGGCGCAACTTCCACAACGTCTCCCCCAAAGACAGAGAACCTCGACTTTACTTCCGAAATAAGCTCCTTCACAAATTCAGATTTTAGCCCTGCCGGTTCGGGAGTTCCCGTAGCGCTTGCTTCGGAGCTATCGGTTCCATCGATGTCGTTAGAAATATAGATGGACTTTATCCCTTTTTCGGAAAAATGCTGGCAGACTTTTTGGATAATTTGGGCTTCATGACCGAGCACTTCGGGAGCCCAAAACTGAGTGACTGGGTGGAGTTCGGCCCACTGAGCCTTGGTTTTTGCTGACGAACGAATTCCCACTTGAACCAAATGGTGCGGCTTCAAAAATTTCAGTGCTTGATAAGCCCAAGTGGCAAAGCAGTAGTCTACTCCCAACCGGCTCGTCATGAGATCCGTATGGGCATCAAAATGCAAAACGCCGAAGTCTTTTCCAAAGCGTGAATGGCAATAGACCATGGACGGCCAGGATACGCTGTGATCCCCCCCAATTAAATAGACCCGCGCCTGAGGATTCAATTCAAAGACAGCTTTTAATACACCCTCGGCAATGGAGAGAGGACTCACTGGCAACGGTTCCTCCTGCCCGGGATAAAGTTCCTTACGAGTAGCGGTTAGCTGGTAGGGACTCAACATTTCATCGTGAAGAAAGTGCGGAACACAAATCACATCCCCCAAATCGATTATATTCTTGGGATAAGCTTGAAATTGATCGAAATAGGCTTCTCTCACCCCCAAAGGCCCAAAATTAGCGCCTTTCATAATGCCTGCTCCTGTATCGGACGGAACCCCTAAAATAAAACCTTCCGCGCGGCGAATTTTTTGGAAGGTTTCTTCCCAGAGATTTTGAACCTGTTTCGGATCAGCGGAACCATACATCGTTTCGTGAAGTCTCTGAGCGTATCCGCCCCCCGTTGAGGGCGTGTAAATGCCCTTACCAGGCGGCCTCAGAAACAGTCTCAATTTGTCCAGTGCAGTCAGCGCCATAAACTTGAAGTATAGGCGCTGCAAAAGAATTTTGCGACGATGAACCCTCAACATTTTGAGATTTTTCGTATTGCAAGGCGCTAACTTATGCTAATTTTCGGGTCATGATAAAGGCTAAATTTCTTTTTGTTCTCGGTTTAATTGCTCTTAATGTTTTGGGGGCCCCTATTAGCTCGGAAGAACTTGAGAAGGAACTCAAAGGGAAAGGGCTCAGTGGTTGGATTCACGGGGCATCGGACCCCATGGGATTATTCGTTTTTACTTACCGAGAACCTGGAAACTTTTTCAACCATCAGGAGTTCCCGCTGGTTGCTTCCCACGCAGGAATTGAAAAAACATTAAAAACCCTGAACCGCCACGATGAAGTCCTCATTAAAGGCTACTTTTTAGAAAATGGGGCCCCTATCCGACATATTTTTGTGGAGGACTTATCACTCATAAAAAAATATGAATCTCCGGTTCCCGCTCCAGCTCCTTATCCGTACAAAGCTAACCTGCCGCAAGATCTCGATAACCAAGAGGAAATACTGGCAAAAGTTCATGCGATTGCCGAAAACGGAAAAATTTTAGTAGTTGAATACAAAGATGCCATTGTGCCCGTCGTAGTAGGAAACCCCACCTGGGTTAAGGACCTTTATCGAAATGATCAAGTTAAATTAAAGATTCAAGTTAGAAATTATCCGTCGCAACCGACGCACGTCTCCCTCGACACTAAAAGCACTCATCCCGTAACGGTAGTAGACAGAATGGTGGCTTGGCATGGTCGGAAAGGCTCCGTGGAAGGAAACTTAGTTCTTTTCCCCAAAAGTCCTCAAGTGAATTTCAACGTTTTTGCTATCCAAGTCGTAGATTCAAATGGGTTGGTCCGAGAATTCACGTTAGTAAACTTTGAAGACGATAAAGTATTCGAGCAAATTCGAATAAAACTCCAAAGTTTTTGGGATAACAGTCCCGGGGGAGTAGAAAACGGTAGAAATAAGCTCATCAACCGTAGCATTAAATTGAAAGCGACTGGAACTTTTAATGTGGTCGATCCTGGACAAGCAAATCCCCAGGTTCTGTTGGAAGGGCCCCAAGCGGTCGATTTAGTTTTTGCCAAATAACTTCTTGAGTGTCTCCACACTTTCCTTTATTTATTCGACATGCTTCTAAACCTGGAGGCCGTCACAAAAAATTTTGGGGGATTTCAGTTACACCCCCTCACTCTATCCATTGAACGGGGAGAGTTTTTTTCCCTTTTGGGGCCTAGCGGCTGTGGGAAAACAACCGTATTGCGTTTAATTGGTGGATTTGAAAGCCCCACTTCGGGGCGGATTATCTTGAACGGCCAAGACATTACTTCGCTGCCTCCCCATCGGCGGAATATTCACACCGTTTTTCAGCGCTATGCACTGTTTCCTCATCTTACGGTTTTTGAAAACATTGCTTTCCCCCTTCGATTGAAAAAAATGGCGGCGTCGGAAATTTGTTCCAGGGTCACAGAATGTTTAAAACTGGTCGAAATTGAGGACCTGAAAGATCGCCGAACTCATCAAATCAGCGGCGGCCAAGCTCAGAGAACGGCTCTTGCACGAGCTCTGGTGGCTAAACCTGATTTGCTCCTGCTTGATGAACCCCTTTCTGCTTTAGATCCTGAATTGCGGATGAAAATGCGCGAAGAACTCAAAACCATCTGCAAAAAAGTGGGCATTACTTTTCTTTTGGTCACCCACGACCAGGAAGAGGCTCTTCAGCTTTCAGACCGCATCGCGGTCTTTAAAGCCGGTCAATGCCTACAAGTCGGAACCCCAAAAGCTATTTACGAGGATCCAGTGGATACGTTTGTGGCCCGATTCATTGGTTCGGTGAACGAAATCGCTGGGGAACTTCAAGGGGAACCGTCTCCCGAAACTGGGGAGCTGGCTCTGGCCTCCAACGCCGGTAATTTTAAAATTAAGAAAAATGGGCACCCCCTCCCTCGCCAAGTATCGGTAATTCTTCGTCCAGAAAAGATGCGCCTTTTAAGAAGTAAGTCGACTACCCAGGAAAACTTAATGGAAGGGGAAATCCAGGATCAAACATATCTGGGATCCAGAACAGAATACTCAGTAAAAATCGGGAACTCTACCTTTAAAGTCTTCGAACAGGAGCTAGAAAGACTAAAAAAACGTCGTCTTAACACGGGAGACCGGGTATTCCTTGCTTGGCGAAGTGATGACGCCATTGTTCTTCCTCAGCAAACCGTATGAAAACGACTCAGTACCTCCCTTCTAGTGCTTGGGCTTTTCTGATTTGGCTCATCACTATGACCCTTCTTCCCTTTACGATTATTTTAGGGATGAGTTTTCTGGAGCGAACCGAGCTGGGAACTATCCTTTTTTCATTTAGCCTTCGAAATTATCAGCAACTGTTGGATTGGGTTTATTTGAAAGTCTTGGTCAAAACAGTTTGGCTAGCCCTTATGGCTACCCTGTCCTGTTTAGCTATCGGCTTCCCGGTTGCTTATTATTTGGCAAGAGTTCAGGGAACCATGAAAAGCTTAGGACTGATTCTTCTCTTCATCCCCTTTTGGACCAACTTTATTCTTCGGATTTACGGGATTGTCTCTCTTTTTGGGAGTAATGGAATTTTAAATCAATTATTGATGTTTTTAGGACTTCCCAAAGCCTCTATTCTTTATACCCGTTGGGGTGTCTACTTTGGCTTAGTTTATAATTATTTGCCTTTTTTGGTGGTCCCTATTTACTCGTCCTTGGAAAAGCTAGACCCTTTTCTGAGGGAGGCTGCCTTTGATCTCGGAGCAACCCGGTTTCAAACATTCCGCAAAGTGATTTTGCCCAACATCAAAGAAGGGCTTTTTATTGGAAGCATTTTTGTTTTTATTCCCATGTTGGGCGAATATGTGATTCCCGACCTGTTGGGAGGAGCAAAGGAAGCATTCCTCGGAAAAGTCATGGTGGAACAATTCTTCATTTTACAGGATTGGCCTTTGGGCTCAGCCATTGCCACTATGCTTTCAGTTCTTCTGTTAGCCGCTCTTTGGCTTCAAAACCGTTGGACTTCAAAGGGCCTTGCCCATGCGATTTAGAAACCCACTTGTTTCTTTTATGTTTTGGACAGCCATTGGGCTTCTTTATTTGCCCCTTGTGTATTTGGTATTCCAGGCCTTTCTGGAAAACCCAAACGATTGGCGCGGGGGCTTTACTCTCAAATGGCTGATCAAGTTATTCGATAGCCCAGCTTTGTGGGAACCTTTGCTTAATAGTGTTGAGATTGGAGTGTTGTCCGCTACTTTGGCTATTTCCTTAGGGACTTTGGGGGCTGTCGGTTTGAGCAACATTTCGGCTTTTCTCCCGCCCGTCATCCAAACGTTGATTATTCTTCCCATTTTGGTGCCGGAAGTTATTACCGGTCTTTCTTTGTTATTGTTTTTCCTACTCTGCCGGTTCGATTTAGGCTTTCTGACAGTGGTAGTTGCCCATGCAAGTTTCAGTGCGAGTTTCGTTTATTTTATAATGGTAGAACAATTACGAAAGCTGGATCCTCAAATGGGTGAAGCAGCTCAGGACTTGGGGGCTAAGCCGAGTGAAGTGTTCTGGAAAGTTACTCTTCCGAATATCATTCCTGGCATTATGGGGGGTTGGCTACTTGCTTTCACTCTTTCCTTTGATGACTTTTTGATTTCTTTTTTCACAAGTGGAGCTGGACTTACGACACTTCCTTTGAAAATATACTCGCTCATGAGAATCGGGATTTCGCCCGAACTCAATGGATTGTCATTTGTCATGATATGTATATCAACTTGCTTGGTCTTATTACTCATATCCAAGGAGCAGAGTAGGAAATGGGTACTCAAAGGATAGCGATCCTTTTCTTAGGCTTGGCCCTGGTTATTGGCGGGATCCTTTTTCTTCGGGGAAAAGTGGCGCATACCAACACGCTAAGAATTTGCACTTGGAGCAACTACTTTCCAGAAGAGTCCTTAAGAGACTTTACTGATAAAACTGGGATCCGGGTTGAATTAACCTATATCTCAAGTAATGAGGAGCTTTTTGCCAAACTCAAAGCGGGTGCCACAGGTTTTGATATTATTCAGCCGTCGGATTACATCAGCAGTCGGTTGATTGCTTTATCTATGTTGGCCCCCATCGACCCTCGCCTCTTACCGAATCTCCACCATTTGGATCCTTACTATTTCTCATTGCCCTATGATCCCGGACTTAAGTACACCGTGCCCTTCACGTTTGGCACAACGGGTATAGCTGTTAACACATCTAAAGTATCAGTACCCGAAGGACAGCTCTCCTGGAGCTTTCTTCTAGATTCTCCCGATGCAGGACACACTTCTTTATTGGATGATATGAGAGAAGTATTTTCGGCAGTGCTCTTTTTCAAAGGGCTGTCCCCTAACAGTCGAGATTTGGCTTCTCTTCAAAACGTGAAGTCGGATATTTCCAAAGTACGAGATCGAGTTTTAATGTTTACTTCAGAGCCCAAGCCTCTGCTTTTAAAACAAGAACTCACTGTGGCTCACATATTTTCTGTCGATGCGATTCAAGCCCATCGGGAGAATCCAGACATCAAATTTTTTATTCCCAAAGAAGGAGGAATCATTTGGACGGATAACTTTGCTATTCCATCAACCAGTACCCGGATTGAGCAAGCTCACCAATTTATTAATTTCTTTTTAGAGCCTCAAAATAATTTAACAGTGGTTGAAGCTAATTTATTAGCCACTCCCAACAAATCGACTCGCCAGCTTTTACCTGAAGCCCTCCAAAAGGATCCCAGTATGTACCCTTCACAGGAAACTCTCGCAAAACTCAAATTCCTGGAAGATTTGGGGGATGCCCTTCCCCGACTCAGTCGCATGTGGACCGAGCTAAAAAGTTAGCTCATTTCATGCCTAACTCTTGATCATCTGTCAGAATGCCTTCACTTGTTTTTTCTAATTAATTCAATTGTTTACTTGCGTCCCTTCGAGAAAACAGCCTCTGAGAAACCTTTAAATAATTCTTTGATATTCAATACTTGAGACACCTCTGTTGGCACTCGGTTTGCTTTTTTTACCCAGTGAAACCTAAACCAGTGGAGCACATCATGAACCCTTCTCATCGCATCTTTGTAGTTTTTTTATTCCTGATGATTACCCAACCCAGTTTGGGATGCGGATTCTGTTCCTCTAAAAAAGCACCTCTAAGCGGGGGCAATATGGCTGCAGAACCAGGGCAAGCGAACCGAGCGCTTAACCCCATGCCGAGCGTGATTGTAAATAATTCCCCCGAAGCTCGTCCTGCTAATAGTTTTTCCTATGACTTAAGAAACTATCAGCCCACAGGACAGCGCTCTGAGGATCCCAATTGGACGAGCGAAATCAACAAATGAAAATATCTTCGCTCCTCACTGTCGCAAGTCTTGTCTGGCTGGGGAGCTCCCTTTTTGCGGAGTCTCGACAAGACAATCGTTTTACTCCACACATCGACGTTCTTCAAAAGGCATTGGATAAAAAAGAACCTGACTTGTTACTGTCGCAAATGATTGAACAAGAACATCGTGCTCATCTTTTTTCATTGGAAGCACTACTAAGGGTTTATGGCAATAAATACCCTGAAGAGCTCGAGTCTTTTTTATCGAGCTCCATAAAACCTTTCGAGGATGAATTGGGACGTTGGGTTGATTCGAAAGAAGCAGTCGATTTTGCGCAGAACATTGGAGCTTCTCAGAAAGTTATTTCCTACCTTCAGGGTCGGGAAGAAAATGAACGCCAAGCTTTTCTTCGATTTCTGGATAACAACCATTTCAGAGGGAGGGATGCTTCTCGATCTCCTTTGAGGAAACTTTCGGAAGCTTTAGAAGAAGTTGATTGGCAGGGGAAAGGTGCCGACCGCAGAGGATTCCCATTTACTTAAGAAGCTTTAATGATTTGTTCAAACTCGATGAGCGCCGTCTTTAGGAAGCCAACCTTTCACCAAATGATCCTGTTTTTCAAAGTCCTTATTCAAACATTAAGACTTCTCACGATCCTGTCTCTTTCCCTATTCTATTTCCCGGGCTCGCTTTGCTTGCTATCAACAAACAAGTCTACGAACTAGGCAAAGCTAAAGACATGGGTAAAATGGCGGAACTCCTCGCTAGAGCTTTGGAAGCCACAGGGGAAGTTCCCAGTAAAACAAAAGCCAGAAGCCAAGCGAAAGAATGGATTAAAAAACATCCCGACTATACCCCAACTGTTCAAACCGCTTCTCGAATTTATCGATCTCTAACTCATCCAGAGCATGGGCTTATTGCAGCGCTTCGTCCGCTTCTTAAAGAGCAGAAGCACTGGGATAAACATGACTGCAAAAGTTTTCTGAGAACTTTGAATCACCCCTAACAATTGTTAATTGTTTCCGCTCTTCCCGGGCGAGCTCCCCCTCATTTTAGTGCACACTGAATCTATCAATCCTAATTTTCAATAAAAAATGGGGGTCTTCATGCGAAACTTTATTTTCGCTGTTAGTCTGTTTTTCATCAATACAGTCAGCACTCCAGTATGGGCAGTGAGTGCTTTCGAACTGCCCTGGATGAATGCGAGCTCACAAGGTTCTATCAATTATAAAAGTGCTGATTATCAGGGGGCCGTTTGGGTGGTAGAAGCTTTTTTCTTGGGATGTCCTTACTGCAACGACAATGCTCCTCGAGTAAATGACTTGCAGAACTATTTTGGAAATGACGAACGAGTTCAGATATTAGATGTGGGGATCGACAAAGGGGATTCTTCGTACGCAGAATGGATTCAACGACATCAACCGAATCATCCTGTTCTCAAAGATGCTTCGCGCATGCTGATTCGCCAACTGGGAACCAGTACTTATCCATCCACTTATGTGATTGATCACAAACTTAATGTGGTCTTTAAATCGTCAGGAGTTTGGTCCGCCAAAACGGAGCAAGCTATTAAAGATGCAGTAGAAAAGGCTCTCTTAAAAATTAAGAATTAGGCAGACGAGTTTCCAAGAAGGTTTTCCAGTTCTTCACTCGCTCAATCGCTTGTTCTTGGGTAATTTCTCCTCGAACGACTTCTAAATGAACCCGTCCTTCTAACTCGCACTTAGCACGAGCAACGGGGACAGGAAGTGGCCACAGGTTCTCTGGAGCATTACTGCCACCAATCGAGAGCGGGATATAGTGATCAATTTCATAATTATGGAAATTATCGTGAATGCCAAAATTATTGGCGACAAACCGTTTCATTTCGTGGCTAACAGCGCGCCGGCAGTGAGGGATATGCTGGCCATATCGGAAGCCATCAAAGTCTCGGTCCGAAGTGTCGCACAAATCACCATGGACTTTATTTTCAGCTGATCTCCAGTCATACCCATTGGCATCCTCTGAAGACCATCCAGAAACACTGAGGACAAGAAAGCCTGTCATTAGAAAAAGCTTAAGAACGTTTAATTTGACGATCAAAGAGCCCCCTTTTGCTTAACTTGTGCCCTCTTCCTACCCCGAACGAAAGGTTTGATGCAACCCTGAATTTTCGCGTCGCGCCAACCCCACTTCTGCAGTACGCTCTTTATCTTGTTATTTCAGTCACTTAAACAAGAGTGCTTAAAATAAGAAATTTCTTTGATCCCACAAATAAGTTATCCTGTGGGCCACTTGGGCTAAATAAGATGTCGCTTTCATTTAACAACACGGAAATAGCTTTTCGCTCCAAATCCACTCGCGACCTTTATCAAGCTTATCTCCTTTTTAAGCTGGTCGGCTCGTCACAATTTGTTTCGATGACATCCGGGGCACTTCATTGGCTACTCAAAACGCCTATTCCCTTTGATCCCCTTGTAAAAGCCACACTTTTTCATCAGTTCTGTGGAGGCGAAAACGCGAAAGAATGTGCCAACACTGTATCCCAACTCGGGCAATGGAATGTAGGAACGATTTTGGATTATTCGATTGAAGGAGCCCAAGATGAAACGGTTTTTGATGCCACGGAAAAAGAACTGGTCAGTACTCTGACACTGGCAGCTCAATCTTCCCATATTCCTTTCTCAGTTTTCAAAATAACGGGGCTTGCGCGGTTTACGTTATTAGAAAAAATTCAAAGACAGAGTGAATTGAATTCTTCTGAAAAAGAGGAGTGGCGGCGAGCGGTTGCAAGAGTGCGCCGAATTGTCGAACAAGCGGCACTCTTAAAAGTAAAACTACTGATCGATGCCGAAGAAAGCTGGATCCAAGATCCACTCGACAAACTTGTCGAAGAGCTCATGGCTGAATTTAACACTACTGAAGCTAGAGTTTTTCATACGGTTCAACTCTACCGAGTAGGAAAACTCGATTACTTGAAAAAGCTTATCCAGAAAGCACAGTCCAATAACTACATTCTAGGCGTAAAGATCGTCCGCGGCGCTTATATGGAAAAAGAAAGAAAAAGAGCTAGCGAACAAGGACTTCCCTCTCCTATTCTTCCTTCAAAGAAAGCCACTGACAAAGCTTATGATGAAGCCGTAGAGCTTTGCCTAAAGCACTTTCAGTACGTGGCGACTTGTGCTGGTACCCATAATGAAGCATCGACGCAGTTACTGGTTAATTTAATGACAAAAGTGGGGCTTGCGGCAAATCATCGTCACATTCATTTTGCCCAACTCTTGGGGATGAGTGATAACCTCACTTTTAACTTAGCAGCATCCGGCTTTAACGCGGCCAAGTACGTCCCCTATGGTCCGGTAAGATCACTTACCCCTTATCTCGTTCGCCGCGCTCAAGAAAATACTGCGATCGCTGGGCAAACATCGCGGGAGTTGGAGCTTATTACTAAAGAATTGAATCGACGACGAAACACAAAATAGGCTGAAGACAACTTCCGAGCAAAATCACAAGCCATGCGGGAAAAACCCACACAATCTGGATAAGTAACAGGACAAAAAAAGTCGCCCGTAAAACTGGATCTACCAAAACTCCCGATAAAAGTCCGAAAGAAGCAGCCATGAGACACCCAATGACTGTGGGTACAGCTCCGCGCTGAAAATCCACCAGCCAAGACTTGTTTTCAATTGAGCTTCTAATTCTGGGTAAAAACAAAAGGATCATCAGAGCTCCCGGAAGATACATTCCGAAAGTAGCAATCAAACTTCCGAAACCTTCAGCAACTTGATACCCAATAAATGAAGAAAGCGTCGTCACAGGACCAGGCGTAATCTGTCCGAACACTAAAGCATCTAGGAACTCTTTCTGAGTTAACCAATGGTACTTCGTCACCACTTCTCTTTCTAGGATGGGCACAATCGCAAGGCCGGTTCCAAAAACCAGAGCACCCGCTTTGAAATGAGTCCAGAAAAGAGCCAATAAGACGGATACGGACTGAAGCTTAAGACGAAAGTCAGGATACTTTTTTAGGAGAAGGACACTCAGGATTCCTCCCCCCAAAATAATGAGCGGTTCCCACCGTGGAAGCAACGTTAGAAGTAAAGCTCCCGAGAGAGCATAAAGCCACCCAGTGACTTTTTTCCGATACGGAGAAAAGAGTGAGCCAACACTTTGTAGAATGATGACCATAGCACCAATGCGCATTCCATCTAAAATCCAGCTAGAAGCAGACAGCCCTTGAATGAACTGATAATATTTTGCAAAAAGAAATAAAAGCGTTGCTGCGGGTAAGACAAAACACACTCCAGCAATAAGTCCTCCCCCAACCCCCCTTAACTCATGTCCCACCCAAAGAGCCATTTGATAAGCCAAAGGACCAGGCAGCATTTTGCAAAATACAAAGCTTTCCTCAAATCGCTCTCTTTTTACCCACTTTTTTCGAGTGACACATTCTTGTTCCATCAAAGCTACTAACGCAAGAGGCCCGCCAAATCCCAGAGAACCAATCCGCAAAAAAAGCAAAGCGATTTCCGACCATTTGACCATGATCAAAGAATACCATGGAATGAAGTGACAAAATATGGCGGGTTGTCGATTGCCCACGCAGCCTCTTTTCATTGATTGCTATTAAAAAACTCAGCACAGCTCTTGCACTCCCTTCGTTTCGAATATGGTGATTCGTCTTTTTACGAAATGGAATGTGTTTTTCGCGATCATGCTATTGGGAGGATGGTGCCAATTTGCTTCTGCTGAAAGCCGTGCCCACTCACAGTCTTCACTTCCCCATTCTCATCGGCCCCTTCTAATTGATAAAACCCCGAGTGCGTCTATTTGGGATTGGGGAGGCCTCAAACAAAGGGTGTGGGGTGCTTATGAAGACACTATTACCTGGAATGTCGATCTTGTTTTCGGAAAAAAATCAGTCGATGGGCTCTGTAAAGCACTCCTCGCTTTTTTTTATAGCCCAGAAGGAAGACGCTTTGTCTTTGAAAACAAGAGAACTTTTCTGGTGAGTCAGCTTGAAGACACAAAAGCTTTTGAAGAATCTTTCTGGAAGTCATTTGAGGCTTGGATTAGCCAAAATGGCTATCAAGACACATTCGAAAACAATATCGTAAACGCGATCAATCTTATCCCGCTCAAACCTACTCTCACAATTCACGCTTATTACCCTCAAACCCCGTTGCGGCAGTCCATCGTACGGGGTGTTGACCATATTCAATATCTTTTGGCAGACGATATCGCGCGAACTATGCCAGGCGGTGGTCTTGCTCCTGGAATCATCGCAAACGGCATTCGTCGTGCTGCTCGAGGGGAAGCAATCTTGAGTGCCGTTCAAACCAGTTATAATCAGTCTCGAAATGCTCTCACCGATCGCATTGTGAATCTAGTTGGAGTAGTGGCGAAGAGACTTCTGGAACAGGGGATTAAAAAACACTCACTCGATGTCAAAGCCACTTTGACGGTAACTCCTTGGGAGAAAACAGAAGGCTTTCGAAAAAACCCTACTTTTCCCATTCGTTCTTATTACTATGCTGCCAATGAAAAGAAAGCGATTATCCCCTCTCAAGTAACAGGATTTTTAGATTCGGTGGATGAATTTGATTTTCAAGATATCGTCAATGAGCTGCGGCCTCAACGCCGTTAAGAGACAGGACTAAAAAGCCATTCCAACTTCAGCTCGGAAGTAAGGGAAAAATCCAGAAAAGTTGAGATAGCTAGCATCTTGCGTGTTGTGCACGTACTGAGTACCTGCGCTACCACGATAGAAAAACTGGTCGCTCAAATAGCCTTTCCAACCAACGAGCGCTGCTCCCACAATAGAAGTAATTTGCTCGGATGCAGTGCCAATCTGAATGTCTGAGGAGTAAACGCCTGTTAAGAACTCAAAGTTGAGTCCTAAAGTCGGTTGAGGAGTGTAATACGTCACACTTAACAGCCCACCGTAAGTTTTATTCCGATTATTGTTCGATTGAGAGTCCCCATAAATACCGACAACTCCAATCGTCACTGCCGGGCTCACTTCGAATTCAGCATGCACACTGGGAAAGAAATAATTCAAACCAAAACTCATTCCAGCTGCAATGCCTGAGCGAGCTGGCGTTTCACCGGTTGTGGTATCGTAATAAGAAGCAATCATGCGATCAGCTGAAGCCACTTTGTTTTCGGTAAGAATAGAAACAAACTCTCCTAACTGAAAACTCATTCCACCTTTAGAAATTTCCACTAACGCTTTGTCTTTGTACATCGCGAGCACTTTTCCACACTTAAGATCCATGACACCTTTTGTTTCTGTCGTGCCTTGCAAACAAATTTTTCCGCCGACCGTCAGCAAGCGATAAGCAGGCACAGTCAATTCCACGTGCTTTGCCGAAAAATCAACAAGCATCACTTTGCCCTTCACGGTCAAAATTTCACCCGCTTGAGCAACTCCCATGAACATGCTGATAAGGAATAAAAATTTTTGCATATCAGTTCTCTTTTATACTTTTCGGAACTCGGTGAAGTTTTCTTAACATTTGCATGGGTTAAAAATTTATTCACTTTTTTTAATTAACCTCCTGTGTTTGTTGGTCAAATCAGCATTTTGAGGAAAACTTCACAATTCGTTCACAATCTTAACGCAATGTATCTTTAAGATGGAAGTGTAGTGGAATCGTGTGTTGGGGGGGAGTATGACTCACTATGGAATTTTGAGCGGCTTAGCGGCCGTGCTAGTTTTGGCTGGTTGCGGACTTTCTGCCATTCCCAGTAAAGACTTATCAGGCAGTGCCAACGATCCAGTTGCAGCTGCTCAACGCGATTCGCTTGGGCTGGGTAACATGGCCCTCTACAATTCAACGAACTTACCGGCACTGACACTCTCTGGAGCTTCGAGCCATTTGAGCGTAGGGGGTACTTTGGCTGTGACAGGAACTTCTATTTTTACAGGGGCCATCACGGCTAGTGGAGGAGTTCTGGGAAATGCCACCAGTGCAACAAACTTGGCCAGTGGAGCAGCTGGACAAATTCCTTACCAATCCGCGCTGAACACCACCCTCTTCTCAGCTGCTGGGGCACTAAATCAAGTGCTTCTTAGCGGAGGTGCCGGAGCACCAACCTGGAGCAATCAATCGAGTTTATCAGTGGGAACAGCTACACATATTGCAAGCGGGACCGCCGGACAAATTCCCTATCAAACAGGTCCAGGGGCTACCGCATTCTCTGCGGCAGGAACTGCAAGTCAGGTCCTTCTCAGCGGAGGTGCCGGAGCACCAACCTGGAGCAATCAATCGAGTTTATCAGTGGGAACAGCTACCCATCTTTCAGGCGGATCAGCTGGTGTTATTCCTTACCAAAACGGCGCCGGTTCGACGGTTTTTTTAAATGCAGGCAACAATGGAGACATACTTACGTTTGGAGCCTCTTCAGCACCTAGTTGGGTGGCACCCTCTTCGATTACTGTTGGAACTGCAACTTCAGCCACTTCTGCAACTACCGCACAACGAGTTTCTTTTCAGGCCGTTCCATCAAGCTCGGGGGACTCTTGCACCACGGGGCAAACAGCCCAAGACTCCACTTATTTTTACGTTTGTGTGGGCACCAATAGCTGGAAAAGAATTCTCTGGGATACGATAGGTTGGTAACCCACTTCCCCCTCGCTTTCTCTTCAGTCATTCGTTAATCTATTTTCATGGATCTCACCAACCCTCGAGCGAGTTTCACTGCCGACGACTGGGGCATGAGTCCCGGGGTCAACGCGGCCATTCTAGAAATGGCCCAAAAAGGCATTATTAAGCGAGTATCGATTCTCGCTGGTAGTCCGTTTGTGAAACACGGACTCGATGAACTTCTCAAAGTTCCTCATCTCCAATTTGGCCTTCACTTTAATCTCACTCTCTTTCCTCCCCTTTTTGAAGAACAACAGGATGCTTTTTCCCCTTTCATGGATCCGCAGAATTTTCACTATAAGCCTTTGCGAAAACTGCTTCCCATTTGGTTCATGCCGTTTAACCAACAAACCAAACTCCAACTTGCAGCTGATGCTTTCAAAGGCCAATTAGAAAAACTGAGAACACTCAAAGTACCGGTCACTTATTTTGATGGTCATCAACACGTGCACTTACTCCCGGGCATTCTCGAAGCCATTGCCCCTGAGATTGAAAAACAAAGCATTAAAGAAACACGCCTTCCCTTAGACTGGGGCCTTTTTTTCTCAAGGCGTTTTCTCATCGCATGGCTAGCTCTCAGAGCCAGAGGTGTTCTTAACAAACTAGGGCTTCGCTACCGTCCTTTCTGGTATCCGACCCAATCCGAACTTGCTTCTTTGTCTAAGATCCAGCAAAAACTTCGTCGTTGTTCTGACGAATTGGAAATCATCGTCCACCCCGCAGCCGATGACGATCTAGAAAGCTATGGTATTCGAGATACTTATCGAAAAGGCCGAGTTCTTGAGTATCGAGCTCTACAAAACCTGCTGGCTAATCAGCCATAGACCCATTTTTTTTAATTTAAATCCAACTAGGGTATCATCTGGGTAATGGAACCCTTGCTTAAATCTTACCGAAAGCTTCCCGTTTTTTCCGTCTACTTGGTGATGCTGCTAGTAGCGGGGATCGCTTTTTATTTTATTAATCTCAAAGGGCAGCTCCTGATTAGTCCCACCCAAAACCTTCCCTCCGTCGTGAGCGATCAAGCTCATGCCCAAATGAACAGTCTCATTCAAATACTGTTGGCCCTTTCTGTAGTTATCATCACTGCACAAGCCATGGGGGCTTTCTTCCATTTATTGGGTCAACCTTTAGTCATTGGAGAAGTAGTAGGCGGAATCGTTCTGGGCCCTTCGCTTTTGGGAAAATACTTTCCCCAGATTCAAGAGACTGTTCTTCCTGTGTCTTCTCTTCCTTTTTTGGGGATTATTGCTCAGCTTGGTGTTGTATTTTACATGTTTGTCGTAGGATTGGAGCTGGATCTCAAAATCCTGAAAAAAAGTGGTCACACTACACTCGCCATTTCTCACGCCAGCATTATTTTCCCTTTTGTTTTAGGAACTTTTTTAGCTCTTCATATTTATAAAGAACTCTCTCTTCCCGAAGTTTCTTTCACTAACTTTGCTCTTTTCTTAGGAGTTTCACTTTCCGTTACGGCTTTTCCCGTTTTGGCTCGAATTCTGTCTGATAAAAAAATCAACAAAACTCGCATGGGGACTCTTGCGCTTACTTGCGCGGCCATCGACGACGTCACGGCTTGGTGTTTGCTCGCTATGGTCGTAAGTGTTTCACAAAATGCCTTTGGTGGAGCTATCAAGACGATTACGCTTACTTTTCTTTATATAGCGGGCATGTTTCTCATTGGCGGTCCACTCGTTAAGCGGCTGATTCCTTGGCTTGAAAAGTTCGATCGTATTACTGAAGGTGGTATTGCAGCCTTTTTTATTGCTCTTCTCCTCTCGGCTTTAGCCACCGAATTGATTGGGATTCACGCTATCTTTGGTGCTTTTCTTTTAGGGGCTATTACACCTCATGACAGCCGGATTGCGAAAGAACTGACAGACCGAATGGAGGATCTGGTTCGAATTGTTTTCTTACCTGCTTTTTTTGCCTTTACCGGAATGCGAACCGAAATCAATTTACTGTCTTCTACTTCTGATTGGCAGCTCTGCGGGCTCATTATTGCGGTGGCAACATTGGGGAAGTTCGGCGGCACCTTTTTAG
This sequence comes from Pseudomonadota bacterium, assembly GCA_009927165.1. Lineage (GTDB taxonomy): Bacteria > Bdellovibrionota > FAC87 > UBA2466 > UBA2466 > RFNO01. The sequence goes on from RFNO01000104.1 coordinate 37,629, forward strand.
CTGCAAGAATAAATGGGCTTTCTTGGCGAGATTCCTCGGCTCTGGGCATCCTCATGAATACTCGAGGCCTCGTAGAACTCATCGTATTGAATTTGGGCCTAGATTTGAGAATTATTTCGCCTCGGCTTTTTACCATGCTTGTCATGATGGCCCTGATTACGACCTTCGCCACCTCCCCCATTTTTTCATTCCTTACCCGCAAAGCCCCTTGGAAGGACTAAAACCAGTTCCCATTTTTGTTCTCTAAAGGAGTTTGACCGATTTCTCGCTAGCCACCTTAAATACTTGTTATTGTTTGCATTTTATTCTCGCCTGCGTTACCCCCCTCAACTTGTTTACAGTTTGAGGGGAATCCCTCAATCCCAACAGGCACTCCCCTGCGTTGGCCCTATCCCTGCTAACTCTCCCCCCGGCGACCGGAGGGCGTGGTCTGTGAAACGATTTCTTTTTTTGAGTTTACTCACGTTAGCGAGCTGTCAAAAACACTCTGGATATACTTCTGAAGGTTCTCTTCCCAAAGGCCGGGGAATCTTAAATGGAACAGTAATCAGTAAATCCGAATACCCCAGTGTCGGTTTGGTTAAGGGCCCTACTTGGATTTGCACGGGAACCCTAATTAGCAATGATGTGGTATTAACGGCTCACCACTGCGTAACTAATGAGAATGGCACTCTTGCCACGATAAAATTCACTCTCGACACTCCTTACTCTTCCTCCACAAACAATTGGATTACAGCATCGTCGATTAAGCCTTACAAAACTGGAGACCTCGCTCTTGTGAAATTAAGCACTCCAATTCTCAATGTAGCTCCCAGTGAACTATCAGTCACGGCAGCCACTAATTCGAATTTGTATCAAATGGTAGATATTGTTGGCTACGGCGATAGTCAAACTACTACGTCCGGAACCAGAAAAACAGACAGTGGCGCTGGAACCAAACGCCGAGGACAGTCTCAGTTAGTTCGCTTTGATGATTCGAATGCGACTCTTGTTTCGAAACCTTCAGTCAGTAACCAAGTGATTTGTCCTGGCGACAGTGGTGGCCCGCTGTTTATAAGTGTAAATGGACGCAAACAGCTATCTGGTGTCGCCAGTAGCGTTCTTTGGCGAGGCTACTGCAATACAGTTTCAGAGAGTTACCATGGACATGTTGCTTATCAACGCAATAGAACTTGGATTCTACAGAATCTCGCCGAGTGGGCTCAAAGAACCAGTATTTTTCGTGGTGTAAACCCTAGCAAAAACTATTTATTCTCAACTTCAAGCACTGAAGGATCCCCAGCTTACAATTATGGAAATCCTCCTCGTGCCGTTTTTAAACTACTCAATGTTCCGGCTCAATTTTCTAATTGTGATGCTTCAATTAATCTCATGAGGTGTCGAACTGCGCGAGGTACCCATTACTTAAGCGCTGCCTCTTGCGGATCTAACACGTTCGATAAACTTCTGGGATACGCTTGCAATGGCTCCAAAAATTCTCAGTCACCTGCCAATTCGTTTGATCTTTATCGTTTAGATAACTCCCTGACTGGAGCTAGTATTTCCACGAGCCTTGCTGAAGCCAATACTTTAGTCAGACAAGACCCGACCTGGAGAATCATTGGGTTTCATGGGGTTCACGTTCTGCCCCCTTGACGAATTTCTGGGATTTAGTCGCTCAGTAAGCTTACGCAACGTTTACTGAAAGTGCCATTAATGCTCATTCCACTGCTCCCGCTGCAGAAACCACTTGAGCAGTCCGAATTAAGCGAGCAACTCTCTCCATGGCTCTTCACTCCGTAAACTATTCCAGGAGATAACGAATTAGCAGCAAACGCATGTCTTTCTTTTAGGTGAGAAGGCCCTAAAAATATTCCGTAAACTAATAAGAGCTGTGCCAGCACTGCCAAAACGAGTTCCGTAGTATCACTGACTGTATCAACCGCTTTATCCGTTGGGGTTTCGGGAGGGGATTCTGTATTTCTGACGATTAACCGGAGACGAGGCCGGTGGTTAGTGGAAATATCTGGGGAGGGCTGATTCGCCCAATTCCGCTGTGCCTTCATACGTACCTCACTCTATTCCTACCAGTAGACCACACAATTGTTTCAGAAATATGAAGGCATGAACTTTTTTTCGCAGACCCTTCAACTCAAAAAACCGAAAAAGGACCAGGTTTCAGAACACATTCAAACATAACATAAACACTTGTTTTTATTTGATTTTTGGATGGTGCCGCAGGAGGGACTTGAACCCCCACGCCCAAGGGCACTGGCTTCTAAGACCAGCGTGTCTGCCATTTCACCACTGCGGCTCAGGCGTAACCCTATTTTTTTTTTCAACTCCTGGCAACCACCTTTACAGATTTTCCCAACCCTCCTAATGTCCCACTCCATGTCGCCTCTTTCAAAGCGCCAAAAAGTAAAACCACCCACCGAAAAAGCCCTAAACGTATTTTCCATTCTCGAAAAAGATTATCCTGATCCACGAACTGAGCTCTTTTTTGAAGATCCCTTTCAACTCCTCATCGCAGTAATCCTCTCAGCACAATGCACTGATGCCCGAGTCAATTCTGTCACCCCTCACTTGTTTCGCGAGTTTCCTGATGCTCAACGATTGGCCAAGGCCTCTCCCACGAAAGTGGAACAAATCATTCATTCCTGTGGCTTTTATAAAAACAAAACCAAGGCGATTATCAATACTGCCCAATCCATCGTTGATCAATTTCAGGGGCAAGTCCCAGACACTATGGAGCAACTCATTACTCTTTCTGGGGTGGGAAGAAAGACTGCAAGCGTGATTCTGAATCAAGCCTTTGATAAGCCGGCCATCGCCGTAGATACTCATGTCGCTCGAGTGAGCTTTCGATTGGGTTGGACACAATCAAAAAACCCAGAAATCATTGAACGAGAGCTAAAAGCGTTGTTGCCAGAACGGCTTTGGGCGAAAGTAAATGGTACCTTGATTCTCCACGGACGTAGAATTTGTAAAGCGAGAAAACCTCTTTGCCAAAGCTGTCAGATTGCTGCGCTTTGCCCTTCCTCAACTTACTAACCACGATGAAGATGAATTTCAAAACGAGTGCCCTGACCCACTTTGGACTGAACTCGAATCTCTCCTTGATGACCTTCTACAATTTTGTAGACAGTCGCAAGTCCTAAACCCGTCCCTTTGTCTTTTGTCGTGAAAAAGGGTTCATACAAGTGCTGAAGCACTTCATCGGACATGCCTTCTCCTTCATCTTGCACCCAAAAACAGACCCAGTGAGGACTAACAGTCTCGCAACCCACTTCCACTAATCCTGGTTTCTTCATTGCTTGAAGGGCATTATTAAGCAGGTTCCAAACAATCTGCCGAATTTTCTCGTGATTTCCATAAGCCGGCAGACCAGGCTCAAATTTCATTTCGATTCTTGCTTTTGAAATAAACTCTTTTGTTTGGGAAGCTTGATCCACTACTTCTGCGAGCAACTTATCTAGCAACACTGTTTCCAGTTTCATTTGCTCGGGTTTTACAAATCCCAAAAATTCAGTAATCAGCTTATTCAAACGATCGATTTCCTTACCCACAATTTCCATCAGTCTTTTGTCTTCAGTTCCCAAATGGCTTTGGGCGGGACCCGTTTGAAGCATTTCAATACTTGCAGACATCGACGCCAGTGGATTTCGAATCTCGTGGGCAATCCCAGCTGCCAGCTGCCCAACAGCTGCGAGTTTCTCATGCTGTTTGAGCTTGTCTTCCAAATGAACTAACTTGGTAACATCTTGAAACAGGAGCACTCTTGCTTTTCCCTCGCTTTGACCGAATAAATTTTCCACACTGGGACTAACGTCAATCTCGGCAACATCGCCCCGCAGCAAGCGACGATTTTTGCCAGTTCCTATTTCAACTGTCTGCTGCAATCTGGCCTGTCTCTTATGCAATCGCGCTTTAAGGAAAACAGAGCGGTGCCAATCGGTTCCCGTAGCTGTTAACTCCGTTTCAATTCCACTCTGCTCAGCATCGTCTGATTCATCTTCAATTTTTTGACTTTCAATTTGGTCAAAAAACGGCATCAGATCGGCCACTACTTCATGGAGTGGCCTGCCAAGCAGATTTGCTCGGTTTTTTCCCAAAATCTGTTCAGCGCCTGGGTTGACAAATCCCACTCGTTTTTCCTGATCCAACGTCAAAAGCCCAGTAGGCATTCCTTCAACAATTTGCTCGTAGAGCTCAGTTAGTTTCTCAATTTCCTGATTCTTTTGGCGCAACCCTTCTGCAGTTTTTCTCAGTTGCTCACTTAAGTAGCCCCCGACAGCTCCCACCAACAGAAAAATTCCAGAATACACACTCCAGGAGAGCCAGGAAAATGAAGAACCAGCACTTGCCACATTTGAGACGATAAAAAAACAAGCGGAGGCTGATAGAAACGCAAGGAATGCGCCTCGCTGATAAAAGGCCAATGAGGCAGCTAGTACTAAAATCAGATAGAGGAGAACAATAGGATGAGCTGGAGAATAATTAAGATAAAACCAAATACTTACTCCCAGCATATCCAAAAGAAGATGGGCAAATCCCAATTCCCATCGGTTGGGGAGCCAATTTAAACTCAACGACTCTAAGAAGTTGATCCCGAAAAAGATGGAAACCAAACAGAGTGACTGAATAACAGAGTCGATCGGGGTAACAGTTGCTCGTACAATTTGATTCGCTACAATAATGCCCAGAAATAAAAAGAGGAAAACTAATCTGCCTAGCAGGAGCCAATCAAGACGGCTCCATCAATACTTTGAGATTGATAATTGAAGTACTGAGGAGCTTTTTTCCAAAGCGATTCCAGCATTAATGTCCGCCAATTTTATCAACCATTCCGAAGATCGGCATATACATCGCCAGCATCAAGGTCATCACAATAGCACCCACCACGACAATCAACGCAGGTTGCAATAATGTGGTCATGAGCCCTACCGCATCGTCCACTTCATCATCGAAAATATCGGAAATCTTAAGGAGCAATTCATCCAGCCTTCCCGTCATTTCGCCAATCCCAATCATGTGAATAACCATTCCAGGCATTAAACCACTTTTGCCCAGCCCATGGGAGATGCTTTGGCCCTCAGAAACCGCCGAAGCAGCGTCCCGAATACATTTCTTTATGGCGTAATTAGAAGACACTTTCTCGCAAATGCTAAAAGCCGTTAAGAGCGGAACACCGCTTGAAAGAAGAGTGGCCAATGTTCGAGTAAAAATCGCTACTCCCGATCGAAGAATCAAAAGCCCAATTACTGGGACCCGAATCAATAAAGGATCCACTGCCGTTTTCACCGGAGGCAAAGAATAAAGCCAACGGATCAATACCACGAAAGTCACAATCCCACTGAACAACTTTCCAATGTTAGCTTGTAGCCATTCTGACAATTGAAGTACGGACTGGGTAAGCCAGGGCAGATTTTTAACGTCCCCATACATTTTTACAATTTCGGGGAAGACTTTATAAAGTAGAAAAGTAACCACGCCTGCAGCTACTACGAGAGTGATCAATGGATAAGTCATCGCCCCAATTACTTTTCGGCGAATTGCAGCTAATTTATCTAGTTGCTGACCAATTCGGATCAAAGACTTATCGAGCGAACCCGACACTTCCCCTGCTTCCACCACTCGAATGAAAAACTCTGAAAACACTTTAGGGTATCGGGCTAACCCTTCTGAGAAACCACCCCCCGCCTCAAGATTATCCTTAACTGCTACAAGGATCTTCTTAAAAGCCGGACGTCTTTCCTGTTGAGCCAAAATTTGGAGAGCCACAACCACACTGACGCCAGAGTTAATTAGAGAAGAAAGCTGTCTTGTAAAAATGATAAGCCCTTTGAGGTTTATTGGAGTTCCTAAGCTTAAATCCAAACTCTTTAAGTCAATATTGGTCCGGATTTTCTCGACGTTCAGGGCACGGATTTGCTTTTGAAAAAGTATTTTCTTGGCTTCGTCGACATTGGGAGCTTCAATTTCTCCTGAAACGGTATCCCGATTTCGAGTCATTCCTTTGTAACGATATTTCATGTTCCATCATCCTATTAGGAAGCTTTTCGGTCGATGTCTTTCAACATTTTTAAAAGTTCAGTGGGGTCGGCACTATTAGAAATTGCTTCCCCTTGGGAAATTAAATCCCGATAAACGAGAGTTGCCAGGCTTTGATTCATGGTTATCATTCCTGTCTGCTCTTGACCAATCAACATGGCCGAAGGGACTTGGTGGAGTTTGTTTTCCCGAATCAAACTGCGGATAGAAGTGTTGGGGATCATGATCTCAACTGCAGCTACACGCCCTTTCATATCTTTTTTAGGAATCAAATTTTGTGACACCACTCCTTCTAGTGTTAGAGAAAGCTGAATTCGGATATGGTCTTGTTGGTCCGGAGGAAAACTTTGCACAATTCGAGTTATTGTTTGATAAGCCCCACTCGTGTGAAGCGTTGAAAAAACAAGATGCCCAGTTTCTGCCAGTGTTAACGCTGTTTCAATGGTCTCTTGGTCTCTCATTTCTCCCACAAGCACAATATCTGGATCTTCTCGTAAGGATGCTTTTAGAGCCCCTCCGAAAGTCAGAGCATCCGAACCAAGCTCTCTTTGGTTAATCACACAGCGGCGATGAGAATGAATATATTCGATGGGATCTTCAATCGTGAGAATATGTAAATTTTCTTGGTCATTTAAATAGTCAATCATGGAGGAAAGTGTAGTTGTCTTTCCGGATCCCGTTGCTCCAGTAATGAGAACCAATCCTTTGGGTTTATGCGACAGCTCACGAATTACTTCAGGGAGACCCAAAGTGGATAGTTTGGGAATATCAAAGGGAATATGACGAAAGGCTCCGGCAATAGCCCCACGCTGAAAGAAAATATTGGCACGAAACCGAGCCAGGTCTTTTATCCCAAATGACAAGTCGATTTGCCGTTCATTTTCCAGTTTCGCTTTTTGTTTTTCGGTAAGAATTGAATAGCAAAGCTCTTTTACATCCAAAGGCTTCAAAGAATCCAGTTTCGTTCGAACAAGCCTCCCGTTTACTCGAAACGATGGAGAGCACCCTGTTGTCAAATGCAAATCAGATGCTTTATTTTGTAACATTGCTTTTAATAATCGATTCAGGCTTATCATTTTTTTGTGAGATCTCCATCTGGCCTTGAGTTATTCAGAACTTCCTGCAACGTCGTCTCGCCGCGAGAAAGTTTAAGCAATCCGCTTTGTCTTAAAGTGAGCATTCCGCTGGCCATAGCTACTTTTTTAAGATCGTCCGAAGAAGCCCCGCGAATCACTCGGTCACGAATCTCTTCGTTCATTGCCATTACTTCAAAAATTCCCTTTCTTCCTTTGTAACCCGTCTTCGCGCACTTATCACAGCCTTTGGGTTTCATGATCGTTGCTGTATCTAGCCAATCCTCGGGCATTTCAGCCTCAACCAGGAGTTTTTTGTCAAAAGAAGTGTCCTCTTCTTTGCAATTTGGGCAAAGCATACGCACCAAGCGCTGGGCCTCAATGCAAGTTACAGCTGCCGTAATCAAAAAAGGCTCAAGACCCATGTGCCTCAAACGACTGATAGTGCTGGGAGCATCATTGGTGTGCAAAGTGGAAAACACCATGTGACCTGTAAGAGCTGCTTTCACCGAAATTTCTGCGGTCTCATGGTCTCGAATTTCCCCCACCATGATGATATCCGGATCTTGTCGAAGGAAGGACCGCAAGGCTCCTGCAAAACTCATCCCAATAGATTCCTTCACATGGACTTGGTTGATACCGAGTAAAGTATATTCAACGGGATCTTCAGCAGTAGAAATGTTCACATCAATCGTGTTGAGGCCCGAGAGTGCGGAATAAAGAGTGGTTGTTTTTCCACTCCCTGTCGGTCCCGTAACCAAAATCATGCCGTAGGGTTGTTCTGCGGCTTTTTTGAAAACCTCGAGTTGCTGAGGCTCCATGCCCATTTTTTCAATATCTGGAGTGGTTCCCCCTCTATCCAAAATACGCATCACGATTTTTTCGCCGTATAGAGTTGGAACTAAAGAAACGCGGATATCCACAGCTTTTTCTTTAGTCCGGATTTGAATACGACCATCCTGAGGCAGTCGTTTTTCGGCAATATCTAAATTAGACATCACTTTAATTCTGGCGGGAACTGGGGTCCGAAAAGTATTGGGAAGTTTCATCACTTCATGAAGCGAGCCATCGATACGAAAACGAACACGCATCAATGTTTCATAGGGCTCAATGTGAATATCGCTGACCTTTCGGCGAATTGCTTCCAAAAAGATTTTATTGATTAGCTTGATAACAGGCTTGCTGTCAGCTTTATCGTTGTCATCAATGGATTCCTGACCGTTCGCTACTATTCCCGTCTGTGTTTTGTCCCGAGCAAACTCTTCAAGATCACTGAGCCCATTTTCTGATTCCTGGTAGGCGATATCGATAGCATTTTGAATACCGGACTCAGTTGCTAAGACAACAGAAACTTCCAAATTGCTCATGAAACGCACATCGTCGATAGCTGAAACGTTTGTTGGGTCTGATAAAGCAAGCGTAATTCGATTGTTTTCAACCGAAATGGGAACCATCATGTGTTTTAAACAAAGTGCTTTGGGTACCAAGCGCGAAACTTCTTTGGGAACTTTGGTTCCCTCGAGGGAAACAGCAGCTATCCCGTATTGGGTACTCAAAAAACTGACCAGTACGTTCTCGTTCACATGTCCTAACTTAACCAATGAGCTGCCCAAGCGAGTTTTTTCCTGAGCTTGAAGAGCCACTGCCGAGCTCAACTGTTCATTTGTGATGAGGCCTTTTGATACTAACAAGGCACCCAGTTTACCAGCTGACATGGGTTGAACCTTTTTGAATTAAGTACTGAATAAAGATGGCAAAACGCCACGGAAAGACAACTCCCCCCTATTATACCTGAAAAGAGTTAAATTCCCTTGCCTGTTTTCGAAAGCTTAACGCGAATGGACAATAAGACTTTGACCCGACATTTCCTGAGGTTTGGATAGGCCCCACAGTTCCAAAAAAGTAGGGGCAATATCTGAAAGTTTTCCAGAGGATGCAAGCTTTTGAAAAGAATGACTCGGATCGATGAGAATAAAGGGAACCGGTAAAAGGGTATGAGAAGTTAAAGGATGCCCCTGGTCATCTACCATTTTTTCGCAATTGCCATGATCGGCCGTTAGTACTCCGAAAGATCCCGTTTTTTTAATCCATTCAACAATTTTTCCCAAACACTCGTCCACGGTCTCCACTGCACGAATGGCAGCACTCAAACTTCCCGTATGTCCCACCATATCTGGGTTGGCAAAATTAATAACGGCAAAACGATAATCACCACTGTTCAATTCGTCTAATAATGCTTGTGTGACTGCTTGAGCGCTCATCTCGGGTTTTAGATCATAAGTTTTCACATCTCTCGGAGAAGGAACCAAAATTCTCTTTTCCCCAGGAAACACTCTATCCTCTCCCCCATTGAAAAAGTAAGTCACGTGGGCATATTTCTCAGTTTCCGCAACTCGCAGCTGATTCCAATGCTGAACACTTACTACTTCTCCCAAAGTTAATGGAACTTTGGTTTTTTGATACGCAGTCGGAAGAGAAAACCGAGAATCGTAGGGAGTCATACAAACGAAACCACTTAATGTAATTTTTTTTGCTCTCGGAAAACCCTCAAATTTTTCTTCGCAAAAGGCCCGAGTCAACTGACGAGCTCGATCAGCTCGAAAATTGAAAAAAATAATACCATCTCCTGATTTGACGCCCGAATAATTCTCAGAAATTCCGGGCAAAATGAACTCGTCAGTTTGTCCTTCTTGGTAACTCTCTAAGACAAATTGCTCTGGATTTTTAAATTTTCGATCGCATTGCCCGCTTGAAATAGCATCATAGGCCTGTTTGGTTCTATCCCAGCGAGTGTCTCGATCCATCGCATAGAAACGTCCCATAACACTCACAATTCGGCCCACCTGCAGCTGATTTAAAAACTTCTCTACTTCTCGAATAAACTCAATCCCCGATTGAGGCCCTGTATCCCTTCCATCGGTAAAACAATGAATATTAATCGAGTGAACAGCATTCTGTTTGGCCAACTCGATCAAAGCAAACAAATGACTTAAATGGCTGTGAACTCCTCCGTCGGAGACCAACCCCATCAAATGAAGAGTGGCTGAAGTTCCCACCGTTTTCATTTTTTGAAACAAGTCCAAGAAACTTGGGTTTTTAAAAAAACTCCCTGCTTCAATGGCCTGACTGATCAGTGAAAAGTCTTGATAGACAACTCTTCCGGCACCAATATTCAAATGGCCTACTTCTGAATTCCCCATAAACCCCTGTGGCAACCCCACGTATTTTTCTGAAGCTTCAATTTGCGTATGAGGAAAGTCTTTGAGCAGGGCCTGATAAACCGGCGCTTTGGCCTGGGCTACCGCGTTATTTTCTTTCGAAGGGTTTATTCCAAAACCATCTAAAATAATCAGAATCCCAGTGCTGTCGGATAACTTCGTTTTTCTCATAGCTTTATTGGTAACATGAAAGACAATCAGCGGGGAGAGAAAAGCTTGAATTCTCTCATTATTCCGCATACCTTTTGAAAGTTCTTTATGAAACTGCGAAAGTAGTTTCCATAAGAAAAACAATCCTGGAGACTCATCATGATAGATTTTAAACTCACCGAAGAACAAGTTGCTTTAAAAGAAACAGTCCGAAAATTTGTTCAATCTGAAATCATTCCTAACGCACATCGATTTGATGCTACCAGTGAATTTCCTCACGAAATCATTCGAAAGGCTTGGGAGAATGGTTTGATGAATCCAGCAGTTCCCGAAAAAATTGGAGGTTTGGGTCTGGGAATCCTAGAAGATGTCATCATGAATGAGGAGATGGGGGCTGGTTGCCTCGGAATGACTACTAGTATTGCGGTCAACACACTTGCTCTATACCCCATTCTCATTGGGGGAACTGACGAACAAATCAAACATTGGATAACCCCGTTCCTTAATGAACCCAAATTAGCCTCATTCTGTCTCACTGAGCCTGGGGCAGGATCAGATGCTGGGGGATTATCTCTTCACGCAAAAGATGAAGGCAGTCACTTTATCTTAAACGGTTCTAAAATGTGGATCACCAATGCAGGTCATGCTGAACTGTTTACTGTCTTTGCCACAACCAACAAAGAATTACGCTCCAAAGGAACCGTTTGCTTAGCCGTTCCCGCTAAGACTCCTGGCATTTCCCTAGGCAAACATGAAGACAAAATGGGCCAGCGTTGTTCGGATACACGAGCCATCACTTTCGAGAACGTTAAGATTCCAAAAGAGAACATGATCGGAAACATTGGGGACGGTTTTAAGATTGCTCTAAAAACTTTAGATAAAACCAGAACTCCCATTGCAGCCGGAGCAGTTGGTGCTGCTCGAGCTGCTCTAGAATATTCAACCAAATACTCAAAAGAGCGAAAGCAGTTTAATCAGTCCATTTCAAATTTTCAGGGAATCCAATTCATGTTGGCGGACATGGCTACTAAAGTAGAAGCAGGCAGATTGCTCTGTTACCAAGCGGCTTGGGCTCTCGATAGTGACCAACATAAACTAGGAAGCTATTACGCTTCGTTAGCAAAGCGGTTTTCTGCGGATATGGCCATGGAAGTAGCCACCGATGCCGTGCAGATTTACGGAGGTTATGGCTACACTAAGGAATACCCTGTTGAAAAAATCATGCGTGATGTGAAACTGGTTCAAATTTATGAAGGCACGAGCCAAATTCAACGAGTGGTTATCGCTCGACATTTACTGGAAGATTAATCTGACGGAGAACGTGAGGTCACCTTTATGAACATTATTGTTTTAGTAAAACAGGTCCCAGATACCGAAACAAAAATCAAAATTTCCGGCGATAAAAAAAGTATCGAGAAAACGGATGTGAAGTGGGTAATCAACCCCTACGATGAATTTGCGATTGAACAAGCACTCAAAACCAAAGAGCAACTGAAAGCTGGCTCAGTGACGGTAGTTTCAATGGGGCCCGATCGCGTAGTGGAATCCCTTCGAACTGCAATAGCCATGGGAGCCGATAATGCCGTGCATGTAAAAACAGACCAACCTCTTGATAGTTACTTGGTGGGAAAAACTTTGGCGGAAGTTGTAAAAAAGGAAAGCGGTCAGCTAGTTTTTACTGGTAAACAAGGGATTGACGATGATCAGGCCGCTACTTTTGGATTTGTAGCGGAATTTTTGAACTGGCCTTCAGCTTCAATGGTCGTAAAGTGCGAAATTGCTGCAGATAAAATTACGGTTCAAAGAGAAGTAGAAGGGGGAACTCGATTTGTCCTCCAAATGCCTGCTCCCGCAGTCATCGCAGTGGACAAAGGAATCAATACCCCCCGTTATGCAAGTCTGCCCGGGATCATGAAAGCTAAGAAGAAAGAAATCAAAACTTACTCCATGAGTGATTTAGGCATGGCTTCAGAAGCCATTAAAACGGTCTCTGCCGACTATGCCCTTCCTCCCGAGAGACAGGCTGGAAAAAAACTGAGTGGTGATGCCGCTTCTCAAGCAAAAGAACTGGTTCGCTTGCTCAGAGAAGAAGCCAAAGTAATTTAACCGTTACCCGTAACCGAAGGAACGAACATGTCGACTTACTTAATCGCTGAACACAAAGACGGACAATTAAAAAAGGCAAGTTTGGAAATGCTGAGCGAATGCTTGCGACAAGGTACCCAGCCCACCTGTATTCTACTGGGCCATGGGGCGCTTGAAGCCGCTGCAGGCGAATTAGGAAAAGCAGGAGCCAGTAAAGTAGTGATTTTAGAGCACGCTGAATTAGCTTCCTATTCCAGCGAAGGATTTGCAAATGCCCTTTACGGTTACCTTTCGAAACAATCCCCCAGCGTTATCATGGCTGGAGCTAGCTGGCAGGGTAAAGACTACCTTCCTAGACTGTCTGCAAAGTTCAATGCGGGATTAGCCTCTGACTGTACGGAATTTAAATTGTCAGGGAATTCGGCCACAGTTCGTCGGCCCGTTTTTGCGGGAAAATGCAGCCAAGCAGTTTCTTTTTCATCGGGACCCGCCATTTTTAGCGTCCGCCCCAATGTTTTGGCGGTTGGCGGAGACCAGAGCACAACTCCTCAAATTGAGAAAGTTGCTGCCGATGTTGGCCAAATCCGAGCGAAAGTGACGGAAGTCCTCAGCAGTGGCCAGAAAAAAGTAGATCTGACGGAAGCCGATATCATTGTTTCTGGAGGCCGTTCTCTTAAAAGTGCTGATAATTTCAAGCTACTTTTTGATTGCGCTTCTGTAGTAGGGGCTGCTGTCGGCGCAAGTCGTGCAGCGGTTGATGCTGGCTATGCCCCCCATGACATGCAAGTGGGCCAAACTGGAAAAACTGTCAGCCCAAAACTCTACGTAGCTTGCGGAATCAGCGGCGCTATTCAGCACTTAGCTGGTATGCGAACTTCGAAAGTGATCGTGGCTATCAACAAAGATCCAGAAGCCCCCATTTTTCAAAAGGCCGATTACGGGATTGTTGGAGATTTGTTCGAAGTGGTTCCTCATCTCACTGAAGAACTCAAAAAGTTGAAAGCTAATTCCTAAAAAAGAATCGTTTCTTTGGGGAAAGCGATTGGGAGCCCCCTTTTTCGATAACGACTTCTCTCGGCGGAAGAGCAGCTTCTCCAACAGCTCGGGATAGCTCCTCCAAGGGACCGGATTGATTGCCCTCAGTATAAATCGCAAGGCTCGTTGTGGCTTTTTCCCTTTGTTCCCACACTAGATACCCCAAAAACCGATGCTTCCGCATGACAGTAATACTTGAGAACCACCTCCCCTCATGGGGCTCGTCTGCTCTAAACCACTCCAAATAACTATCCCAATCCTCAAAGAGATCCCGACTTCGACCTCTTTGAACTTCAATTTCCATTTGTTCAAAAGGAAAAAGTTTCAAGATTCGTCGGATAAAGCCCAAGACAAAATGATTTTCCTGCGGCATCTTTGATAACTCCACGGCAAAACGAGAAACCAACCGGTGCTTCTTACAGACAACGGGTAGGTCACACTGTCTCTCTGGAAATCCTGAAAACACTTTTATGATGGGCAAATCAGACATAGACCCTGTTTTATACGGTTCTTCTTTACGACACTACACTTTTATCTAAAAAAACTTTGTGCATTTTTGTCTAAGCTGTTAGAGAATTTTCTTGGTAGCTTTTTAATTTTTCTCCCAATAAGGAGGTCCTAAATGGCAGCAAGTGACGATTACCGAGGTTGGCCTCATCTGATGTGTTCAGGTTTCGATGCGGATAAACGAGCATTGATGTCTTACGACAATATTTACAACTTTCTCAAGACACTCCCGGAAAAGATTGGCATGCAGAAAATGGGACTTCCGATTGTTTATAAAGTAACTCGGGAAGATCACCCAGATGTCGGGATCACTGGGGTTACCATCATTGCAACTTCCCATATCAGCATCCACACTTTTCCTCGCGGTCAAAAAGATGGAAAAAAGAAGCCCAGAGGAGTGGAAAGAAGAATTTTTCGACCGTTCTTCACCTTTGATTGTTACAGTTGCAAGGGTTTCAACCCTGATATCGTGTACGATGAGCTGAAAAAGTATTTTCGTCCCAAGACCATCGAAACGGCGTTGGTCTACCGATTACGGGAAGAAGAAGAACTGATTGAAGTTGAGAATTATTAATACGGCTCAATAAAATCCGTATCGAACGTTCAATGACGCTGTTCGAGTAATGGGTTGGTTGATGCCAAAGCCATCCCATGGCACGGAACACTCGACTCCGGCTCCTACAGAGGTAAATTGTGAAATAAAGTAATTTGCCGAAGTAAACACAGCGAGTCCCCGACTAGCTGAGCCGGGAATAATATGGCCTTCCATTTCTTTTTCAAATCCCCATGTCTGAGAACTTCCAAGTCCCCAGTTGAACCGCCGGCTAAAGGCATAGCTAAGCGATTCTGTTAGACTAAGCTGGTTTTCTCTTTCAGAGCGTCCTTTGGAGCCGCCGATCTGAGGACTCCAAGTAGCATCAATATTGCCGAGCCATCCAAAATAATCCTTCCTAAAGCTTAACCCCACCAGTGGCTCCCACATTCCATTGCCAGTTCCAGGTTTGAAGACTCCATTTTCTTTTATTTCCGAAAGTCCAGTAGGTAACTTGGAGCCAAGAACCAAGCTTACGGTTGGAAAAGGATCTTCCACAAAAAGACTCCTTAGGAGCGTCCAACGCAGGCCCAAGGTAATATCCCCTAAACTAGACCGACTTTGAGTAATCGCTCCGTAATCCGTGGTTCGATAGATTATCGGGAACCGACCGAATGCTTCCCAGTTGGGGGAAAGTCGCCCTACCGTTGAGGCTTGAAGGGTTATATCGATTGGCCCTTTTCGACTAAAAGCCTCTCCTCTCGCATTATGCCATCCATAGCTCTCTTGAAAAGATGACACGAGTGAAAAGTCAAAGTTTTGTAATTCTTGGAGTGCTAAAAACGATTTTGGTCCTCCGCCACCACAACAAGCAGCCCCCCAAACCGAAAGGTCCAATAGAACGGCAATAAAAAATATAAACTTGCTCATGACTTATTCCGCTACTTGATAATCAAAAGTAATTTCATCCACCGGCTTACCCGGTTCCTCGATTAGGATTTTTACTTCCCACCATCCGCCATGGACGATATCCAAATCGCCCTTCAATACTTTTCCATCAAACTCAACGGCCGATTCAAAAACCCCCATTTCAGGCATTTCTGGCATTCGATACTCAAACTTAAACGTTCTCGGACTGTTCTCTACCTCGGTAAGGTCAATCGAAAGCAAACGGTACTGAACCGTATTAGCTTCACCAGGAGAAAGTTCAGTTCTTAAGGACCTTGCTACAAATCTCTCGTTTAAAGAAACACGCACCAACTTGGACAGGGGCTCTTGGGCCTTCATTTCGTTTGAAGCTGCAGGTTGAGGCTTCAAGCTGCATCCGACCAATGTCCCCAGCAAAATCAAGACCATTCCTGCTTTCATCGAAATTCCTTTCTCAGAGCTTCGAATCCCTGAATTAGTTTTCCATCGCCTAAACGCTTTTGGTGTTTTTCCGCATCTTCTTTATTCGTAAAACCAATCACTGTGGGAGGCATTTCAAACTCTAGCTCTTTTAAGAGTTTTTCACTGCGAGCAATAAAAACGGCATCCGAAGCTGGAATCTTTTCTCCTGAACCATAATCAAAAACATAAACTTCACGCGTAGGTTTTCGTTTTAAGTACGAGTCAACACAAGCTAACGAGCAAAAGCGTCGCTCTTCTTGAGACTCCACCACCGTAAATTGGGTTTTTGACCCGGGCTTTACGTCCATACCACAAATAACACAGCGAACTCCGGCAAAGCTGAGCGCAGTCAACAATGCAAAGAAAAGCAGCCCCGATTTCTCGATCATTTTAAGCATGACAATTTAGGTTTGTTGTAAAGTAAGCCAGTTATAACAGAGGGGGCTAAAAGCCGAAAGACCTTAGTTCTGCTGAAGAAAGCGAGTTCGAAAAACGGGCCAAGTACTTATTTTCTTTACTAATAACAAAACCAACCAGCCCAGAGAAGATCCCACCATAAATCCCACCAAGATATCTGCTGGAAAATGAACACCCAGGTAAATTCGGCTCAATCCTACTAAAAGAGCCAGGATTCCCCCCGCCCATAAATAAAACAAACCAAAAACTGCAGCGGTTACGGCAAGAACAGCTGCTGCATTCGCAGCGTGGCTTGAGGGCATTCCATATTGGCTTCCACATTTGATTGTTCGGACATTTACTTCTAACTGATAACAAGGCCTGTATCGCTTGATGGTAGGTTTGAGCAATCGGGCGCTCACCACATCCGAAACAATCAAGGCAAAAACGCAAACCAGCAGAGTCTTCAGGAGCCTGGTTTTTCTAAAAAACACAGCACCCATCAGGAATGCGCCAAAAACCAACCACCACATCCAAGAACTCGATAACAACAAGGCGAGGTCCTCTAACCAAGCAGGTCCGGAGATTGAGTTTACCGCCCGGAATATCATTAAGTCTAAGTTCTGTGCTGCGCTCACACCGGTAAGTATTCCACAGCTTTTAAGATAAATCATGCAGTTAAACTTTTCAGGAGCCTGAATCCCTTTTATTCTTTTGATCGATGGATAAAAAAACTTTTTCATTAGTTATGGTAGCTGCACTCGGCTATTTCGTTGATATTTTTGATCTTGCTCTATTTGGAATTGTCCGCGTAACCAGTCTCAAAGATATCGGTTTGCCAGATGAGGAACTCTTATCTGTCGGAGTAACACTGCTCAATGCTCAAATGCTGGGACTCCTGCTGGGAGGGATAATCTGGGGTGTTCTCGGAGACAAGATTGGTCGAATCAAAGTCCTCTTTGGTTCCATTCTTCTCTATTCCTTGGCTAACTTAGCGAATGCTTTCGTCCAAACCGCTTCAGCTTATGCGGCGTTACGGGCTATCGCGGGCATTGGTTTAGCAGGAGAACTGGGAGCAGCCATCACGCTAGTTTCTGAGTCTCTTTCCAGAGATAAACGAGGCTACGGAACTGCTATCGTTGCAGGAGTGGGACTCTCAGGAGCTGTGGCGGCCGGTGTTCTTGCAGAGTTTGTTTCTTGGCGGACCACTTACGTCGTTGGTGGAGTGCTCGGATTCCTGCTCTTATTTCTCAGACTGAGCATTTCTGAATCCTCACTCTTCACAAAAATCAAAAACGCCCCCTCACTCAATCGCGGGAACATTTTTTTCATTTTTTCATCGCGCGAACGATTGCTCAAATATGTTTGTTGTATTTTAATTGCTGTTCCCATTTGGTACTGCGCGGGCATTTTAATGACTTTTGCGCCTGAACTAGGAGCAGCACTTTCCACCACACAAGCTCTGAGTGCTGGCCGCGCTATTCTTTTTTCGTATGTAGGAGTGGCGGTTGGCGATGTTTTGTCGGGCCTAATAAGCCAGTGGGTAAAAAGCAGAAAAAAAGTGGTTGCTGGTTCCCTGTTAATCGAAGCAGGATTGGTGGCACTCACTCTAACTCAAAGAGGTATTTCGCCAGCTACTTTTTATTTCTTTTCGTTCCTGCTGGGACTTGCCACGGGGTACTGGGCCGTATTCGTTACTCTCACGAGCGAGCAGTTCGGTACAAATCTTCGGTCCACAGTAACCACAAGTATCCCTAATTTAGTCAGAGCGTCCGTTGTTCCCATGACCCTGACTTTAACGGCTCTGCGAAATCACTGGAGCTTTCTTCCCAGTATCACTTTCATCGGCGCGACTGTTTTTGTAATAGCCGGAATTGCTCTTTATTTCCTCGATGAAACCTTTGCTAGAGATTTGGATTTCCTTGAAAACTAAACTCGGGTTCCATACTCAAAAACTTTTTTGTTTTTTGAATGTTCGCAAGCAAAA
>RFNO01000087.1 GCA_009927165.1 Pseudomonadota bacterium
TTCGCCGTCCTCAAACACTTCTGAGCCCACGGGCAGTGCGGGATAAGTGAGTCGATGAGCTTCTTTAAGTGGGTGCTTTGATAAAATCAAAAGACCAGAATCAATCAGTTTGCCAGAGAGATTAAGATCCACCACATACCGATACCCACATCGGGACAGTTTTCTCCTGTCTCTTTTCAACCACACTTCTTGCAACATGACGGCATCCCAGCCTTCCGGTCGGGTAGCTGCTTTTTTTAGCTCCTGACAAATTCCCTGAATTCTCTGCTCCCGAAAGGGGGCGAGCCCCAAGGATCCTGCCCCAGGTAATCCCCAAATATTGAGGGTGAGAACCGAAATGAGAACCATTCCTGCTTGGCTAAACATGTCGTTAACCCCTCCCTAGTCCGGTAATTTTTACCAAAATTCGTTTTTCTCTTAGTCCATCAAATTCAGCATAGAAAATCTGCTGCCAAGTTCCTAAATCGAGTTGCCCATGAGTAACTGGGGCTGTTAATGCGTGATTAGTCAGATAAGATTTTAAATGAGCATCTCCGTTATCTTCACCTGTCTGATGATGCCGATAATTTTTTCCAAAGGGTGCCAGATTCTCAATCCATTCAGCAATATCTTTGAGGAGCCCCCCTTCCGCATCATTCACATATACTCCCGCAGTAATGTGCATAGCGCTCACAAAACAAAATCCATCGGCCACCCCTGATCGATTTAAACATTCGGTGATCCGCTCCGTGATATTGACTAACGCATATCGTTCAGGAATCTCCAGATGGAGATACTCCGTGTGATGGATTTGGGAAGAGAACTCCAAATGACTCACCACTTCATTTCTCAAAAATCCAGGGCAATCATGGGGATTAAGAAGCCATGAGTGCTTCATGTCACATCCTTTGTTGTCTTCCTGCATTTCCCGTAATAGATTTTTACCACAACTCGAACCTATTTGGATATCAACTCGTCGGGAGGGACACCATGCGTTTTGTTACTTTATTTTTTCTTTTGAGTTCCTGGGCATTTTCTGCCGACATTTTATCGGTCGGATTGAGCACCAATTTCACTTATTCGGATTATGACAGTCACTGTCACTTGCAACCTCTGGCACGAAATTTTTCACTTTCTGCGGAAATTGAAGGTTCTCAAGTAACTCGTGCTCAATTGCGGAAACTGTTATTAGATGGCTTTTCGGAAACCTTAGAACTGAATGAAGAAGAATTAAAAGGCATTAAATACAGTGAAGCCAAGAGTGAACTCCTTTTAACGGAACTGATGGCTTCTTCACGAATGCTGGAAATGCTTTTCCGAGGAGGATCGGATCAAGGATTTGATAAGTGTTTGCCTCCAGAAAAACTGACCGTCATTGAACCTAGCTCTTTTACTTTCTCTTTCGTCCCAAAACTCATCAACGACAAACTTCCCCCTTATGTGGATTCTAATAAGGGTGTTTTTCACGGAACTACCCAATCCGGAAAATCCTATCGGATAGAGATGAGTCTCAGCCAAGAACTGTTTTAAGGGTATTTGACTGAACAGCCGTACGGCTTAGAAAAACTTTCTTTCACGCTCTGCCCCGCAAGGACTGCATCCACCGCTAAACGGACGTAATTTTTTGCGCCTTTGACCGTAGCGGGATCTGCCGAGGCATTGTCATCAATCGCCCCTTCGTAAACCAGGACTCCCTCTTTGTTAATCACAAACAAGTGGGGAGTTGTTTTGGCGCCATACAATTTTCCAACTTTTCCTTCCGGGTCTAAGAGGCCGGCTGAACTCTGTGCATTCCATGAAGTTAAGATTTTTTTAAGCTCGGGTCCCGTAGCATACCCTTGCTTTCCAGGGGCCGAAGAAAGCATGGTCAACCAAACCACGCCTTTGGCCGTATATTCTTTTTGCAATGCCTGCATATTTTGAGAGTCATAATGTTTTTTCACAAAAGGGCATCCTGCATTAAACCATTCTAAAACCACTACTTTGCCTTTTTGGTCTGACAATTTCCAAGTTTTTCCCTCAGCACTTGCCAATGAAAAGTCAGGTGCCTTTTCGTTAATAGCTGCGGCGGTACAAACTAACGACGCGACTCCCGAAATCACGAAAGTTCTCAACACAATTGAAAACAACTTCATTCTCTACTCCTTTAAAAATGCATGTTTAAAAATCTTCGGCGTTAAAATTTCCCCAATCCCTCTTCCTTTTTCTGAACCGGCCTCATAAATCACATAGTAGGGAACTCCAATACGATCGTACGCTTTCAATGCTTTTGTAATCTCAGGATCGGCCTTGGTCCAATCAGCTTTCATCATCAATATATTTTTCTCTCGAATAAATTCTTTAATTTCATGGCTAGTAAACGTAACTTCTTCATTCACTTGGCAAGTCACGCACCAACTTGCCGTAAAATCGACAAAGACGGGCCTGCCCCCGCGAGACGCTTCCTGCGCTTTCAATTCTGAAAAAGGTTCCCAAGAAATACCGTGAGCAGCGGAGGTGTCCTGAGCAACTGGGGCTTCTAATTGCGCCTTAACCACAGCAAGAGAAGTCAGAAATCCTGCCCAGCAAAGAAGAATTCCCAACCGTTTTACCCATTGTTTCTTTTTCTTGAGGTGATACGCCCAAAGTCCTGCCGCTGAAACCAAAGCACA
Organism: Pseudomonadota bacterium; assembly: GCA_009927165.1. GTDB lineage: Bacteria > Bdellovibrionota > FAC87 > UBA2466 > UBA2466 > RFNO01. The sequence goes on from RFNO01000087.1 coordinate 2,631, forward strand.
AGTCAGGACTCCTACGATAGAAAAGGGAGTTGTTGATTGTCCCAATACCCAGAGCAACCAAATCACAGTCGCAAAAAGTGGGAACGCCATGATTTCTTTTACGACTTCCATCCACTGTCCCGGTCGAGGCAATACTCTCGCGGCCGATGGAAAAGTGGCCAACATCAAATAAGGAAAACTGAGCCCCACTCCGAGAGCTAAAAACACAGTCATTAAAATCGGAAGAGGTTGCGAGATAGCGTAACCCAAAGCAGCTCCCATAAACGGAGCCGAGCACGGAGATGCCACAATAACGCACAGAACGCCTGAAAAAAACTCTCCCGTCCATCCGGCCTGATTGGCCAAGCTTTGTCCTGCCCCGACCTGGAGCCAAGAAAGATCAATAGCGCCTAGGAAACTTGCTCCTAGGCTTAAAAAAAGAAAAATGAGAACAACCAAGAGGTATGGATTCTGAAGTTGGAATCCCCATCCCACAGCTTCTCCCCAACTCCTTAATGCGGCTAGTAATCCCCCCAAAACTGAAAAGGACACCAGAATACCGGCGGCATAAACCAAGGAGCTGTGTCTGACCCAGCTTTTACCCTTCCCAGCTTGTTCGAGAACACTGAACACTTTGATGGAAAGGACAGGAAAAACACAGGGCATTAAATTCAAAAGAAGTCCGCCTAAAAATGCAAACAAGAAAGCATTGAAAAATCCAGGTCGCTCTGGCGGTGGATTGAGATTGATTTCCACTGAAGTCGGCACACTGCCTTCTCCCATTTTTCTATAAACCATGAGCCCAGGTTGCGGGGGCGTTTCAGTGAAGTTTCGTTTCTTTAACGTGATCATGCTGCTACGGGAACTGCTTGACTGAATCGTTGGCTTTGCCTGATCAACCCCCCATTCGCTGTTCGGGAACAGATCCAATACTTCAAACGGAAACCCCGCTTTTACTTTTACTTGAAGCGTGTCGGAAGCTTCCTCCACTTCAACATTGAAGTCGGAGTTTTTTTCGGGAATAAGAGTTTGGAATCGGGCAAAGAGAGGAGCATCAGTAGAGGGTTCCAAGCTTTGGGCAACAGGAAGTTCGACTTCAAACCGATACTGAGCCGGAACACAGATTTTCTCACACACCAACCATTCCGCTTTGAGCGCTATTTTTACTGGGGCTTTTATTTCGGTCAGTGAGTTCTTAATTTCAAAGCGATAAAAAGCTTCTCCGGAATAACCAAATCCCACCATTTGGGAAGTTTCAATCCGCTGGGGAGTGGTGAAAACAGGACCCTCAACTGAAAAGCCCGAAGGAAGCGACCACTCAAAACGGGGGGCCGTTCCCGCATCGCCTGGATTGGACCAGTAGCTATGCCAGCCTTCCTCTAACTGCAGATGGAGGGCAGCCGCGAGAGTTTTTTGAGGCGACAGGGCTTTTTCTTCAAAAATAAGCTTTGCAGTGGAGTGGGCTTGCTGCGTTTCTAGCGAACCCGCCCAAAGCACAGGGACAAAGAAAAAGATGAAAAAGAGATTTTTCACCCCTTTATTTTGACCTTCCGGGCCCGGTACAGCAAGCAGTTTACTTTTGAGGCTCAGAACCTTTTGTTTTTACTAAGGCCTGGGTCAGCTTGACCACTACGAGAAATACTGCGAAGGCTACCAACAAGAAGTTGATGAATTCCCCCAGGAAGCTTCCAATTTCGATGCGTCCCACAGTCCAGGTTTTGTAGTCTCCCCCTTCGCTGGGCACCAAGTAGCTAATGAGCGGCATCAATACGCTTTTCACCAGTGAATCAATCACTTTTCCGAAAGCACCCCCCACAATCACTGCCACTGCTAATTCAATCATGTTGCCTTTAAACGCAAAGGCTTTGAACTCACTTAAGAAATGCTTCATCGTTCACTCCTGTAAAAAACTGGTCGCACCCTAACCACTGAGATTCGTCGCGTCAAGCCATAAGGCGACTTAGCCTACCCAGTCATGTTCCTGGTACCGACTCGCCATGAATGCAAAAACAGTAGCTACTGCCAACATCAAAAAAGCATAAAAATAAAACTCCAGAGCCCCGCTTTTAAATCGATTCATTTCCGAAATAACCGCGGTCAGCAGGTTCCCAAGCGCCGTTGTCATCAACCAAAAACTCATGATGGTGCTTTTCATTTCTTTGGGTGCTTGGGTGTAAGCAAATTCCAAACCCGTTATGGAAACCATCACTTCCGCTGCCGTCAGAATCACCCAGGGAAAAAACTGCCACATCACACTGACCTTATCCCCTGCATCCAATCGCGCTTGCAGTGCCCCCACCCAGAAAAAAGCGAGGGCTAAAAGAAACATGCCAGCCCCCATTTTTCTTAAAGGAGTCACTTTCACTCCGAGTCGCTCAATCAAGGGGTAAATCCAAAAACTAAACACTGGGATGAGTCCCATCACTAAAATCGGATTCAAGGCGGGAATTTGGGCAGCTTCCAGTTGGAATCCTAAAAAGTATCGATCCATTTTTTCCGCTTGCAGTACCCAGCTTGCCCCGTGCTGATCATAAAGGGCCCAGAACCCCGTGGTAGCAATAAACACTGAAAAAATAGATAGCGCCGCTTTAACACCTTCAACTTTTTTCTTTTCAAATTTTTTCTCCGCTACCGCCCAAAAGGATTCCCCAGGAGCCCGTTTTTTTTGATGATTGAGCGCATAAGCAATGATGGGGAGAAATTGACTGCCACTTTCCTTGCCCGTAGGTGGCATCACAACGTACTGTTTCCGACCCAACCAAAAAATGAAAGTAGCCACCGCCATCAGAATGCCGGGAATTCCGAAAGCAATGCTCGGTCCGTAATGTTTCAGAGTCCAAGGAATAAGTAGAGTCGAAAAAAAAGAACCAAAATTAATGGAAAAATAGAAAATGGAATATACCCGTTTCAATAGATGTTGGGTCGTGTGGTCAAACTGATCGCCCACCAGTGCAGAAACACAGGGTTTTATACCGCCTGAGCCTAAAGCAATAAAGGCGAGCCCCCAGTACAGGCCTAGTTTGGATTCGAAAGCCGCTAAAATCCCGTGCCCTACACAATAAAACAAAGATAAGTAAAGAATGGTTTTATACTTTCCTAAAAATCGATCGGCTAACCATGCCCCAAAAATAGGGACGAAATAATTAGCAAAGGCAAAATAATGGTAAACCCCTTTGGATTGAGATTCTTCAAGAAGAAGATACTGGGTCATGAAAATGACCAAAATACTTCTCATGCCATAGTAACTGAACCGCTCGGCTGCTTCATTTCCGATGATGTAACGAATCTGGCTGGGAAGTTTTCCTTCCCTGGCTCTTTGTTCAGCGTTCATGATATCCCCCTCTTTAGGAACAACTGTCTTTTAAATCATGAGCTTCGAAGAATTTCCACTTCTAAGCTAATTAATGTTTTTTTTCTTTCCCTGCGTATCAGAGTAGAGCTATTCTAAGCGTCTATGAAAACACAAACATTACTGATGGGTTTTTTAGTATTGGCATCAACTGGTCTTTGGGCGTCTGAAGCTCCTGCAAAAGGAAAAGGCGCAGCCCCTAAAGCAACTGAAGGAACAGCACCTGCAAAGGACGTTTCTGAACTGGTCATCACAGATGTGGTGAAAGGGAATGGCACTGAAGCAGTAAAAAGCAAAATGGTGACCGTTCACTACACGGGTAAACTCCTTGACGGCACGAAGTTTGATTCTTCATTGGACCGTGGCACTCCGTTCACATTCCAACTTGGAGTTGGACAAGTCATCCCCGGCTGGGAAAAAGGAGTGGCGGGGATGAAAGTTGGCGGAAAGCGAAAACTGACTATCCCATCAAAAGATGGCTACGGGGAAAGAGGGGCACCTCCTGTGATCCCCCCGAACTCGACTCTCGTATTTGATGTGGAGTTATTGGACGTAAAATAAATTCTGAGTTTCAGCTAAGTAGGTAGTGTGTTGCAAACCGTTGAAAGTCTCAGTCGCTGGTTTTTAAAAATACAGCGTAATCTTCCGTGGAGAATGACTTCCGATCCGTACAAAATTTGGATTTCGGAAGTCATGCTCCAACAAACTCAAGTCACTACTGTCATCCCTTATTACGAACGTTTCATTAGAGCGTTTCCCGATATTAAAAGTTTAGCTCTTGCTGAAGAGGAGTCGGTTCTTCAACTCTGGGCGGGTCTGGGTTATTACTCACGAGCTCGTAACCTCCATCGAGGCGCTCAAACCTTAATGAAGCGCTTCCCGTTTCAGTTTCCTCAAACGCGCAGAGAACTGTTGGAAATCCCAGGGATTGGCCCTTATACAGCCGGAGCTATTCTCAGTATTGCTTTTGATTTAAAGGAACCCTTAGTGGATGGAAACGTAGAGCGAGTTCTCAGTCGCTATTTTGCATTCAAACACCCCATTGATTCCAGCCACGCCAAGAATTTTTTTTGGCAAAAAGCACAAGAGTGGGTCCTGATGAGTCGCTCGCCACGAGTTTTTAATCAAGCCCTGATGGAGCTGGGATCGCTTATCTGCACTAAATCACATCCGAAATGCAGCCTCTGCCCCATTCAAGATTCTTGCGAGGCCCTCAAACAAAACCTTACTAATGACCTCCCTAAAAAAACTAAGAAACCAAAACCCAAAGAGATTCATCAAATTAAATTCATTTTTGAGAAATCCGGAAAATTCTGGATAAAAAAGAATACTGAAGGAGAATGGTGGTCAGGCCTTTGGGACTTTCCTTCAATAGAGTTGCCAGCAACGACGAGCTCTCCCCAACAAATCGCAAAGCTCATTGAGCAGTACACCCCCACTAGCTGGAAAGAACTTCCCCATCAAAAACACACGGTGACGCACCATCGACTCTTCGTAGTTCCCATCCACATAAAAGTAACTCGTGCCCCTTCCATCGAGGGACAGTGGACGCCGCTACATCAAATCAAAGAACTCCCTGTTTCTGCCCTCGTTAAACGCATTATCAATCACAACTTTTGACCTGTTTGTCACTGGAATGGCTTGTGCTAAGATTTAGGAAAGATTTCTCAACAAGGACGACACCCATGTTTTTCATCGTGATTCTTTTTTTGTCTCAACAGCTATTTGCATCGCTTCCTCCTCGACCTATTCCTCGGACTTCCTCAAAGATTTTCGTGAAAACTGGAGTGTTTGAAGGGGGAACTGCTGGAGCTGCTAATTTAGAAGGAATTCGATTCTCTCGCAATAAAACGGAAGAAACCGAAAGATGGGTTCTAGATTTTTCAAGTGCCCATACGCGAAGCTTGCAGGAAACAGCTCCTAAATTCCAAGTTCGGTATTCCCAAGCTGACCGCATTGAAGTTCCAGAAGGGCGAGATGTTCTTCTGAACCCCCCTCGCCTGATTATTTCGTTGCAGTCGATCAAAGGAAATTACCTGACCCGAGCCCAGTTCAAACCTTTCCTAGAACGTAGCCAACTGGTTCGAGACATCAAAATTTATCCTCCCATTGAGGATGGCGATATGGCCGTTGAGTTTATTTTAAAGCACTCGATTCAGTTTGAGCCCCATCAGCCTATTCAAAAGGAAGGCCGCCTAGTGCTCGATCTGAAACCTATCAAACAACGATAACGCTGCGCGTTATAAGCTTTCCCGCTGAACTCTTAAAACGTTGTAGTCAAAGACAATTAACGTGTTTAGAGTAGCCGCCTATGCCACGTAATGAAAATGAATTTAATGCAAGTGAAGCCCTGAATTACCACAGCAGTGGTCGACCAGGAAAAATTGAAGTCATCTCTTCGAAATCCTGTCGGACGCAACATGATCTATCGCTGGCCTACTCCCCCGGAGTAGCACAGCCCTGCATGGAAATTTTTAAAAATTCAGACGACTCCTACAAATATACGGCTCGGGGAAACTTGGTCGCCGTGATTAGCAATGGGACCGCTGTCCTTGGCTTGGGGAATTTGGGAGCAACCGCTTCAAAGCCTGTGATGGAAGGAAAAGGAATCCTTTTCAAAACATTTGCGGACATCGACGTGTTCGATATTGAAGTGAATACGGAAAACCCAGAAGAGTTTGTTAATTGCGTAAAATTGCTTGAGCCTACTTTCGGCGGCATAAATCTGGAGGACATCAAGGCTCCCGAATGTTTTTACATTGAACAAAAACTGAAAGAGACCATGAAGATCCCGGTTTTTCACGATGATCAACATGGCACTGCTATCATTTCCGGAGCAGCTTTCTTAAACGCTCTCGAACTCGTTGGTAAAAAAGCCTCGCAAGTTAAAATCGTATTCAGCGGAGCCGGAGCCTCTGCTATTTCTTGCGCAAGACTTTATGTTTCCCTAGGAGCAAAGCGAGAAAACATCATCCTTTGTGACAGCCAAGGCGTGATTTTTGATGGCCGAAAAGAAGGAATGAATGAGTACAAAAGAGAATTTGCTTCAAAAACTTCGGCTCGCAATTTAGCAGAAGCGATGAAGGGAGCTGATGTTTTCGTCGGACTCTCAGCAAAAGGTGCCGTCACACCAGAAATGCTCAAATCAATGGGACCTAAACCCATTTGCTTTGCGATGGCCAATCCCGATCCTGAAATTGGATACAACGAAGCCAAAGCTGCTCGTCCAGATGTAATTATGGCGACTGGACGTTCTGATTATCCCAACCAAGTAAACAATGTCTTAGGCTTTCCCTTTATTTTTCGTGGAGCCCTCGATGTCAGAGCCACGGCCATCAACGAAGAGATGAAATTAGCAGCAGTCCATGCCCTCGCGAAACTCACTCGAGAACCAGTGCCCGAGAAAGTATTTGCGGCTTACGGCGGAACGCCTTTTAGTTTTGGCCCCGATTACATCATTCCCAAGCCTTTTGATTCTCGAGTGCTGCTTTGGGTGTGCCCTGCCGTTGCGCGAGCAGCATTGGAGACAGGAGTAGCCAGAGAAAAAATAAACCCTGATGAGTATGTTGCAACTTTGGAAAAGCGCTTAGGAGTAAGACAGAGTTTTGTTCGCTCAGTGAAAGACAAACTGGAAGATGCGAAAGCTGAATCTCCTCAAGACACAAGCTTACGTATTGTATTTCCTGAAGGGTCAAATTATCGAATTCTTAAAGCATGTGACATCATCAAAAGAGAAGGGATGTGCGAACCCATTCTTTTGGGAAACAGCCAACGAATCAAAGAGAATATTGCCAAATTAGGGCTTACTCACTTGTCTGCTGTAGAAATTATCACTCCTTCTCAAGCTTCGCAACGAGATGCTTACTCGCAAGAGTTCTGGGAGCTTCGACAACGCCGTGGTCTCACTCGGGAACAAGCTTTTTCATTGATGAAGAACGAAAACTACTTTGGCTCAATGATGGTCCGCAGAAATGATGCTGATGGGCTTCTTTCCGGGGTTACTCAATCTTATCCGGATACTATTCGTCCTTTCTTGGAAGTTGTCGGAGCGAGAAAAAACATGCGGATTGCCGGTGTCTACATGATGCTCTTCAAAGACAAAATCTTTTTCTTTGCCGACACCACGGTCAATATCGAACCGACCGCTTCAGACTTAGCCGATATTGCTATTTGCGCAGCGGAGGAAGCGATTTTCTTTGATATCGAACCAAAAGTTGCGATGCTCTCGTTCAGTAATTTCGGCAGCAATAATCACCCCCTTTCATTGAAAGTACGAGAAGCTGTTCGACTCGTAAAACTGAGAAGACCTGACATTGCCATCGATGGCGAAATGCAAGCTGACACAGCAGTTGTTCCTGAAGTCATGGAAGAAACATTCCCATTCTGTGACATAAAAGGGGGAGCCAATGTTTTAGTTTTCCCCGATCTTCAGTCGGCCAACATCTGCTACAAACTCATGCAACGAATTGGGGGAGCCGAAGCGATTGGTCCTATTTTAGTGGGAATGAACAAACCCATTAACGTGCTTCAACGCTCAGCTGATGTGGATGAAATTGTAAACATGGCTATGATCACAGTACTGGAAATCAAAAACGCCAAAAAGCAATCATAAAGTGGCTCACTGACTCTCAGAAAAATGGGCTTTTAGTGGGACTGACCCTTCTTGTTGTTGTTTTAGCACTCTACACTTTTAAAAACAGACGGGACCGTGATCTCCCTTCAACTGGTACCAGTAACGAAAGAATCCACCAACAAATAACGCTCCTAAAACTTCCTCTGTAGTGCAGCCACTTTTCCTTGGATTTCAAATTGACCGGTTTTCACTTCAATAGGTTTCATCGATGAGTTTTCCGGCACCAAGTATATTTTTCCATTTTTTTCCTGGTATTTTTTAACCGTAGTTTCTCCTTCAATTAAAGCAACAACAATATCGCCACTTTTAATTTTAGTGCTCTTTTTTACGATGACGTAGTCCCCTTCAAAAATTCCAGCTTCAATCATGCTGTTCCCCACTACTCTCAGCGCGAAACACTCTCCTTCAGCAAACTCCTCTGCCACCACAATAGTTCCCAACTCCAACTCCACTCCTTCGCGTGGGCCGCCAGCAGCAATTTCTCCGTACACCGAAAGTGTTTTTCCCATGGTCCGTTTTTGATTCCGAGGCAAAAGGGCTCGAGCTTTAGTAGAGTTTTGACCATAAGTTTTTTCAAGCATTCCCTTTTTAATCAAAGCACGAACATGATCTTGAACGGTACCTACTGATTTGTAGTTGAAATGCTTTTGAATTTCCCGGTAACTGGGAGAAACCCCTGTTTCTCGGCAATAAGTTTGAATAAACTCAAGCACAGCTGCTTGATGTTGAGTGAGCCCATTTTTATTTCTTGACTCTATAACCATACAATTGTATGGTATATCTAAGAACGGCAGAATTGTCCAGAATTTTCTAACGTTTTCCTTAGGTTATTTATGTCTTCTTATTCTTCATCACTCAAAACTCTAGAAGATTTCAAACAAACCCCTCTTACTTCTTATGACTTTGGATTGTTTCTATTTAACCCCCATCGAGGAGAGCCATGCACTTCTTCCGCCCTTAAGTGCTTGCAGAAACAAGAGCTCGGCTCTCCTCTTCCTTCCTTAAAACAAGAATATTCAGTTTTTATTTCTGACGAAGGCACACTTTATCCTCCTGCCCTTCAAAAATGGCAGATTCCTTTGTCTCGATTTCTACTCATTAAAACAGATGGAGCAACTCAAACTTGGAAAGCAAGTCTTGAAGCACTCCAAACAGGACTTTTTCGATGGGTTTTTTTACGGCCCTCCCAACCTTGTAATTTTGTCCAAGTGAGAAAGCTTCAATTAGAGGCCGAAAAACGAAAGGCCTCTGTTTTCCTTTTTTCAAAAGCTAAATTTCCTCATTGGCTGTTCAAAAAACGCCTTGAGTCAACTTCTTCACTAGAGGTTTCTCATGATCCAGGGTTCATCACAGAAAATCTTGTATTTTCAAAACCCAAAACCGCTTATCTCTATCGCTGAGAGTCTTATCAGTATTACTCCCAAAGTTTTTGTCGTTGAAGAAGACATCTATGCAGACATTTCCCCAACCGAAAAGCTCTTCGGAGGAGAGCAACGCCTCATCCAAAAAGTAGAAACACTTTTAGATTTATTTCAAACTCATCCCCCTTGGGTAGTTACAGAAAAAATTAATTGGGCCAAAGCTCTCTGCATCAGAGAAAAAAACATCCTTAAACCAGGAGAATCCCAAGCGCTCTTATTATCTTTGCCCATAGATTCGTTAGTTTGTTGTGGAAATCCTCTATTGATTAAAAACGAAGAAAAGGCCCGAGTAGAACTAGTTGCTTTCTTGAAAAAATTAGGGCTCCACTTTTGTTCTGATTTTTTAAAAATACCTCCCGCCTCTATTTCGCGTAGATTTGGAAAACTAGGAGTAAGCTTATTGCATTCACTCCAAGGAGAAAACGAACCTGCACTTCCCTTGTTTGAGCCCAACGAACCGATTCGATTTTCTATTGAAACCGAAAGCCTATTTTCTTTGGAATCACTTCTTTTTGAAATAGAACGTGTTCTTCCGCTGTTAGAAGCAAGGCTTCAAGGACGTCACACACTCATCCAGCAAATGAACCTTAGCTTTTTCTTGGAAAACAAAACCCAATTAAACACACTGATCACGTTCTCGCCAATGACAAGAGAGCCTGCTGTAATACTACGTGTACTCAGTGAATGCTTAAATCAAATGCAATGGTCCTCGCCTTTAAGACATTTCTCAGTTCAGATCACTGAATCCATTACTACTTCTGCCAGCCAATTAAACTTGTTAGATAACACTGAAGAACGTTTTCAGGAGCTGGGAGACTATGTTTACCGAATGCGGCTTCGTTTTGGTGAGAGAAACGTCGGCTTTCCCTTACTTCAATCTACTTATCTTCCGGAATCTTCCTGGACTCTCATTTGGCCTCCTCAGGAAAATGCTTTTGTTTATCCTCCTCACAAAAGACCTCTATTTCTTTTTTCTAATCCTTTCCCTTTTGATTTAAACCGGCAATGGAGTCTCACGGAATTGGAACACCTTAATCTTGATTGGTGGAAAACCAGCATCCATCGGCATTACTTTCTGGCAACTCATCAACAAGGTGAAAAGCTATGGGTTTTCTGGGATCTCCAAAAGAAAAAATGGTTCTGTCATGGATGCTTCGATTGATTTTGCAGAGCTTCTTGTTAAAACTCAGTACTCCTTTCTCGAGGGAGCTTCTTCTCCGGAAGAAATCGTCTCAACTGCTACTACTTTAGGTTATTCAGCTCTAGGAATCGTCGACAATAACGGACTTTATGGTGCTGCCAGAACTCATGTCGCGGCCAAAAAACATCGTTTGCCACTTATTATTGGTACCGAAATCGAATGGAAAGGTTCTCCCCTGTACCTGTTTGCAATAAATCATCATGGATATGGCAATCTATGTGAACTCATCACTGCTCTGCATCAGAAAAACGCATGGGACCTGGAACATTTCGCAAAGGATCTTTACGCGATTGTTCCTGCTCTCCCTTTTGCCCACTACGACGAGCTTCATTCTTTTTTTCCTAAACGTCTGTCACTTTCTTGCAGCTTTTCTTTAGATGGGCAAGACCAAGAACGCATGCGATTAGCAGAACAGATCATTTCTCAAACTCATCTTCCTTGCATTGCAAGCAATAAACCTCTTTACCATGTTCCCCAACGCAAAATACTCCATGACGTACTGAGAAGTATTCAGCACAGAAAAACTCTTAACTCAGCTGGTTTCCACCTTCTGCCCAACTGTGAACGCTACTTAAAATCAAAAGAACAAATCCTGTCTTTATTCCGAAGAAAACCAGAATGGGTTTCTCACACACTCGACATTGCTTCCCTGTGCACTTTTTCACTTGATGAAATAAAATATCGCTACCCTAACGAATGGCTACCCGAAGGCCAGACAAGTGACTCCTATTTGAGAAGCTTGGTCATGAAGGGGGTTTTGGAACGCTTTGGAACAAGTCCTTCCAAATCGATCATTTCTCAAATCGAACACGAACTCTCACTTATTCAAGAGCTCGAATACTCAGACTATTTCTTAACTATTTGGGACATTATTCAGTTTGCAAAATCCCAGCATATTCTTTTTCAAGGTAGAGGCTCAGCTGCAAACTCTATTGTTTGTTACTTATTAGGAATTACTGCTATCGACCCTCATAGGCTTGGGCTTTTATTTGAACGATTTATTTCCAGAGAGCGTCACGAGCCTCCGGATATCGACATTGATTTTGAACACGAGAGAAGAGAAGAAGTCATTCAGTACATTTACCAACGCTATGGCCGAGACAGAGCCGCACTTACAGCTGAAGTCATTTGCTTCAGGAAAAAAAGTGCTCTGCGAGAAGTAGGAAAAGTTCTTGAAATTCCCACGTCTTCAATCGATAGCTATCAAAGAATCAGTAAACGAAGGAGCTTGAAAGACATTCCGATTGAAGAGTTTCAAGCTTCTGCTCCTCCTCAAGACGACACTTTTTTCTCAAAATACTTAATGCTCTGCCAGGAAATATCTGGCTTCCCACGACACCTAGGAACACATGTGGGAGGTTTCGTGCTTTCTCAAGATAAACTTTCCAGAAATATCCCCATTGAAACAGCTGCCAGAGAAACACGCACGATCGTACAGTGGGACAAAAACGATCTCGATCAACTTAATTTTACTAGAGTAGACATTTTAGGGCTTGGGATCCTTACAGCACTCAGAAAGTGTTTTTCAATCATTAAAGAAGTTTATCAAGTAGATCTCGACCTTGCTTCAATACCCGCAGAAGATCCGCGAGTTTATGAATCACTCTGCAAAGCGGACACAGTAGGACTTTTTCAAATTGAATCGAGAGCTCAAATGAACATGCTTCCTCGACTCAAGCCCAAAACCTTTTTTGATTTAGTCGTTCAAATCGCCCTTGTAAGACCAGGGCCTATACAAGGCGAAATGGTTCACCCCTATCTGAAAAGACGTCAAGGATTAGAGAAAGTAGAGTACCCTCATCCCGATTTGGAATCTATTCTCCAGAAAACTTATGGCGTCCCTCTTTTTCAGGAACAGATTATGAAAATGGCTATGAAAGTTGCAGACTTTTCTGGAGGAGAAGCTGACGAATTAAGAAGAGCTATGGGAATTTGGAGACGGGACGGGAGAAATCATCTTTCTCAAATGGGGGAAAAGTTTCGTTCCGGTCTCATCAACAAAGGGATTTCAAAGGAATTTGCTGATCGTATTTTTTCTCAAATAGAAGGTTTTGCAGAATATGGTTTTCCCGAATCACATGCTGCCTCGTTTGCGCTTTTAGCTTATGCCAGCGCTTACTTAAAATGTTATTATCCGGATGCCTATGTTACTGCCCTTCTTAATTCTCAGCCGATGGGATTTTATCCAAGCCACACTCTTCTCTACGATGCTAGTCGTCACGGCGTTACCGCACAGGGAATCGATATCAACTTTTCCCATTGGGATAATCAGCTCTTAGAACCCAACAAAGTTCGACTTGGCTTTCGGGAAATAAAAGGGCTGAGAAAAGACACAGCTCTCACCATCGAAGCCCTCCAAAAAGAACGGCCCTTTTTTTCATTAGCTGATTTTGTCGAACGATTAAAAAAAGTCCTCCTTCCTACAGCGCTTACAAAACGAGACCTTTTTTTTCTTGCTGCAGCAGACGCTTTTCAAAGTATTCACTTAAATCGGAGAAAAGCATTTTGGGAGATACAGGGATTGTACTTAAAAGATGACATCTCTTTTCAAGCTATGGACACTACTTATTTGCTACCGAAAGAGGAAGCCTGGGAAACAATCCAATCGGATTTTAATGCTATGGGTGTTTCATTAGGACAACACCCCATGAGCTTTTTAAGAACAGAAATTGCTTCTTTGAGAACGCTAGATACGCGTTCGTTGCTCCAATGCCATCACAATCAAAAAGTACGTCATGTAGGAATGGTAGTTTCACGGCAAATGCCTCCTACTGCCAAAGGAGTTCTTTTTATCACGCTAGAAGACGAATGGGGTTTTTCTAATTTAATTATTTGGAATGATGTAGCACAGAAATATCGCGACCCTCTTTGGACAGAAACTTTTCTTATCGTCGAGGGCACCATTCAAAAGTCTGCCAACGCTGAAATTACTCATTTGATTGTAGATAAATGCACATCCCTATTCCCAAGAACCTCCCAATAAATTAGACTTATTTTCTATGAACTACTTTTTTCGCTTTTGGGTTCTCCCCTTTTTCTTTTTAACGACCAGTGCCACTGCTGGGCAACTTGAATGCAGCACTTCTAGCCTTCATGCAGATTGGCAACCCTGGAGTCAGTCTCCCGATTTTTCTACTTTAATTTTTGAAGGAGAAATGGCTCACCAAGCCTTCCGAGATCTGGGAGAGCCGACGTCTCAGTATTTTTCGGTTATCCTTCGAAATGAATGGTGTCAGTTTCTTCAGGATGCGGTTCTTTGTGAAACCCCTAAAGAAGCTCTTGCGGAAATTGAAATTGCCGATCATGCGTCCTCAACTTCTTCAATAAAAACCCTGCGCTATTTTTCCATGATCTTAAACTATAAAGCCGATGGGTGGGCTTTCTTAAAAATTCGAGCAAAACGCATGGACAGTCAGCCTCCCGTCTTGTTCCACACTCAACTATCTGAAGGTTCTTGCCGCGTCACCCCTTAATAACGCGACGCGCTACCCGCCCTTTTTTTTCTGCTTACCCAAGTTCCCTCATCCGACGATAAGTAGGATTGGGAGTGGCTTGTGTCATCAAACAAAAAGAAAAATTCACCTTCCAGAGAAGACTCTAGAGTAGATATTCCCGTCCTTGAGATCCCCGGTGAGGACGAGAATGCTCTACCACTCGAAGCAATGATTGATGATGAGGCACATTCAGGTCCTGCAGAATCCTTCCTTCAACTCGACCCAGAAGAATCAGCTATCGAGCCTTCACTTCATCACGAACACCAACAGCTCGAAGCCCAAGTAAATGATATCCGAAATCAGAGGGGAGAAGACCCGCTCACTTCTAATCAGATTGAGATCCTCAAGCGTTATATCGAACTAAAAGAAGCTGAAGTACGTGATTTACGTTCACAGCAGCAGAAATACCAAGATTTTGTCCAAAAAGCTGGCGTCAAAATCGACAAGTTTGTTAAAAAGAATCGCCACTTGACGGCTGCATTCACTGAAGCACAGCGAACGGTCGACCACCTCCAAGCTGAAATACAGAAAAACCAACTTCAGTACAAGGACGATCTGCAACTACTCAAAAGTGACTTTGACGACAAGCTTCGACAAGCTGGAGCGGCTCAAGAGCAATTCCGTGAACTCATGAGAAAGCGGGAAGAGTTTAAAGATAAAGTGAGAGAAGATCTTAAGCGAATTAAACTCAAAGAGCGAGAACTTGAAAACAAGTACGATTTACTCAGAACCGATACACAGACACTTTTGGATGCTAAAGACAAACAGATTCTGGAACTCAAGAAAAAGGGAGATGCCCTTGATTTGGAGCTGGAAACTCTTGACGAAAAACTAAGAGAAACTGCAAACGTGCTCAATCAAGTGAGTGCAAAAAAACGCCGTCTGATCGAAACTCTCAAATTAGCCATCTCGCTTCTTGAAGACATCGACAAAGAAAGTGCCGATCCAGAGCTGCTACAAGAACGTAAAGCTGGATAAACAGGTCTGTCATGCGAAAGTTAAAACTGGTCGTTTCCGATTTTCATTTAGGAAAAGGGAGTCGACTTCCCAATGGCTCCTTAAATCCGCTTGAAGACTTTCATCACGACCATAAATTTACTGAATTTCTTGAATACTACTCCACTGGAACTTATGCCGACAGTGAAGTGGAGCTTATTTTAAATGGGGACATTCTCAATCTTATCCAGATTGATTATCACGGACATTATCCCGTCATTATTACCGAGACTGTTAGCTCAGCTAAGCTCGAGCAAATCATTAAGGGGCATCCCGTTTTTTTTGAGGGGCTGCGCAACTTTCTGAAACACCCAAAGCACTCGGTGACATACGTGGTGGGAAACCATGACCAAGAGATGCTCTGGAAAGGAGCCAGAGATCTCTTTGAAAAAGCAGTGGGCAGAGAAATCACTTGGAAGAATATTTATCATCAAGTAGACGGAGTCCACATTGAGCATGGTCACCAATATGAAACAGCCAATCGAATTGATCCCACACGATTATTTTTGACCGATGGACTTCCTGAGCCCATTTTAAATCTCCCTTGGGGGACTCTTTTTACGGTTCAATTTTTAATCAAGCTGAAGCTTCTTCGGCCCGCAGTAGACAAAGTCAGACCCTTCAAACAAATGATTTGGTGGCATTTTCTTCACGATACTTGGACAACTCTTGTTCATGGTTTTCGTTTGGTTTCTTATTTCATTTCGACCCGTTTTAGTAAGAACCGGTACCGACAGACCAGCCTCAACACTACGTTCAAGCTGTTGTGGGAAGCTTCTGTTTTTCCGGATTTATCCGATGCTGCAAAACGCATTTTAAGAACTCCTGAAATTCACACGGTGGTTTTTGGACACAGCCATGTCTATCGACACGTTCCCGTTGGGGATGAAAAACAGTACCTCAACACCGGCACTTGGACTGACATGGTATCACTCGACCTAGAAACTTTTGCTCGACGAACTCGCCTTACTTATGTTCGAGTGGAATATCCCGATCCCTCTACCAAACCCGTTTCTTTACTTCGGCATTGGATAGGGAGAATTCCCCTTGAAGACGATGCCCTAGGAATCTAAACTATGGGGCTTGAAACCTCTCATTGACAGATTTTGTTTAATCTTGGCCCTTCTGCACAGTGCTGTGATTTCTTTTCTATCAGTGCCTTTTTTTATTTTGACACCAAAAATTGGACAGAAATTTCAAAAAGGATTCGGACTGGGGTGGATTTTTTTGATGGGCATTAAAGTGACCGTGATTGGACGAGAACACTTGCCTTCCCACGGCGGCTGTATTTTGGCTCCTAATCACGAAAGCATGTTTGATATCCCTTTGCTTTGCTCCCTAGGACACAGCATTCGTTGGCTCTCCAAGGAAGAAGTTGGAAAAATTCCTTTTGTCGGATGGTCCATGAAAGCGATGGGCTGTTTCTTCGTAAAAAGAAACCGAAGTGGACATGACATTAATGTCATGAAAGAAGTAGAAGACGGGGTAAGGAGCGGCGCGTCAGTTATTATCTTTCCTGAGGGCACTCGGACTCGCACGGGAAACCTACTTCCCTTCAAGAAAGGTGCTTTCAAAACGGCCCAAAATTCGGGAGCCCCCCTTATCCCCATTGCCATCACGGGAACCTACCAAATTGCTCCTCCTGGGACATGGCCCACGCGAAATCACAAGGTCACTCTCAGAATAGGCCCGGCTCTCACGATTGGGGGAAAAGAGTCCCTAGAATCAGCTCAAAACCGATACAAAACTGCCCTCATCAATCTTTTGTCTTTAGACCGTGGTTCAGCCTATAATGGAAACCTATTAAATTAATTCAGAAATTATGCTTAATGCTCTTGCTAAAAAAGTGTTTGGAAGTCGCAACGAACGGGAACTCAAACGATTGCTCCCCTTGGTGGAGGCAATCAACTCGCATGAAAGTCGAATAGCTAGCCTCTCCAATGAAAGTTTAGCTGCCCTCACCCCCCACTATCGTGAACGTCTTTCCCGAGGCGAAAGTTTGGACAGCTTACTTCCTGAAGCTTTTGCCACTGTCAGAGAAGCCGGAAAACGGGTTCTCAACATGCGCCATTTCGATGTTCAACTCATTGGAGGAATGGTTCTCCACTTAGGCCGAGTCGCCGAAATGAAAACCGGGGAAGGAAAAACCCTGGTAGCCACACTCCCCGTTTATCTCAATGCTTTGAGCGGTAAGGGAGTCCATGTCGTCACCGTAAACGACTACCTGGCTCGTCGCGACTCAGAGTGGATGGGACAGATTTATCGATCTTTGGGAATGGAAGTTGGAGTCATTATTCACGGACTAAACGATCCAGAACGGAAACGGAATTATGGAGCCGATATCACTTACGGCACCAACAACGAATTCGGGTTTGATTACCTCCGAGACAACATGAAGTTTCATCTCCAGGATTTTGTTCAACGAGAGTTAAATTTTGCTATTGTTGATGAAGTGGATTCTATTTTGATCGACGAAGCAAGAACTCCGTTGATCATCAGCGGGCCCACTGATGAGTCAACCGACAAATATTACGCCATCAATTCAGTTATTCCTCTTTTGCAAAAAGAAGCTGACTTCACGATCGAAGAAAAATCGCGTACAGCAGCGCTCACGGAGGCTGGGGTAGAAAAGCTTGAGAAGGCGCTCCGAATCCAAAACATGTATGCTCCAGAGCATATTGAAATTGTTCATCACGTTCATCAAGCACTCAAAGCCCATGCTATTTTCAAGCGAGATGTCGATTACGTAGTGAAAGATGGAGAAGTTATTATCGTTGATGAATTCACTGGCCGTTTGATGCCAGGAAGACGCTACAGTGACGGGCTTCATCAAGCATTAGAAGCAAAAGAGAGCGTCAGGATCGAAAACGAAAACCAAACACTGGCAACGGTCACTTTCCAAAACTATTTTAGGATGTACAACAAACTTGCCGGCATGACAGGTACTGCCGACACCGAAGCCGCTGAGTTTCAAAACATTTACAATTTGGAAGTCATGGTGATTCCCACAAATAAGACCATGCGACGTAAAGACACTGCTGACGTTATCTATAAAAATCAAAAAGCCAAGTACAACGCTGTCTGCAACGAAATTGAAGAACTCCATCGAAAGAAGATCCCCGTTCTTGTCGGGACGATTTCTATCGAAAACTCAGAGCTGTTGAGTGGGCTACTTAAGAAACGGGGCGTTGCTCATCAAGTGCTAAATGCCAAACACCATGAGCGTGAAGCTGAAATCGTAGCGCTTGCGGGGCAACCAGGAGCAGTGACTATTGCCACCAATATGGCCGGTCGAGGAACCGATATTGTGCTGGGCCAAGGAGTTGCTGATGCGGGTGGATTACACATTATCGGAACTGAACGGCATGAGTCTCGTCGCATTGATAACCAACTTCGGGGTCGTGCGGGTCGGCAAGGAGATCCCGGGTTTTCTCGGTTCTATTTGTCGCTTGAAGATGATCTGCTCCGGATTTTTCAAGGCGAACGCATCAAAGCTTTAATGGATCGATTTGACATGGATGAAAATGAACCTATCGAATCGAAACTGGTGAGCAAGGCCATTGAGAATGCCCAAAAGAAAGTGGAAGCTCATAACTATGATATTCGTAAACACCTCTTGGAATACGATGATGTTTTAAATCGCCAAAGGGAAGTAGTTTACGAGTTAAGAAAACTTATTTTGGCAGGACAAAATACAAAAGACCTGATTTTAGATATTCTTAAAGAACAGATCAGTGCTTTTACCGAAACTTTTGCTTCCGCCAAATTTCAAGCTGATTGGGACGCTAAAGGTGTCCTGGACACACTTCTTTTTCTTTTTGATCACAACTTAGGTTTCAATGACCAGTCTATTCGAGATTTTGGTTCACGCCAGGCTCTTGAACAAGAACTCTGGAATCGAGCGGCTGCACTTTACGACCAAAGAGAGTCTTCGATGGGCTCCGAGGTCATGAGGCAGTTGGAATCAGTTGTGTATTTAGGTTCCATTGATCAGCTCTGGAAAGACCATTTACTGAACATTGACCATTTAAAAGAGGGTGTTGGGCTTCGCGGCTATGCTCAAAAAGACCCCTTAGTGGAATACAAAAAAGAGGGATTCGCTCTTTTTCAATTGATGGATGAGCAAGTTAAGACCGATGTCATTTGTAAACTTTTCAGGGTTCAAGTCTCACGAGAAGAGCAAGTTGAAGAAATGCAACCCAAGAGCCAACCCATGCAGTTTTTGCACGGAGAACAAGAGGAAGGCACCGGTATCACCGTGACCCGAAGCGAAGACAAAGTGGGCCGAAATGATCCGTGCCCCTGCGGAAGCGGCAAAAAGTATAAAAAATGCCACGGACAGTGATGTTCCTATCAATTATCTAGGAGGAAGTTTCATGCGATCAACTTGCCCCAATTGTTTGAGCCAAATCGAACATGCCCACTCTGACACCCGCGTTTTATGTAACTCTTGCAACGAATCTTTCAGTCCCTTTCTCACAGGCGCCGCAAGCGACTCCTCTTCACAAGAGCCACTCATCCCAGTGGAAATGGGGCTTAATGATTTTTCGGAAAGCACTTTAGCTTTTAAAGACATCATTCAGTTTGGTGAACAAATGAATGAGGGGGCCCCTTCCACCGAGCCCTTGGCCACCCCGCAGAGGAAACAAAAGGGAGAGTCAACGCCTTCCCAACCTCTGCCTCATCAATCTCCGTCTGTAAAGTTTTCCAGCGATGACTTTGTGATGACGACGGGTGATTTAGCTTCGCACTTTATCATCACTCATTGGTTTGCTCCCTGTTCACAAATGGTTAATCTGGGTAACGATGAAGCCCCCTTGGAGACCGCTTTAGCGCGAATGAAGGAGTCTGCGATTGCCCTAGGTGCCAATGCTATAACGGGGGTCCGTTGTTCATTAGCCCCCGACAACAAACGAGCTTTGCTTTTAGGAACTCCTGTTCGATGCGAAAAAAGAGCCTGAAACCTTCGACAAAAGACGCAAACGACAATTCCTCGCTCCGTCCCATTGGAGCCAGAGCTTTAAAAAGTGCTATTGATACTTTAAGACCCTACTTTCCGGCTTCAACTGTGCTGGAACTCTTTGCCGGACAGGGGCGATTCTCTTATGCCGCCCTTGCTGAAGGGGCCCATCTGGCTTTGCTCATTGAAAAAGATCCCAAAACCGCACGAGAGCTAGAAAAACTTCGCCCGAAAAAAATTCCTGCGGAGCGCAAAAGCCGAGTGCTTCACGCTGATGTTTGGAAATTTTTACAGAGCGCTGAAAACGATTTATACGACATCATTTTTGTGGATCCCCCATTTAAAGATTGGAATGCACAGTTGGAAGAAAATCTTTTTCAGGCTTTGGGGAGGTTCTCTAAACCGAATACAATTTTGCTTGTGAAGTACCCAAAACAAGTGCTACTTTCTTCTTCACACTCAGGGTTTAAGTTGTGGAAAATTAATACATTTGGCGAATCACAGCTCGCATATTTTACTTATGGCGAAAGTCAGTTCTAAAACACCCGCATCTTCCCTAAAAAAAGTCATCTATCCGGGCACTTTTGACCCTATCACTAATGGCCACATCGACATGATTCAAAGGTCACTCGAAACCTTTGATGAAGTCATCGTTCTGGTCGCTCATTCGCTCAAGAAAAAGCCAGTATTTGAAGCAAAAGTGAGAAAACAATTAATTGAGCAGTGTTTCAAACATGACCCCAGAGTCAAAGTAGAAATCTACGACGGATTGCTTGCTGATTACGCCCAAAAAAAAGGGATCCATGTCGTGCTCCGCGGGCTCAGAGTAGTTTCTGATTTTGAATATGAATTTCAAATGGCAACTATGAACCGGAAAATGAACCCCAAACTCCAAACTTTTTTCCTGATGGCTTCGGACCATTTCTTTTTTGTAAACTCTACCCTTGTCAAAGAGGTGTTTTCGCATGGGGGGAACA
>RFNO01000019.1 GCA_009927165.1 Pseudomonadota bacterium
GCATTGGCGGCCAAATCAGCCAATCTTGTCACCATGGTTCATCCGGGAGCGGGAGAAGTTGTAATTGCCAATACTCATCTGGTTTCCTACTACGCCGAAGGGATTGCAGATAAGTATCAACGCATTCGTCTCGAGCAATTTATTGCTTTCGTGGACTGGACTAAAAAACGAGCCGGAAACTTGCCATTAATCTTAGGTGGCGATTTCAATTTTGGACCCGAGAACCGAGAACTGTGGGATGAAAAAAACAGAAGGCTTGAAAATTTTGTGGTCAGCAAACAGTCGGAGGAAGTGACCACCTTAAGTGCTAACAATAGTTTCCAAGAAGAGGACCAAGACCGAGTTGATCATCTCTTGGCATCGCCTCATTTTGAATCTCGTTTCGGAATGCTAGCAATGGAAAAAAGAATTGGGGCAGAAGGGACAGATATTAATTTGTCTGATCATTTTGGATGGACTGAAGTGTTTGAAATTGAGGCTCAACCACAATAAAAGAAGGAAAAAAATGAAAAAACTCATTATTTCGATATTACTCGTTGTTACCGGGTTCACTTACGGTTTGGAAAATAGTGCATTAACTGAAGAAACGGTCTTTGAAGTGAAAGGGCCCGCTCGTATGAGCTGTTCAGCGGTAACTGGGGGAGCTATAGCACGGTTTAATCGCTGTGTACGAGGTACCGAAGTGATGACGGGAATCCAGAGCTTGGAACCGCTCATGGTTTATTGCTCCAACCTGATTGTAAACTGTCATCGGGAAGAAGAGGAAAAAAAATCGGTCGACTGACAAAAGTAAGGCCGTACCTTTTGGTGGTACCTTTTGATGACGGGTGCGGTGAGTGTTTGGGGACAAGGCGAGCATCGAGGCAGTGAAACTGCTTCCCGCCCCGTGGACCTATCCGTCGAAAAAACCTTAGGATTTAAGGTAAGAACTTCTCGAGAGTTGCCTCCGCAAGCAGCGTTTTCTTCAGAGCCGATCCAACTTGAGTATGGTTGGATGTCTCAAGGAACAGATCAGAAAAAAGCTATTCGAATGTATACAGGGGGGAAGGGAAAACCTTCCAAAGCGTTAGAGTTGTTTGCTACCCAAGGGGGTAAAGCAAGAACCCTGATTGCGGCCAAGAGAGCTTGTGAAAAGTTGATTCCCTTAAGCAAGTGGCGATTGGCTACTTTCCCAGAAATGATGGCATTTTTTATCGAGCTTGCAGAGGACTTTTCGCTGCCTAAAAATCCAAATCGACTAGGGCGTATGTTTTGGGCATCCACGGGAGATGAGCAGAAAGACAAAAACAACAAAGAAACTTTCCTGACTGTCTGGGAGGAAGAAGGACAACAAGTAGACCTCCATCCCTTTACGGGTTTTCTCAATAATGTGAGAACCAGTATTTCAAAAGCACCCAATCAGCAGGAAAAAAAGTATTACATTGATCTTTTGAAGAAGACTCGAGAAGGCATTCCAACGATTTGTGTTCGGGAAATTGGGCTTT
>RFNO01000073.1 GCA_009927165.1 Pseudomonadota bacterium
GAAGCTTTGGAAATGATCAAACGGTATCACTACCCTGGAAACGTGCGAGAGTTGGAGAATATTATCGAGCGCACCGTGGCCCTAGAACCCGGAGCCATTATTCTACCGGAGAGTTTACCAAGAAATCTCTTAGAAGTACCCCAAGGGCCTGGACAGCTGGATGCTCATACGATTGAGATTGATAAAGAGAAGGGCATTGATTTGGAGCGCTTAGTGGCAGACTTTGAAAGAACGCTCTTAGTGAAAGCGCTTGAGCAAACGGGTGGGATTAAGAAGAAAGCGGCCAAGCTTCTCAATATCAGCTTCCGAAGTATGCGTTATCGAGTGGATAAGTATTCCCTAGGAAGCTTGAGTATCGATGATGATGAGGACGGCGATTCATCCTCTGAAGCAAGACTCGCAAATTAGTTTCTACAAAAACAAAAACCCCCCAGCTGCGAGGCTGGGGGGTTCGTATTACGCGTCGTCAGCTAAATTAGTTAGCTCCACTACCGTCTATGACGTTGACCATCAATCTCTGCTCATCAATGGTCCAGATATCTCTGTTTCGATTAGCGGGTCCCGTCACCGCGCCACCGTTTCTTGCAGCAGCTGTATCTATCGGTCCAATATAACCAACAGCCACGGCTCTAAACCGATGGACCAAGCCCCCGGCTACAACTTGCGACCCTAAATATGCTTGCATGGGAGCGGTCTCTGCTCCAGCGATAACTGTCGTTAGAGGTTGCGCTCCTGCAATTGGAGCTGGGGTCGCGCAATTGTTAAATGTGGAACGACCAATCATGGAACTGGTGTTTACGTTGGCCCGGGCAATTGCACCAGCGACTCCCTCCTGTGCATAGGCTACCTGGAGAATTTCATTGTAGCCCGAATACTGCCGTGGAAACATAAGTAGACCGGCAATTCCTGGGTCAGTGACTGCAATCTGTGTGGCTGTGGCTACCAAAGGAATGCCATTTGCAGGAGTTGGTCCCGCTTGGAGAACGTTCCCACACACAGCGTTTAGCGGGAAGCCTCCACGGTAAAGTAGTTTCGGATTATTACTATCCGACTCCGCTCCCATTCTTGCTAAGTTGTTCCCGTAGGAACCATACTCAGAGAAAAAAGAACTTTCAGCAGTGGCGATAGCTCCGAGAAGCGCTTGGGCTTCGCCTTTTTTTGCTTTCGCAATAGTTTTACGGTACTGGGGAATCCCAGCTGCCGCGAGAATACCGACGATGGCGACAGTCACCATCATTTCCACAAGGGTAAAACCTTGTTCGTTGTTTTTCAGGAAACGTTCTAGTTTCATGGGCCTCTCCTTGATTTGAGGTGGTTGATTTTCTATTTCCTAAGTTTACCTAAGCCTTTCGGCAGATTCCAGTCATGTCTAAAGAATGGTCATGGACGCCGCGCTATAAATTGCGAATGAGACAGAGCATTTAGCAATTGTGAAATTTTTGAAGAGGGTGTCGACTGTCAAATAATTGACGATTATTTTTTGTTTTTGAGCGTTTCTCGAAGGCGCTTTCCGTAATTGAGCTTGTTCATTTGCTTGGAGCGACCCAACGCTAAAGCACCAGCAGGTACATTTTTAGTGAGAGTGCTACCCGAGGCCACGTAACAATCTTTTCCTAGGGTGAGAGGCGCAATCACTTGGCTATCACTTCCCACAAAGACATTATCTTCGATCGTTGTTTTGTGTTTGTGTTCCCCGTCATAGTTGCACGTGATAAAGCCACAGCCGATGTTTACATTTCTTCCAATTTCGGCGTCTCCAATGTAGCTTAAGTGAGAAGCTTTTGTGTTTTCTCCTAAAGTACTCTTTTTGATCTCAACGAAATTGCCAATCTTCACGCCCTTAGCGAGTTTGGATTCTGGCCTTAAGTGAGCGTATGGCCCTACTTTCGCTTCTGGACCAACAGAGCTACCTTCCAAATACGATCCTTGCTTGATGTGGCAGCCTTTCTCTAAATGGCAATCGTGGATGCGGCACTGTCCTTCAATCACCACTCCTTCTTCGATGCGAGAGCTGCTTACTTGAGTTCCCGGACCTATTTCCACATCCGTGCCAATGAGACAACGAGGATCAATTAAAATTGAATCGGGTTGATGGAGAGTGACTCCCGACATCATCAGGCGATCATTGGTCCTTACTTGCAAAATTCTCTCGGCATCAGCTAGTGCCTTTCGGTCGTTGACTCCGTGAATTTCCTGGTGGTCTGTGAGGGGGAAACCCACCACTTTTTTCTTGTCTTGAACGAGAAGCCCAATCGCATCAGTTAAATAAAACTCCCCTTGTTTGTTACTCGATTGGATTCTTGCCAACGCTCCCAGAAGACTGCGAATGTCAAAGCAGTAAAGTCCTGCATTGATTTCTGTGATCTTTTTTTCCTCCGACGAAGCATCTGCCTCTTCTTTGATCCCCTGGACTTGGCCTTCGGCATTTCTCACTACTCTTCCATAACCCATCGGGTTCTTGAGATGAGTGGTCACAAAAGTAAGATGGTTTTCATTTTGGTTGTGGTCGGCAATCAACGCTGATACCGACTCGTGTCTTAGTAAACACACATCTCCGCTCAAAATGAGTACTTGACCTTGAACGGTCTTTAAAAATTCTTCGGCCACACCCACTGCATGGGCAGTGCCTTTCTGCTCTTTTTGATGAAAAAATTGGAGTTTGGGATACTGGCTGCATGCTTTCTCCACTTGATCTTTTCCGTGACCCACGACGACTGAGATGCTGCTGTGGGGAAGCGCATAGGCTAAGTCAATCACGTGATGGAGCATGGGCCGAAAAAGCACAGAGTGAAGCACTTTGGGAAGTTTTGAGTGCATTCGCTTCCCTTGGCCGGCTGCTAAAATCAGAACATGCGGGTGTTTGAGTTCGTTCATGGTAACTCACTATAAAATAAGGAAGCTCGGGTGGCAAAAGAGTTCGAACTTTTCTAAAACGCCCTTCGGGCCGATGCCACATCTGTGCGAATTTGAGTCTTTAACTCTTCCAGGCCTGAAAATTTTTTCTCGTCCCGAATTCTGTCTAAGAAATCTACTGTGAGAAACTCACCATAAATTTGGGAATCAAAGTCCAGTAAATGGACTTCTATGACGGGGGGATTACCCTCCAACCCAAAGGTCGGTCGTACCCCGACATTGGTAACTCCCCTAAGAGCCTCTTTTTGCCAAAAGACTTGAGTCAGATAAACCCCATTTTTAGGGAGCGCCTTATCATGGGGGCAACGAAGATTGGCTGTGGGGAAACCCAAGGTTCGGCCTCGCTGGTCTCCACGGACCACTTGCCCCGTGATCGAGAAAGGTCTTCCCAAAAGCACAGACGCACGTTTGACATTCCCATCCGCCAAACTCTGCCTGACCACAGAGCTAGAGACTCTCTCGCCGTTGGCATTTACTTGGTCTTCTACTTTTAAGTAAATGTGCCGCATTTCACAAAGCCTGCGAAGTGTTTCGGTATTGCCGGTGCGATCTTTGCCAAAGCAAAAATTAAATCCAACATGAATGGACTGAGCTTTTAGGCCATCTGAGAGATAAGATTTAAAAAACTCTTCGGGAGTCAATTGAGAGAGTTCCGGGTTGAAGTGAGCAACTAGGACTTGCTCAACTCCCAAGCTCTCCAGCAGATTTAGTTTTTCTGAAGTAGTCGTGAGCCTTTCTAGTTTTGTTGTGGGTTTGAGGACCTCAACGGGATGAGGATAAAAAGTAAGTACTGTGGGAGTGAGCTTTTGGTCTCTAGCACGCTGGAGCATGCTTTTAATTAGCGCCTGATGGCCGACATGAACACCGTCAAAATTCCCAATGGCAACGCTGGTCGCTCCAGTTCGACTTGAAAACTCTTTCAGATCATGAAAAACGTGCACGGCTTTATTAAGATGCTTTTTCAGTCGATTGGGCTGCTGAGGATTTCTTCCGTGTCGCTTTTCTCTTCCGTGGCTTTTTCGTTTTCTTTTCAGCTTGAGCTGCTGATAGAAGTTTGTTGAGAAACTGGTTTACTCTTTTATTGAGCTTTTCAGACTCTAGCTCAACCAGATGTTTTACTCGACCTTCAATTTCTTTCCGGGTTCTTCGAATCTGTTTTGCTACTGCATCTACTTGTTTGCGGCTTTTTTCCTTCGCTTTGCGGCCTTTTAAATCTACGTCTTTTACAAAGGCTCTGACTTTCTTTTCATGTTGCGACAGCTGTGCGCTAACTTCTTCTACCAACACGGTGGCTTCTTGGGGAAGTTTTTGAGTAAGTTCTGAGATTTTCTTTAAATCGGCTTTTAGGCGGTTACGTAAACTCATAGCGCTTCCTTTCGCAGTGCGTTTGAAAGCGTTCTAGCGCAGACTGTAAAGGGCCGCAAGTTATTTAAAAGAACACATATTATCGGGGGCAATGGCACCTTTGTAGAGCCAAAACTCATAAGAGTAGCCGGAGTCTCTATCGGTGAGGGTAAGGCCCTTCGTGCTGAGTTGATACGTGTAATAATGAACCCCGCTCAATCCGGCCCGACATAATTGCCTGAGAGTTGCTCCGTTGGGATTTTGAGAGTTTGACGAAGTGCCCGGAATATTTTCCATGCAAAGCACTCCGGTAGCGGGAATATCATAGACGAATGCCGTGGGAGCTAATTCCGAGTTTTGCACTACCTTTTTCACTTGCCCTGTGTAATTGGGGGCAAGAGTCATTTTGACGAAATTCTGATTATCAAGACTGAACGATTGGGTACGAAAATTGGGATCGGCTGTGTTTCGGAGAGCCCATTCTACTGAAGTAATGCTTGTGGGTATCGTGCCTTCGGGGCTTTGGCAAAGTCTGCCGCAACCCATAAGTCCCAAAGTGCTGAGGGCTATAAAAGCCCATTTAACATGTATTCTGACTGTGCTCATGGTGTTGACACCTAGTTGAGTTAAGTTGTGCGTAATACCGTTCTAGAGAAATAAAAATGCAACCTCCGAGCCAAGCGGAGAACGTGAAAAACATCATGATATTAATGTCTTATGTTTTTTGAAGAGTAGTGCCGGGGTGTCAGTAAAACGGCTATTCTCTTCAATGCGTTATGCAGGGGAACCCTTTTTCAAGAAAATTCCATGATTTAGGCTGTCCAATTGTGAAACACTTTCCATGAAAGGGTTCTAAAGAAAGTCCATCCCAAAGCCGTTTGTAGCTAAGTAGCGCGGAAGTGAAATTCGAGTGCAAGGAACTCAATGAGCAACTCGAAAAAAACCAGATCCACGGAACGGGAATCAAAAGAACGGACATTGACTATGCGTGGACCTCTTAAATTCCAAGATCCGCTCCAACAACTTTTTGAACACCATCTATTGACCCGGTCGTACGACGATGCGGGAGCTTTCACTAAGGAAGTAGCGCGAGAATACTTGGGTTACATCGATTCTACTTTGGCTCATGTTCCAATCCATATGCGCGCCAATTTGGTGGAAGATTTAGAAGCTGAAGCTCACGAAATGCTAGTGAAGAAAATGTATGGAGTTGGAAATGAGCCAGAATCATTCACTAACTTTGGAAAAGTAGTGAGAGTGGAAGGGACTCGAAAACAACTTCGAACTTTTGATTTCTATTTGCCTCCGACACCGGAGCCCACTTCAAACGATAGCAACAATCAGGAATAATATCCCTTAAGATTGCAGAGCTAAAAAGCGACTGTAAGGGCCCTGGGTCTTAAACAATTCCTGGTGAGTGCCTCTTTCAATGATTGTTCCTTCATCTACTACTAAAATCAGATCCGCTGCTCTTACTGTAGAAAGCCGGTGAGCTACGATAAAAGTTGTCCTGCCAAAGGCAAGTTCAGATAAAGCATTTTGAACCATCCCTTCTGACTTAGAATCCAAATTAGAAGTGGCTTCATCCAAAACAAGAATGGGAGCGTTCTTGAGAAAAGCCCTTGCAATAGCTACACGTTGTCTTTCTCCCCCACTCAACATCACGCCCCGATCTCCAACTTTTGAAGCAAAACCATCTGATAAACGATGGATGAATTCCTGGCAGTGAGCCAGTTCGGCTGCTCTTTCGACCTGCTTTCGATCAGCTGTTGGGTTTCCATATCGGATATTATTGTAAATAGAATCGTTGAAGAGGAAAGTATCTTGAGTTACAAAGGCCATGAGTGACCGAAGATCATCCAGGTAAATATCGTGATGAGGAATATCGTCAAAGTAAATCTGTCCAGAAGTAATTTCATACAGGCGGGCAAGCGCATTTACGATACTTGTTTTTCCGCTGCCGCTGTGGCCAACCAGGGCGGCTGTTTGACCTTTTTTGATATCAAACGAAATATTTTTTAGGGCAGTTTTGTCTCCGTAAACCAGAGAGACGTTCTCAAATCGAATATTTCGTTGGAGTTCACTTACGCGCTTGGCACCCATGGTTTTGTTTTTTGTCTCTTTTTCATCCAACACGAGAAAAAGTCTTTCGGCAGCCGCTTCAGCATTTCTGAGTTTGAGAAAAGAGTTGTTGAGTTCTTTTATCGGCATTTGCGCAAGTCCAATGGCAATAATGAACGCAACCAGCTGTCCCGAAGTGAGGCTGCCCTGTGAAGCAGCAAAGCCGGCGTATCCTAATACACCCGCAATCAAAAATGCCCCTACCAGCTCAACAAGAGGTGTGGCTAGTTCTTGAACGCGGATCGATTTTTTGATGGTAGTTAAATAACGATTCTGAATTTCTTTAAATCGACTCAGCAGGGGTACTTCTAGTCCAAAAACCTTTACGATTCTGGATCCCACAAGGCTTTCTTGTCCCAGTGACATCAAATCAGAAAAAGTTTCTAGATTTCGGGTGGAATATCGTTTTACTGCACTTCCAGTTTGGGAAAAAAGAATGGCCACAAAGGGTGCTACTAGCAAAGTACAAAGCGTGAGTTTCCAGTCACAATAAAAGGCTACGCCCATCAGCCCAAAAAAAGTGAAAGGTTCCTTCAAAACTACGCAAAGTGTGTCAATGCCCACGGAAATTTGGCTGAGATCATTTTGAAGCCCAGCTAGCATTTCACCTGTGCGTTTTTGATCTAAAACGGACAGGGGAAGCAGGAGATATTTTCGAAAAAGGTCTTCTCGATATTTTGCAATTACATCTTCGGAAAGACTGCGTCTCAGTGAGTTGTAAAAGTATTTACTCAGTCCACTGATGATAAAGACCCCGATGAGTGCCAACGGTATCCAGCGAAAGAGACGTGGTTCCAGTGACTGCCCCTTCTGCAGTTCATTAACGATTTGCTCAGTGAGTTTGACACTGAGTGGTTGAATAGCAGAGACAATCAAACCCAGCAGCAAAATTCCCAACACTCTGCCTTGGTAGGGAGCTAGTCCTTTAATCAGTCGTACTAAGGCGGGGAACCTTTCAGAAAACTTCTTTGCCATGGGGCGCAGAATAGCTGAAAAACTTGCGTTGAGATACTTGAATTCGAAGAGCGGGGCGGTGTTGTAACCGTTTGAAAAGACAGCAGATTATTAATTCGAGAGAGAGCTTGCTTTT
Organism: Pseudomonadota bacterium; assembly: GCA_009927165.1. GTDB lineage: Bacteria > Bdellovibrionota > FAC87 > UBA2466 > UBA2466 > RFNO01. The sequence continues at coordinate 7,469 of RFNO01000073.1, forward strand.
CGGCCAACCAGATTTTGGTTTGAAACTTTAATGAATTCTCCCGCTTCAAGATGAGAAACAGCGTGAACTCTTTCTTGTTCAAATACTCGTTCCAGTCGAGCCGAAAGCTTTTTGAAGGGTTCAGTTAAAGTTCGTAAAGCCACAAATAAGACATCAGGCTCTTGAACAAAACAAAGATCGGTGACTCTAATTTCAGCATTGATTCGTGCTTCCACACGCCTCAATACATGAGGCTCCACTTTTTCTCCACTCCGGCAAGAGATTTTATATTTGATAAAGTACAGGGATTCACCTCTGTCTAGATGAGAAAAAAAGTTTTGTACGCGTTGCTTGGATGTTTTCTCAATCAGGACCACTAGCATGGCAACAGTCACGGTATGAGAGAAGCAAATGGTGGCAGCTAGCCAGGGATTCTGAGCGCCAGCTGATTGGTAAAGCAGATATCCCGTAGCAACTCCCAAGAATTCGATAGAACCTAAAATCAGTAGGATATATCGAAGAGGGATAGAGGATTGCATCAGTCGATGATGGAGATGTCCTTTGTCGGCTTGAAAGGGTGAGCGGCGTGCTCCTAATCGGTAGACTAGAACTAGCGCGGCATCCGCAATGGGTACAAGGAAGCAAAGACCTGGCAAAGCCAAACGAGAAATAACATTCCCTGATTCAATGGGAATCGACAAATGAGAAATAGCAAGAATGTAGCTAAGCGTATAGCTGCCCACATTTCCTAAAAAACCTTTTCGGTGTACAACGTTTAAATAAAGAAAAGGTACCAACATTCCCATCAGCATCGCACCGTAAAAACCAAAAGTGCGCAGTTCGCTTTGTGACTGTGAGAAAAGAACAAGTCCCGCTCCTCCAAAAAAGAGAACTGAACCGGCCAGCCCATCGATGCCATCAATGAAATTGACCGCGTTCATTAAACCTAAAATGAAAAATATTGCCCAAAAAGTGCCCCAGGGTCCGTAGGTTTTCGAGATCGAAGCTTGTAAGGCCGGATCAAAAAGAACCACACAAACGACACAAAAAAGTTGGACAAGCATTTTGTCGAGCGCCGGTCTTGAACTGAGGTCATCTAAATAACCCATGAACGCAATAATGAAGGTGCTGACTACGACAAAGCCGCTGGTCTTACCCAAATAAGCAAGGCAACCAAAGTAGACCAATGAGACAAGCACTAACGTATGGCCGATAATCGGGACATGATCCTCTGCAAGACCTCTGGCTTTAGGCCAGTCGACCAACCCAAGACGCGGCGCAATTTTAACGTTGAGCAGCAGGAGAGGCAGAGCTAAAGAAAAACCCACAGCCGAGATAAAGGCACACTGTACAGCGAAGTTTGCTAAGAGTGTCATGGATGTGATTTGAAAATGTAGGAAACTTTTGGGGAGTTGGCCTCCAGCCATTTCATTGCGGCATCGTCAATGAGCCGAATTGAAGTTTCCCATTTATGATTCTCAGATAGATTGTCGGAGGAATTCGAGTTAAACTTTAATTTAAAATTTTTCCTAATTTTATTTCCAGAGACTTCACGTTATGTTGCATCATCCCAACGTCATTTTAGGCGTAAGTTTTGGCCATGGCGATTCTTCGGCGGCTCTCATTGTGGGAGGGCAACTGGTTGCTGCAGCCGAAGAAGAGCGGTTTAATCGGATTAAGCACTACGCACTCTTTCCTACCCAAGCCGTTAAGTATTGCCTGAATCAAGCGGGTCTTTCTCCATCCGAAGTGGAAGTCATTGCTATTGGCAAAAAACCTTGGAATCAGTTTTTTAAAAAAGTTCCTCTTTTAATCTCCCACCCCCACTTATTGAAGCTTAGTCGTGGTCAGAAAAATGGAGCTACACAAACTTTTTCACAGTGGTTATCAGAGATGGGGCTTTCACGCACTCATGTAAGAAGTTTCGAGCACCACCTTGCTCACATGATGAGCAGCCGATTTTTATCAGAAGCAGAAACCCAAGCGTTTTTGTCGTTTGATGGATTAGGTGATTTTGTTTCAGCTGCCATTGGTATGAGTACTCCTCAGAGTCTAAAAATTTTAGATCGGGTGGTGTTTCCACACTCCCTTGGCTTCTTCTATTCGGCTATGACCCAGTATTTGGGGTTCCCCTATTTTGGCGACGAATTTAAAGTGATGGGACTTTCCAGTTTAGGAAAGCCTCGCTTCCATTCTGAGATGAAAAATCTGATTCGTGAAGTCGAGCCTTTTGGCTTCAGACTCAATATCGAAGCTTTTCCAATCCTGAAAAGTCCAGAGCTATTCTATCTTGTCAATGGGCAGCCCCACGTTCAAACACTTTACAGTCCACAATATTTGACTGCAGTTTTGGGGATTTCCCCCAGAAAAAACAAAGAGCCCCTAGCTGAAGCGCACTGGGATCTCGCCAAATCAGTTCAGTTGCGCTTTGAGGAAATTGCTAATCATTTGCTGAGACACTTGGAAAGCAAAGTTCCTGTCGATACGTTAGCGTTGTCGGGTGGTTGCGCACATAACAGTGTTTGGGTGGGTAAAATAATCCAAAATTCCCGATTTCGAGACATTCAAGTAGCTCCCGCTTCCCACGATGCTGGTATTGCTGTTGGTGCAGCGATGGCTGCTTATGGAGCTCCCGTGACTCCATCGGCTCAAAGTAGTTGGTCACTTCTGGGACCTCAACCGCAATACTCGAAATCTCAAATCATCTCGCAAGAACTCCAGGAACATGTTTTTTCCAAGGAAACCAAGTTAGCTGAATTTATTGCAGATGAATTGTCGCAAGGAAAAATTATTGGTGTCGCTAGAGGAAGATTGGAGTTTGGACCTAGAGCCCTCGGAAACCGCAGTATTTTGGCCGATCCACGTGATTTTGAAATGAAAGATCGATTGAATGCTAGAGTGAAGCATCGAGAAAGCTTCAGGCCGTTTGCAGCATCGGTATTAATGGAATATCAAGAGCAGTGGTTTGAAAATTCCTTTTACGCTCCCACCATGGAAGCCGTTTTTCAAGTTCGGTCCAGCATGAAGAGTAAGATACCAGGGGTTGTTCATGTGGATGGAAGTTGTCGTATTCAATCGGTCACCCATAAGCACCAGCCCTTTTACTGGAACCTTATCGAAGCATTCCGAAAACGAACTGGGATCCCGATGTTGATTAATACTTCCTTCAACGACAGTGAGCCCATCGTTTTATCTGCAGATGATGCTGTGAAGTGTTTTCTTTCAACTGAAATGGATTATCTTTTGTTGGAGAACCGACTTTTCTCGAAAAAATCAGCTGCCATTGCTCTTACCGCATAAAACTTTTTTCCAATCGCTCCAAGCATGAGTGAAAGCACTGTCTACCTGACGACGCACTTTGGGATATTCTGCTAGTAACTCCGGAGCAGCGTCACCCACTACCACTGGATTACCCGCCCAAGTGAGCAGCTGAAGGTCATTGTAATCATTTCCAATAGCAAAGGTTTTCGATGCTGGAATTTGATGACGTTCTCGAATCCATTCAGCAGCATGAGCTTTTGAAGCTTTGGGATGAAACACTTCAATCCACAGCGATCGACCATCAAAAGGAGAAGTTGCACGAACTACATTAAATAGTGGCGTGAGGGTATGATGAAGAGTTTCAAAAAGTTCCCGAGGTGAAGGTTGGGATTGAATAATGATAAATTCACTCGCTTTTTGGGGAAGACGAGTGGGGTCTAAGGGAGTTCCATGTTCGGCGTGGTAGTCTAGACGAGCCATAAAATCTTGATTGTCTGGATTCTTAGGGGTGTAGAAAAACCGGTGGGATTCAAGAGCAGACAGTTGGATCGTAAAATCCTTCCGTTGCTGAGAAAGGTAGGAATAAACCGAGAGCACTTCTTCGGAACCCATGGAAACATCCCGAAGCAGCTTTTTGGATTTCCAATCGTAAATTCCCGCACCCGAGGAAAAAATTAGATAGTCTAAGGGGAAATTGGGTTCAATTTCCTTTTGAACCCCGAGTAGGCTACGTCCGGTTGCAATGGCACAAATAGCGCCCGCCGTTTTAGCTTCTAAAAAAGACTGCCTGTCGGCAGCGGACAGGGGAGCGTTTCTTCCCACCAGGGTTCCATCTAAATCTGACACGATGAGCATTAAATTAGTTTAGCGCAGAGAGACTAAAAAAAAAAGCAAAGGGGATTCAAATACATTTCTCAGGTATAATTTAAAGCTCAATTTTAGAAATGGAGATCGCTTATGAAAAACCTGTTTTTATTCCTATCCCTGGTCGTCATGGCAAGTTCCATCAGCCTGTTTGCTGAACACGGTAACTTCAAGCCACTTCCCAGAAGCGGTCGTGCGCAAGTAGGGGACAACAATGCCATTGGAAAGAGCCAAGCGGATAAAAGTGTATCTTGGGGTTACACACTCAAGTATGAACAAGGACTTTCCAGTCAAAAGCTTAAAGAATTAAGAAACCTCTTAAAATCCAAAGGTGTGAAAATTGAGTACCCTTCGGATAAAGATTGGGAAATGCCCACAGGCTACTTAAGTGTTTCTAGCTACATGGATGAAGAGGAGCTGAAAAATCTGACTCAGGATTTTCACGTTTCTGTTGAGCCCCAAGAGAAAACCAAACGTTATACGATTCAGATGATGTCAGGTTTAACTCCGGCTCAAGTAAAGAAGGTTCGTGAAGCTTTCACAAAAAATAAAATTCAGGTTATGTGGAATCCACCTACTGATGCTCCCCCCTATTATTCGGTTAAATCAGCTTTGACCGCTGATGAAATAAAAGGGCTTAAGGATATTGCTTCTTTTATCGAATCCGTCGAAGCCCAGAACTAAATTTTCTGGGAAGCTTCATTTAAATAAAAAAGGGATCCCGAAAGGGATCCCTTTTTTATT
>RFNO01000083.1 GCA_009927165.1 Pseudomonadota bacterium
GGGTAGCATTATTCCTCCTCTTTCCTCACCTCTCTCACCCCCCATTACGCCCATTCAAAGGGATCAGGTATGTACTAATTTATCGGCTACCGAATGACTTTAAAAGAAAAAGTGCTTGGCCTATAATGAAAGTCCGTTGAAAGACTTTGGCCAAACCTTAAAAGTACGTAATCATTTCCTCATCACCACTCATGTTCAACCTGATGGAGATGGGGTTGGGTCTGAGATCGCCCTTTTTGGATTTCTCAAGAAATTGGGGAAAGATGTAGTTATTTTTAATCCATCCCCGACTCCGGAGAAGTTTCAAATAGCAGATCCGAATCAGGTTATTCAGGTTTTCGCCCTCGGTACTCCATTACCGAAGGTTGAAGCTGTCATTGTCGTCGATACTAATGAGACTAAAATGCTAGGTCCTTTGGAAGCTCCGCTGAAAGCACTCAAAGTTCCTTTTTTATTTGTGGATCATCACGTAAAGGAACTCAGTAATGTTGAAGGACATCTTATCGACGAATCCATGAGTTCCTCAGGCGAACTGGTTTATCAATTCATAAAAAGCCAAAGTGGAGAAGTTGATTATGATATGGCAGTGGCGCTCTATGTAGCTATAGTAACCGATACTGGAAATTTTAGATTTCAGAGAACCACCCCCGCCACCCATGAAATGGCAGCTGAACTTTTAAGAAAAGGCGTCAAACCAGAAAGTGTTTTTGAAGAACTCTTTTCTAGAGACAGTGTTCAGAAATTGAAGCTTTTGGGAGAAGCACTAAAATCTATTGAAATTTCAAGTGATGGCAGCTGTGCTTGGTTAACCATACCAAAAGAAATCAGAATAAATATTGGGGCTACTATCGAGGACACGGAGAGTTTTATTGGACACCTCTTGATTTTGAGAGGGGTCAAAATTGCCGCACTTTTCAGAGAAGAGGATAATGGTACGGTTAAATTGAGCTTACGCGGACTACGTAAACAACCGGTCATTGAAATCGCAAAAAAATTCGGAGGTGGTGGACACCGTTTTGCTGCTGGCGCCAGGATATCAAAGTCTCTTCAAGAGGCCAAGCAAGTGGTCCTTCAAGAAATAGAAAAGAACCTAAAAAACCGTTAGTTTTGCTTCCAACGGTTTAATTGAGTTTGAAAAACTTCAAGCAAATGCTCTTTAACGGCTGGAGATTCTCCCAGCGCTTCGAGACAAAAAGCGGTAGCTTCCAATGACGAGAGGAGCCCTTCTCTGGGTTCCTTTCTGAGGTTTCCGTACAGCGACTTTAATTCAGGATTTAAAATAATCCGGCTTAATTTTAATAACCAGGGATTCCTCCACCAGAGCGTCTTAGATTGTTTCCAGGTTCCATCCAAAACGACTATCCCCTTAATGCCCTCAATGGCTCGTGGTTTTCCTCCGCGGTCTACCAAGGCAAAGTCCTTATCTTTCAATATCTGGTTAGCATTTTTTTGAGTCCCCACGAAAAGAACCGCCCAATTTTCAGCTTTTGCCTCCGTTTTCAGGGCAGATTGAGAGAACCCCAAGACAGCCCCACTCGATGAACCACATTTTGAAGCCCTAAAGCTACTAAACGAGTGGTAGTGAGGGGGGATTTCGCCTCACCTGGGTGCTGAAGGATGAGCACTTGGATTTGGTGCGGAATTGCTTGGATCTCCGAACAAATGCAAAGAGATAAGTCTTTCCAACAGCGCGAACATTGTGGAGCTTGATTCATGAAATGGCACTTCTACCAAAGGCAAAAGAAATCACAAGACTTTTTGCTAACTAAAAAGATCGATTTTTGGTATAAATCGGCACTCTTTTTAAAAGGTTAGATGTGTCCCAAATAAACGAAAAAATCCGCAATATTGCCATTATTGCCCACGTTGACCATGGCAAAACCACTCTCGTGGATGGCTTACTCTGGCAAGCAGGCACTTTCCGTCAAAATCAGCAAATTGCTGAACGGGCCATGGATAGTCTCGATGTGGAACGCGAGCGAGGGATTACTTTAGTCGCTAAAAATGCCTCCATTAGTTACAAAGGGGTAAAAATAAATATTGTCGACACCCCTGGACACGCTGACTTTGGTGGCGAAGTAGAACGCGGCCTTGAGATGGTGGATGGCGCTTTACTGCTCGTAGATGCTGCCGAAGGTCCTCTCCCTCAGACCCGATTTGTACTAAAACATGCGCTTGAGCGTGATCTCAAAATTATTCTCGTCATCAACAAAATTGATCGGCCGGATGCCAGAATCAAAGAAGTGATCGATGAGACCTATGGACTCTTTTTAGATTTAGATGCCAAGGACCATCAGATTGAGTTTCCGATTGTTTACACTAATGCAAGAAAACGAGTCGCAGTAAAAGATCCTGATGAAAAAGACTCGGGCAAGGATCTGACTCTCCTTTTCGACACCATTATCGAAACGATTCCTGGCCCTCAAATTCAAGATGATTCGTTGAAGATGTTGATTACTAATACGAGTTACAGTGATTATTTAGGCCGCCTAGCCATTGGGAAGCTGTTTTCTGGCCGGCTCAAAATCGGCGATAAAATCGTCCTCTGCCAAGAACAAGGTGTTTCCCCTGAGACAAAAATCACTGCACTTTTTGCTTATGAAGGGCTCAAAACGGTTCCAGCTGAAGAAGCCGTTGCGGGAGATATTGCTATTGTGGCTGGCATTGAGGAACTCAAAATTGGCGATACCGTCTGCCAAGCTGGAAAGCCTAATCCCCTTAAACGAATTCACGTTGAACAGCCCACTATTTCGATCGAAATGTTAGTGAACAGCTCACCCACAGCTGGAAAAGACGGCAATCGATTAACTTCAAGAGTTCTCTGGGACCGGATTGAAAAAGAACTTCGAACCAATGTTTCTCTTCATGCTGAAAGAGGGCAAACGTCCGATACGATTATTTTGAGGGGTCGTGGCGAATTGCAATTTGCGGTTCTAGCTGAGCAAATGCGACGTGAAGGATATGAGTTCATGTTGGGCCGACCCAAAGTTATTACTCGAGAAGAAAATGGTCAGTTAGAAGAACCCCTGGAACATGTCGTAATGGATATTCCAGATAACTGTGTAGGTGCCGTTACAGAGAAGCTGGGAATTCGAAAAGGGGAAATGACCAATCTTCAAAAGATGGGTACTGATCGAGTCAGAGTAGAGTTTGATATCCCGTCGAGAGGATTGATTGGTTTTAGAGCTCAATTCCTAAACGATACTCGTGGTCTAGGGTTAATGAGTTCTTATTTTAATGGCTATATTCCACACAAAGGACACATCGTAGATCGAGTCAATGGCGCTATCGTTGCGGATAGACCCGGACGGACAACTCCTTATGCGATTTTTAATTTAGAAGATCGCGGAAAAATGATTGTAAAAGAGGGGACTGATGTTTACGAAGGCATGATTGTTGGAGAGCACAATCGTCCAAATGACGTAAATGTTGATATCACTCGCGAAAAGAAACTTACTAATATTCGAGCGGCTGGTAGCGATGAAAATATTATCCTCACTCCTGTGCCAGTCCTAACTTTGGAATGGTGCATTGCTTGGATTGCCGACGATGAAGTCGTCGAAGTTACCCCTAATTTTCTAAGAATTCGCAAGCGAACCCTAGAAGGCAACAAACGTTCGATTATTCGAACCCCGAAAGACGAGAAAAAGTAACTCGTCACTTAGGAAGCCTTCTTGCCATAAGTTTCTGAAAATCCTATAATTTTACAATATTTATGGTCACGTCTACTGATATTAGAAAACAAATTGGTCAGCTTTTTTTAGTGGGATTTGATGGCTTAACGGTTCCTGCCAGTTTTAAAACGGCAATCCAAAAGTTTAATTTGGGCGGAACTATTTATTTCAAACGAAATGTTGAGTCGCCCGTACAACTCGCCACTCTCACCAATGAACTCCAATTAGACTGTCGGCTAAAGGATTCTCCTCCCTTAATTATTTCTATTGATCATGAGGGAGGAAAAGTCGATCGTTTGTCGCCCCCCTTTACTCGATTTGCTGGGATGGATCATGTTGGTGAAATTGGTTCACCCAAATTAGCTTTCCACTTCGGTCTCGCCATTGGAAAAGAGCTTGAAGCTTTTGGAGTAAACATCGATTTTGCTCCAGTCGTTGATGTACTCACCAATCCCAAAAATCCCATCATCGCAGGAAGAGCGTTTTCAAGTAATCCAGAAGTTTGTGCCAAAATGGCTTCTGGGGTTTGTAGAGGACTTCAAAAAAGTGGAGTGGGGGCGGTTGCCAAACATTTCCCAGGACACGGAGACACGAATGAAGACTCGCACCTGACGCTTCCTGTAGTAGATAAGTCTTTGGAGGATCTCGAACAGATTGAGTTTATCCCCTTCCGCCGCATGATTCGAAGTCGCGTAGAAGGTATCATGACTGCGCATATTATTAACAAAAGCTTGGACCCTGATTTGCCAGCGACTCTTTCTCCAAAAATTATCAATGATATTTTACGAACACAGCTTCGTTTTCAGAAAATTGTTTTCTCAGATGATCTTGAGATGAAAGCCATTGCTGATAATTATGGAGCAGAAGAAGCTGCAGTAATGGCGATACAAGCAGGTTGTGACATACTCATTTACCGAGGGGATCCTGGATTCCCCGAAGGCCCATACGAAGCGATTGTGAAAGCCGTGCAAGACAGAAAAATATCTAAAGAGCGGATTGAGGTTTCTGCGCAACGAGTGATTAACTTCAAAAAAGCTTACGCCTCCCACGTAAAACCTATCGAGATGGCGCAACTGGAAAAGAAAATTGGTCTACCTGAGCATCGGGTTTTAGCAGAAGCCATTGCTAAAAAAGAACTGCCTCAAGGTTGGTTTGAAGATTCGAAAGAGTAGTTATTCCCCTAGCAAGTAGAAAAAAGCTCGGGTTGTTCTAAGGAATTTTCTAATTTACTGCAAACATAGTCTAAATCTTCTTGTTTGTTTTTTACGTCCAGATTATCGGCCTGGACCGTGAGTACTTTTCCAATGCTATAGTTTTCGATCCAATCGTCGTAACAGCGATTGAGATGATCTAAGTACTCGTCGGGAATGTTCTTTTCGTAATCTCTTCCTCGCTGAGCGATTCGCTCCTGTAAACATGGAACCGATCGCCTCATGTAGACGACCAAATCGGGGGGAGGAAGAAGCTGGGTCATCGCACTATAGAGCTCATAGTAATTTTCATAATCCCGCTTTTCCATTTTGCCACTCTCATAAAGAGCACGGGCAAAAATATGGGCGTCCTCATAAATAGAACGATCTTGGATGGCAGAACTCGCTCCATAAACTATGGTTTTATGAGCTTGAAATCGTTTAGATAGAAAAAAGACCTGCAACTGCATCGACCAACGGGGCATGTCCTTGTAGAAATCAGCCAGATAAGGATTTTCCGCTACAACTTCGAAATGGGGTTCCCAACGATATCTCTCTGCGAGAAGCCGAGTTAATGTCGTTTTGCCAGACCCAATATTTCCAGCAATCACAATGAAACGCTTTGAATGCATAATGACTAATCTCTTCATACTGGGAGGAAACAAGAAGGTCAAAGGGCGCGATGACTTATTTTGAATACGACTTGGCGTATTAAAAATAAGTGGGTAGTTTTGTGGGGTGATTCGAGAAAGAAAAACTAAATCTGATTTTTTTGGGACCCATCGAGTAAGGGACAGCAAGAAGACCCTGCCCCAATCCGCTGAAAGTTTAGATTCCTCTCTTCCGATCTATTCCAATGAGATTTTAATAGAAGTAGAACGCTTAAATATCGACGCTGCCAGTTTTGTCCAAATGGAACAACAAACCGGCGGCAACAAAGAAAAAATTGCTGAAATTATTTTAGAAAATTGCCACACACGAGGGAAACAGCAAAACCGTGTAACAGGATCAGGTGGCATGCTGGTAGGTACGGTGAAACAAATCGGCTCACGGTACCAGGGTGCTTTGAAATTAAAACAGGGAGACCGCGTTGCTACGCTTGTTTCGCTCACCCTTACTCCGCTTCACTTAGAAAGCATCAGAAACATCGACTTAAAAACTCATCAAATTGAAGCCACTGGTCATGCGATTCTGTTTGAGAGTGGTATTGCTGCTAAACTTCCCAAGAACCTCCCCGAAAAACTAGCTATGGCTCTTTTTGATGTCGCTGGTGCCCCGGCTTTAGTGCACGACACTCTGCGAAAGAACCAGAGTCTCTTAGTTATTGGTGCTGGGGGTAAAGCAGGCACCCTAAGCTGTGCTGCGGGACGACAAAAGGTGGGACGTCACGGAAAAGTTTATGGGATTGAGCGTAACCCGGTTTTGGCCAAAGAACTCAAAAGTCTAGGCATTTGCGATGAGGTATGGTCGATAGATGCTACCGATGCTTTGGCTGTCCATCAGTTGGTAGAAAAAACAACGCGTGGTAAAATGATAGATGTAGTTATCAATGTCGCCAGCGTGCCCAACACTGAAGTGAGCGCTTTAGTAAGCGCCCACAAATCCGGAAAAATCATTTTCTTTAGTATGGCCACTTCGTTTACCAAAGTAACTTTGGGAGCCGAAGGAATCGGAACGAGTGCCCAACTACTTTTTGGAAATGGTTATTTTCCGAATCATTCGGACTTTGTAGTGGCACTTGTAACAAAACAGCCACGCTTAGAACGGCTCTTCAGAAAACGCTACGATCATTGATTGCTCTGTCTACCGGAGAATCTTTATGCAAAGTCCCCTATGTCAGGCCATTGCCCTAGGTGAATTTAGTCCGTGGGCTAAACAAATCTTAAATGAATGGCAATCGGAGGGGCTCATCAACCTCAGTTATGAAGCCAGTGTTGCTCACTTTGTTCAAAAACATGCTCGTCCTGATCAATCTCACATCGCAATTGTTGAAAACTCGAATACGAGCAAACAGATTATCACTCAGATCAGAACTTCAGAACATCCCGTTTTGATCCTGTGGGTTGGGAAATCTTTTTCAAAAGAGGATTTTGCCTTTGCGTTAGGGAATAGAATCTACGCAACCATCGAAAACCCAGCACTTGCAGATAAAAATGCGCAGTCAGTTTTTTCCCGCGCGGATTCTGCGCGTACGAAAAAGGATCAACTGAAACACCTTTTCCAGTCTCTAAAAACCTTGTTATTACAAACGGAGCCTGACTCAAAAAACAAAAGTCTTTTTGCTGAACTTAAAGCTGCCGTCGGAAAAATGGAGCGCTTAACAGATGCAAATGAGCTCTTTAATCTCGAAATCCGAAAAGAAGCCGGGAGCCAATCTACCCTTCCCCTCCATAAGTCTCAGGGTTTGGGCGATGCTCTTCTAACTATCGCTGAACTAGAACGAACGGGAACACTCTGGGTTCGAGGGGCCAAGCCCGAAGAGGAAGGGAAAATCGATTTCATCCAGGGACAAATTACCGTTGCAGAAGCTGGAGCAGTTACCCAACTCAAAGCCATTTATCGCATGTTTCTGTGGGATAGCCCTCGTTTTCTTTTTAACAGAAAAAATCCGGAGGATTGTGAGGCGAGAGAGATCATAAACAGGGACGTTGAAGCTCTCGTTAAAGAAGGTGAAGAACACCAATTAAGATTTCAGACTCTAAAGAAAGAGCTTCCTCCAACGAATCTGAAACTGGATATTGAAGCAAGTTCGATGAATACTTCCATTGCTCTATCTCCACTTGATTTTTCCACTCTCACTGATGTGGTTGCTTTTAAGTTTGTAACGGATATTCTGGACTACAGTAAAAACTGGGATGTGGACCTTTTTGAGGGACTAATTCGCTTAAAAAAATCTGGGATGATTAAGATTCTCCCTGCCTCTCCCGTAGCCGTTTGAAAGTATGAAGGCAATTTTCAAGAAGGCCTTTAGTAGAGCTCTGGACGCCTCTGGTCTCACCAAAGAAGAGTTAGCCTACAAAGTCTTACCTAATTTTTTTCTAGAGATTTTTCAGAAGTATCTTCGTGTTACTACTGAAGGCGCGGAAAACATTCCGAAGCGAGGTCCCTGTATTGTGATCGGCAACCATAGCGGTTACATGGGCTTTGATGCGCTCATGCTGGGCCATCAAATTCATGTGTCCACTCAGCGTGCTCCCAGAATTATTGCTCATAAATTATGGTTTCTTCATCCGAAAATCAGTGTTCACGTCAAAAAGCTCGGTTTGGTTTCCGCCAATATAGAAAATGGATTAAAAGTACTTAAAAAAGAACAGCCCTTGCTACTTTTTCCAGAAGGAGAAGAGGGAAACTTTAAACTCACGAAGTACCGTTATCGGTTAAGAAGATTTAGAAGAGGATTTGTGAGATTGGCACTGCAAACTGGAGCACCAATAGTTCCGAGCATCGTTATCGGCGCAGAAGAAACACATATCACTTTGAGACAAATAAAGTGGGCTAAAGAGCTTCTGGGAATTATCATACCAGTGCCATTAAATGTAATTCCTCTTCCGGCTCGTTGGCACATTAAGTTTTTACCCCCGATTTACTTGAAGAAGGATCCGGATAAAGCAAATGACATAGCCTACGTAACCAAGGTGAGCCGTCACATCCGATTAAAACTACAAAAAGAAATTCATCGGCAATTAAAGAAAAGAGAGCGTATCTTTCTCTGATGGGGTCTACTGGAGAGTAAACTTCTTGGGATTCATCGTCACTCCACATCCCGGGCAACGAGCCACTTCTACCACTTGCAGATAGCCTAAATTGAGATCGTGGGTAAAAACCAATTTGGAATTGCAGAAACTACACTTCTCATAGGTTTCGATGAAAATCGCTTTCAGCGTCTCAGGTTCATTTTCCTTGAGGTCCGCATCTTGGCGCACATAGGGACTGCTCATCGCTTAGCTCCTTTTGGCTTTTTTTAATTTTTTTTGGATTTGAACAACTGAAGTGAACTACTTATTTTCTTTATCGGCGTTTCTTTGTGAAGGTTAAGACATATTTTGGCTTTCCAAGACGGGAAGAAGGCGCTTAGCGTTATGGCTTGTTTTCGCCTTATATTTCCGATAAGTTTTGCCCAACATGGCAGCTTACTCGGGTAAACATTCGCTTCTTTCAGGCACTATCGATTATGCGGGGATGTTTCCCCCAGCGAGTCTTGATCTCGCTTCTACCCTCAAACGAGCTGCCACTTTTAGAAACGATGGAATTCATCCTTGGCTGATGAATCGGGTCGTCTTGGCGTTGCCTGAGTTTAAAAAGTTGAGCCCCCGGTTTTTATTTGAGTGTGGCTCGAACGGCACACCTTGGCTTTTTTCTATTTTGGGAAATGCCAATCCCGGAGAGAGTACTTCTGAATTTATAAAATCGGTAGATTGGGATTTTCGCGAGTTGCGAAGAATTCAAGAGAGAAACTACTACAGCTCCTGTAAACAGGAAGTAGTGAGTTACGAGATCCGGTTGCCCCTATGTATCACTCAACCAGGTCAAGGCATTACCTCAGGCGAGTATATTTTTCCCGCTTTAGAAAAAATAGAAATGATTTGGCCCAGTGAACTAGATGTTTATTTTGAAGCAAGTTTGGAAGGTGCTTGGGAACAGACTCTTGAGGGAGTGGTTCGAATCATGGCTGAGTGGCTTTCCGAAAATTCTGAAAGCCCTATCATGCCAGCGCTTAAAATTAGAACGGGCGGTCAACTCACACCCCGTGCGGATCAACTTGCCCTGGCCATTGATGAATGTGCTTCTCTAGGAGTAAAGCTCAAAGCTACACAAGGACTTCATCGACCCATTTCTCACGACGAACAGTTTGGGTTTATAAATTTATTTGCAGCAATCAACTTGGCATTTTCTCTAGGTTCAGATGAGTTTTCTAAAGTGGACATCGAAAACTGCCTCAAGTCTTCTGTCTCCAGTGAGTTTGTGTTCACGGAATCGGGATTTTCTTGGCGGGGAAAGAGTCTCACTAACGAACAAATCGAATCTGCTCGACAGCGACACGCCGCCACTTTCGGAAGTTGCAGTCTTGATGAGCCCGATACATTTTTAAAGAAGGAGTTCCCATGAAACTGGCCACACTTCCCAGTTCCAATCCGAAAAATCGAGATGGAGCATTAATTGTTGTGTCTAAGGAAAATTCAACAGCGGTTAAGGTGTCTCCGGAGATCAGTTTGATGAATGCGCTGGAGAGCTGGGATGAATGGGAACCTGTTCTCAGAAAATTATCGACGGCACTCAACCAGAGCTCTGCGCCGAACTCTTTTCGCTTGAATTTGAATCAATGCATAAGTCCGCTGCCCAAAAGCCACGGTTTCTACGATGGAAGCGCTTTCCTAAGCCACGTAGTTAGGGCCCGAAAGGCTAGGGGCGATCAAATGCCCGAATCTGCAAAAGTTACTCCTCTCATGTATCAAGGAGTCAGTGATTTTTTGCTTCCAGCGAACTCTCCCATCCATTTAATGGACACTCAATTTGGCGGTGATTTTGAAGGCGAGTTTGGCGTGATCGTAAAAGATGTTCCCAAGGGAACTCCAGCTGAGCAAATGGGGCCTTATATGGTTCTGTTCTGTTTATTTAACGACATCACTTTTCGAGAAATCGTTAAACAAGAGATTGAAACTAAGTTTGGTTTCCTACAATCAAAGCCTAATTCCGCATTTGCCCCCATCGTCGTTACGCCTGATGAACTAGGAAGTGCTTGGGACGGAAAACGAATCCATCTCGATGTCCAAGTTTCATTGAATAACCAACTTTTTGGACACCCGAACGGACGCGAAATGCATTTTACAATGGGTCAATTGGTTGCTCACGCCAACCGCACTCGCCCACTTTCTGCAGGAACGATCGTGGGAACGGGCACGATTTCGAATGAATCCAAGGAAACGGGTTTTGCTTGTTTAACTGAAAAGCGTTTTCAGGAAATTATTGAATCCGGAAAACCCTCTACCCCGTGGTTACAGCCAGGTGACAAGCTAAGCATTGACTGCATTCAGGATGGGATATCTATTTTTGGTGCCATTGAACAAGTAGCCCAGTTGCCTTAAGTCCCCATAGAAAATGTTTGGGTCAGGCTCTAAGAATGGTACAATTTGAGCCATGAACAGCATTGACATACTCATCGGGAATCAAAAGTACGAACTCAAAGGAAACGAGTCTCAGGAACATTTGGAAGAAGTAGCTCAAATGGTACGCAGACGAGTTGAATCCTTGAAGAAGAAAAATTCGAGCCTTACGCTACAAAAAGCGGCCATGCTCGCAGCTTTTGACTTCGCAAGCGATCTCATTAAGACGAAGAGAAAGTCATCTGAGCATCGTGCGATTGTTTTATCAAAAGCTCAGAAACTTCTCGAAAAATTAGAATGGGATCTGCAATCGAATCGATAAGTCTGAGCAAGAAACAGATTCGCGAAGCTTGGAAGAAAGATTACCCGAAAGATCCCGCTTCACGCTCAAAAATCAGTGAGAAGCTTTGCCGGGTCCTTCTTGCCTCTCCCTCATTCAAACAATTCCGACACATCGGAATTTATGCCTGTCGCGAATGGGAAATCGACCTGAGCCTGCTGTTTAAGCTTTATCCCCGTCCTTATGCTTTTCCCAAAATTGATACCACCAATAAGTCTATGTCTTTTTATGAAGTCTCCCGAGCAACTGAACTCAGCCCTGGCCCTCTGGGGATACTAGAACCCACCGGAAGCTCTACCCCGTTGGTCTGGGAAGGGAGTGATGTCCTGCTTGTTCCCGGTTACGGGTTTGATCAAAACGGGAATCGCATCGGAACTGGTGGAGGCTATTACGACCGGTTTTTTGAGTTAAATCGCAGTCCCAAACGATGGGGAATAGCCTTTCACGCACAATTCCATCAGCAAAACCTTGCCCATACGCATCATGATGCTAGGATGGATGCTATTGTTACAGAGTGCGGATTTTTTCCCGCTAAGAAGGTCGAGTCACGATAAATGGTTGTTCTCTATTTTGGTGATATTTTTGGTAAGCCCGGAAGAAGGGCTATCAAACAAATTCTTCCTGATTTGAAACAGAAATATCAACCGGACTTTATTTTGGGAAATGCGGAAAACTTGGCAGGGGGCAAGGGAATTAATAAAAGAACCTACCATGAAATGATGGAAATGGGTTTTGATCTTCTTACTTCCGGAAACCACATTTGGGACAATAAAGAAGTTTTGTCGCTGTTCGAGACCAATGCAAAATTGATTCGCCCTTCTAATTTCCCGGATTCGCCAAGAGAAAGGTGTCCTGGAAAAGGACGTTTCCTGTTAGAGAAAAATGGATTTAGTCTTTTGGTTATCAATCTCATGGGTCGAGTCTTTATGGATAGTATTGAATGCCCATTTATCGAAGTCGATCGTGTTTTAGCCCAGCAACGCAGTCCGGTTTCTATTTTGGTTGATATGCACGCAGATGCTACCAGTGAAAAGTATGCAATGGGATGGCATTTGAACGGACGGGTTTCGGCGGTGGTTGGGAGTCATTCCCATGTACAAACTGCGGACGACCAAATTTTGCCTGGGGGCACCGCTTACATAACGGATGTGGGTATGACAGGTGCTTTCCATTCGGTTATTGGCATGAAACCCGAGGAGGTCATCCGTCGCTTCATGACTAAGCGAAAAGTAATGGTTCAGCAGGCCAAAGAAAACCCGGGAATATCTTGCGTCGTGATCACTATAAATGATCAACACAAAGCAACTGCGATCGAAAGAATTCGTCAAAGTGTCAGTGGGATAGATGTGGAAGAAGGAGATCTCATCTAATGGCCAATCAACTTTCTGCTCAGGACCAATTAAAAGAAATCAAAAGGGGAACTCAGGAAATTCTTCCTGAAAAAGATCTTCTGCAAAAACTGGAAAAATCAGTCCGCACAAAGAAACCTCTTACTGTTAAGGCAGGGTTCGACCCAACGGCGCCTGACATTCATTTGGGGCATACCGTTCTCATGCAGAAAATGGCCCAGTTCCAGCAGCTCGGACACACCGTCGTTTTTCTTATCGGTGACTTCACTGGGCTCGTGGGAGATCCTTCTGGTAAATCAAAAACCCGCCCCCAATTAACTCGAGATGAAGTGTTAAAAAACACGGAAACCTATAAAAAACAGGTTTACAAAATCCTTGATCCTGAAAAAACAGTTATAAAATTTAATAGCGAATGGTTAGAAAAGTTTTCCTCCTACGATTTTGTCCGCTTGGCCTCCCATGCAAATGTTGCTCGAATGCTTGAGAGAGAAGATTTTAATCGGCGATACCGTGAAGGACAAAGTATCTCATTGCATGAATTCATGTACCCATTGCTTCAAGCCTACGACTCAGTAGCCTTGAAAGCTGATGTAGAGCTGGGTGGCACCGATCAAAAGTTTAATCTGCTTATGGGAAGAGAGTTGATGCAAGATTATCAACTCGAACCTCAAGTGTGCATCACAATGCCCCTTTTGGAAGGGCTAGACGGGGTTCAAAAAATGAGCAAGTCGCTCAATAATTACGTTGGAGTAAATGAGTCCCCAAATGAAATTTTTGGTAAACTGCTCAGTCTTCCCGACTCGATGATGCGAAAGTATTATGACCTCTTGAGTTCACTCGGAACGCAGGAAATCGATACTCTTTTTAAAGAACTCCAAGCGGGAAAACATCATCCAAAAACTGTAAAAGTTTCTTTCGCCAAGGAAATTGTGACCCGGTTTCACAATAGCAAAGCAGCGGAAGAAGCAGAACACCACTTTGAAAAGGTTTTTGCCAAAAAAGAAGTACCCGATGATTTGCCTGAATTTCTCTTTACAGCCACTGAGGGGAAAGTTTGGGTTCCCAAACTATTAGTGGATATTAAATTCGTAGGAAGCACCAGTGAAGGCAAGAGAATGGTGGCGCAAGGGGCAGTTCGAATCAACGAAACAGTTATTAAAGATGAGACCGTACAGGTGGACCCTAAATCAATTTTGATTCTTCAATGTGGAAAGAGAAAGTTTGCGAAAATAACACTTTCTTGATTAGGCAAAATTTCGCTGATAGAGACTGATCCCAGACTTCTTGAATTGGCGGTAAATTCTTTTTCTGAGTTCATGCAAAACAAAGCCCTGGTCCTGAAATTCCCGAACCTGGAAAATGAGCTGGAGTTGAAGAGCTGCTTCTGGGGCAGGCGTACCAAATCTCACTTGAGGACTAGGGTTAGCGAGCAATCCCACAATATCTTCACTCCCACGACGAGCTTCATCAATAAGAATTTTTTCTGCCAAATCGGTATCGCTATCCAGAGTCAGGAAAATGTTCAAAGTTGTCGTTACTCTCTTTTCAGGCAGGCAGTAGTTGGTGATGGCACTTTGAGCAACTTTACTGTTGGGAACAATAACTGAACTGTTAGCGTTAGTTCTTATACGGGTCGAGCGCCAATCAATATCGTCTACTTCTCCTTCAGTTCCATTTTCTAGTTTTACGTAATCTCCTACTCGAATGGTTCGATCCCAAATCAGGTAAATTCCAGCAAAAAGGTTTTCCAAAGTGTCTTTTAGAGCTAAAGCTACTGCAAGACCGCCGACTCCTAGAGCTCCAAGGATGGGAGTAATTGAGACGCCCATTATGGTCAGGACCAATACGACCCCTGGAATAAGGACAATCGCGCGAATTACCCCAATCGAAAGACCAGACACTGGAGCGGTTCTTTTTTCTTTGGTTACTAAATTGGTAAAAACTGTCGCAGCAATGTTGGCACAAACTAAAGTAACCGACAAAATCAGAATTACTTCGATGGAAACATTTAAGGGCCTGCTGTTGCGGGGAGAAATATCTGCAAAGGCAATTCCTAGATAAATTGCGATCGCAACACACCAATAAATAGAAGGAGTTTTGATAAGAGAAAGGGCTGTATCACGAAAGTGCGTAGAAGAGTGGTTAGCTTTTGGACCCAAATAACGAAAAAACAGTCCTCTCAATAAAAGAAGAAAGAGAAGAACTCCACTAGCAATCCCTAGGGGCCAAGCAAGGGTCTCGTATTTACTTAAATAGTTCATCATTTAATTTTACTCACTCAAGATTGGGGGAAACGGTGAGCTCTCGACCAAAGTTTTTTTCTCGATATTTCGTAACCAGAGGATCTCGATAGAGAGCTAATTCATTGGGGCCCATTTTGTTGAAACTAATATCGCCCCAGGAATAAAAAAGACCCTGCGAGTTGAATTTGCCACCTGTCATTTTAAATTCAGGGTTCCCGAGTTCTTTAATCAAAAAGCTTTCCCAATCTCCGGTTGGACAAGGACCAAAGGGAAATAGAGAGATATTTTTGGTTCGAATGGTCCCCTTAAAAGGTTCTTGTAGGGTAATCAAAATAGCGCCGTTTCGCCGAAAATAGACTCTCAACCCCAATTCGGGATAGAAAATCGCTTGTTCAATCTTAAGCCGGGCCATTTCGGGGGATTCGACGAGTTTAAGGGGTTTGAAGGAATAATGAAGGCCTTGAGTAACTTTGGTATAGGAATCTCCGAGTTTTAGAAGACTAGAAATTCCCGTAAAAAGGCTTACGTCAAAAGAAGAAGCATCGGCTCGGCTCACCCCCCCCCACCAAAAGCCCATCGCTATGAAAAAAATAAGGGGTATTCGCAGGGGATTCCTAGCCATATTTAAGAATTCTATCACGACTTAAAAGGAGTCTTGCCTAAACCCTTCACCTAAGTATACAAGAGTTCTCCTTGTCACTCTGTTAAGGGCCGCTAGCTCAGTTGGTAGAGCACATCCCTTTTAAGGATGGGGTCGATGGTTCGAATCCATCGCGGCTCACTTCTCCCATCCCATTGATTTTAAAGGCATTTCCTTTGATTCCTTGCGCTTAACACTTGTCTCCCGTTTTAGACCTAGGACCAGTGCGAAGAATCAAAAATGGGGTATTTTTAAACAAGAGTTATTTTCACCCAAGGAGCCCACGATGAAAAAGATGCTTATTCTAGCCGTAGCCTTGTTAACTTTTGCCCCTATCAGTGCCTTTTCGGCAGCAAAAGGAAGCAATGAAATTTCGGCCTTAGATTTTTTTGTGAAAGTTCAAGGAACCTATCTCATTCAGTCCTCAGGGGGGCATGCTCCCAAGGAAGATAACAAGACCGGGACTGTGACGATTGAGGGCAATGAGGGAATGATGATTTTTCCTTACTGTCAGAGTTCAGGTGGAGTCTGTGATCCTGGCTTTCGGTCCTTCCCTTTTGAAACGACCCGAATTTATTTAGAAGAAATGGATTCAGGAACTAGAGTTTATTCCCTCGAAGTCTCCGATAACCAGCAAGTCAGGCATTTTCTTTGGGAAGAAAGCGGAGAATCCATTCGATTCAAAGATCAGGAATATACCCTCATCAGTGGCGAGGCTTTTCCTCTGGAATTTATTACTGAAAAAGACCCTTCCACTCCCTGATTCTCTGAACCCTTGATTTTGTTGGGTTTTGGTCTATTGTAGCCGTCTTCTAAAGCGCACCCGTAGCTCAGTTGGATAGAGCATCAGACTACGAATCTGAGGGTCGGTGGTTCGAATCCTCCCGGGTGCGCCATT
>RFNO01000112.1 GCA_009927165.1 Pseudomonadota bacterium
TTTGCTTGGGGCTTTCAATTCTTTCGGGGTAGGGGTTATTTAAAGAAATCTCTTCCCACATTTCAGGAGTCCATCGGTAATTTCTTAAGTCAATGCGAAGGAGCGTTTGAGTGCCGTCAATGACGACTGGGTTTTTGATATCTTTTCTCCAAGACAGGCTATTCAGTAATTTATTCACGGCTAACCGCGTGCGCTCGAGTTCCCCTTTTCGGTTGCTATTGTAGAGATTTCCTAAGTTCAAGTACCGAAAAAAACTACGGTCCTCTGGCCTTTGTTCTTTAAGGTCCTGGAGCATGCAAGCTTCTAAATCGTCGTTGGAAATAAACCCCACATCGGGAACAGTTGCGGTATCTGGCGAAAAAGTTTCAGCACCACTTTTGATCCATTCCTTTAAGATGTCTTTTTCTGCTTGGGTGAGCTCGGGTCCGCCGACGGGCATGGAGCCGTCTTCTACGCGATCGATCAGGGCGGATTTGTCAGGGGCGCCTGGACTCAAAATGCTTCTAGACACTAACTCTTGGATATTTAAGATGTCTGAAAAAGTATTAGCGCCCGCAGTGCTTTTAGAGTTGTGCATGAAGCACATTTACTTCGAAGGAGATCATAAGCAGCTTGGGTCTTACCTTCTAACGGATGGATAGGTTTGAGGCCTCTTGAGTTGAAGCTGAAGCGCCTGACTTACTGCAAAGTTCTAAGTATTTCCTATTTCTTGAATGAGTATCGACCTCTCGTCGGTGGTTGCGCTCATAAGAGGAGCCAGCATGGCCAGTAGAGCTCTCTTGAGCTTGTAAAAGCGGTGCACTTAGAACAACGAGAGCGGCTAGCAAAAATCGAAACTGCTTTTTCTGCACAGGTAATCGGCCTCCACGGACAACCGGGAAGGTTGCATTTTGCCTGCCAGAAAAGAGCGCAGAGGGGAGGCTGATGAGTTTAGGCTAGAGAATTAGGCTACAGTCATGCATTCATTAGGGATACATCGCCGCGGAGGAGTCAGATGCATGAATATTATTTCGACATTTGTCTTCACTAGAATTGGCAGATTCGTTCTCCCCAGAATTTAGGTAAGTGGTTGATTGTGCATAGTGGCCGCTGATGCCTATGGCCGCATGTCGCCTGCCCCTTTCCGAGTTGCATTAAAATGCTTAGCTCTGAGATTTTAGTCAGGGCGGC
>RFNO01000103.1 GCA_009927165.1 Pseudomonadota bacterium
TAAAAAGATGTGCCCAGGGACGGAATCGAACCGCCGACACGAGGATTTTCAATCCTCTGCTCTACCGACTGAGCTACCTGGGCAAGTCAGAAAAGCGTTCAAAAGAAGGTAGAAGGTATCCAATGGAATGGGGAGTGGTCAAGTAAGCATGTGAGGATGTGATCGAACCCAAGAAAGAAAGGCCGAAACCGCCCGGCTTCGATGGCTGACCAGGGCCTTTTCCTCTTCCGAAGCCACCCCCAGCCCCTTCTGGAGCTCCAAAGAGTAAAAAAGGGGATCGTATCCAAACCCCCCCTGTCCTAGGGGCCGAACTTCGATACGACCCTCACAAATCCCTTCAAAAAACTGGGGTTCCTGGTGTCCGTCATAGTAGCAAAGCACACATCGAAACCGAGCTAGCCAACTCTCCGGGGGACTGTTGCTGAGTTGTCGGTAAAGATAATCAAACCGTTCAGGCCAAGAAAACTCTTCTGATCCAAATCGGGCACTGTAGATACCAGGAGCTCCTCCCAATACATCGATTTCAAGACCGGAATCATCAGAAAGTACTGGCGCTTGGTACACGTCAAAGAAACCCTGAGCTTTTTTTAGGGCGTTTTCTTGGTAAGTTTTGCCATCTTCTAAAACGGCGGGCGCTCTGTGGTCGGGCCGAAGGCAGGAGAAAACCGGATGTAAGAGTTTTTCGAACTCTTTGATTTTTCCAATATTTTGAGTGGCAATCAGAAGTGAGTTCACTTCATTAAAACCTGCTTCTGGATTTGAAAAAGCTCATTGATTCCGCGTTCGGCTAATTGAAGCAATTGGTCTAAAGACCTCCGGTCGAAGGGCTCATTTTCAGCAGTGCCCTGAACCTCAATAAACTTTCCTTCAGAGGTCATCACTACGTTCATATCGACTTCGGCGTCTTTGTCTTCGGGATAATCTAAATCCAACACTGCCGTTCCCTTCACCATGCCGACCGAAACTGCGGCAACCGCTTGTTTAGCCACTTGAGACAACACAGGAATTTTGACTGACATTTTCTGTAAGGCCAACATAACTGCAACGTAACTTCCAGTGATGGAAGCAGTCCGAGTTCCACCATCAGCATCGATGACATCACAATCCACTAAAATAGAGCGCTCGCCCAGCGTGTTCATATCAATGGCGGCCCTCAATGAACGACCGATGAGTCTTTGAATCTCCATGGTTCGACCACCAATTTTGTTTCTCTCTCTCTGAATGCGCTGACCCGAACTGGCCGGAAGCATAGAGTACTCGGCCGTCAACCATCCCTTTCCCTGACCTTTAAGCCAATTGGGAATCGAATCTTCAATCATGGCAGAACAAACTACTCGGGTTCCTCCCATTTCGATCAAACACGATCCCGGAGGATGAGAAAGAAAATGGGGAGTGATTTTAATAGGCCTTAACTCAGAAGGACTGCGTCCGCTATGTCGAAAATTCATGTCTATCCTAGTTTTCGGGTTCGAGAACCAAATTCAATAATTCCCGAGCTTATAGCACTGGCTAGACGTTTTAGGTAGGCCTCTTTCGTCAGAAGAAGAGATTCCTGCGGGTGAGTAAGGTACCCCACTTCAACCAAGATCGCTGGCATATTAGTGCCATGGAGAACGGTGAAGGGTCCCTGACGTACTCCGCGCCCGTTAGAAGTTACTTGTTTGGAAATGGCAGAGAACATGTCCTCGGCAAAAAGCGCACTCTCATTGGTGTGAAAAGTAGTTTGAACATCCGACAATATAGAGAGCACATCTGCTTTGTCTGTCGGCAAACTCCCTTCACTCTCTTTCAGGGCAAGCTTTTCTGCTTCGGGATCCGTTGCTTCGGGACTTAAAAAGTAAACTTCAAAACCTCTGGCTCTCACAACAGGTGAGGAGTTGAGATGAATACTAATAAACATATCTGCTCCCCAATCATTCGCTATTCGAGCTCTTTCTTTTAAGGGAATAAATACGTCCTCATCTCTACTTAGACGTATTTCTAAGGGATAGCCATTGAGCTTTGAAATTCGATCGAGTTCTCTTTTAACTTTTTTCGCAAGATTTAAGCTGATGTTTTTTTCCTGAATGCCGTAGCGTCCTGCTGCACCCATATCCTTGCCCCCATGGCCCGCATCCAAGAGCACTTTTACTCGGTAGGGAGACTCCTCAGTTTTAGTAGGTTTTTCATTGGTAATGGCACTCTTTTTTCGAACGGGAGATTCCTCAAGCGTCACTAAATTGACGGGGCTCATTAATCCGGTTTGTACAGGATCGGTGACTCGAAGAATCATCTCGGAATCCATTTCAAACGAAGTCGGTGCTTCTTGCGCCAGGCATTGGCTACCGTTGAATTGCACTGACCAGAAAAGAATGAGGATTGGAATACAGAGCCAAGAACTTTGCATGTTAAAATGAAAACATAGCTTCCGCATTCCTGTCTGGAAGTGCCTCAGGAAAAACAAATGAACAAAAAGATTTTTCAAAAATTCCCTCTGGGACTTTTATTGTTGTTTGGATTGGTTGCGATAAGCAGAGTGGGTGTCGCTACTGATATCCAGTCTAACACAGCCATCAGAGTTCTCCTAGACAGGGCGATCCCAAAAGGAAAAGTTCATTCGCTTTTATTGAGCTCTTATTATCGCGGCAACCCGAGTCGAGGCTGGATAAGATCAGGAAAAGAACTGGATATTTCGCTGGGTTACTCTCCTGCTTTTCCTATTCAAGTTAATTCGCAACCCGTCAACGAAAGTTTCGTTTTTGTGCGAGGCGGCCAAAGCCCTTCCGACAAACTAAGATTGCAAGATGGGGTTTTTCGTGGCGCTCTGAAATGGACTCGAAAAGAAAATTCATTTTCCGTCGTTAATTATTTAGGAGTTGAAGATTACCTATTGGGAACCCTCGGAGAGGAAATGAGCCCATCTTGGGAAATCGAAGCTCTGAAAGCTCAAGCAGTAGCTTCACGAACTTATGCACTTTACATGATAAATAATCCGAAGCACGAAGATTACGATGTGGAAAGGACCACACAAGATCAAGTTTATGGCGGAGTCGATGCTGAAGACCCCAGAGTACAATCGGCAGTTCGTGCTACACAAGGCGAAGTGCTTACATTTAATCAATCTCCTATCAAAGCATTTTTTCATTCGCGCTGTGGTGGCTCTACCGAAACACCACGCTTTGTGTGGAACCATGGCGGAGTTTTTCCCCAACAGAAAGTTTCCTGTCCCTACTGCATTCGATTCCCCTTTGCCTGGCAAACGATCGTTAAGGCCGAGGAACTCCTGAGGTGGACAGGTCTCAGTTTGAAGACTCCGTTTCGAATAGAATCTGGAGATCGTGGTTCGTCGGGTCGACTGGCTAGCCTCAAGTTGGTTTCTGGAAATCAGAGAGCCGTGCTCGGAACAGATTTATTGAGAAGTCATGTCGGATATACCAAACTGAAGAGCACTAAATTCAATTGGAGACAGGAAGGCGACGAAGTAAGTTTTCATGGAGTTGGAAATGGCCACGGGGTGGGCATGTGCCAGTGGGGGGCACGGTATTTAGCCCAACAAGGGAAGACTTATAAAGAGATACTAGCTCATTATTATCCCGGAGCCCTGATTCAAGTCCTGAAATGATTTTTCTATTAATTTTTTAAAATGTTGGTAGCTTTCGTGGCGTGCTTTTATCGGATTTTGATTATTCACTACCTCAAGAGCTCATTGCGCTAGAACCTTGTGAGCCTCGAGACCATTCGAGACTCTTGGTCGTTAATCGATCAGAGGGGTCTTTTTCCCATCATCGTTTCTATGAGCTTCCTCGTTTTTTAAATTCAGGGGATTGTTTAGTGAGGAACACCTCGCGTGTTATCCCGGCCCGACTCCCCGCTAGACTGACCAACGGAAAAAGCATCGAAGTTTTTTTAATTAAGCAACTAGACCCCAAAACGCAAACCTGGAAATGCCTAGTAAAACCGGGGAAAAGAGTTCGAGACACCGAAATCGTTTTTCTCAAAGACCAAAGTGAATGTTCGCTTTCTAAAAAACTGGACGGAACTTTTGAAGTGTCGTTTGCTCCGCAAAAAGATTTTTTCAATTGGCTTGAGACAGTGGGGGAACCCCCGCTACCCCCGTATATCAAGCGAGAAGTAACCCCGAACGATCTCCTTCGTTATCAGACTGTTTTTTGTAAGGAAGCGGGTTCGGTTGCTGCTCCTACTGCTGGGCTGCATTTTACGGAGGAGCTGTTGCGCTCCATCGAGAAACAGGGCGTGGCTATTGCGGATGTTTTACTTCATGTGGGCTACGGAACATTTTCTCCCATTCGTACTCCCAACATCAACGAACATGTGATGCACGAGGAGTTTTACAACATCCCCATTGATACCCTTGAAAAGATGAAAAGAAGGCGGCAGGCGGGCAACCGAGTTATTGCCGTGGGAACCACCACATTGCGCTCTTTGGAATCTCTCTCCGTTTATGGGGCCTCAGGAAATACTCAACTCTTTATTACCCCTGGGTACAAATTTAAGGAAGTTGACGGTTTGATTACGAATTTTCATCTACCGCAATCCACTCTGTTTATTCTCATGTGCGCACTTTTGGGCAAAGCACTCTGCCTGAACGCGTATGAAGAGGCTGTTAAGGAACGTTATCGGTTCTTCAGTTACGGTGACGCTATGCTGGTTCTTTAAACATACCTTGACGACCCGCCTCCATCGCCAGTAGCCTTAGTACCTTTAATAGGCCAGCTGAAATCCCTGGGGGATAGCAGCTGATAAACCGTTAGATGGGAGAGTGATACCTTTGCCAAGCCTTAAGGTAAAAGATAATGAGCCTTACGAAGGAGCCCTTCGCCGGTTTAAAAAAATCTGCGAAAAGGGTGGGATTCTTTCCGAAGTTAGACGCCGAGAGTTTTATGAAAAACCTTCGGTGCGCCGAAAGAAAAAATCCATCGCCGCTCGTAAGCGCGCTACAAAACGCGTATTCGATCGTCGTCCAGGCTGATCATTCGGAGAATATTCAGCATGGATCTTAAAACGACGTTACAGAATGACATGAAGACCGCGATGAAGTCGCAAGACTCTATTCGTTTAGGGTGTTTGCGAATGCTCATCGCGGAAATCAAAAAACGTGAAATCGACAAGAGATCCCCTTTGGACGAAGGGGAGATTCAGAAGACTATTTCCACTCTGATTAAACAGCGTACAGAATCTGTCGTGGCCTTTGAAAAAGGCGGACGGATGGATTTGGCTGAAAAAGAGCAGGCCGAAATCTTGGTTCTTAAAGTTTATCTCCCGCAACAGCTTTCTTCGGCAGAAGTAGAAGCTCTTGTCGTGGCAGCTATTACTGAATCGGGCGCCTCTAGCCCAGCGGACATCGGTAAGGTGATGAAGCTTGCACTTGCCAAAGCTGAAGGACGAGCGGACGGAAAGCTTGTGAATGAAATCGCCCGCGCTAAACTCACAAAATAAATTTCCCTTCATAGAACTTTCCCCCTCTTCGCTAGGTCCACCTCTTTCTCCAGAATTTTTTTTGCGAGACACTGTTACGGTTGCAAAGGAACTCTTGGGCAAAGGTCTTTTTATTAAACACTCAGGCGGATCCTACCTTTGTGAGATCGCCGAAGTGGAAGCCTATTTAGGCGAAGGAGATGAATCCAGCCATAGTTTCCGGGGATTAACCCCCAGAAACCGATCGATGTTTGAAGCGGGAGGAACGGCCTACGTTTACCTCATTTATGGTTTTTATCATTGTATTAACGTAGTTACAGAGGCCAAAGGCACAGGGGCAGCTGTGCTCATCCGGGCGGGCATTCCCCTTTGGGGACACAAACAAATGCAAACAAATCGTAAACTTACGGGTTCGTACCAACTGAGGAACTTACTCAGCGGACCGGGCAAGCTCACTCAAGCCATGGGAATTGATAAACGGCTCGATGGTAAAAAATTCGACCAAGCTAATTTCAAAATCGTCGACTTAGGCAAAAAATTGAGAGATTCTCAGATTGAATCATCAACTCGTATCGGCATCAGTAAGGCGAAAGAGCAAAAGCTCCGGTTTTTTATAAAATCGAGCCCTTGGATTTCCAAATAGCGACCCAGAAAAGTGAAGGAGAGAGATTTTGTTTTCGGATTCGATCCTCAACGAAATTCGAAGCCGTTGTGACATTGTCGATGTTATCGGTCGATATGTGACTTTGAAAAAGAGCGGTCAAGGCTATCAAGGCCTTTGCCCGTTTCACAACGAGAAGACTCCATCCTTTCATGTTCACCCACTCAAACAAGTCTATCGATGTTTTGGCTCTTGCCAAAAAGGTGGCAATGTTTTCACATTTTTAATGGAGCACGAGAAAATTGCATTCCCTGAAGCAGTTCGACGACTTGCGAAAGATGTCGGAGTAAAAATTGAAGAGGAAAAGACCTTTGTAAAAGCAACTGCAAAGCCGCTGAGTGAAAGCCAAATTCGAGCATCCAAAGCTTTGGAATGGGCCGCTAAATACTTTCATCACTTGCTCACCCAAGACAAAAACTATGCTTTCGCTCTGAAATACTTAGAAAAACGAGGACTGACTTCCAAGTCTATTGAAAAATTCCGATTAGGCGTATCGCCCAAGGGTTGGGGCACACTGATTCAAGTAATGACCAAACGAGGATTTGCATGGGAAGACCTGCAAGCTGCAGGGCTAGTCGTCACTAAAGAAGATGGAAAATATCAGGGTTATGATCGATTTCGCGAACGTTTAATGTTTCCCATCACTGACAAAAACGGAACCATTGTAGGATTCGGTGCGCGGGCGCTCAAAGAAGGAGATGAGCCTAAATATCTGAACTCCCCTGATACGCCACTCTTTAACAAGAGCCGAATACTTTATGGGCTATTTGAAAACCAAAGAGAAATTCGTGTGCAGGGAGAAGCGCTGGTCGTTGAAGGATACATGGATGTCGTGGGGCTTTTTGAAGCAGGGGTTCCCAATGCGATAGCTCCCATGGGCACCGCTTTAACTCCTGAACACTGCCGCGAACTCAAAACATTTACCCAAAAAGTGGTCACAGTATTTGATCCTGATTCGGCAGGAATCAATGCTTGGCACCGAAGCATGCCTCTTTTCCTAGAAAGCGGCTTGTTTGCTAAAGACGTAACTTTGCCTGAAGGCTTAGATCCTGATGAATTCGTAAAAAAGAATGGGGCAGAGAAGTTTTTTGAGTTGTGCGATCAAGCCCCACAACAAGTCACCAAATATCTCAAAGAAATTGCTGCCAAGGGAAGCTTGGGCGAAAAGGATCGGGCCAAATATCTTCAAGAGTTGACTCCTATTCTGGTCGCTAGCCGGCGTTTACCGGACAAAGGTGCCGTGCTGTGGGATGACGTCTCCAGACTTCTGAATGTTTCTTTTGATGCACTTCAAAAACTCACTCAAGATACGCAGTATCGATTGAGCAAACCAGCAGCACCTGCCTTTCCAGCACCTCGCCCGGTTCCAGCACGTCCGACTCCCGGTAAAATGAGTCGACGCCAACAGTTTCCACAAGATTGGGAATTTTTTAGGGCAGCTCTTCGAGCCCCCCAACAATTTCTTCAATTTCCTAAAGAGCATTGGGTGGGTTTTCTGAAAGAGCCCGAACTTGAGGCTATTTTACTGCAGGCTTGGGACACCCAAGATGCCGTTCACATGGGAAACGTCCTCCAAGGAATGGCAGCGACCGCTAGTTGTCCCGAAATTTTGGCCTCGCTCACGGAAGCCCTACTGAAAGAAGTCGACTCAACTCCCGTAGATCCCCAATGGTTCCCAGAAGTGGCCAAGAGAATTTCTGAACGAAAACAAAGAGCTCAAATTCAGGGCCTAGCCAACCAAGTTCGATTGAGCCAACGCCTGGGAGACTCTGAGGAGCAGCTTAAGCTATTGGAACAATTGAAGAATGTTAAGCTGGGTAACCGGCCGCCCACCCCCTCCAAAGAAGGTCCATAATCTGGCCTCAGGGACCATTGAAACGCCTCGCAACAAGTGATAGTAATGGTTGCTTATTTTTAAGAATCCAGAAGCCTGCTCTGAAAAGGGAGAGGAATTAAACATGCCCAAAATCGACAAGAAAAAGGAACTTCAAAAACTTGTTATATTAGGGAAGGAAAAAGGGTTTCTTACCTACGAAGAAATCAACGATGCACTCCCCGACGAAATCACTGAATCTGATTCGATTGATGAAGTGATGACTCTTTTGGAAGACAACGAAATCGAAATTGTCGAAAACGAAAAACAGTTTAAACAAGCAAAAAAACAAACAACCACTGAAAAAGAAGAACAGGAAAAAGAAGAAGCTCTTACTCGCGGGTTAGATCCAGTTAGACTTTATTTGAAGAAAATGGGCGCAGTCGCCCTTCTTACCCGAGAAGGTGAAATCGAAATTGCAAAGAGAATTGAGGATGGGGAAGCAGAAGTATTAGACGTTATTTTAAACTCCTCCATGGGCGTTAAAGAATTTCTTGCTATCGGAGACAAAATTGAAAAAGGCAAACTCCGCGCCAGAGACGTTCTCCGCGGAGCTGAAAGCGAAGGAGAAAGCAGCGAAGAAGGAGATGCCTCCAGTTCCGCTCCTGATGAATCCGGCGAAGTCGCAGGAGAAGAAGATGAAAGCACAGAAACGGATTCTGGCTCTACTCTAGCTGGCGGACTCAATGAGTCCGAAGCTCGAGAACGCATTTTGGAAGGGATGAATTTAGTTAAAACCTTTGAGAAGGCCCTTACCACAGTGGAGCAGAAGCTGCTTAAGACTGGCCTTGAAGCAGATGAGCGAAAAAAGCTGAGAGAAAAGCTTGCAGCTAATCGAAAAAAAATTGTGAATGTCTTTCAAGAGATTAACTTCAATAGAAAGACCATCAATAAAATCGTAGCTAAGTTCAAGCAGCAGGTGAACCGCATCGAGGAAGCTGAACGCGAAGTGTATGGGGCTCTTCGTCGCGTGGGCACCGATCAAATTGGTAAGTTCCGAAATCTTTTAAAAGACGCCAAAAAGAATAAGAAAGTTGAAGAGCAAGTTAAAGCGAAGCACGGCCTAGATTATCAGGGCCTTCTTGAAATCGAGCACATCATCAATGAAGCCGCCGTGAAGATTGATGGAGTGGAAAAAGAAGCTAATCTTCGAGCGCGCGAATTAAAAGACATGTATGAAGCGATTTTGGCCGGAGAAAGAAAGTCTGACATCGCTAAAGCGGAGCTAGTAGAGGCAAACTTGCGTCTAGTGGTTTCTATTGCAAAAAAATACACAAATCGCGGACTTCAGTTCTTAGATCTCATTCAAGAGGGAAATATCGGCTTGATGAAAGCTGTGGATAAGTTTGAGTATCGTCGTGGATACAAATTCTCCACTTATGCGACTTGGTGGATTCGACAAGCAATCACTCGCGCAATCGCTGATCAAGCCCGAACCATTCGTATTCCAGTACACATGATCGAGACAATCAATAAGCTCATTCGAACTTCGCGCTATTTAGTTCAGGAACTGGGACGAGAACCTACACCTGAAGAAATTGCCGAAAAAATGGAAATGCCTGTGGATAAGGTTCGTAAAGTTCTTAAAATTGCGAAAGAGCCTATTTCACTCGAAACACCTATTGGCGAAGATGAAGATTCTCACTTGGGAGATTTTATTGAAGACAAAGCAATGCTTTCCCCCTCAGATGCGGTTACCAACGTAAACCTTTCCGAACAAACTCGTAAAGTGTTGGCAACTCTCACAACCCGTGAAGAAAAGGTTTTGAGAATGCGTTTTGGTATTGGGGAAGCTTCTGATCACACTCTTGAGGAAGTTGGACAAGATTTCAATGTAACTCGAGAGCGTATTCGTCAGATTGAAGCAAAAGCGCTTCGAAAGCTGAGACACCCCAGTCGAAGCAAACGCTTAAAAGCTTTCATAGAGAACTAAGCCTCGGGGCCCATAGCTCAGTTGGTTAGAGCAGTCGGCTCATAACCGATAGGTCCCAGGTTCAAGTCCTGGTGGGCCCACTTACAAAATCACACCGTTTCAGTATTCCCCTAGAATGCCTGTGCCTGACGGCTTGGCTCCTCTTTTGCTTAAAAATAGAGTCTAGACCTTATGAGAAACGGCATTTTCCATTTTCTGTGTTTGATGGTCCTGGGCTTTTCTTTAAAGTCCCCTGCGGTTTCATTTAGGTCCCAAAATCTTCCCGCGATTTGTAAGACTCTGTTTCCTAAAATTCTCCCCATTGAAAAACGACCGCTTACGTCTGATGAAAGCAGAGAACTCTTTGAACTTTCTTCTTTGGCTCCAGACGAGATAGCGCGAAAACTCTCCCGCTTAACTACTCCAGAAAAACGTGAACTCTTGGAGAGGCTCCTTATCCTGCGGTGGCAGGTCCCTGAAATGCCCAATGATCATATCGATCAACAGACGAAACCCACAATCCCAGATGTTATTGGGGCATTTCCCCGCTCAGAATCCCTGATTTCTCAAAAACCTGAGATCATAGAGAAGTTAACAAGGTCCTTACTCAAAAAACGAGTTTGGTCGGCAGCGCAAGCAGTAGCTGACAACCTCGGAAAAACGGCGACACCCCAGGAACGCAAAGAGCTTTTTTCAACTTTCCTGGATCATTTGGATTATCACGATCAGTCCTGGCATCACCAAGCTCAGATTGACTCGATGATCGACCTTGCTTCTGGTATCCATACCAAAAAGATTAGTGAAGCTATTCAAAAAGCAAATCGAAGAGACTTCAATGAGAGTCACCAAGGTGAAGAGACTTATTCGTTTGCAGGCCCCGAGCTTCTTCTTACTCCCTATTCGGAAATCTTAAACTTATTTCGTGGGGCTGGACTCAAGTCGGGAGACTCGGTGGTGGATCTTGGCGCTGGATTTGGCAGAGTGGGACTAGCGCTTGCGACAAAATATCCAGGTGTGTCGGTTACCGGCTACGAAATTGTGAAGGACAGAATTGAGGAGGGAGCTAGAGTCGCTCACGAATGGGGACTGAGTCACCGTGTTCAATTACTGGAGCAGAACCTCGCTGATCCCCAGTTTGAACCGAAAGCTGCCGATATTTATTATGCATTTAATCCAGTCTCCGGCCCGACTTTTGACAAGATTTTGGATGATTTGAGAAGAGTGGGGCTTAAGTCTGGAAAGAAATTTCGCTTCATCGTTTTTGGCCCCTCACCTTTTTACAAAACTGATGCGCAGCCCTGGTTAAAAGAACTTAAAGGTCCAGGAATTCCCGAAGGCGACGAACTGAAAATTTATGAATTTGATCCTGCCCAAGCAACTAAGACCATCATTGTCGATCCCGGTACCTTTACTAATCCCTATGCCCTTAAACCGTCTCAGGAAGTCTCCCAATATCCGAAGACGCAACTCATGGAGGTGTCACAAGCACGGACCATCCAAGATCATTTGGCCGCCCACCCCGAATCCTCTCCGAATAAGGCGTCTTTCCTAAGTCCCAACTACCTTGCCGCTTGGGCCTCCGGCTGGCCGATGGAGATTTCCAAAGACGGTAATCAACTCATTATTTCTAGTAAGAAAACTGATGTTCCGGGAAAAGAGAACTTCGTAGAACCCCTAGGGGGAACCCCCGCGGAGAAAGCAGCTCTCATCAAAAAGATTATCCGTGATAAGAAAAGGAAGGGCATTCAAGCTGAGTTCTCGTTTGTATCGGAGGATGTGTACAAACTCCTCCAAAGCAGCGAAGAAATCGCAACTGCGGAAGCACCAGATTATTTCGATTTTATTTACCCATTGGAAAATCTCGCAGAACTTGAAAAGTCCAAAAAGCTGAGAGACCGGGCAAATCAGGCCACCGCGTTTGAAACAGCTCATCCCGACACAAAGGTTGAGATCCTATCTCGATTAAACAGTGATGACGCCACGACTTTCCGGAAGAGAGCACATGGCTTTCTCGATAGATGGCTTTCCGGGCGAAGGCAAGCAGAGGGGTTATCGGAATATGAACGAAGCACTTTGGAAACCGAGACTCGAGCGGCTAAACATTTGGTGGATTCTCTGGTGAGGCCTCAACAGGTCCAACTTGTAGTTCGAAGAGATGGGGAAACAGATGAAAGTAAAAAAGTGATTGCCTATGCTTCTGGAGAAATTCGAACCGACTCGGAAGGCGAGCGCACCCTTATTCTTTATGTTCAAAAGTCGGATGGCACAAAGAACTCGATTCCCTTTATCAATCGGCAACTGGCTCAGGAAGTTTTCAACCATCCCGAAATTTATGGTTCGGTCGACTTTGTGAATCTCATGGATGGGGCAACAACAGGATTGCGACAATTCAAAATGCAGTATGAACCTCTTGTCGAACAGGGAAAAACCTACCGAGCTTCGCCCAAAAACTAATCAGATTTTTTGTGTGTTCTGCAAGAATTCAAGCTAAATGTCTGTGTTTTCTGCTTAAGACAAACTGTCTAATCATTTGACACTAGCTAGTTTTCCCTAGCCCCCAATTGTGTCGAGTACTGGAAATAACTGCATTATCCTCGTAACCAAGCGAAATGAGGGGTTGGTCCTTGTTTTGCTCTCAGTATTCCCAAGGGTGATTTAGGGGGGACCGGATGAAATCTCTTTCGTTCTTTAGTTCAGTATTTTTGTTAACACTGTCATTGTGTCCCGTCTTTGGCGGCGACCATACGGCACCCACTCTGGATGAAAGCGGAAGAAGAACTGCTCCTAGGGAAGCCAATGGGAATTGGGATCCCCATCAAATGGTAGAAAAAATGCTGGAGCGAGTGAATGGACCCCACCTTAAAAATTGGGAACAGCGGCCACCTGATGCTTTTGAAGCGGAAATGACCGCGATTTTGAATCGACTGAAAGACACGAACAAGGATTTGGATCCTTCCGAAGTCGATCTTCTCAATAACTGGGCAGGACGGTTAGTTAACTCACAAGAAGCACTCATCAAAGCTTTCGAGAACATAAAAAACCAAACAGAAAGCACAGCCAATGAAGTCCAAAAAGCAAATTTGAAATTGCTCTTAGAGGCTTTTGAAACTCGGCTCTTGAGAGCTACTGTATTAAAAGAACGAGTGGCGCATCACACGGGAAAGAGCCCAGAAAAATTCCAAGTAAAACGTCCTGACTTTCACAATATTTTTCAGGGCGCCATTTTAAGATAAGCACCTTTTTAATCAACAACAGGGGGAAACATGAAATCAAGTTCGCTTTGGGTATTGGCTTTGTCGGCTGCCGTGTTTACTAGCAAGATGGGCGGGGCAGAACCGCGCGTGATAATCGACAAAGAAAAAGCCGCAGCACCCACACAATCCGCCACAAAAGGACGGGCAGAAGCCGATTCGACTCATCAAGACGGAGCTCTCACTGAAGTACCGAGTGATATTCAAAGCGTGGAGGGCCTGAGAAAGTGGTTAAAGAAGTTTCCGGAAGAAAAAGTAGTGATAAAACTGGGGGCTACTTGGTGTAAACCCTGCTCTCAACTGCACCCAGTGATTGAAGGATTCGCCAAGGAGAATGCAGGGGCTGTAAAGGTGATTACTATCGATGTGGATAACAATCAGGCTCTGGCTCAAGCTCTCACAGGAGGGTCCAAAGTGCCTGCTATCGTGACACTGAAAAATGATAGCGAGTCAAAGCCTTCAGCTCCTATTGTTGGATACATTCCGGGAGGTTCATCCAAAATTGGAGATTGGCTAAAGCGCAACTCTGGAAAGATCAATCACGGAGACTGGTTGTAATTTTTATTTGAGGCGAAAATGCGACCAATCGGGATTATCCTTATTTTCTTTGGGACCTCGTTGGTAGCGCATGCCTTTCCAAAACATTGCCTAAGCTCCTTTAAAAAACTTTCTCCCGGGGAACTTCGTTATGTGGCTCAGGAGTTTCTCCAAAAACACAACACACGATATTCCGTTGAAATTCCCAGCACTCCGGTCTCGGACCAATGTAACTACGGCAGTTGCTGGCTCCATGCTCGCCTCGCTCACGTAGAGGAAGGAATAAAAAACAAAACAGGAAAAACCCTCCGAATCAACCGAACCTTTCTGATTGCTCAGTCCCTCTTGGACCGCATTGATGACGCTTTGGAGAGTCCGCACAGCCCCATTTTTCAAGGGGGAAATGCCAATTACGCCGATGAGCTTGTACGTCGTTATGGGTTTATTCCAGAAGATCCGGAAATCTGGAAGCCCAGAGTAAACTTTGAGAAAGCTCCGCACGGATCCCGACTGACTTATTTTCTCAACGCGCGAGCTGCTCAGTTTCATGAAGCGGCAAAAAACTTAACTCCCGAATCGAGGGCCTATTTGGATCTACAAGACGAAGCTAGGCGGGATATGAGAAACATTCTAAAAGCCTATACGGGTCCCCTACCACGAAAATTTGAGTTCGACGGGAAATCTTACACGCCCAAACAGTTCTCCAAGGAAATTGCCGGGAACTACTCCCCCAAACCGCTTTGGGTCTATCCCGAAGTAGATTTGCTGGAGGGCAATTTAAAAAGGGAAACTACCATTGGACCCGTTCCTCTTCCCAAGAAAGTAAGCTCCTCCCGGGAATCCCTTGATAAGATCGAAAAACGGATTATTCAATCGCTTCAAAATGGCCAAAGCGTGACCCTCTCCTATGAGAATAACACCCTGTTTGTGGATCGAGAGACAGGGATCATGTCGCTATCTGCTTTCCACACGCCTGAGGGCTTTTCGCCGCCGTCTCGGTTATATCGAGACGCCTTTCAATTGGCTTCGGGCTTTCATGCAGTGGACGTTGTGGGCGTAGACCTTGATGCGGATGGGAAAATCATTAAACTGAAACTTAAAAACTCCTGGGGTAAGGACGCTGGAGACGAGGGCTATTACCATATGTACCGAGACTACTTTGAGCACTTTATGGGCAGTATTTACCTCTCAGACTCCGAATCCTCACGACCCACACCGCGCCCTTAATAAACCTTCCCAATTGCCCAGTCCTGATCCAAGATAGCACTAAATCAAGGGAGGTCAGGAAGTGTCGAACGTCCTAAAGGATGAGTATCGGGTTTTAACAGAACTCAAACGAACTGATGAAAAAGTATTCCGGCTGAAAAAAGAACTGGACCAGATCCCTGTCGAGATCGCTGACATCGAAGCTGAAATTCAGAAGAGCTTGGATATCTACAACGGCGTCAAAGCACAACACGATCAAATAGAAAAAAACCTGCGAAAAGCAGAGAGTGATTTGAGAGAAAAAGAAGACTTTCTCCGAAAAGCTGAAAGCAAAATGATGGAAGTCAAAACGAACGAGGAGTATCAAGCAGCTTTGCGAGAAAATGAAGGCCACAAAACCGCAAAGGGAGAGCTTGAAGAATCTGTTTTGAATCTCATTTCTGACATCGAAAAATTTAAAGCGACCCTACAGCAAGCGGATAGCGAGCACAAAGTGAGATCCCAGAAATTTAACGATGCCAAAAAGAAACTTCAGGAAGAGGGTAAGAGCATACAAAAGTCTTACGAGGAACTGCTCGAAAAGAGAAAAGGGGTCGTTGCTTCGGTTTCAAATGAAGTCCGAAGCCTTTATGAAAAAGTGGCTGCGGCAGTAAAAGGTGTGCCCATTGTGAAAGCAGAGAACGGTCTTTGCACAGGCTGTCATGTCAAACTAAGACCCCAGCTATTTAACGAGGTCCTGGGCCTGAAGTCTTTTCATCGATGCCCCAGTTGTGGAAAAATTTTAATTGCTGTCATTGATGAAACAGAACAAACCACCTAAGCGGGGTTGCATTGGCAAAGCCTTCAAAAAAAAAGGAAAAAAAAATGATTCTTTATTGTGATGGGGCTTCGCGAGGCAATCCAGGGCCTGGGGCATACGGGTTTGTCCTGCTTGAGGGCGAAGACCTAGTTTTCCAAAAAGGCTCCAGGATGGGTGTTGTTACTAACAACGTGGCCGAATATGAAGGTCTGCTCAAGGGGCTAGAGAAATCCATTGAGTTGGGCGCAACCTCTATCACTGTTCGAAGTGACTCCCAACTATTGGTGCGACAACTTCTGGGAGAGTATCGAGTCAAAGCACCGCATATTATTCCCCTCTTTGAAAAAGCAAAGAAGCTTCTGACCAACTTCAAACAGGTAGAAATTACCCATATTCGACGAGAAGAAAATACCCTAGCGGATGCGCTGTGCAATGAAGCCCTAGATCACGGCTACACCGATTGATCCCGAATTAAAGAGTCCCATGATATCATTTAGCGATGGTGCTCTCCTCGAACCTCCAGAAACAAATCGTTGGCTGCGTAATCCTGTTTCTCTTGATCGGACAAGTTATGCTGTTCAGCGCTACGGGAGTGCCGGCGCTCCAGCGATACGGGTCTGAGTTTTATTTCGTAAGCCGACAAGCTCTGACTGCGATTTTAGGCTTTCTTTTCATGCTGGTCTTGTCACGAGTTAAATATCAGTTCTGGTACAAAATGGCTTATGCAGTCTTTGGCGTAGTTGTGGTGCTGGTTGCCGCTACTTTCATCCCGGGCATTGGGCATCATGCACAAGGGGCCTCTCGCTGGATCCGAATTCAGGGTTTCCTGCTTCAACCCAGCGAACTTTCCAAAATTGCGTTGCCTCTCTTTGTGGCACGAGCTCTTGCCGAACACCAAATGCAGGCATTCTCCAGCAAAAAAATTCTTGGAGTCACTGGCGCCGTAGCGCTGCTCTTAGGTCTGATCATTCGACAACCAGACTTAGGAACTACGACCCTTCTCGTTCTGTCTACTTTAGGGATATTTTTCATTGCGGGAATTAGTTTGATGTACTTGCTGACAGGATTTGTCTTGGGCGGTGTTGGATTCGGGTTAGCATTAATGCACTATGAGTATCGCAGGAAACGTCTTTTGGCCTTTCTGAATCCCTGGGCCGATCCCCAAGGGTCTGGCTTTCAAACCATTCAAAGTTTTCTTTCCTTTCATTCGGGTGGGTTATTTGG
Source organism: Pseudomonadota bacterium (assembly GCA_009927165.1). GTDB lineage: Bacteria > Bdellovibrionota > FAC87 > UBA2466 > UBA2466 > RFNO01. The sequence goes on from RFNO01000103.1 coordinate 16,879, forward strand.
CTCTGGCATCGGAAATGGGAACAGCAAGCTTTTTTACCTCCCCGAAGTTCACACGGACTTTATTTTCGCGCTCGTCGGTGAGGAGCTGGGTTTTATTGGCGCTATCTTGCTGGTCGCTCTTTTTATTTATTTTTCTTATCTTCTCTTTAAAACTTCATTCAAAGCTGCTGAGCCTTTTGCTTGCTATTTGGCTTTCGGAATCGCTTTTCTCCTGGTTGCTCAAGTTACTGTGAACTTGGGGGGTGTCACTGGCCTGCTGCCTGTTAAAGGTCTCCCCCTTCCCTTTATTTCCTGGGGCCGCTCGGCTCTTGTGGTGAATCTGGCCATGGTGGGAATACTGTTGAACATCGTTCGACAGTCTGGAATGATTTCTTCGAACAACGAATAGACAGATCTTCAGAATGTCCAAGAAAAAAATTGTGATTACGGGAGGTGGTACTGGCGGACATGTTTTTCCTGCGCTCGCTATGGCCGAAGAGCTGAGACGGCGAAAAATGACTGTCCTCTATGTGGGAAGTGCTAAGGGAATGGAAAGCAAGCTAGTTCCACAGAAAGGTTTCCCTTTTTATGAAGTTTCCTCAGGGGCCATTAAAAACCAAAGCTTTTTAAAAATGCTCAGCACGCTTTTTCAATTATTGAGAGGAGTGCTTTGGTCGATTGGTTTTTTACTCAGAGAAAAACCACAACTCACGCTCGGAGTAGGTGGCTATGTCTCGTTCCCGATCTGTTTTGCAAGTTTTTTACTGAGAATCCCGATTTACCTCCAAGAACAAAATGCTTCCGTTGGAATTTCAAATCGGATCTTAGGCCATCTCGCTACTCGAATTTTTCTTGGCTTTGAAGAGGCGCGAAGTGCATTTAACCCGAAGAAGTGTCTCGTGACCGGCAATCCATTAAGGCAAGTTTTTCTGGACGCTGAGCCGGAACCTTTTTTGTCAGAAAAAAATCATTTGCTGATCATGGGAGGAAGTCAGGGCGCTAAAGTTATCAACGAGACTTTCATGGAGTTGATCCCCGAAATTATCCGGCAATTTCCGGAAATCACCATTACTCATCAGACCGGCGTCAGCGATGCCCACCGGGTAGAAGAACATTACCAAAAAACCGCACCGGGAAAATGTAAGGTGCTTCCTTTCATCGAAAATATTGCAGAAGCTTACAATCAAGCCTCGTTGGTTGTTTGCCGGTCAGGGGCCTTAACCGTTTCCGAACTCGTTCACATGGGCCGTCCGGCTATTTTCGTGCCCTATCCTCGGCGCGGTCAGAACGACCAGACCGCAAACGCCCGGTTTCTTCAAGACCAAGGGGCCGCCCTCGTCGTAGAGCAGGGGCATGACTTTAAAGACCGGCTCTGGAAGGCGCTTCAAAGCTGTTTTACCCCCCCCATTCTTAAAAAAATGGCCCTTCAAAGCTCCCGATTGCGATCCCCTTCAGGGCTTGCTACCATCGGCGACCAGATTGAGGACGCGATTCGTTAAAAGCGCTCCGAAAGGGGATAATGTACAGTACAATCAAGAGGATACACCTTATTGGGGTGGGAGGAATCGGAATGAGCGGAATTGCCGAACTCCTGCTTCGAAACGGTTACGACGTCAGCGGGTCGGATTTGAAGCGATCAGAGCTGTGCCTCCACTTAGAACAGCTAGGGGTAAAAATTCACTTGGGTCACCAAGCTGCTCATGTCGAAAATGCAGATTTAGTCGTCTACTCATCGGCAGTAACTCGGGAAAATCCCGAAATGAAAGCTGCGCTTGAAAAAGATATCCCGGCTATTCCTCGAGCCGAAATGCTCTCTGAATTAATGCGCTTGAAGTATGGCATTGCGGTTGCTGGCGCCCATGGGAAAACAACTACCACTTCGATGATTGCTCTTGCTCTGACCCAGGCAGGACTGGATCCCACTATTGTCGTTGGTGGCAGAATGGATAATTTTGGCGGAACAAACGCTCGTTTGGGTTCAAGCGACTTCATGGTGGTAGAAGCGGATGAAAGCGATGGTTCTTTTAACAAGCTCACTCCGTCAATCGCAGTGGTGACCAATATCGATCGGGAGCACATGGACCACTACGAGACCATGGCAAAACTCAAAAAAGCTTTTCTATCTTTTTTGAACAAAGTTCCATTTTATGGGTTATCCGTGATTTGTGGGGATGACCCGTACTTGCGAATGCTTCTGCCCAAAGTCACTCGCAGAAAAAAAACGTATGGTTTTGGGAGTCATAACCATTATCAGATCACCCAGTATCAACCGATGTCAGAAGGAACGGAATGCCAAGTTCGAGTGGGCAGCGACTCTTTTGAGTTGAAGTTGCGAGCACCGGGAAAACACAATGTTCTCAATGCAGTTGCCGCGATTGCTGTAGCCGATGAACTTGGGGCATCTCGAGTGGCTACTCTGGAAGCTCTTTCTCAGTTCCAAGGAGTCCAAAGACGCTTTCACAAACGAGGCGAACTTAACGGTGTAAAATTTATTGATGATTATGCTCACCACCCTACAGAGATTTTGGCCACTTTAACTGCCGCTCGAGAAAGATTTCCTAAGAATAAAATTAGAGTTGTCTTTCAGCCCCATCGATTTTCTAGAACAGAAGATTTGTTCGATCGATTTTCCACTTGCTTCAATCACTGCGATGCTGTTGCTGTCACTGATATTTATGCAGCAGGGGAAAGCTCGACTGGAGCAATTTCGGCTGAGCTTCTCGCGGAAAGCATCGCTCGCACCGGACACCCCAAAGCTGTTCATGTTCAAAAGCCGTTAACCGCGATTGAAAACTGGATGATTGATAGTCAACCGGGAGACATTATCATGACTTTAGGAGCGGGGGATTTGCCGAGTGTCTACCGGAACCTCTTTACATAACGCCATTCAAAATGTTGCCCCTCATCTAGTGTCAATGCTAGGTGCACGAGTCCTTTTCAATGAACCACTCAAGAATCACGTTGCTTATCGAGTAGGGGGCCCAGCGGACATTTTGGTGTTTCCGAAAACAGAAGAGGAGCTCTCTCGGATTTGTCACCTCTGCGAAACTTATTCATTGCCTCTCACTGTGATTGGCCGAGGTACCAATTTACTCATCAAAGACGAAGGCATTCGTGGCATTACTCTGTCGCTGGACCACGCGTTTAAGACTATTGAAATCCTTCCGAATAGCCCTGCTGGCGCAACTTGGGTTCGTGTAGGCGGGGGAACTGGCAAACCAGACTTGCTCAACTGGGCTATCGAACAGGGCCTTACAGGTCTGGAGTTTAGTTCAGGCGTTCCCGGGACCATCGGTGGTGGCATTTACATGAATGCCGGAACCAAGTACGGCTGTTATGGAGATGTTATAAAAGAACTTCGGATTTTTGATTTTAAGAAGGGTGCTGAAACTTTCTCGAGCGGTCAGTTCCATTTTGGTTATCGAGAGCAAACTGCTGTCAAAGATAGCTTGGTTATTTGGGCTACTTTTGAACTAAAACCCAAGAATTCCGCACTGATTCAACACGAAGTCAGCCGCATTATTCAAGAGAGAGCCGAGAAACAACCTTTAGATTTTCCGAGTTGTGGCTCAACCTTTAAGAATCCTGAAGGTTATTCTGCAGGAAGACTGATTGAAAAGTCCGGACTCAAAGGTCTTACGGTAGGCGGAGCACAGATTTCAGAAAAGCATGCAAATTTTATTTTGAATAAAGGGAATGCAACAGCTCAGGACATCCTAGATTTAATTGAGATAGTAAAGAAAACAGTAAAAAATCAATCTGGCATCTCTCTTGAGTGCGAAGTGATCATTCTGGGGGGATAAATGGCACAAGACAAACAAAAGATGAAGGTGGAATTTTCTAAAGTGGGTCTTGTCTGCAGTGGCGGAGCCACCAAAGCAGCGGCATTTCATATTGGTGTGTGCTTGGCCCTCCGAGACAAAGGATTTTCGTTTGTGGGAGGAAAAGCTGAAAACCCAAGCCCGATTAATTCGATACCGTATCCTCCTCCGAAGTATCACCCCCAACAAATCTCTACTTATGTGGGTTCCAGTGCGGGGTCGTTGATCACCACGTTGTTAGCTTCAGGAATTCCAGTGGAGTCTCTGATTAATTCATTTACTTCGGATATCAATTTCAAGATCCCTGGCGAGTTTGCGGAGATCCCAAAAATTCAGTACCGAGACATGCTGAAAATAAACTGGCCTAGACCGTCGGCCATTCTGAAGAGCTTCAAACAAAGCCCCTTGCTGGGAAGAACATTGGAATCGATTGTACTTAAGAACTTGCGCTTGCCTGGTTTGTTTTCTACAGCTGGAATCGCTAAATATCTTCAAGATCATGTTCTGCCCACTCCCTACTTTCATGAGTTGAAAGCGGATCTGTTCGTAGTCGGCACCCAGCTGGACCACTCTCGGAAAATTATTTTTGGTCGTTACAGCACGGAAAAAACCTATGATGAGTACTCTCAGTATGCTTCCAATGCGACCATTTTCGATGCAGTAGGTGCGTCCTTGTCGCTCCCCCCCATATTTGCTCCTTACAAAGTAAAACACGGGCCTGACAAAACTCGGTATTACATTGATGGAGAAATCAGGGAGACGCTCTCCACCCATGTTGCAAAAGAAAATGGCTGTGATCTTTTGATTTGTTCCTATACCCATCAACCCTATCACTACCGCGATGAAATCGGTTCATTGGTACACTATGGAATGCCTGCGATTGTAATACAGGCCCTTTATCAAGCAATTGAACAGAAAGTTTATGCGGCAAGAAGAGCTCACGAAAACAAATCGATTGTGCTTCAAACGGTTCGTGAGTTTTTTGCTGAGAAAAAATATCCCGCTGAGGATATGCAGGAGCTTTTAAAAATACTGGCAGAACGAATCGATTTTAAGGGACGCCTGAATTACATTTTTATTCACCCTGAAGCTAAAGATAAACAGATGTTTTTTGGTGATCACTTCACTCTTAATTCAACCACGCTTCAAGAAGTAGTCACCATCGGCTACAAGCGCGCCATGGCTGAGTTGCGCAAATACGACTTGTCTGCCGTCAGTCAATAAGCTCTCTTTGTATACCCGCTGTGCCGGCTTTGGTGGCACAAAGCTTGCGAAACCTGTCCCCGGCTAGGCTGTGCTTAGGCTCGGAATGCCTGCTGGATCTAGCTAATGAATAAACGGATTTAACCAAAAACTGTCACAGGCTTTAAAAGTGCGCATTCGGTCGATGTGGAAATCAGCGATACAGTGGAAGTCCAGACGACTTGGAGCACTTCATGAATTCTCTTGGAATACAGGCGTTTCGCGACTCGCTTTCGTGGTCCTCAGTTGTTTCCTAGTCAGTTTTACCTCCTTAGACCGAATGAACACCCCTGAATGGGCGGCGCCCCAGGCAGCTCCCGTTCCGCTTATTTCTGAAGTTGCTGTGGAAAAGACAAACCCAGTCAAAAGCGAGTCATGGGGTTATTTCTATCCTGCTTGGAAGCGCTCTTCACTTTGGGCCGCGCTCCAGATTTCACAAAGCAATCAAGAGCTTTTTGAGCAGCGAGATCCGATCTACGAATCTTTTTCCGACTTAGAAGCACTGCTCGACGACCCCAGTAATAAGATCGAGCCCGAGTTTAAGGTACCCGATTCCCTACGTGGGCGTGTGCATTTCTGGCTTCAAGTGTTTGGACGGTTTTCGAGTCGAATTAAGATAGTACATGATCGTTATCACCCCGAAGTGATTTACGGTTATATCGATATGCGCCCCTTGTTCAGAGCCACAAGTTCGCTGGCCACTGCTGCTCATCGCTCTGGGAACATTGAGAAACGTGTTTTAAAGGAACTTCGTGCTCGACTGCTCGAAGCCGGTAATTTAAGCAACACCCGACTGCTTGATAGCGAAGAAAAAGCAGAGCTTCAGAACCTTCTTGTAAAACTGGGCGGCCTTAACGAAACAGCCGTAAAAAAAGCGATTAGAAACCTGAGAACCCAAACTGGACAAAGCGATATGTTTTTGGCTGGGGTTCACCGAGCCAAGTCTCTCCTCCCTGAAATTGAAAAGATTTTTCAAGAAAAAGGATTGCCTACTGGACTTGCGCGGATCCCTTTTGTGGAATCGTCTTTTAATCCCAAAGCTTACTCAAGGATCGGGGCTATTGGTCTCTGGCAATTCGTGAGGGAAACTGCTCGACATATGATTCATGAGGATTCCGAAGATCGTTGGAGAGATCCCCTTGCGCAAAGCAAAGCAGCAGCACGACTTCTAAAACTTTACCGAAATGTTTTGCCAGATTGGGGCATTGCGATCACTGCTTACAATTCGGGCGTGGGACGAATGCGCCGACTCACCCAAAAATATGGGATCGAATCGGTGGAGACTTTCGGACAAATTCCAGCAAAAGAAGATTTTGGGTTTGCAGGTCGAAACTTTTATGCTGAATTTTTAGCAGTAAATATTTTGGAACACTACAAGGAGACTATTTTTGATGACTTGCACCCGATCACGGGGTTTTCACTGGTGTTTCGAGACCAGCTATCAAAAGACCGCTTTCACATTAAATTTTAATTAACGAGGATGGAAGCGCGGTCTGAACCCACGCGGGTGATGTGAGAGCGCAAGAGTTCTCCCTTGGAGTTTGTCCACTTCAGGATGTATTGGCCTGGTTCTAGATTGAAAAAGGAAAATCCGGGGCGTTGTTTGGAAAGACAAAGCGGTTGTTTGCTCGGCACATCTCCAAAATGCACTGGGAAAGGTCCGTGCTCGGCTGAAAGGGTCTCACCTTTGATGTTTTCTAAGCTGACATAAACACAGCTCTGCATGTTATCGAAAAATCGGCTTTCGGCGCCCCCCAATATTTGTCCTTTTGCTGGATTGCTGGAAAGTTTAGCCATGCTCTCTCGCACTTCATCCAACAAATCTTTTTCGACCAGATAGAGAAGATGGTTTCGTTTGGTCTCCCGAGCACTCCAAGCGACAGTAAACCAGGAAGTAGGATACCCTTGGCTCTCCACTTCGAGTGTCAAGACTCCGGGGGGTGCTTCAATCCCATCTAGCTGGAATTCTCCTAGTTCATTGGTGGTAACTTGGGCATTAGCGCCCACTACGCGCACTAAGCCAATGAGTCGCTGTTGTTTATAGGGATCAAAGAGCGTCCCGCGAAGAGATTTCTTACCGCCGCGACCCAACTCCAAGTAATAAGCCGACCCGGGGAGCGCTTCGATGAGCTCAAATGCAGCACTCTTAGCTTTAGCCACCGAACGAAAAGCAGGCTCTACATTAAAAAATGCAAACAACCCGTTGGCAGAGGTTTGCCGCAGTTGTTTGTCCGGAAAGACATTGAAATAGAGAGCTCGACCATTTCTCCCCGAAAGAAACACTTCTGCATCTGCTTGAGGAACTCGAGAGTCGGGATTAAAAATTCTGCCGAGAATCACAGCTTTAGAATCTTGCTGGGGAAGCTTGGTAAAGTAGTTCGTAATCGTGTCTACGTTGCTCTTAGGAACAAGATGGAGTGATACATACCCCGTCGTTTGAAAAGTCGGGACAATAGTCTGCGTTGGATAATATCCAGGCGCTTTCACTGACAGGAGAACCTCACTACTTGTCGGCATGGAGGGAATGCGGAAGTTTCCTTCGGAGTCTGAACGAAAAGTTCCCCACTGGGGCTGCCCCACCACTTCGATTTCAGCGCCCCTTATGACTTTTACATTGCGATGATCGCCAGCGCTGGCCTCGAACACTGTTCCGGACAAGATCACATCTTTTTTAATGTGAGTTTCTGATCGCATGGCACCGTCTACGTGATCTTTTTTGAGATGAAATACAATCATTTCTCTGGTTGTTACTTCATTGAGAATTTTGGGGTAGGTCACTTGAGCCAGAGCAATGGGTGTATCTGGCTTGAAGAAACTGGCCACCAGCTCATAGCCGCCTTGGAAATCACGAGCATCTATTTCAAAATCTTTTTCCGGATAACGGTAATCGATAAAAATGGCATCTTGAGGCTCTCGAGATCCCGCCTTTTGTAAATGAAGCTCAATATGTCCTTGAGACTGATTTATCCAGTCCTGAAGCTTTCGATCCAGGGTCAGCTTGCCAAACACTTTTCCCAAAGGCTCAGTACTTCGCAATTGGGATTCGACACCGGGAACAATATTCTGATTCGAGTTCTTTTCCTGGAGGGTTTGAGTAGTCACGGGAACCTGAGCAGGAATTTGGGGAGCAGCAAAATTTTGAATACTCTTTAAGAAGTCTTGGCCCTGCTGAATGAGCTCTTTAAAGTCAGAAATACTGGTAGGGGCTGCTTCAACAGGATTGAGCGAGGGCTCGTCTTGAGTGGGAACCTCTGCGACGGGTGTAGGTTCTTCTTCTGGTAAAGCGTCAGCCTGGGTCTGTTGGGGCAGGTCCTCGCGCGTCTCGTCCGGTTGCGGGACAGCGACTTGAATATTCAACTGTTCGGTTTCGTCTTGAGCGCTGGTTTCTTGGGCAAATTGAGTGTCTGTCGATGGGGCAGATACTGGCGCAACAATCTCCTCTCGAAGCTCAGGAACTTCAGACAGCTCCTTTAGAGCTTGGTGAAGGGGAGTAAAATCGTTTGCAACTAAAACACCTTCATAAACTGAAACCGGCATTTCTCGTGGAATGGACGAGTAAAGAGCGAAAGCAGGGTCCAAAGTTGTCTCCGATTCAAAAGGATCCAATCGGAATACTTCACCTTGCGGGGCCTCTTCCAACCCTACCGTTGCTACTTGGGAAAGCTGTTCTTCTTGAATTTGCTGAAGAGTTACTTGAATGGCAGCTACATAAAACTGATCTTGCTTGTTTCTTTTGTGCTGACGAACTTGTCGTTTAACTGGCGCAGGAGACTTGTGCGCTGAAATCTGCGGAAGTAACGGAAGATCCGGGATTTCGGGGAGCGATGGAGGCACAAATCCTTCGGGAGCTTCGGCCACCAGAACCTGTTCTTGAACCAGCTGTTTCTGAGGTGCTTTTTTGACCAGTGGTGAAGCTAACGGAAGCTTCAATTTGGCAGCCACAAACAGGCACACGACGAGCGTGATCGTGACTTGCTTAAAAGCTTGGTTTTTTCGATTGCGTTTTAGCACGACTTTCACACTTCCATGTGGAAAGAAAAGATGAGAGGAAGGACCTCTTTCAGTATAGTTTTCGGCAAAAAAAAATCCAGACTTAAATAAAATAAATTATTGAAAATACTGGCTATTCTGGATATTCTCGAAGGGCTACTCATGACTATTCAGGCGTCTACCATTCAAAAATGGTTACTCAAGCAGGGCATCACCGAACCCGCTCAAGTGATCCATCTGTTAGGCGATGGGTCGAGCCGACAGTTTTTTAGGGTTCGGATCGCCGCAAAGGGCGCTCACTATATTCTTCTTTCAGACCCCTCTTGGACGCTGACCCAAGATTATCCCGCCCACCAACAAGCTCTAAAGAGTGCTCGCTTGCCGGTGCCTGCTTTTATCGCTATCGACCCTTCCGCTGGATTTCTGTTGATGGAAGATTTGGGCGACGAGCTCCTTCAGTCATTTATTGAAAAAAACCCCGACCAAAAAGAGCAGTGGCTGAAACAAGCTATCGAGTTGCTGGCGGACCTGCACGGAAAGCTTTATCCCGTTTCATCGACACTCCCCGTTTCGCAGCGTCGATTCGACCAACAGAAATACTTTCAGGAACTTTTGTTCACGCTAGAGCATTTGAGAGAAAAGTATTTAGGACTCCCCGCAGTTCCTCAACAATCACTAGAGGAAGTACGAAAGTTCTGTGCAACTTTAGATCCGTTTAAGCCATGGGTATTTTGCCATCGAGACTATCACTGCCGAAACCTACTGGTTCATGGAAGTTCTTTGTGGATGATTGATTTCCAAGATGCGCGACTTGGCCCCGTCACTTACGACTTGGCCAGCTTAGTTTATGATGCGTATGTTCCGCTTACGGATGAAGTACGCGGCCGGCTCATCAGCCACTACAAAAACCGGCTCTCTACTCATCCGCTGTTTAAAGAAATTTCGTGGAATAGTTTTGAACAGGAGTTGGGTCTGGTGGGTTATCAGCGTACCCTCAAAGCAGCGGGTTCATTCGCTTCTTTTTTCAATCGCTTTAATAAATCAACCCATTTGCGTTACCTCGTTCCTGCCCTTCAAATGGCTAAAACACTGGAGAAACAGTGGGGAATTGCTCCTGGGGTTGCAGCTGCATTTGAAATAGATAAAATGATAGGACTTCTTCATGAGTCAAAATCAAATCACTAAAGGCATGATTTTGGGCGCGGGACTGGGAACCCGTCTGCTACCTATCACCGAAAGATTTCCAAAACCGTTAGTTCCGGTTTTAAATTTGGCAAACTTGCTTCACACCGTGGCTTTGTTTCGGCGAAATGGAATCCATGAGATCGTAGTTAATTTATTTCATCTTCCTGAGCGTATCGAAGAGTTTGTAAAAGAGTTTGAACACACTCACTTTCACCTCGCTTTCTCAAAAGAAAGCACTCTTTTAGGAACAGGGGGTGGAGTGAAACACGCTGAAGCTTTTTTTCAGAGAAAGCCCTTTGTGCTCGCTAATTGTGATTTTATTTCTAACTTGAATATTGAAGCGCTTATCCAGTTTCATTTAGCCAATAAATCTTGGGCCACCATGGCGCTGATGCAAGATGCAGAACGACAAAAGCTATACTCGTCCGTTGGCGTAGACGAAAAGTTCCAAATTTGCTCGTTACCCAAAAAGAGGACTCACGAGCCCACTCGGACAGGAATTTTTACGGGGGTTCATGTCCTAGATCCGGAAATTTTCTCTTTTCTCGAAGATCGGCCCAGTGGAATTAATGAAATTCTCTATCCCGCTCTCATGGAAAAACACCCGGAGCGCGCTCGAGGATTCTTTGTAGACAATGCTTTTTGGTTCGACACTGGGGATATGCCGGCGCTGTGGCAGTCCAGCATGCGTCTTCTCGACTTGTTATCCGATAAAAGTAGCGGTCTTTTGTCTGCCCTTTGCAGTTATGGACCTGCTTATCAAGAGTGCGCACCTGGAATTTGGATTACACAAAAAACTCAGATCCCTTCCACAGTAAAAGTAACAGGCCCCGTCATGATAGGGGAAGGGTGTTCCTTTGAATCGGGAGTAGTGGTTGGTCCGCATGCCGTTATTGGAAACGGCGTAACTCTTTCTAAGAACTGCCGAGTACAAAACTCAGTGGTGCTGTCATCCACTACAGTACCCGCAGAAAAACGCCTTTCAGGAATTATCTTTTTTGAAGGGCGCGAATATCGCGCCCAAACACTTGGATAAACTAGCGAGTAACAGGCGCTCCAGGTGAGCGGTACCCTGCTGATCGACCTACTGATCTTCCGCGGCTCATGAATCTACGCGAAGCAGATCCTCTTGCCCCTCGGAAAGGAGTTCGATTCCGAATGTTGTTAATATTACTGGTACCCATGTTCTGATTCATCATCATTTGGTTTTGCATTTGGGCCTGCATTAACTGCTGCTGCATTTTGGCCATTTCCATGAGGGCCTGAGTTTGTGCAGCATTAGCAGCTGCATTCGGATTTTGTGCGGGCTGCCTCGCAGCCAGGAGTTCCGCCGGAATTGGCTGAGCAACTGGAGGTTGCATCATGGCCGCATAAGGAAACGGCGGCATCTGCTGTTGTGGATATTGTTGCTGTTGGGGCGGATACTGTTGTTGTGATTGTGGCTGTGGGCTCACGCTCACTGGAGGAAATTGAAACGACCGACTATTGTCTCGCTGAGGTGAACCTCCGATTTCATTGGGTCGCACAGCATCTTGTCGAGCTCGGATGAGTTCATTAATCAATTGTTGTTCGAAGTCTGAAGGACCTCCATTCAAACCATTATCAATCCCAGGACCACCCGTAATTGGGGTGCCTTGGCTGATTACAGGAGGAAGTTGGGGGTTAACGGGTTGGCCTTGTACTGGTCCACCGCCACCGGAAGCATCTGCTGTCGCATTTCCATTCCCCGTGGGAGGAGCGGGATCGTGATCAGGAGCAGTGGCCGAAGATTGATCGTCATCAACCGTGGAAGCATTCTGATCCGCAGCGATCGTTACTTTTTCATCCAGCGCACACGCATTGGCTTCTTCAAGCTTCGTTTCTTTTGAATATTTTTCAAAAGCCACAATCTCTTTTTCTACTTGAGCATCTTTGGAATATTCAGGCTTTCCATCTTTGTCTTTTTTGAGTGTGCAAATTTCGGAAATGCTTTCGATGGCACCCAGAAGGGCTGCATCTGCCTTGGCAAATTTATCTTTGTACTTTTCAAGCTCCGAGGCTTTTTTAGTCAAAAAAGCTTTCATGGGCTCGTGATAACGAAGAGCTGCTTCAAGGCCCACAATTTTCTTTTGTTTTTTACTAATATCATCAAGAGAGTCTTTGTTGGCGGCTTCTAAATGGAGTTTATCAATGTAGCTATCAATGAAGCCTTTGAATTTTTTATTAGCTTCATCATCACACTTGTCCATTTCGGTCCGATAGTTCTTCAGAGATTCCAATTGATGTAGGAGTTTCTCCACTTTTTCATCTTCGGTAAGGTTTCCGGTGCCGCAGGAAATAACGGTCGGCTTTCCAGATTCTTTCGTGTTTAAAGCTTCAATCAGTTCTGCATAGCGACCTGGTAATTTCGGAATCGAAGGCGCTTCGACAGCGTCCCGGCTTGTGGCTCCCTTAGTAGCAGGAGCTTTTTGTGAGTGATCTCCTTTTTCAGCCCAAGCTAATAATCCCCAGGATTGAAGGCTCACTACTACGATCGCTGCCACTGTCGCTTTTTGAATTTTCATTTTCTTCCCCACTTTAAAACCCTTAAACGGTACGGCGAGCCAGAGAGATTAATCCCTTGCTCAGCAAATACACGCATTGCTTATTTTCGGTGTAAGAGTGCAAACGCTATTCCAGAAGACCGCTTGTGGAGGAACTTCGCTGTAGACTTTCGGTGGCCCTCCGTAGACTACACGTGCTCGCTGTTAGGAATGTGGCAAAAGCGGCAAAGGCCCTGTCAGGTTTCTGTACAGGGTTGGGGAATACTCTTAAGTATCTAAGAGCTGGGGGACTTTTGAGGTTTTTAGGATTTCAGAATACAAAAAGTCGCAGAAACCGCCTATTTCCGAGGGAAGACTCCATCGAGGGGAAGGGCAAGGGGCTTCAGAAATGGCTTTGGAGCCCAGCGTCTAACTTGCCAATGATTACAGTAACTTATATGATAGAAGCCAAGAGGGGGCCTGTGGGGTGTTGGTTTGACCTTCTTGGTGCCTTATGTCATAAACTTGCCTTTGGGGAAAACCATGGACGAACTGATTCTTAATACGGGGGATATCAACACAAAAACTCCCTCGGGTGCATCTGGATTTTTGCTGCAAAACAACCCGGAACTCCAGAAGTTATTTTTTACACCCACTGAAAACCAAGATCCTCGAGTGAATGACGCAAAAATTCGTCGGCTCTACATGCAAGCGGCTTCCCAACAGTGGTATGCCCCTCAACGAATTAATTTTGATCAAGCCATTAACCTCGATGAACAGAGCCTGAAAATTTGGCAAAAATTCATTACGATTTTCTACACGCTGGAGAAAATGGGTCTGAATGTCATTCAGAACATGATGGCCAAAGCAGTACGAAAATATAAAAGCGAAGAAATGGCTTTTTATCTTTCAGCCCAAACCTTTGATGAAGCAAGACACGTGTTTGCTATTGAAGCTTACTTGAGAAAACTGGGAGCTCCGCCCAAGTACCAGTGGCGTTATCATGTGTTGGGGCAAGCAGCTTCGATGGGAGCTTTTCGAGTAGAGAACTGGATGTTTTCTACACTGTTCTCGGAAAATTTTGCGTCTACTTTTATTCGAAGAGCTCGACAAGCTAATATTGATCCCATTGGTAATGAACTCTGCAAGTACTTATTAGTTGATGAAAGTCGCCACTTGCACTTTTTGCATATCGTTTTGCCCGATGTGATGGACCGACTCTCGATGTTTGGGAAAGCTTATGTTAAGGGGGCTCAGTATTTCATCATGCGATTTAGCGAAGCTGTATTGCGAAGCATGGAAGCAGAAGCGGCTTTTGTGGGGCTCGACCGAAAAGCAATGATGGAAGAAATTTTTGAAAACGTGGAAAAGGGATACGAAAGTTTTGGAGTGAGCAGAAAGTTTTTGTGGTTCCCCAAAATTTATCCCACTAAGATTACTCCCTCACAGAGGATAGTGGCTTCTCATTTATAATTATGGCAGACTGGAAAGATGCTTATGAAGAAAATGTTCCCGGCAAATGGTACGTGGATAAAAAGTGTATCCTCTGCTGTGTCTGTGCCGAAGCCGCACCCAAGAATTTCAAAGAAGCCGCTAGTGGCGATCACGACTATGTCTTTAAGCAGCCCGAAACCTCAGAAGAAATCCTCCAGTGCGAAGAAGCGATGGCAGCTTGCCCAGTAGAAGCCATCGGCAACGACCGTCCGTAACTACCAAAAGGTACGGCCTTACTTTGGGTTAGTGCCAAGAAGCGGGCTCAGCAATGACTGTGTACTTCTGAGACCCAGGAACTATGAGAGCATCTCGAAAGTATTCCCCTGGAGTCGAATAAAAGCGTTCCTTGTAGTTGCTATCTAAAACCCCTATCGCGCGACCCGTTTTTGGATCCAGAAACTCAATCCAGGCATGGCCCGACCCACCCATCACATTTCCTCGACCCACTCGAGTTGGGTAGCCCAATTCGGAAAGGGCGAGACTGCCAAATAAGCTCAGCTCTCGGCAAACTGCCGCTTTACAAGCAACGATTTTTCCAAGATCGGCCCGACCTCCACCGGCGTCTACTACTGATAAACGTTTATCCCCGTAGGGCGTTATCCCGCCATCAATCGGTCGTGTTTGTTCGATACTTTTCGATTGCCCCAGCCAGGCTTGCGACACCGACCGCATCTCCGCTTCGCTGGGTGTTCCAACCTCTCTGCGAGGTTTCGCTCCATTGAGCCGCATTCTTTCAAGAGCGTAGAGCATCTGTTCCTGGAGATCCCTCGACTGCGGATTAATTTCGATGACTTCTCCTCGAGCCGACGTGTAGTTGCCTACCACTTTTGAAGAGAATTCAAATAGTGGAGCAGGTGGGGGCTCGACTTTGACCGGATCTTCTGAAAAGGGTCTCATTCCGGAAATCTGGCCCTTGGGAACTAATAAAATTTCTTGTGCTTTTTGAGTCTCGTTTCCGGGAAGGCTAGTAAAAATCATTTGCCCATTAAATTCTCCGCCGTAGTACCCGCTTTTTGTCTTTCCGGAGCGACCATCAACAAAAGAAACCCGGTCACCCCGATTGATAGTTTCTGGGGTGATCCCTGTTTGTGGCTCTCCGGCTGCTCCGCCTCGAATGACATCACTGGTAATTTTTTTAGCGGTTTCAGGTTCAATGCCCATTTGAATTAAACCTTTCCGAATATCGCCGGTTCGCGCCCTTAATTGTGGAGGGGTTGCCTCCGTGTGTTTGACCACCCCCGTATGATTAAAATGGCCTTCGGTTTCCACCACCTCTTGTATTTTTTGAATCGTATCTCGGCTTGCTGAGGGCAAATGGGCTTCTATTGCTTTTTTAGTTACGGCAAATCGTTCACTTTGAGTGCTTGGAAGGGGCGGCGCTCTTGGAGCTCGAAATTCCACTTCCGCCCAAGGGACTGCGTTGCCCTTTTGATCATAGGCCGGTTTCATTTGCACATCGTAAGGCTCCAACCCCAGCACTTTTTGAGTAGCTGCACCCGAGGGGGTTTCCAACACGGCTCTTCTCATGGCCTCGTTCCTAGACACTCCTTCTCGGAGATACTTTTCAAAAGCTTTTTCGAAAGCTCGCCCGTTGGAATCGGTGTAGGTGGACCGTACACTCTTTGGCGGCTCTAATCCTTGTGTTTTAAAGTCTCTCTGAATGGCATCGTAAAACATTTCTGCTCGAGCGGGTGGGGGCGGGACTGCTCCCGAGTAATCTCCAATTTCGCCAGGGTTTAAAGCACCAGCGCGGAGATTGGCTCCTTTCATTTGCTGAACCGTTTTTCCGCTGGGGATATGAACCAGAGAGTACGTGCGATTTTCCAAAGCACCGTCCGCCACTATTTTGAATTCAGACTGAGGGGTACGGGAGGTTTTTGGGGCTGCTGTACCTTTGGGCCAAACTTCCGCTTGCTTGAGCTCCGAAAGAAGCACATCTACTGGAGATGTTTTTTGGGCGGGAGGAGCTTCGGGCACAAATTGTTTTCCGTTCCATTTTTCGACAAAAGCTTCAGCCTTATTTTTACCATTGATTCGAACCCAAGAACCATCTTGTCGACGAAAAACCACCGTGTCTGCCTCTCTTGGGATCCCGGCTTTCACCGCAGCATCATCCATGCCTTTTAGAGTTTCGCCCAACCCCATCATGTTCTCGTTCATTTTTTGCGCGGCGGACACCAACGATTCTACTGCGCTCTTTTGATCAGCACCGGAGACTTGTGCACTCAATCGATCTCCTTGAGCCTTGATGAGCGGAATGTTTCCCTCTGCTGGGAGACGAGTGGCTAAGTCCACGAGTTTCAGATCCCATGACATCGTTCCCAAGTTTTGGGCCAGAAGTTTCGCCGGCGCGTTCGAGGACGTAAGAGTGGCACGATCAATCAAATTCAAAGTATCCGCAATGAGATTGGTTTGTCCCCCGTATTGGGTTTCGGGTAGCCCCAGCGCTTTGGCGAATTTTGAATAGTTAGCTGGCCACCAAGCAGATTGCACTTGAGCAATTTCTTTGTCTGATAAAGAAGGGTACTTCTCTCGAAGATCGCCTGTGACATCCACCCCATTATGGAGTCGTATGGCCTCGATTATTTGGGCAGAGTACTTCTCCACCATGGCTCGTCCCGCCGATGATTCAATATCCACACCTTGGCTCTTCAGTTCGGCCCGAACAACCTCTGGCACTCTTGCTACGCTGTGGTACTCATGCGACAAAATATAATCTCTCAGGAAAGGGGGCAGGTCTTTTTCGGTGCCAGTTCCCAATTTTTTTATTTGTGCCGCGATGCTTGGATCTAAGAATCCTTTGCCTGTGTCGTGGGCTGCGACGGCGAGACGCAAAGACCGTACATCTATTCCCATTGCCTTGAAGCTTTCCTCGTGAGCCGCAATGAAATCGAAATGGTCTTTCATGTGCCCCAAATTCCCTTGGGCTGCAGGACTAGCACCCGGGGTTTTTGCAGCTGTTTCGTAATCGCGGATAAAGGCTTGTGTGAGAACTTCTAGAGTTTCGGGGGGAATATCGAGTTTTTTTCCGCCATCAAGAAGCTGAGCTCCCGTCCCCTCTCGAATCAGCTGTTCTACAGCCCCGAACCGAGTAGGCCCGTCGGTCTTTGAAAGAAGTTTTTGCAAAGGACTGGGGCCTTCAGGCGAAGTGGTTTTCCCTGATCGAGTCATTTTCAAGAACTCTCGGACACTCCCTTTGATTTCAATGGGGTCTGGGTTCTTTGGCCCGCCCGTGGCCCCGTTCCAGTGGGCCAAACCATGTTTTTCTTGGAAACGATGAATTGTTCCGCTGTCGTCCATGGCATACCAGTTGCCGTCACTCATGCGGACGGCTTTTCGAAACAACTCCACATGATTTTCGGGAATCACTCCCACACCTTCACCCCGAGACCGTGCTTGGTTGTAAGACTGAGTCCCTTCAATATGTTTGGGGCTTACTAAATAGAGCGGAGCACCCGCTTCGTCTCTCACTGGAGCGCGCCCGTCGGATAGCTTGGGATTTTTCTCGGCTGCTCTGGCAGCGTCTATCATTTCTCGGGCCAGTTCAGTTGCCGGTTTTTGCGCTACTGCCGCCTCAGTTTTCCAGCGACGAGTTTCAAGAAGCTCTTTGGCCGATGGGTGAGAGACCAAATCACCCAATGCCTTTTCTGCTTGAGCCCGCGTCAGCTTTTTCGGATCCAGCTTGGAGAGGAGTTGGTAAATGTTTCCTGCGTCTTTATCAAATTGCTCCATGGCTCTGAGGATTGTGTCTTCGGAGTGACCTTTGGCTCGCATGGCCGCTTCTACTTGGTCCGATGTTGTAGAGGAGTCTCCTCTTAAACCACGATAGTCCTCAGAGGCGGCATGAAGATTCGGGCTTCCGACTTTTGGAAACCCTGCTTCGGACAGAATTCGATATTTTTCTTGAAGGTGATCGGCTGTGTAATTTCCAACTGCGGCTGGGCGTCCGTCTCTGCCGAGCTGGCCTTCGCCCACACGATGGGCCTGCTCAATCGCATCCATTTGCTTTGGCGTTAGGGGTCGTTTTAAATCTCTCTGGGCCCCGGCCACATCAGCGGTAAAACGAGATGAATTAGGAGCGTCGTCAGGAACTGATCGATCCGTGATCCCTCTGCTCGTCCCAAGGGGAACCAAAAGAGGCGACCGGTCAGCGGGGATGGAACGGTTGGCAGTGAGAACGTTATCCGCTGACGCCAGAGGATTTTTAACCGTTGGCCCTGAAGGCTCTGCTTTTGCCGGCCCCAGGCGGCTGCTCACCCGGATAGCCGCAAGAGTTCCTACTGTAGCAATGAACTCGCCAGTGGCGGCGCCCCATTTTCCTTCTTGAGCTGCGTAAGCCGAATGGAGGGTTCCCTGATAGCCAAAATACGCGCCGGCCAAATCCCCAATGCCCGGGGCCACGCGACCGACGACACCCATGCCGGCGCCAAATACGATTGAAGAGCTTAAGTCTACGGCATTTACCCTCGCGGTAGTGTCTCCATCGATAAATCTTCGAGCACCTACATCAATGAGATTTCCAGTGCCTCCAATGGCGCTACCCACTGCCGCTGCCTGTGCTAGCTCTGCTAACGTAACCACTTTACCCGCCTGGCCGATGCCAAACAAAATTGACCCTGCCCCCATCGTTCCAATCGTCACTACGGCTGCAGCACTATTGGCAATAGCATCTCGGGTATATTTACTCGCCAGCTCTTGGGGCCGATCTTGAATTTTTTCTACTTGCTTTAGGTTTTCCTGAAGTGCATCTGCAAGAGGCTTAAGTCTCGGATCATTTTCAGCCAGCTTTGATAAAGTTCTTACATCCTGCCAAACAGAATTTAACGACCGGCTAATGGCAGCATCAATCTTTCTGGTTTCTTCGGGATGCCAAAATTGATTCGGTCCCCAGCGCGATCCATAATAGGTATCCGCTGTTTCCATAAGCGAACGAACATTTGATTGAAAAGCATTGATACTATTCCGACTGTACTCTCTCAGCTCCAAATCGCTAAAGGTAGTTGTATCCGAGGATAGCTTAGGTCCTCGAGTCAGGTGATAGATTCGGTTGTACTCATCCGATACCTTTTTTGCAGGATCTTCTAAAAATCGCCCTCCTGCCGTTGGTGGGGTTGGTTTCTCTGGCGAAAAGAGCTCAATCCGAGCTGGGTCTTTCCGTGTTAACGGAGCGCCTCTTGTTTTAACTTCCCTCTCCGGATTTACCACCCGTGCGATATCTGCCAAATCTTCTACATAGCCTGCACGAACCTTTGCACTAGCCTCAATGGCCGAATAGTTTTTTGCAGAAATTCCCGCCGTATCTTGAGTAAAGCCGGAGAGCTTTCTAAAGTGATCCTGCAGGGCAGGAGGTGCATAAGCTTTGGGGTCAATACCCTCTGCTGAAAGGCGAAGAGCTTCTTTTCCCCATTCAGCCACTGCCTGACGGTGCTCTTTTATCAGCGCCTCTCGAGCCTTTGGATCAATCACGGTTCGTCCCAAGGGGAGCGCAAATTTTTTTCGAAGTTCCTGTTCTCTCGCAGCCAGTTCCCAGAGTCGGGAAAGCCGAGGATCTTTGGGAGCCTGGTCTGGAAAACTTTTGGGGGCGAAGTCGTCATCGGTACGACCTTCCACAAAGTGTTTTCCAAAGGCGGCTTCCACCAAGACCTGTTCACGCAGGCCCGGATATATCCGTTCGAGAGCGTGGCTCAGTTCTGACTTAGGATCTTTGAGCTGGTCTGTAGCTTGACTGAAAAATCGATTGTCCCTTTTCTGTTGCTCTTCTGAAAACCCTTGAAACTCGATTCCCTTCATCACAACGCCTGATCGATTCGCGGTATCAAGATCGGCTCTTCTACTCTCTTCATAAGCCTTACCATCCACCACTTTGAACTTTCCGTTCCCTTGGGGGATCAACACTTCCCCGTCAGAAAGAGCAGACGGACGAGTTTCTTTTGAGAGTTTTTCAAGACCCGACATTCTCAACTCGCGCTCATTAAACTTAGAAAGATCAAATTCCTTTGGGAGGACCAAACTTCCAGATTCGACATTAATTTTTATTCCCGCGCGATCTAAAACGGCCTGCTGTTGTTTTTTAAATTCCTCAGTAGTCATGACTTCAGGCAAATCTTCTTTCCCCGTAGGTAAAATAGAGAAACCATTTTCTAGTTGGACGGCCTGTGTTCGTCGCGGGTCAAAAATATAGTCTCTTAGCTGTTTAAGTTCCGGGTCAGCCGAGAAGCTCTCACTCTCCAACTCTGCCAATCCGGCACGCACCTTTTCCGCACCCGTTTTGCCACTGTGGGGTGCTGCTTTGGTCAAATATTGCTCAAGTTTTCTCTGTGGCGTTTGTTCGGTCTTAGGTGCGGGAGCCGGCTCTGTTTTAGGTGGCTGTGAACTCGGCACAGCAGGAGGAATCTCCTGACCACCTTTGAGATCTGCAATGCGCTTTTCAATTTTTTTAACCTCGTCTAAGTCTACTTTCTCCAGGGCTTTTGCCATGGCTTCCAGTAGCGGAATGTTTTCCGGAAAGTTTTTGGTTTGAGCCAGTTCCTCGAGCGATTTACGATAAAGTTCCCAATCACTGTTCTTGTAAGCGCCGTGCGCTTTCTCCAGAAGATCATTCAAATCGGTTTCTTTTGGACTGCCCTGGATCTCCGTAGACTTAGCTTTCGGCAAGTCTCCTAATTCGCTGTGGCTGGGCCCCTGATTTTCAGAAGTGTCTGCGGCATGCAACGTATTGGCACACAAAAAAAGGCAAGTAAGCAGGGATAAGACTTTAATTCCTAAGCGATTCAAACGTACCTCTGTCTAAGCTTTAGTTTACAGGGCGGGCTTATCGCCTTTCAGCTGTAACCTTTTAGACAGGCTTATCTTTGGCAAATCGCTAGGTTAGCTTTTTTAAAAACCCCCAATGTCGACCAATGAGACAGAAAGATAAGGTGTTGAGGGAGCAAACAGTGAGAAGGGCCAACTCCTTAATCGGTCACTCCTAATACTGCTTTTTGAAATGCCCCTAGGGCAGCAGCGGTTCCCCGATGTGCGGCACTGGTTTTGTTGTAGGATCCAAAAAGTGTTTGCACTGGGCTTTCGTTCCACTTGGCGGCAGCTCGATTATTCGCCACTCTTCTCACTAAGGGTTTCGGGCTGTCCAATTTTCCCAGGTTATCCGTGTAGGTATCAGTAAAAGCTTCTGTTTTTTCCTGGATGGTTCGCACAAGCGCTTCAGTTTCCGGAGAGACCCCCGAGAAATTTTCCGGTTTAAGTGTGTGTTCGTGGAGCTGAGTTGCTACTCGCTCCAAATTGGTAACGCCAGTTTCATCAGGCGTAACGTGAGGGCCCACTTGCTCATTTAAAATTTTATTGGCGTTTTCTTGAAGAGTAGGTCTTTCCAAATTAGCGAGATCGCTTGCCGCTTTGGCTTCTGTGGCTGGAGCGGGATCAGCGTTTGCGGCGGGAGAAGCGTTGGCGGGCGAAACTTCTGGTTCGCTTGAGGCACTCGCTGAGCTCGGCTCGCCACCCGCAGAAGTGACCGCGTTCTTGGCAAGTTCCTCAGCTTGTCGGGCAATCCCATCTGCTTCGGCTTGCGCTCGGTATTTCTCGGCTTCTTCTCTCAGCTCTTCTGCTTTAGCAGGATCAATCGCTTCGATGGCACTGGCTTCTTGCTCTTTCTGTTCGGCTTTCTTTGCGTTTTGTGCTGCAGAGGCGGCTAGGATTCCCTCGGCTGTGGCGGCGCCAGTCTTGCGATCCGCTTCAGAGTAAGCTGGTAAAGTAAACCAGAGGAGCACTGACAAACAGCCCAGATGCGAAGCGAATGTTTTCATGATGCCCCCCGAAGTTGCGATTCCCCTAACGATTTACAATGCAGGGCTGAGACCAACTCTTCCCGCACCCAGAGGGCCCTTTTTTCTGACTAAAAAGCCTAACCACTGGCCGTAGCCTGGCTGAATACTCTTAAGTAGCGAATAGCACCGGACTATTCGACCTGTCTTGCTTTTGGGCGCTGCCAAAAACTTCCTCAGAAAGAGGCTTCTGTGGCAAACTAGCGACAGCGCAATGAAGACTCCCACACTCTTTTTAGTTTCCTTTGCAAATTTCAAAGGCACTCTTACCAACGAAGAGGCCTGTAAAAACGCAGCTCAAGCTCTCGAAGCGCTCGGCCAACACACGCTCCAAATTCCCTTGGGAGATGGGGGGAAAGGAACCTTCTCGTTCTTAAAAAAGCAATCCGGTGCCGAGAAAAGGATCCATGCTGTCACGGGTGCTTTTGGCGATGCACGACAAGCCCAATCTTGGTGGAAAAAAAGTGCCATCGGGAGTTGGCAGATTTTTTTTGAGAGCACAGAAGTGGTCGGTTACTCGCCTGCGCAACCGAATCGAAAAGATGCAGTAGGGGCAACCAGCCGAGGAATGGGAGAGTGGCTTCAGCATCTTTCAGATGAAATAAAAGACGCTCCCTGTGAACTCTTCATTGGCCTTGGTGATTCGGCCATCTCAGATGCAGGCAAGGGAATGCTCGACGTCTTAAAAACACCTTTTTGGAAAAACTGGCGAATCACTGTGCTCTGCGACGTCGAAAACCCGCTCTGTGGCCCGCGGGGCTCGGCTCGAGTTTTTTCGCCACAGAAGGGAGCTTCCGCCGAAGACGTGGCTGTTTTAGAAAAAGCTCATTGGGATTTTGCACAGGAAATAAAGCAACAGACGGGAAGAGATATTTCCCAAATGCCTCGAGGGGGATCTGCAGGAGGACTCGCCACAGCTCTTCATGTTTTCCTGGGAGGCGAATTGGTACCGGGGGCCCAGTGGATGCTAAAACACTCAGGCTTTTACGAAGCGTTAACCCGCTGTGATTGTCTCATTACAGGGGAGGGAAGAAGTGATGCCCAAACACGCTCTGGAAAAGCACCGTGGGCAGCTCTGAAAGCAGCAGAAGCGCTTAATAAGCCCTCGTTCTTAATTTCCGGTAGCTTCGGCGAAGGCAAAGACCACTTGGTTACGAAGAGTCTTGTGAAAAAAGAAGAATGTGGACGAGAACCCACTCCACCAGAGGCCTTAAAAACGGCAATCACCCAATTAGTCGGTCACTGGGCGCCAGGGTGATATTCATTCAAATAAGCTTTCAGCGCTTCTAGTTCTTCCCCCACAATCGCATCGCCGCCTTGAGGCATGCGTCGTCTCGGATCGGGACTGAGCACTCGCTTGAGAGCAGCTGTGGCACTGCTGACGGGTCCTTTCACAGAACCATCATGACAAGTGAGGCATTGGT
This sequence comes from Pseudomonadota bacterium, assembly GCA_009927165.1. GTDB lineage: Bacteria > Bdellovibrionota > FAC87 > UBA2466 > UBA2466 > RFNO01. Next base: position 40,332 of record RFNO01000103.1, read on the forward strand.
TTTGAAAAACTTGTGCGCCTTTTGCTTTGAGATCCGCTGGGGCAGATTTGGCTTTTGGCTCTTGCGGCTGGGCCGGTTTTTCTTCGGGGGCTTTCGTTGCTGCGGCCTTAGCTTCGGATGGCTTGGGTGGTTCGTTTTTCTTCAAGCAAGCCAGCCAGCTTAACGATCGTTCGTAGAAGTGGCGATGTTCACTAAACCCGCTCGCCCCCAACGATCGGCTCGTGAGCCAGCCCAGGTGTTCGGTACTTGCTTCCAAGGCCTTCTGTTGTCCCTCACGACTTTGAGAAGCACCAAATTGTTTGAGAGCCCGAACTAGGTTTTGAAAATTCTCGGGTTTTGGCATTCCCTGATCACGATACCAGAGACTGTCTTTATCGCGGGTAGGATCCCCTTTAGCGATTTGATCCAAAAAGTAGAACATGCGTTTTTCTGGATCGGCTTCTGGAAAATCAGAATGGCCTTTTTTGGCTTGATCTAAAATCTCAAGAAACTTTCTGGCATTTTCCTGAGCTTGAGCAGACTCTTTTTTGATGTCGACGGCCGCAAGCTCGTCTTTGGCACTTTTTTCTAATTTATCAAGACAAGGGTCTTCTTTACTTGGTGAGCCTTGGGCCTCGGACGGAAGGCTGGGTGCTTCGGCCACATCAGGATCTTGCGGTGGAATGCTGGGCGCTTCGGCAACGTCCGGATCTTGCGTAGGACGCTCGGAAATTCCATCGGGAGCTTGGCTTGCATTCTGAGCAGGGTTCAAACCAGCCCCAGGGGCTGGAGAACCTTGAGGAATATTTGGCGCTCCACCGATGTGATCATTGGGGTTGCTGGCCATGTTTGCGCCGCCACAACCGCCATTACCACAACGAGAAGGACCACAGGACCGGCAGGATCTTGCCGCTCTACGATTTTGGATAAATCTTCGAATAGGGCCCACTCGGCGGAAGCTACAGCCGCGGCAGGGGCGGGCGTAAACTTCGGAAGAGGTCAGAAAAAGTCCTACCAGGAATATTAATGACATCAGTTTCATAGGAATGGACTCTACTTCTTTCTTCTTTCCTGATACGCCTGTTCTATCGTTTGGTTCCGCGGCAATCCTAGCTCACCCTGCCTGTCAAACCAGGCTTCCCTCGTCGTTGTCCCGGAAGAACCGAGTCTTCTAACTTCTTGAGGAGCGAGATTATAAACAGTGCGATCCTGAGAACGGGGTCTAAGTTGCTCTGTGGTTAGGAAAGCCGCAATCTCTGGAGAAAAGCCCTGATCTCTTGCACTGAAATAGAGTTCATGCCAGTCTTGATTTCTCGTGTACCAGGCCTTTCCAGGGTCTTCCTTATAACCTTTTTCCGAAAGAAATTGCTTTACGTACGCATTCCATGCGTTCAATTTTCCCGAATCTACTGTCCCGACTTGGAGACTACCACCATCGTGGCTCCTCAAAGTGATGGGAACATCGTTCGATGCTGGTTCTTCTAGTTTGGCCGACTTACTCAAACTGTTCAACGCCTTCCTCTCTGGCGATCCCTCTTGTGCCTTCTCAAGTGCGGCTGTAATTTGCTTTTTGATCGCGGTTGCTTCTTCCGGTTTCAGCTGCTCAAATTTTCTCTCTTTTCCCTCATGCCGCAACACATAAAGATTGCCCTGCTTGTCGACCCCCAGCGATCTCAGGGTTCCCCCTTCTGGATCTTTAATTTTCCAAGAACCATCATCCGAACGATACAAATCGCCATGAAAACCTGAGGGCGTTTTAAACTCTCCCTGGGCTAATGTGTCATTTTTCTCTTCTGCCCACATTTGGGCTTTGGCACCGTCGTCGTTCGAGTCATAAGAACTAGGGAGTATCGTATTGCCGACAGACTTAACCTGTCGTTTTTCCCCACCTTCAACATTTACGTCGGATGTCCTCACTTTTCCGCCAAACGCTGGGGAGGCTTCCGGTCGTGCTGTAATTCTAGCTGGTGAGCCGGTGCTCGCTGGTGCGTGAAAAGAAGGTCCACAGGTCTGACAGTCGGGGCCCGCGTAGCTACTACTCGCCAGTGAAGAAAAAACCAAAAGTGTCGTCAAAAAATGTGGCGTTCTCATGTTGCTTCCTCCAAAACTTTCTTCCTGGAAGAGCAATCGGTGTACCAACCTAGTAACTGCTTGAATACGGTTTCCTTTTTCGGAAAATGAAAAACCGCACGGTCTTCACAAATTAAATTCGAGCACTGTGTGCCTGTAGATTGTTTTTACACCCGCGGAGGGTGTCAACAATTTCGCCTTGATTCCTCCCAAAACCCTGTTGGGAAAAGAGATTTTTAGTATTCTTTATTCGTTTAGGGTTTTCTTTTGTATACATTGTATTCGCTTATGGTTACCAGACGGTTGGACTTAGCCGTGAATCGCCTTGGCCTCCTCATTGCTCCTTTAAAGGCATAACGAACTATGAACCAGGGCTTAAAGTAAATTTTAATGCTTCCGTTAATCGTCTTGACCTTTTCATCGGCGTTCCTCTTTTGTGGAACTGCACTCGCTGAAAGTCCATCCAGACAAACATTTTTCTACCACGGAAAAAGACAAGAACCGAACGGGACAATAACGATCCGTTTAGACTATCAGCCAGACCCAGCTTCCGACTTTGCGAATGGGGTTCTTAAAAATCCACCCTCGTCCCCTGAAGACGTGGGGAAGGTTCAAAGCAACTTCAAATTGATGCGCGAAGAAGACCAAAAGAAGATTCTGAAAAAGATTAGCGACGCTGCCGATAAAGAGGGTGACGA
>RFNO01000089.1 GCA_009927165.1 Pseudomonadota bacterium
GTCCTCGGTATTTACAAACGGCCAATTACCACCGTCTTGAGGCATTTCTGGATAGTATTTGCTTAGTATGCTTTTGAATAAAGCATGACTGCCACTTCGTGTTACCAGAGCCACGCCCACATTGCCATTGTGCCATAAAACGCCTTTGCTCATAATTATTCTCCTTTTTAGTTAACTATTTAAAACGTATGATAATTGTGTTGTTGGTACTGTTACGCTTGTTAATCCGGGTTTGTTATCAATAATAAATTCATCTATATATCCAGAATAGTAGTTTAAATTTCGAAAACTCCAAAATAGAGGATAACTATATGCTAATAAAGTGCCTAAAGCTTCATTAGCTCCAAATAGAGGATTAATACCAATAACCATTGTGCTATTCTCTGTTGCTAAAGCGCTAGATGATGATCCTGTTGCTACTTGATTTCCATTTAAGAAAAGTCTAAGAGTATTATTATTTCTAGATACATGTATATGATGCCAAGTATTAGCGCTTACCAAGTTGTTAGCGCTTCGTATAGTAGTATTACCAATAGTAAATGCTACTGATCCATTGTTAGGATTGAAAGACCCACTTTTATTACTGTATGTGCCACCTCCAACTCTAAGATATGAAGAAAGATTGCCAATAAAAAATATAGGACATTCGCTAACAACTGAAGGTTTGATCCAAATGCTAATGTTAAAATCACCAGTAATAGATTTAGGATGCATTAATATTTGTTGGTACGAATTACTTAAATATAATGATGAAGATCCAAACTTTTTATCACTAGAAACTACTTTAGTGGTGCTTACTATATACTCGTTTCTTTCTGTTAAATCTTTTTGTCCTCCTCCAACAATATCTAAAATTTCATTTTCAAAATTGTTGTAGAATAGTATGCTTGGTGTTGGTTCACTTGCAAATTCTGTGTCTGGTGGCGTAAAATTTGAAGTATATTTTGCAATATTATTTGTAAACATTACTTCATCACCAAAAAAAGTATTGCTACCTGTTACACCTGTAAAGAGAGATATGGTACTATAAGGAGTATTATCTGTTTTTAAATATGCTCTTTGACTATTTCTGCTATTTTCAGACCAATTAAGTAAGTTCCTTCCTATGTAGAAAGAGTTACCAGTATTTATAGAAATGTTGGTAATAAAGTTCAAAATATTAACACCATCTAAAAATACTCTATAAGTATTATTTTGTTTTACTAGAGCAATATGTTGCCAAACATTAGTATTTAATGCAGAAGATGATTCTGAACTTATATTTGAGATTACACCCATACTGTAGGTGGAGGGAGAGCTAATACTTCTATTAATTCTTAATTTACCATTGCTACCAAAGTATAAAGCAATATAATTTTCATTACCAAAATCACTATCGGCTATAACAAAAATATTTCCAGTACCACCAAGCGATGTCAGATATATCCAGCCTTCTATAGTAAAGTTTTTGTTTCCTATATCAATAGGTTCACCGCGCATATAAATGCCATCGAGATCTCTGTAACCAGAAACATTATTGTTGCTATAACACGAAGATCCAAACTTGGATCTAGTATTTACTATTGATCCATCACCAGTAATTCCTGTTTTTATAGCGGCTCTTGATGTTACAAACCAACGTCTTTTATTAACGCTATTATAATATGTTCTTGATCCATTACTTTCTTCAAACTTTAATAAAAATTCAACAACAGGATCTCCTTCAACAACATCTTGTGATGAACCGGGATATTGACCTTTTATAATAGCATCATTAATAGTATTTAACGAATAAATACCATTAGCACCTTTTTTTGAACTATTCATCAACTAATCCTCTCATAACTAACAAAACCACTCAAATCACCACTCGCACTTGCTGTTAACCGAATACTCTGACCTTCGGTAACGTAGATCGGAGTTTCAACAGTAACAATATTGACCGTGCCACCAGCGCCAACATTTAATCCTTTGGTAAGATAACTCAAAACTGTTGATCCACTGTATACATCAGCAGTTACTGATGCTGTATTTGCTCCATCAATATTGCTCACATAAAGACTATTTATTTTTAACACTTGGTTACTTGAACAAGTTACTATGCCGCTAGCACTTGTGGGAATATCCGCTATGCTAGCATTTTCGCCTAATACCGTTGTGAGACTTTTAAGATTTACATTAGCCATTACTTTCTCCTTTTTATAATAGATCGTATTCTAAATCATATATATCATTATTAATACTATCAATATAGGTCAAATTTAAAATTTTGTAAACATAACTAAATGTTGCTGGTGGAGGCGTTGTTGTGGTGGTGGTGGTAGTTGGGGCCGCAGTGGTGGTTGTGGTTGTTGTTGTTGTTGTTGTTGTTGTTGTTGTTGGAGCCGCAGTGGTGGTTGTGGTTGTT
>RFNO01000042.1 GCA_009927165.1 Pseudomonadota bacterium
TTTTACGAACGGAATGCCCCTTTCGGTTATTTGTGGTTCTTATGCGCACTTAGAACGATTTGAAAAAGATGTTTTTTTCTACACGACTTTCGGGGGGAGGCCCTTTCCCTAGCTGCCGCCATGGAAACTCTCACTATTATTCAGAGTGAAGACGTATGCGGCCACATTGGCAGACTTGGTTTGAAGTTAAAAGAGGGAATCAATCAGCTGTCCCAAACACTTCATCTTCCGCACATTCAATGTATGGGTTTGCCTTTCCGGACTCTTCTAAATTTTTCATCAGACGACAGCTTATTGGAAAAATCCTTTGTCTCACAAGAGCTTCTGAGAAATCGAATTCTTTGGAGTGGAAACCATCACCTGAGTTTTTCTCATACAGAAGCTGATATCGACACTTTTCTTGATGCTTTGGCTCCAATTCTCACCAAGCTTAGGGAATTGAAAACGAACGGAAAACTCGCTTCAGCTTTATTAGGGAAGCCGATACAGGTGCCGTTTCGGACCACTACTGGAAAAACTCATTCGAGGGAAAAATGACTGGGCTTTTTGATTTATCAAATAAAGTAGCTCTCGTTACCGGGGCTTTAGGCCTCATCGGAAAACATTTCTGTCGTTCGCTTTGGAACTCCGGAGCAACGGTAATTGCCACGGATCTCAATGGAGAGGGTTGTGTCCGCTTTGCCTCGGATTTTCCTGATCGGGTGCACGGAATGGGGATGAATCTCTTGAATCCTGAAGATATCAAAGAAGTGGCCCATCAAATTCACCACCGCTTTGGACCTCTTGATGTATTAGTTAACAATGCAGCTTTAAACGATCGAGTAGAAGAGGGCTCAGGTATTCCTTGCTTTGAAAATTATCCATTGAACCTTTGGAATAACCAATGGAAAGTCAATGTGAGCGGCGTTTTTCTCACTTGCCAGGAATTTGGCTCTCGAATGGCTCAAAATCAAAAAGGCAGTATTATTAATATTGCCTCAACTTATGCTTTGTGCAGTCCTGATCAAAGACTTTATCAGCAAAAAGACGGCATCCAAACCTTCTTTAAATCGGCAGCTTATGGAGCCACCAAAGCAGCTGTTTTATCTTTAACTCAGTATCTGGCTTGCTATTGGGCAAAAAATAATATCCGAGTAAATGCGATTAGCCCTGGGGGAATTGAAAACAACCAGAACGTAGATTTTATTAGCAAGTATAGCGAAAAAACCCCGATGGGTCGGATGGGAGCTCCCCAAGATCTCAATGGAGCTCTCATTTTTTTAGCCAGTGATAGCTCTGGGTATGTAACGGGACACAATTTAGTAGTCGATGGCGGCTGGACAACTTGGTAACAACAAGAAAAGGAGATACAACAATGAAATTCAAATCTCAAAATCCCTTAAGGATTCCTGTGGGTGAAAAATGGATAGGGCCTGGCGAAAAGATTTATGTAATTGCTGAAATTGGAATTAATCATAATGGATCCCTTGAAATAGCGAAGAAACTGATCGACGGAGCTGTTTTGGCAGGTTGTGACGCTGTCAAGTTTCAAAAAAGAACCGCCGAACTCTGCGTTCCTCAGGATCAATGGCATATCGAACGAGATACGCCTTGGGGAAGAATGCCCTATATTGATTACCGAAGAAAAATCGAATTTGGGGAAAAAGAGTATTCAGAAATTTCCAATTACTGTCGAGAGAAGAAAATTCACTGGTTTGCCTCGTGTTGGGATGAGCCTTCAGTGGATTTTATGGAACAATTTAGTCCCCCTCTTTACAAAGCGGCTTCAGCTAGCCTCACTGATCACGCCCTTCTTAAGAAAATGAAAGCTACAGGAAAGCCCTTGATGATTAGTACTGGGATGTCTTCACTTGAGGAAATTTTAGATGCCGTTAATCACATTGGGGATGATAATCTTTTGATTGCTCATTCAACTTCTACTTATCCCTGTCAACCTAAAGAATTAAATCTCAAAATGATTGAGACCCTGGCTGAACTTTTTTCTAACAATGTTATTGGTTACTCAGGACACGAAACAGGCCTCATTCCTACTTGCTCTGCAGTGGCAATGGGGGCCTGCTTTGTGGAAAGACATATCACTTTAGATCGCTCCCTCTGGGGCTCCGATCAATCGGCCTCTGTGGAAATGGTCGGACTTTATCGGTTGGTTCAATATATCCGAGATGTCGAGCTTGCGATGGGCGATGGAGTAAAAAAAGTCTATGAGTCAGAGCTTGGGGCGTTGAAGCGACTTCGCAAAGTCATCCCTGCTCTTCCACAAGTGCTCATGCCTAAAAGAGCACGTCCCAAGAGGGGCTTTGGCCAATGGAACTGACTCTTTTATTTGCTATCGTAGGGTCCTCACTTTTTTTCATTGGGGCGGAGAGATTTTTTCCCTACCAGTCTTCTCAGTCCCTTTTTAGAAGCGGTTTTTGGACTGATTTAATAGGTTATGGTCTTCTTCAAAGCTATGCAATGGGCCTTCTCATTGCTTGGCTGGGAGAACACCTCAAAACCAAGTGGGTGTTTCTTTGTTCCTCGCCCATTATCCCATCTCTTTGAGCGGCCAGGTTCTTTTTTTTCTACTTCTTTTCACGATTTAAATACTTACCTGATTCATCGAATGCAGCATTCATTTCATTTCTTATGGAAGACCCATGAAGCTCATCACTCGACACCCGAAGTAGATTGGCTTTCAGGGATTCGCTCAAGCGCTGTAGAAATACTCATTTACGAATCAG
>RFNO01000114.1 GCA_009927165.1 Pseudomonadota bacterium
GTGTGGGGAATTATTAGCAGCTCACTTTCCAATTAAGAAAGAAGATACAAACGAACTGCCTAATTATCCGATACTACGACTGGATTATGAGTAGGTTCTTCTTGTGCAACAGTCAGCTCTTCTCCGGAAACTTCGGCAGCTACTTCTTTAAGGTTTTCTTCCAGTCTTCCCTCTGGGCTGAGATCCGCAGGAGTTTCGCCCAAGTGAAGATCGTTGTAAGTCATGGTGCGTTTACGCCGACGATAAGGTGTAGTCTCTTGATAGGCCTTTAATGCTTCCTGGTTGGCTCGGGCAACTTCCGCGTGTTCCTTAGATTCGTAAACTTCATCTTGAGAACGATCTGCTGTTTCAATAAGACTTCCAATTTCATCGAGTCCTTTTTGGAGATCTAAATTTCCAACCGATTCTTGGTCAGTCGGTTCTTCCGCGATGAAACGATCTAATCCTTTTTCCAAAGTTTTAATCGGATCCTCAGTATCCCCTTGAAGCTGCTGCAGTTCGCTCAAAGGAGGTAAATGAGCTAAGTCTTCAAGGCCGAGCACTTCCAAGAATTTGGGAGTGGTAGCATATTGAACCGGACGACCGGGAACTTCGGCTTTTCCTGCCATTTTTACTAGGCCCCGCTCCATTAACGTTCTGAGCAAGTGAGAACTATCGATCCCTCTTACGGCATCAATTTCAGCTCGAGTCATGGGCTGTCGGTAAGCAATAATAGCTAACACTTCTAAAGAGGAACGGCCTAGTCTGAAAGGCTTAGTTTCTAAGAATTTTCTAACCCACTCTGCATTGTTTGCCTTAGTGGTAAATTGAAAACCACCTTGAGCTGCTCTGAGTTCAAAACCATAATCTACACTTTCATAACGTTTTTGAATGCAGGAAAGCGCTTCTTCAATGTCTTCTTTACGAGGATTGAGTTCGCCAAACACTTCTAGGAGTCGAGCAATAGAAACGGGTCTATCTGCTGCGAATAAAATCGACTCGATGGCTGAAGTAATACTGTTTGTTTCCATGTCTTTCCTCTTTTAATACTGGTCTAAAAGCCCCACATTGAGTTCTCGAAGCTCTTTTACTCTGCGAACTTGCATAGGACCTAATTCTTCTGCTTGGACAATCTCAATAAATTTCAGCTTTGCTAATTCTAAAAGTGCCAAGAATGCTACAATTACGTCTCGCACATGACGATCTTCCTTGGCTGGCAGGAGTTGCTCAAAACGAATGACTTCTTCCTGCTCCAAGAGTTCTTGTACTTGAGTTACTTTTTCTTTAATCGAAGTAGGATCCACCGAAATTTGCATCGGAGGCCGGACAGTGCGGTCGTTAGCAATTTTCAAACACAAAAGAAGCTGAAAAGGATCTACTGATTCAAGGGGAGCATCCATTAACGATTCAACGGGCATGATATCAGCAATTGCAGTAGTACTTCTGGGGTAAATGTCTCTTCCCAACCAAGACTTTTGATCGATTTCATCTGCCGCTTTTTTAAATCTGTCATACTCAAGCAACTGAGCCACCAAGGGAAGACGAGGATCTTCTTCTTCTTCACTCCCTTCTTCCCGAGGAAGAAGAACTAACGATTTCATCAAAGTGAGGGTTGCTGCCATCACCATGAATTCACCAGCAACATTCACGTCCACTTGGCGCATCAGCTCCAAGTGTTCCATGTAGCTCTTACAAATTTTTGAAATGGGAATATCGTAAATATTGATCTGTTCTTTTCTGATGAGATGTAAAAGAAGATCGAGCGGTCCTTCAAAGACCGGCAAAGTAATTCGATAGTCATCTTTCGCTTGGCTATCGGATGAGGCAGGTGAATCCCCTACAGGGATCGTAGCATCATCCAAAGCAAGTTTAGCGTCTAATTGAGCGGTTCCCCCATCTTGTGCCATGGCAAGAGATATACCACCGTAGGGGGCGTTAGGCTATGTGAAGTTTATCGGCTACTACCAGGCCAAAATCCCATAACATCAAGTACTTCCTTGATTGTCTGGGTAGCAATGTTGCGAGCCTTTTGATTTCCCTTTTTGATGATTTCCTCGATATAGGCCGGTTCCTTTTCAAGTTCAGCTCTTCTTTTCCGGATAGGCTCCGACCAAGCGATGATTTGTTCGGCAAGAGCTTTCTTGTCATCAAAGCAAGTCAGGGTAGCTGCTCGGCACTCTTTTTCAATTTCAAGTACTCGTTCAGGGGAAGTAAAAAGCTGGTGATAAGTAAACACGGGGCAGTTTTCCGGATGGCCCGGGTCTTCTTTTCGAGGACGCAGAGTATCCGTCATCATCCGAGATACTTTCTTTCGAACACTTTCTGGATCTTCCGCTAGTTCTACTGTGTTTCCGTAGCTTTTACTCATTTTTCGGCCATCGAGTCCAGGCAGTTTCGCAGTTGGGGTCAATAAAGGAACGAATTCGGGAAACACATCTTTTTTGTAGGTGGAATTGAATCGTCGAATGAGTTCCCGGCCCATTTCCAAATGAGGCTTCTGGTCTTCCCCCACAGGAACATGCGTGGCTTTATACAAGCAAACATCAACGGTTTGGAGAACGGGATATGACAGAAATCCCAAGCTCCCAGTATTCTTTTCTCCTAGCTCTTGTTTTTGTTCTTTATAGGTCGGGTTCCGTTCTAACCAGCCTACCGAAGTAAACATGGATAAAAGAAGAGTGAGTTCGCAGTGCTCAGGAACCGCTGACTGAACAAAAAGCGTAGCGCGGTCCGGATCGACACCCACGCTGAGCCAATCGAGTAAAAGCTCACGGGTGTTTTTTCCCACTTCTACTTTTGAGAGCTCTCCAGTGGTCAGTGCATGAAGATCTGCGACCATGAAAAAGCAATCAAATTGCTGTTGGAGTTCAAGGTAATTGACCAACACTCCCCAGTAGTGTCCGAGATGGAGCCGACCAGTGGGTCGCATCCCACTAAAAATGCGCTTTGGATGTTTTATACTGAGCTCCTTAATCTCTCAATGCGAGTATCCAGATCGGGATGAGTTGAAAGAAGGGCGAGAAGTCCTTTAGGCCGGCCGCTGATCTTAAAACTCGCCAAAGCAGGATGCCCTTGATCAACTTGTTCTAGAGTTCCCTTTAATGATTGCAAAGCATGGACCATTTTTTCTCGGCCCGCAAATTGCGCTCCGCCCTTATCTGCGCGAAACTCTCTTCTTCGAGAAAAAGCACAAACAACGATAGCTCCCAGCAATGAGAAAACGATCTCAAAAAGCATTTGGGTTCCATAGTAAATCCAAGGGGAGGGAGTTCTATCTCGATCCCGATCACCTGCAATCGCATTGCTCAAGGCCCATGCTGCGATTCGGGACAAGAACATTACAAAAGTGTTAATCACTCCTTGAAGTAAAGTCATGGTCACCATATCGCCATTGGCAATGTGGGCAATTTCGTGCCCCAACACTCCTTCAACGGCCCCTGGATCCATTCGGTCTAAAAGTCCGGTTGAAACGGCAACAAGGGAACGAGATTTTGAGGGACCCGTCGCGAATGCATTTACTTCGGGGCTCGAATAAATGCCGACTTCAGGCATTACGGAGAGGCCCGCTTTCTGAGCTAGCCGATGAACTAAAAATACAAGTTCTTTTTCCTGACTTGAGCCAGGAGCTGAAGGATCGATTACGGTAACCCTCATGGCAAATTTGGCCATCACTCGAGAGAGTGCTAGAGAAATAAAGGAACCCAAGAATCCCCAAGCAGCACAAAAGATAAACAGGCTTTTATAGTCAATCCCTCGCGCATCCAAATAGGGACGAATTCCAAGGAGATTTAAAACGGTTGAAATGGTGATTACGACCAAAAAATTTACGGTTAAAAAAAGAAACATACGTTTGAGCATTCCCATAAAAATCTCCTTAACTTGAAACAATATAGTAGCAGGTTTTGAAACGTCCAGTGAGGTAATTTAACCTTTTAATATCATGAGTATTTTTAGCTAAAGAAAAAAGTGGGCTGTGAGGTCGTAAGAAAGGGTTTTTGCTTCTTGATCTCGTCTAAGGCCATTTTGAAAGCTCATCGAGAAACTAAACCCACCAAACCAGGTATCTGCTTCTGGTTGATCGAGAAATGAAAGACCGAGAGCCACATTGTAAAAAGGAATCCAAAAATTCCCTCCTACTCCTGGAAGTTCCCCGCTTTGGTGCAGCCATTCTGCTCCACCCGAAATGGCTAAATAAGGCCGAATGAGATCAAAATCCGGAATGAAATATTCTGTTTTAATTCCTCCGGATAAAGGGATCCAATGAAGCGTAATTTCGCTTTGGGAGCCTTTTCCTTCATTCGAGAGTAAAGCATAAACTCCCCGATTGCGTGAATAACCAGCACGTGCAAAGAATGAAAACTGGAAATTACTCCACTGTGAAACGGGAATCCCCACCCCTAACTGAAAAGCGGAAAATCCCAACAGATTATCGGAATAAGCAACTTGATACTCTTGGGAGGAAATTACTAAACGAGATGGATTGATAACAGAGAAAGTTCCTGTGAGCTCAACTGGAGGGGCGATTCTATTCGGAGGAGACACTTCCTCTTCCAAGAGAGGATCCTTTTTGGTCTGAGCTCCCCAAGAGGAGGCTAACCCCAAACAGACACAACCTATAATCCAAAATTTTCGCTTCACTCTTTTTCCCCTAACCTAAGCTCATGCTACCATGCCCAGCATGTCAAACTCAAAAAACCAAGCACTTCGCAGTCTTCTTTTAGGCGGGTTTTTGCCTGTGGTGGTCTTCACCATTGTAGAAGAAAAATATGGTCCTCTTTGGGGGCTGGTTTTAGGAATGATTTTCGGAGCTTTGGAAGTTCTCTACGAAGCGGTCAAGTATAGAAAAGTTGAGCTGATTACTTGGATTGGGAATGGGCTTCTCATCTTCATGGGAGGGGTCTCTCTCCTTACTCAGGATGGATTGTGGTTTAAACTTCAGCCCTCTTTGATGGAAGCGGGTATGGCTTTGCTGTTAGTTGGGAGTGTGCTCGTGGGAAAACCTTTTTTGGTGATGATGGCTGAAAAACAGAAAACATTTGAACGGTTTTCTCCGCCGTTGGTTTCGGTGATGAGGGAAAGTTTTAAAGGTATCACGTGGCGGCTCGGATTTTTCTTTTCTGTCCATGCCTTTTTAGCTGCTTATGCTGCTTTCTATTGGTCTTCGCGGGCCTGGGCGGTACTCAAAGGTGTCGGATTAACTCTTTCGCTTCTTAGTTACTTGGGAATTGAAATTTGGTGGATGCGGAAAAAAGCTGTCTCTCGCAAATAAACACAATTAAATCAAGTGTTTACATTTGTTTCGTTGCTTTTTTAAGGGGGATCGGGTAGCTCATGGCGCGATTAAGTCAAGGAGGAGAAATGAAAAGTTTATTCATTTTCAGTGTACTGACTATTGGCGCTGGCTTGAGGGCTCAGGAATTACCTCTTCAGATCGAACTGAATTCTCAACAAGCTTATCAGCTTTATGAACATCTGAACGTTCCTGTTCAAGCAGATCTCGAAGAGCGGCGATTGGTTAAAAGAGCTGGGGCTGTTGAATGCAGCAAAGTAAGTTTTTATCCAGGTGATTTCGAATACACGTGTTCGCTCAATGTTTCATTAGACGAATCGGGTAAACTGGTCCCATAATTTTCTTTTATGGATGAACCTATTTTTCTCTACTCCTTCCGACGGTGTCCATTTGCCATGAGAGTGCGAATCGCTCTGCATGAAAAAGAGATTGCTTTTAAAGTCGTAGAAGAGGATCTCAAGAATTTTTCGAGTCGGCTCATTTCGCTACATCCCGAGGCAAAAGTTCCTCTCTTTGTGCAGGGACAACGAGTTATTTATGAGTCTGCCATTATTACGGAATATGTGGATGATCTTCCTTCGACAAAAAAGAAACTCATGCCAGAGGACCCGGCTGAACGGGCAGAAGTGAGACTTTGGACTTATTGGTGCAATTATCATTTCAAGCCAGCTATCGATCGGTTCAAGTACGGAACCGCTCGATTCGCTGAGCAAGAATGCCAAGGCAGTGAGGAAAAAGTCATTTCTCATTTAGAAAAGATGGAGTCTCGTCTGAGCCAATATCCTTGGCTGGTTGGAAAAAATTTTACCCTTGCTGAAGTCCACTTATTTCCCTTTATTCGTCAACTCAGTCGTATTCAGCCAAGCCCTTCTTTTTTGGAACGATTTCCGCATACTCAAAATTGGCGCGATAAGATCGGGGCTCGTGAAACAGTAATCAGGGCTCTTGAAACGTAATAAGCGACAGTTTGTGGCTTTCATCGCCGAGTCTGGTCACTGATTTTTCCAAATAAGGTATTTTCCCAGGCTAAACAGGGAAAAAAGTGGGTGGCATGAGTCTTGTAAAATGAGGGTAGCCGCCCTCAGGTAGTACGTTGGCGAAAGGGCAAAA
>RFNO01000105.1 GCA_009927165.1 Pseudomonadota bacterium
TTTTTGTTTTCTCAGTTAGTTTGGTTTCGAACAAACAGGGAAAATTAAGGATAGGGTTCCAGGCTTAACCGTTTGGGACCCTAGATTTTTTAGGGGCTTAAAAAATAGGGAGCTGCGGATGGGTGCCTTTTTGAATAGCTTCCAACCCCAAATGTCGATAGGCCAAGTCAGTTAATACTCGCCCTCGGCTAGTCCGATTCACAAAGCCACACTGGATAAGGTAAGGTTCATAAACATCTTCTAACGTTTCTTTTTCTTCGCTGAGCGCTGAAGCTAACGTTTCAATTCCTACAGGTCCGCCATTGTACTTTTCTGCTATTACTTTCAAATAAAGACGGTCCATATGGTCCAAACCTTTTTCATCGACATCAAGCATCTTCAGAGCCAAAGCGGCAACTTCCTGCGTGATCATTCCTTTCGCTTTGATGTCAGCGTAATCTCTCACCCGGCGTAAGAGCCGATTTGCAATTCGAGGTGTTCCACGGGAGCGACGGCTAATTTCTAAAGCGCCTGCGGGTTCAATTTTGCAGTTGAGAATCTTGGCAGAACGAAGAATGATCAACTGTAAATCTTCAGGGGCATAATATTCTAACCGCAGTGCCATCCCAAATCGCCCCATGAGGGGAGACGTTAGTTGACCTGCTCGAGTAGTAGCGCCGATGAGAGTAAAAGCAGGTACTGGGAGTTTCATTACTCTCGCTCCTAAGCCTTCACCCAAAACAATATCTAAATGGCGATCTTCCATTGCGGGGTAGAGTGATTCTTCTACAACCCGACTCAATTGGTGAATTTCATCAATAAAAAGAATGTCTCTAGGATTTAAACTGGTCAAAATGGCTGCTAAATCTCCCGCTTTTTCTAAAGCGGGTCCAGAAGTTGAAATAATTTGTACTCCCAATTCATGGGCCATCACATGAGCTAAAGATGTTTTTCCTAGTCCGGGAGGACCAGAAAAAAGAGTGTGGTCAAGGGCCTCTCCTCTCAGCTTCGCAGCTTGAGTGAAAATACTCAGCTTCTCTTTTAGTTCGGATTGACCGATGAAGTCGGCAAGAGATTTGGGACGTAGACTGACATCCATGGTGAGTTCATCTCCTTGCGTATTTCCTTGGAGAATAGGCTCATCCATTTCCCACCTCGGAAGAAAGCCGTCCACTGCTTAATGAACGATTGGAAAGTTCCTTTAAGCAAAACTTAAGCAGAGACTCAAACGTTGGTTCCTTATCGGAGCTTGCAGTCATCGCCTTTTCAATCGTCCCTTTAATTTGATGGGGTAAGTATCCTAAATGCACCAGAGCAGAGGAGAGGTCTTCTCTTATTTGGAGAAGCCCCGTTGGTAATTTAGCATTAAGAGTTTCGGAAAGTTGTGAATAGTCTTTGGCCCAACTGAGCTTTTCAATCTTTCCGGCCAATTCAATGACGAGTCGCTCAGCAGTTTTCTTTCCTACTCCTGGTGCTTTTGCTATCTCTCCGACTCTTTTTCCCAAGATGAGTTCAATCAAGGAATCAGCTCCGTGTTCACTCAAAAGGGAAAGGGCAGTTTTCGGGCCCAAACCGGAAACTGACAAAAGAACCCTAAAGAACAGTTTTTCGTTTTCAGACTCAAAACCGTAAAGGCTTAACACATCTTCTCGAACATGAGTGTGTAGCCATAAACAGACATCACTTTGAACGGGAAGTTTTTCGATTGAGCGCTTCGGCACCAGGACTTCATATCCAACACTTTGCGCGAGCACGACACAGTGGAGGCTTTCCACATTTTTCGAAATCAATTTTCCTTGTATAAACCCTAACATGATAACAGTGACTTAAGACGAGTTTGGCTTGCATGGCATATTGCAATTGCTACAGCATCTGAAGCATCGAGTCCTTCATTAATTTGAGAACCCACCAATATCCCGGCCATTTTTCTTACTTGGTTTTTATCGGCTCGCCCGTGGCCTGTCACGGTTTGTTTCACTTTTGCAGGGGAATATTCAAAAATTTTGATCCCGTATTTTATGCAAAGCGCAAAAACTAAGCCTCGAGCGATTCCAATTTGGAAAGCACTTCTTGGGTTTTCTGAGACAAAAATATCTTCAATCGCAACTTCATGGGGGCGATACTTTTCAAAAATCTGATCGAGTTTTTCGTGAATATGGCTCAATCGATCATAAAGCTCAGCTTTAGGAGCTTGAAGAGTTTCTAATCCCAGGAGTTTCAGAGAAGTGCCCGACTTTTGAATGCACCCGACTCCCAAACGGTGTGTTCCCGGATCTATTCCTAAAATAATTTTTTCCATTATTTTGACGTCAGTTCTGCCAATATCTTATCATCAATATCAAAGTTCGCATGAACCTTTTGGACGTCATCGTGATCTTCCAAGCTTTCTAGAAGCTCCAACAATTCAGAAGCTTTTTCTTTTTCAACAGGCACAGAAGTTTTTGGAACATAAGCAAAACCTGTATTTACCGGAAGCATTTGGGCCTTATCGAATGAATCTTTTACTTTGTAGAGATCGCCAACAGCAGTAACGACTTCGATAGTGCCGTCCGATTGAGTATTTACATCCTGAGCACCAGCTTCCAAAGCAATTTCCATAATTTTATCTTCAGAAAATGTTTGGGGTTCAAAAACGAGCTGTCCTACTCGATCAAACATCCAACTCACGCTGCCGCTCTCACCCATGTTTCCGCCACCGCTTTTAAAGAGATTTCTTAAGTCAGCAACAGTTCGATTTTTATTGTCACTTGTCGTTTCAACTAAAATAGCAACGCCACCTGGGCCATAACCCTCGTAAGTTACTTCTTCGATGGTATCGCCTGCTAGTTCCCCTGTACCTTTTTTAATCGCGCGTTCAATATTGTCTTTTGGCATGCTCACATCGCGAGCAGATTGAATGGCGAGGCGAAGTCGAGCATTCGTGTCGGGATTGCCTCCACCTAAGCGAGCCGATACCATAATTTCTTTTGTGATTTTGGTAAAAACCTTACTCCGTTTGGCATCGATAGCGCCTTTGATATTTTTAACTTTGCTCCACTTATTATGACCTGCCATGATTTATCCTCGGCTAACGTATTGTTCTACCACGCGACCCACTAAGAAAATCACTACGCCAATTCCCAACATAGTGAGCTCTTTGGTCATGGAACCTTCTTTAAAACCCACGAAAAGAGCAAGTGCAGTAACGGCCATTGCCGCAGCTTGAAGAGATTTTGCGAAATAAAACAAATCCAATCCTTTGTTGAAAATGTTGGGATTTTTATTCACAGAGCTCCTGAAATCAATGAAAATGCTCGAATGAGAGATATCGTCACGTTTACCACGGATTTTGGTGGAGCAGATTCATATGTAGCTGAAATGAAGGGGGTTTTATTGGGGCATCATCCCCATGTTCAGTGCGTTGATGTAACGCATAGCATTAACTCTTTCGATAAAGATACAGCGGCTTGGCATTTATGGCGAAGTTATCGTTGGTTTCCCAAGCACACTTGTCACGCGGTAATCGTCGACCCCGGTGTTGGTTCAAGCAGAAAGAATTTATTTATTCAGACTGAGTTGGGAAATTTTTTGGGACCGGATAATGGAAGTCTTGTTTGGGCTATTGAAGATGCAGAAGAGCGGTCTGGAAAAAAAGCCGCTATTTACGAAATTCCAACTCCAGGTGGAATAGTACCTACTTTTTTTGGAAGAGATGTCTTCATGCCTTTTCTGCGGGATTTTCTTTCTGGAAAACAGCTTCGGCTCGAACGACTGGAGTCTCTTCAGGGAAATTCTTTTCCCCGTGCAAAAAAAGAAAAAAAGGGGTTTCGCGCCAAAATTATTTATGTGGATAAATTTGGTAACGGTGTCATTTCAATTTCCCCAAACGAAATTGTGAGTCCCACTGCCCAGTTGGGGAAAAAGCGAATGGAAACCTATTCTCACTACCAGGCGATTCCCCCCAAAAAAGTGGGGCTGATTCCAGGCTCTCATGGATTGTGGGAAATAGCGGCTTACGAAGCTTCAGCTCATAAATTACTGGGTTTCAAAAGAGGAGATGAAGTATGGGTATCCGACGGTTCATCTTTATCGCAGCGCAAAATGAAAAGTGGTAAAGCTTAGGGAGACTCCTGTTATAATTTAACTTCTCTTTAGGAGAATTCTAACTGTGAAAAAACTTCTTTCGATTTTGATTGCTATTTCATTTGCTGGGCCAGTTTTGGCGGCAAAAAAAGACTTTAAAGGACTTTTTGGTTCTTATCAGAGAGAAAAATTTACTGAGAACGAAGCCCATGATTCTGATTGGGGAGTGGATCTCTCACTATCTACTTTGCTTCCAGTTACTTCAGTTGTGAATAGCACAACGACTTCGGGATCCACCGGAGAGCCCATGCGATATTCAACGTTTTTCAACATTGAAGCTTCCGTTTTATTTTCACTTGCCTATCATTGGCAGCTTTATGCGAGTGCCGGGCATTATAGTTACGAGACTCGGAAAGAAAATACGAACACCAATGCTTCCAGTGCTCTTTTTCACGAGTTTGAATTCAAAGCAGTTCCAGTTCTTTTGGGCGCAAGATACCGTTTTGGCGTGGAGGACATTGTTCCTTACGTGGGTCTGGGAGTTGGCTTTGCCAATATTTACAGGAAAGGTTCTTACGATAGTGGCCCTCTTGTTAACGAGCAAACTGACAACGTAATTGCGGCCCAAGCTCTGGCTGGTCTTGAGTTTTACTTTAGCCCTCGAGCAGGTCTTCGAATGGAAGTCGGAGGCTATTACTTCAATTGCCCTTCCTTTACCTTCGCAAAAGGGAGCGACAAGACTGTAAATCCCGATATGATTTATCAGTCCAACATCTTCTCGGTACGCTACTCTAGTGGGCTTTTCTTCTTGTTTTAGACGCTGAGTCAAACTGACAAAAGCAACCTCGTTTAAGGCTTTTTACCAAGCTTCCGATATGCCTATCGTAGGCGGGTGAGGATTTTCTTACCTGCAATGAATCGATTTCCTTTTTAGGGGGCTTTATGGGTGAACTTGCCGAACTTGGTAATTTTATTTTGGAGGGTGGAGTATCCTCCATGATGGTAGTAATTGTGGGACTTGTTGCCGTTGCAATCGCTATTGAACGCGTGATTCGTATTCAACTTCAATATTCGATCAATAGTCGCGCCTTTATGGCAAAACTTAAGAAGTATATCTTGAGCGACAACATTGATCGTGCAATCAGCTTATGCAACAGCAAAAGCACGGCCCTACTACCTAAAGTGCTTAAAGCCGGTTTGACTCGTGCTAAAGACTCCACTGAGGATATCCAAAATGCAATCGATGAAGCGACATTGGAAGTTATTCCCAAATTAGAAGCGCGTGCTCTGTATCTTCCAACTTTGGCAAATTTGGCTACCTTGATTGGTTTGTTTGGAACTATTGTTGGTTTGATCATGGCCTTCAAGGGGGGAGACGCTGTTGATGCGGTTCAAAGACAAGCCTTCTTACAGAAAGCTATCGCAATTGCGATGCACACCACTGCATTGGGAATTTTTATTGCGATCCCAACTCTTTTTGTGAGTGCCTATTTACAATCGAAAATCAATGGAATCATTGCTGACGTTGACCAGTACTCCGTAAAGCTAATCAATTTGTTGACTGCTTCACAGAAGTCCGGTCGTCCAGCTGTGTCTTCGGATGATGATGATGCAGCCAGCGCCAACGATTAAGGATTAAGGTAAAGCCATGTCGGCCAAGAAACCCAGTCAAAGAACACACCGTTCGCGACCAGATGATACGCTGAACCTCACGCCTATGATCGATATGATCACTTGCTTGATGTTTTTCCTTCTTATGTTCGCTAGCATTCTGCCGGTTGTGATTATCGATGCCCCACTGCCAAAGATTGCAAGTACGGCAGAGGAAGTAAAGAAGGCAAAAGATACTACCAATAAGTTGGAAATTATGGTGTGGATAAGCCCCAAGGGTTTTCAAGTCAGAAGTGACATGTCGCCGGAAAAAAACATACCGTTCACTGCTGTGGGCAACTTGGATCCGAAAGCGGCGCAATCTGCTCTGGATGCGGCTTTAGGGGACCTTCACAAGTTCCTAGTGCAGCTCAAGCAAAAACGTCCCAACACCAAGGAAATAACATTCATGCCTTCGGACGATACGCCCTATAGCGTGTTGGTAGGAACGATGGATGCAGCTCGGGATTTGCAGAAAGATGACCCCGGGTATCAAAATGTCCCTGCAGATTTGCAGGGAAAACCAGAGAGCGAACAGTTTAATCGTTTGTTCCCTGAAGTAAGTATTGGAGGAGTCTAATGGCTGGTGGTGGTGGCGGTGGATCCGTAGGCGTTTCATCAAATCACGGCGGATCTTACACTCGAAAAATGAAGAAACGAACCCCGGTAGCGGGTGGACTGATGTTAGCATCCATGCTCGACATCTTGATGGCCATTCTTTTCTTCTTGTTACAAAACTTTTCTCAACTGAAGACTGACTTTCAAGTCGGAAAAGATTTGAGTTTGCCGTCTTCAACAGCTTTGCAAACCCCCGTTCCAGCACTACAGCTAGTCGTAACTCGTAATGCAATTCTTTTGGATAACCAGGAAATTCTCAAATTAGTCGATGGGGATATCCCAAGAAGTGAACTCTTACCTGATGGGGTAACCATTCGGAGCCTAGGTATTGAGCTGAAGAAACAAAAAGAGCGTTCACAAGTTCAGAGTGCAGGGGATAAAGATGCATGGATTGGAAACATTGTAATGCAAGCAGATAAAGACCTGCCATTTTCCATTCTTAAGAAAGTGATTTATACTGCTGGAGTCACTGATTTTGTAATGTTCAAGTTAGCTGTGCTCAAAAAAGAAGCATAATCTTGAAGCCAACTATTAGAATCCTGATTGTTATCACTTTTATTCTTCTTTGGAACTCATTCACTTTTGCCATGAGTGATCAAAGGGGATTTTCCTTTGAGTTTGTTGAAAACCTAGAGCCCTATAGAGTTTTTACCTGTTCGCATCAACAAGCTTCCGTCGGACTTTTTGAGTGGGATGTGGAGTGCGATGTAGAGGGTGAAAAGCGCGTGTTTTGGGTTCATCTCGCTCTCAGCAAATACCTATTTGATCAGAAAGAGCAGAACGCCTACGAAGTTCTCTTTTGGGTGACAAACGCAAAAGCTACCCAGCAACATCGGCACAGCTCATCTACCATCTGGATTCAAAATAGTGAAAAAAACAATCAAATGAATAAACTAATCTCTTCGTTGGGGGTCGATGAAGACAATGCTTCTTTACGCCTCACTCTCCAGCCAGAAATTTTTCGTAAGCAGTTCTGAAGATTTTTAAAATTGTATTAGCCCCTAAAACTTCATTGATACCTTCTACACCTTTTCCCGCTTGATAATAATCCTTGGTTGACAAGCCCTTGAGATTGGTTTTTTTCATGGCTCTAACGCTTCGGAGATTATAAAGGAATCGAAGCCAGTGACGTGTCCTTCGAAAACGAAAAAGGAATTGCGCTATGGGACCTATCTCCAAGCCGACGGAATCGACGTATGGAGTTCTAATAACCGACAGAGGTACACCTGTTACCCGTTTGGTTAACACGATATCTTTTTCAGAGGCCCGTAAAATGGCCTCTTTATAATCTGGATGAGCTTTACACTCCGTGGTTGCGATAAAGCGTGTTCCCATTTGAACCCCGGAATAACCCATTTTTAGCGAATCAATAAAATGGTCTGAAGTGCTGACCCCACCTGCACAAATGAGAGGCAAACCAAAATCGGAAAGCTGTTTAAACAGGTCTTCAGCTGATTGATTTCCTGCATGCCCTCCGGCACGATTATTAACACAAATCAAACCATCTACTCCCAGACGAACTGCTCTTTCGGCCCATTTTCGTTCGGTTACATCGTGATAAACGATACCACCAAAAGGTTTTACTTTCTCTATCACCCAAGAAGGATCTCCTAGTGCTGTTACAAAAAAACGAACTCCTTTAGTTAAAGCTATATCCACCCAGTTTTTCATCCGGTCCTCATAAGCTTTTATGTTCTTTTCAACTATGACATTCAGACCAACAGGCTTAGTGGTGAGGGATTTGATCTGATTGAGTCCCTCCTCAAAAGGAATCGAATACGCATAAACTAAAGAAAGGGGTTGTACCATGCCAATGCCGCCACTTTCTGAAACGGCTGCAATCAGCTCTGGATTACTGCAGGGATACATCGCTCCACAAATGACTGGAACTTCGATACCTAGCTTTTGAAGAAAGAGATTATTGTTCACGGATTTCTTTTCGCTCCAATTCTCCATGTTGCTTTGGCCTTGGCTATTACTTCGTGTTTTTTATTAGTTACTACCGACTCTACCACCATGTCTTGCTGAGCTGACGTTGTTGGGGGGCTGCTATGACTAATAGCTTCTAAGGTTCCTCTCCCCTTTTTAAGATACTCAATATCAAAGTGGATAAGAATGGCCTGGGCATCTTGAGGTAAGCTAGGGACTAAACTAAGGCCAGAAGCACATTCGGCCAAATTTGCTATCGCTATCGCATGAAGAGATTTGAGATGATTTCTGTGAAAACGTCGGTCACGCATCTTTACTCTTGCATGCCCCTTTTTAAGCTCAACAATTTCAGGTCGAATAGAACCGCTGTATGGAATGGCACTCCAAAAGACCCAACTAAAAAAATACCTACCAAAAGGCCAAGAAGAAATACGGTTCCACCATTTTAAGATCATAGTTAACTATGTTATAGCCTTTCCCATGCGGAAAAAATCAAAAAAGACCCTTAAAAGTAGAGCTTGTCCAAAATTAAGCCATTTTTTAAGCGTAGTGCATGAGCTCAGAACAAAATGTCCTTGGGACAAGAAGCAAACTCACCAAACTTTAAGCAAGTACATGCTTGAGGAAGCCTATGAAGCAGCCGAAGCGATGAATGCTCGGGATCGTGAAGCTCTTCAAGAAGAACTGGGGGATGTTCTATTACAAGTGGCACTCCATTCAGAAATTGCCAACGAAAAGGGATGGTTTGATTTTGAGAAAGTAGCGGAGGGAGTGGCTCAAAAAATGATTCGGCGTCATCCACATGTTTTTGGTGATGCTGAAATGAAAGATTATGAGACCCATCTAAAAAACTGGACCAAGCTCAAGCAGCAGGAAAAGCCAAAGAAGAAAATTTTAGAAGGAGTTCCTCGATCTCTTCCAGCTCTTCAAGTGTCTCAACGATACGGCGAGATCACCTCAAGCGTCGGGTTTGATTGGAAATCTGCTCAAGCAGTTATGGGAAAAGTGAAAGAAGAGTTGAATGAATTGCAAGCAGAAGTCCGTTTAAAAAACTCAAAGAGCCGAATGGAAGAAGAACTGGGAGATCTATTTTTTTCTTTGGCTCAACTGGCCCGGCACCTGGGATTGGATGCAGAGCGAAGTGTAAGACAAAGCAACATAAAGTTCTCTAAACGTTTCGAAAAACTAGAGTCCCAACTCAAGAAAAAGGGCAAAACAGTTTCCCAGTGCAAACCTGAAGAATTGGAAGCAGCTTGGCAGTTAGTTAAGAAGTCTTAATGTTTTTTACCGCTAAAAAAGAGGCGAGGCTTACCACAGATATGAGTTGCAGGGCATGGTGACAAATAGCGATGGCTAGTGCGGTTTCAGGTGGGCAGCTCAGCTTAGTGAGTGCATAAACCATACTTGCCTCAAAAGTGCCCAAGTTGGCTATGGAGACCGCCAGCGAAAGCCCTAAGTTCAAAACGCAAATTACACCGATGATTTCCCCAGTGGAAAAGGAAAGTCCTTGAGCCGAGCAGAGTAAGTGCAGAGCTACAACCTCAGAAGCCCAGCAACAAACTCCAAATAGCAACCCAAGCGAGGCTCTTTTTGGGTTTTTTATACTATTAAATCCAAAAGCTAGCTTAGCCAAGCTAACTTGAATCTTCTCTCTTATCTTTGATTTGCGTATGCCCAAAACCACTAACCCTGAAAGTCCCAGAAAAGACAAAAGCAAAATCCACCAATTCCAATGTGGAAGTGAAAAATGAAAAACGGACGAGCGGTAGGACCCAAATAAGATGAAGAGTAGGATCAGGCTGAGAAGATCCACAATTTTGTCGGCTGCAAAGCTTCCCGTTGCCGTCAGCAACGAAAGAGAATGATCTCCTTTATTGAGGAAAACGATTTTAAGGGCCTCCCCCGCCCTCGCGGGCGCAAAATTATTGGCAAGATGGCCAAAAATGAGAGCCTGCGAAGCTTTGGATAGGGGGACCTCGTTGGGTAGCAAAAACCAAAAGCGTAAAGTCATGAAAACAATTTGAACTGCGCTACTCAGGGTTACCAAAATGAGAGTCTCTTTGGGAAAAGTTCCGATTGAAAGTAGGATTTTTTCGAGCTTTAGGCCCCGAAAAAAGTAAAAGAGGGCAAACCCTAATATCAAGAGGCCAGCCGTGAGCAGTAGTTGGGGGTAATATTTTTTCACTTGAGGTTCTCATTGTCCCTTATTTTCTTCGGGATTTCCTCTGGTTTTATGCAGGAAAGTGTCAGAATTTACTGGCGCCTATTGACTGTGCTTTTGAAACTGTTACCTCCTTGGTATGCCACTTATCGTGCAAAAATATGGGGGTTCCAGCCTGGCGAGCCCCAAGTTGATACAAATCGCTGCGGGAAGGATCAAAGACCTAAAACTATCGGGTAGTGATGTGGTGGTAGTCGCTTCTGCCATGGGAAACACTACGGATCATCTCCTTAAGCTAGCGGCGAAAACGGTAAAAACGCCTCCCTCGCGAGAGCTGGATATGCTCTTAACGGCTGGAGAGAGAGTATCCATGTCTCTTTTGGCTATGAGTCTTCAGGAACGAGGAATTCCTGCTATTTCGTTTACTGGTTCACAAAGCGGGATCCTAACCACTTCGGATCATTCGGAAGCAAAAATTTTAGAAATTCGACCCCAGAGAATTCAGGAAGAACTCCAGAAAGGGCGCGTAGTTATTATTGCAGGATTTCAAGGAGTCAGTCGTGAAAAAGAGATTACCACTTTGGGTCGAGGAGGATCTGATACTACCGCAGTTGCATTGGCGGCCGTTTTGAAAGCTGATCGATGTGAGGTCTTAACGGATGTAGAGGGTATTTTCACCGCTGATCCTCGAATAGTTCCTACAGCAAGATCTTTTAAGAATCTGTCCTATGATGAGTGCATTGAATTCTCTCGTCTAGGCGCAAAAATGCACTCTCGAAGTATCGAAATGGCAAAAAAACATAATGTTTCAGTTTGGATTGGCTCGAGCCAGTCTAAAACTAATACTGGAACTTGCATTGGATGGACAGCCGAAAAAGGAGCTAATGTGGAAAAAACTTCTGTAACAGGTATTGCTACTCAAGATGGATTTCATTTTTTTTCAGCGTTGATTGATTTGAAAGTTCTTACATCAGCGCTTTCCGAAAATGGAATGTACTTAAAGTTTTTTACCTTTGGAGGCGATCAGGTTAAATTTTTATGTCAAAGTGCTGATGCAGAGAAAATCAGAGATGTGTTGAAGCAGAAAGCTAAGGGTTATCAAGAAGTAACAAAAGTTTCTATTGTTTCGGCAGTGGGTGAGGGGATTTCAAATTCAAATCGAATTCTTCCCCAATTGCTGAGTAGTTTAGATGGGCATACTAACGACACCCTTTTAATTACGACTAATAGTTTGTCGTTCACGATTGCAGTTCTTAGCGGAGCCAAAGAGCAGATAGCACAATCTCTTCATCGCAGATTTATTGAAGAGGAGAACTTATAAGAAAAGCCACCTTCGATGGAAGGCGGCTTTTCCTCTAATTCGTACGGGAGGTAAGGAGCCTAAGGCATCCTCACCTCCGTACTAGGTAAACTCACCATAGTACCACCCCCTTTCTTGGGGCATTTAGCCCGAAGGGACCCAGTGGACCCCTTACGTTCTTAATTTTAACACGGCCTTTTTCTCAATTAAGAGGAGAAATAAACATTTTAGTAAGCCCATGTTTTTATTGTCTGTTTTTCTGAAAATTTCACATTTCTGCCAATTGAATCAGCTTAACGCGCCATGTTATAATTAAGATGGGTTTGGGGTCCACCCCATTATTTAGCTAAGTCATTAAGATATTTTGTGTTTTTTCCGAAAAGTAAGGCGAACGACTACGGTCTTTTAAGCTAGGGCTTTTTGGAAAAACAGCCAGGAGTCATCATGTCGATTGTTGCATTGTTAGCTTTGATCTTCACAGGCGGTACTGCCTTTTACGTGGGATGGACTCTTTTTTCCGGCGAAATCGAGGGAGCTGCTGCCGGCCAACTCGACCGTCAGAGAAAACAGTCCTCTAGCGGGATGCTCAATCTTTCCCGAAAAGTTTTCCAGCCTTTGGTGATGCCTTATTCCAAAAGAATCAAAGCTGACGATTGGCTCAAAAAAAACAAAAGGTTGATTATTTCAGCAGGTCTTGAAGACGTAATAGACGCTGATGAGTTGCTAGCCTACAAAATATTTTTGGGTGCTGTAGTTCCCCCGTTTATTTATCTCTACCTCTTCGCTAATGGGTATCGCCCGTCTCTTTTGTTATTTATGTTTTTAGGACTTGGTTTTTACATGTATCCAAGCCTCTGGATCAGTGGCCTTCGAAAAAAGAGACAAGAGGAAATTAAGCTTCAGCTGCCTTTTGTCATCGACCTAATGACTCTCTCAACAGAAGCCGGTTTGGATTTCATAGGAGCCATTCAAAAAGTTGTTGAAAAAACTCGACCGGGTCCTCTGGTTGACGAACTTCAACGAATGCTCCAGCAGACTCAGTTAGGTACTACTCGTGCTGATGCTATGCGAGAACTCGCTTTTCGAATCGATATGACCGAAATCTCTTCACTCATTGCTGTGCTTGTAACAGCAGATCAAATGGGCGGCAGTATCGGTGAAGTCCTGAGAGTCCAAGCAGACCTGATTCGTACTAAACGCTTTACTGATGCGGAGAAAAAAGGGGCTGCAGCTTCGCAGAAGCTATTGTTCCCGCTGATTCTATTTATTATGCCAGCTGTATTCATTATGATTTTTGGCCCGGTAATTCTAGGGTTCTTGGGAGCGAAATAAGTGGTGATCGAATTGAAAAGAGGTGGATTAATTTTATTTAATCACTGCAAAGTGGCTCAGTCCTTTTTTGATCGGTTTTTAGGGTTGATGGGTAAGAAAAGCATTCCGGAAACTGAAGCTTTGATCTTTCCCAAGTGCAGTTCAATTCACACTTTTTTTATGAGAATGAACATTGATGTAGTGTTTGTGTCAGAGACAGGAGAAGTGATTCGAGTGTTTCAAAATTTAGCTCCTTGGAGAATGATTCTTCCAGTTCGGGGAGCGCGGCATGCGATCGAGATGGGATCTCAGCTTGCTAGTGAAAAGAAAATTCAAGAAGGGGATCGACTGAGTTGCGCAGGAGTGTTTGGATGAAGTTTGAGATATTACATAACGGGGAAGTCATCGAGACGAAAAGTCTTCAGGAGGGTCAGTATAAAATTGGCCGAGCTGAAGATAACGACATTTGCTTGAAATCCTCCAAGGTTTCTAAAAATCACGGATTGCTAGTGATAAAAAGTGGTAAAGTCGCAGTTCTTGATATGGGTTCGTCAAATGGAACTTTCGTAAATGGAATTTTGGTAAAGAAACAAAGAATCGAGTTCGGGGATGTTGTCGATATTGGTGAGTTTCAGATTCGAGTGGTCAGAGAATTTCGTTCGAGAAAAGCGGCAAATACTTCGGTAAGTTCCGAAGGGAACGGGAATCTCGCGCGGCAGATGGATCCGACTCCCTTTATCGGAGCAGAACCTACCAGTACTCCCACTCCGGCCCCCGCAGCGCTGAGCTCGCAACAGAAAGTGGCCGAATTCGTCGAGAGTTCGGTGCTGGTTCCTTTTTATGGGGCAATGAAAATAGTGGAATGGCGTTGGATTCTAGCTTCACTTCTGGTTAGTACGTTTGTTCTTACTGTTCTTTTATCGTCACGCCCCCTTTATGTCTGGGCAACTGATCTCAGCAAAAAAGAAGCAGTCGAAAGAGCTCATACCGTTCTCAGTCAAATCGTTAAAGAAAATTTTCGTGTTTTACAAAAAGGCGGGGATGCCACCCGTTTAAGTGTTGAAAGCTGGGAAAATGTCCGCGGTTTCGAGGAGATTTATATTGTAGACAGCGGGACTAGCAATATCCTTGCTCCCATACAACTATACAATACGTCACTCAATGATCCCTATGCGATTACTGCGATAAAGCGAGTAGTTGAGGACAAGCAACAACAAGTAACTGTGGAACATCGAAATGGCACGTACGTGGTTGCCCAGCCAATACCTCAAGTCATTAAAGATGGTGAAGAAAATATCAACCCTGGACCTTCTGCAGTAGTTGTCGGAAAATTCGAAACCTCGGGAAGTATTTCATCTACTTTCGAGCCCCTGATCGAAGCGCTCCTTTTTTCTGTGTTCCTAGCACTACTCGCATACTACTTGGTTCTAAAAATGGTAACTCGCCCAGTTCTACAAATTCAGGAACAGTTAGACACTGCTCTCAAGGGAGAATCTGTCAACATTGTTTGCGAAACCAAGTTCCCTGAGTTGGAGGATCTTGCTCAAGTGATAAACTTTTCTGTTTCTCGGCTAAGGCAACTTGATTCAAGCATGGCTGCTCCCGTCGATGCGAGCGATTCATCAGTAGAAGATGACCTATATCTTAAAACCGTTGTTGAGTTTGATGTGGGCATGGGAGACGGGGTGCTTTTGATTGATAAAGACCGAAAAGTTAAATTTGTTGGTCACGTCCTTGAGGAGCTCATTGGGTTGCGAACTGAGTATGCCGCTGGCCAAAACATTTCAGATTGCTGCCGCGACGCCGGTTTTGCTGGAACGGTAATTGACTTGAGTGAAAGAGTCACTGGCAGTCTTGGAGAGAATCAAAGTGCAACTTTGGATATCAACGGTGTAAATCGTGAAATTGTAGCAGTAGGCCATAGAAGTCAGAATGGCGAAATAAGATTTATTTTGATTACCGTAAAAATGGGGAGAGCATCTTAAGAGTCTATGGGTTCACGAATGCAAAAATTAGGAACAGCGCCAGCTCCCTGGCTTGAACAATTGACGGGAGCAGGTCGAGGCCGAATTTTTGAATTTGACGGATCTCGCATGTCGATCGGTCGTTCGGATGATAATCAAATTGTAATTCAAGATGATTCAGTATCGCGTGTGCATGCCTTGATTGAACAAAACGAAGATGGATCTTATGTGCTATTTGATAACGGCAGTCGAAATGGGATCCTGGTGAACGGAAGCAGGACAGACGGCAGTGTTATTAGTGACGGTGATACTATTCAAATTGGTAATGTGAGCTTTCGTCTCAGCTTTCCGAATTCAAAAGGTCACGAAGTTGAACAAAGAAAGAATGGGAGCGAGCCTCCACAATTGTTTACTCCTCCCCAACCAGAGGCTCCAAAAAAGCCTGGTATAAATCGGCGTTTCATTCTTTACGGCGGAGTCCTTCTGGTTCTGGGTTTTCTTTATTTCTCGAGCGTCGAACCAGAAAATTCCCAGAAAGCTACTACTACGGAAAAGTCTGACAATGGAGTCGATAATCAGTCGGTTACCGTTTCACCTAGTCCTGAAATTCCGGCACCTGGCGAAGCAGTCGAACGCAAAATGATTGAACCTGGCAAAACAACCGTGGAAACTGAGTTGGAAAACCTGCCTTGGACTGATTCGGGGATTACTGAATCAGAGGCTTATTTTCGAAGAGGGCAGAGAGAATACTTTAACAAGAATTATCATCGGGCAATCAGCTCCTTTGAGCTAGCTCTCTCCCTTAACCGCACTCATCCAGAGGCCAGATTTTATCTTGCTGCAGCTATTCATGATGCGGAAGCAGAGGCAAAAAAGAATTTTGAAATGGGTCTAAAATATTTTGCAGCTTTGCAATACACAAGAGCCATCTACCATTTTCAGCAGACCCAATCATTTCTGATGCACAAGCCGAAGGATAAAATCGTCGGGGAGTGTGAGAAATACATCAGACTATCGAGGCAGCGTCTACAGGCCGCTGAATTATTCCCATGAAGCTGCTTTTACGGGTAATGGAGGGCGAGAACACGCTAGTTGAGAAAGCAGTGGGGATAGGTGTATTTCGCATTGGGCGATCGGAGTTTTCTGATTTAGTGCTTGACGGAAAAGAGGTTAGTCGTAGTCATGTTGAGATACGGGTAACGGAAAACGCGATTTATGTCACCAACATGAGCGGGTCGGGCCGACTGAAAGTGAACCGGGAGAGAGTTGAGACTGCAGAAATAAAAAACGGAGACTTTATCGAAATCGCTAGTTACAAAATTATTTTTCAAATAGATGCGTCCTCTGAAGTGGCTATTGGAACAACTCAAGAGAACATGGGGATGGGATTGGACAGTCAGCAGCCTGCTCAAGGAGAAGTTGCCGAGGAAAACCAAAAAGAAAACGACTTTGACTTGTTCAAAGCTGAGGTATCTTCTGATCCGCCAGAAAACGAGGAAGACGCAAGTCCCAAAGAAGAGAAAATGGCCGATCCTCCTCAAGTCGAAGCTGCTGCAATGGGGGAACTGCGAGAATTTCCAATTCAAGAGAGAGCCAGCCTTTCGCCTTCGTATGAAGGGGCCCTAGCTCTGAAATCCGAGGATACTCAGCTTGAATCGAAGCCCATTTTTGCTAAGTTAGTTATCGTCGAAGGACCTGATTTAGGGAAAGAAATTCCACTCGACGGTTATGAAGTGACCTTGGGAAGAAGTCGTAAAGCGGATGTATTTATTAATGACGATAAACTTTCTCGCAAGCATGCCAAAATCGTGAGATTTGGTATGGGATATCGGCTCATCGATCTGGAAAGTAGGAATGGAACTCACGTGAACGGTCTTCGAGTGTTGGAACACCCGTTAAGTAGTTTTGATGTTATTGAGATCGGTAGAACCAAAATAAAATTTTTAATTTTCGACTTTGCACTTGGTGCAGTCGAAAAGGGGGGAGCTCTTCAGCCAGTAGCGACAATGGCGGATACAAAATCAGTACAAATCATGCCGGATGATTCAGTCGTATTGGCTCCATTCGAGAAGCCCAGCTCTCAGTCTTCACAATCCACCAATTTCGAAACGCCAAGCCCAGGGCCAAAAAAATCTAAGAGAAATATTATACTGGCTGGAGTAGTCGTGTTTTTGGTGACGTTGTACACTTTTGTTCCCGATTCTCCAGAGACTTCTGGTGAGCCTGAGAAAACTAAATCTGTATCTGAAGAAGTTAAAAAACCTGGTGTCGAACCCATTCTTTTGCCTCAGTATCCTAAGGAGTTTACGGAGCTGAGTTCACAAAATCAACGAAGCGTTGAGGGGCATTACAACAATGCCTTAAGATTCCAGGAGAGAGAAGACTATGACCAAGCTTACGTGGAGATGAAAGAGCTTCATAAGATTATTCCATTTTATAAGGAATCCAAAAAACTTGAGGCTCTGTATCTTAAGAAAATGAGTGAAAAGCACAAAACAGAAGCAGCTGAACGAGCCGCCAGGGATCGACATGCTGAACTTCAGATAAACATTGAGGATGGTTTGGAATATCTAAAACAAGGGGATTTTGACCGTGCAGCAGAAGCATTTAATTCTGCTCTTATTTTAGACCCTCAAAATGCAACAGCTACTAAAGGGTTAAAAGCTGCTCAACTGAGAATTCGGGATATCGAGCAATTACCTCCCGAAGTAAACCCAGAAGTTGAAAAACGTAAGTTGGTAGCACAACTGATGGAAGAAGCTCTCAAGAGGTTTGAAGAAAAAAGCTATCAAGAGACTATTAATCTGGCAGAAAAAATCCGAGCTATTGAGATTAAAGGCGAGACTGAATATCTCAATCAAGCCAAACAGCTCATTGATCGTGCCCGTTTACAGCAAAAAGAGGAGTTTGAACCCTTCCTCATCCAGGCTAAAGAAAAATTTGCAGAGGGAGACTATAACCTGAGTCGTGATCTTTGTGATGAGATGTTAAAACGTGACAAAGATTATGAAGCAGCTCAAGAGTGTAGTCTAAGAGCGAAAAAACAACTCAATCGTCTTGCTAAGGAAGCTTATACCCATGGCTACATCCTAGAGAGTATGAATAGGATTGAAGAGGCTAAACAGTATTGGACTCGGGCCAAAAATTACGTTCGGCCGGGTGATCCGTACTACGAAAAGATTCTAAAAAAGCTCGATAACTATCAATAGGAATTAGTTGAGAGCCACCCATACAGATTTGACTTGAGTATAAAGTTCGAGAGCGTGCTCACCTAGTTCTCGTCCGAAACCACTTTCTTTGAATCCACCAAAAGGAGATGCTGCATCAAATTGATTGTAACAATTGATCCAAACTGTCCCTGCTTTGATGTCTCGAGCAAAGCGGTGAGCTTTGCCAATATCTCGAGTCCAGATGCCCGCAGAGAGACCATAAACGGTATCGTTTGCTTGTCTAACTAAATCCGTCGTATCTCTGAATGAAATAGCGCAAACCACTGGGCCGAAAATTTCTTCTCGGGCAACTGTCATCTGATTAGTTACTCCTTCAAGGACAGTTGGCTTTACAAAATAACCTTTAGGGTGAGCCGGAGCTCCACCCGTTACGACTGAGGCGCCCTCTTTCTTTCCTTGTTCGATATAGCCTAAAATTTTATTAAATTGTTCTTTGGAAACTTGAGCTCCCATTTGAGTTTTGGGATCCAAAGGATTTCCAACGATCATTTTTTCAGTGCTTGCTTTGAGCTTCGAAAGAAACTCATCGTGAACACTTTGTTCAATGAAAAGTCGGGAACCTGCACAGCAAACTTCTCCTTGATTGAAGAAGATTCCACGCATGGCTCCGTTTACAGCAGCATCGAGATCAGAGTCAGCAAAAACAATATTCGGTGCTTTTCCGCCGAGCTCCAAAGAAACTCGTTTCAAGTTCGTTTCACTAGCCATTTTCATGACTAATTTTCCAATTTCTGTGGAACCTGTGAATGCAATTTTATCAACGTCTTTATGTCGAGCCAGAGCAGCACCCGCTGTAGGCCCAAAACCGGTAACAATGTTTACAACACCTGCTGGAAGACCAGCTTCCATTAAAATGTTTCCTAAATACAGTGCCGAAAGAGGAGTTTGTTCTGCTGGTTTAAGCACAACCGTACATCCAGTAGCGAGAGCGGGGCCCAATTTCCAAGCAGCCATCAGGAGAGGGAAGTTCCATGGAATAATTTGTCCTACCACTCCAGCGGGTTCTCTGAGTGTGTAATTGAGAAAGGGACCATTCACAGGAATGGTTTCTCCATGAATTTTGTCTGCTAGCCCTGCGTAGTACTCAAAAGTTTCAATTGCCAAGGTCAAATCAACATGAAGTGTTTCAGCTATCGGTTTTCCGTTATTAAGAGTTTCTAGTTCAGCAATTTCCTGACGGTGCTTATCGAGAAGCAGAGCAACTCGATTTAAAATTCTGCCACGTTCCCGAGCTGCCATTTTTTTCCAAGGGCCAGTTTCAAATGCTTTACGTGCGGCACTTACGGCTCGGTCAATATCTACTTGGTCGCCTTCAGCGCAATCAGTGAGTTTTGTTTCCGTAGCGGGGTTAATCACATCAAAACGCTTACCGCTTGCTGCTTCGCACCATTCATTATTGATCAGTAACTTTCCTGGCTTTACTTGCGAGTTCATGACGAGCCCCTTCTTTAAGGTTGTCTTAACAGTTGCATACCTTGAAGCTTCGGTCATCCCGCGGTCTTTTAATAAAGTCAAACTCCCCCCCCATCTCAACTGGCAATTCATAAGTATTTGAAAATATGATTATAAAAGTTCTGGATTATTTTGGCTCGTCGCGATATCAAAAAGTCTCTCCTGAGATCGCATCGTGGAATGAGTTGGGTTCTCTCGCCGAGTGTTGGCCTGAGTCGTTACATAATGTAAAAAAAGGTGAGATACTTAGAGCCTCACCTAACCAAAAAAGGATCCAAACTATGTCGAAGAACTATTTTTTTGTTGGGACTCTCTTACTATCTAGTTTGCTGGTCAGCTGCGGGGCTACTCCAGGCTCTACTAGCTACCTGGGTAAAAAACCGTTGGCGGGTAATGCCAAAGTAGTGCTTCAAATTTTTGCGGGCTATTCCTGCAGTAGCTGTAACGAGGAACTACCGGAAGTGAACAGTCGAATTGCTAACGAGTTAAATGAAAAAGCAGCTTTGGTAGATGCACGTGTTTATGTGGTGGCAGGACCCAATTGGAGCAAAGCTACTCAAGAAGTAGCAGATCGTTACGGTCAAGAGTTGGGTTTGGATCAATTTCAGATGATGGTCGATAATCGGTGCCAAACCGAATACCGAAAATATTATCCAGGTACCAGCTGCCTAGTCCCTGCTACAGTTCTTTTAGACCCCAGTGGTGAAGTTGTTCAGATTTACGAACCCGGAAAAATCGATCTCGATGATTTCATGGCTCGTTTGAAGGAGATTGTGAATGGCTAGAATGCACATAATAGCCATGGCTCTGTTACTTGCGGGAGAAATGGGATGGGCAAAACCAGCTCCGCCATTTCAAGCTGAACTCCTTGGGGGGCGGCGTATTTCTCTCAAACAGAGCTTGAAGCCTGGGCGAGGATTGATTCTATGCTTTTGGGCAACTTGGTGTGCTCCTTGTCTCCAAGAGCTGAAGGAAGTTAGTACTCGACTTAAAAACGATCCTACCTTGCCTCTTGATATGCTAGCAGTGAATGTAGATACCGCTGAAACGGCCAGTGATGTCGGACCAACTCTCAAGTTATATGGTTTCGATTTCCCTGTCGCGATGGATCCTCGTCACGAAATTTTTTCGAAATATCAAAGCTCAAAAAGCTTACCGTTCTCTGCGCTTGTGAATAACCGGGGAGAAATTTCCAAGACGTTTTCTGGGTTCCACGAACAAATGATGGACGAGATTAAAAAAGAGCTAAGTCCGGAGCGTTCTGCCATTGAGAACAAAATATAAAATTGCAGTCTTGTTAGCTGCGGGAAGTTTTTCACTCGCTTTTTCAAATACTACTCCGACGATTGAAGAGGAGAGTGCTACTTCTTCGTTCAGTTGGAGTTTTTCTGACCACAATATTCTCACTAATTCTAAAGATCCTGGTGATCCCACTCTGCCAGCGACTAATACTTTGGCGCACCAGACTACTTTGGGAGCTGGTTGGGGGCCTTTGAGCACTTCTGTCGCCTTTTCTACCAAGTTGGGTCTGAATGGCGATCCCACACTGAATCGAAATTTTCTGCTTGATAAGAAAACTCTTTCCGGAGAATGGGAAAATTGGGAAGTGAAATTAGGTGATAGTCATCAGGAATTGGGCCGAGGAATAGCCCTTTCGCTTTATAGCAATCCTGCATTTGGAATCGATAATACCCTTGAAGGGGGAGCCGTTAAATATCGTAACAACTATTTTGAGGTTGCTGCTTTTGGGGGACGAGTAAATGTTCTTCAAGCACCCGTAGCAATCAATCCGGTGGATACTTTGATGGAAGGTCGCCAAGTGATTTTGGGTGGGGGTTCCATTTCTGGAACTATTACTTCTGATATCAGGTTAACCGCGCATTACCATGCCACTCAAAATCAGATAGTGGGTAAAGACACCAATAAAAAATATCAAACTGTAGGTGCGAGCTTAGATATTCCCAACATTATTTCAGGTTTAGATGCTTACGTGGAAACTAACGTGATGGATTGGGAGGCTTTAGCCTATAAGAAGGGATTCCAAGCCAAGCCGAGAGGTTATGCGAGTTACGCTTCTGTGAGCTATTCGGATTTGCCTTTCAAAACAAAAATTGAAGTAAAAGATTATCGAAGTTTTATTTATGAGTTTCAACGACCCCCTAATTTAGAAGAAAGTCTTGTCCTCGCTACTAACAATAGCGATGTGACTGCGGGAAGGCTTGGAGTGGAGCGACAACTGGGTGAGGGAAGTGCTTCTCTGGGAGCCACTTACCTGATGGGGGAAGACCGAGAAGTGGGCGCTAAACTATATCACCCCGTTATTTATTCTAAGATTAAACTCACAGATCGATGGGATGTGGAGCTTAAGGGAGGATATCGGTGGATGCCCCTCAAGAACAATCTTGCTCATGCGAGCATCAAGACGAAAATCAAAACTCTCAAAGGACAATATGTAGAGCTAGAGCTTCGAAAGCAAAATCTCAATCAAGCCATTAACTCTCCTCTGCCTATTCGAGAGGAAAGAAACGCAGCTCTTACTTCTTATACTTTTTCAGAGAGATTTAGTTTAGGGGTTGGATATGAATTCATGCCAACCAACTTACCTGAGCTGGGTAATCATTTTATTAACGGTTCAGCTACGTATACGACTGGGTCCCTAACAGCTAGAGCTTTTGTTGGACAAACCAGTGGAGGAACCCAATGTGCTTCAGGCGTATGCCGACAAGTGCCTCCCTACACAGGCGCCTATCTTGAGACTGCCGTTTCCTTCTAATAAACGGATTACTTCCAAGCCTTATTAATTTTGGCCAGTACTTCTGGACCAGGATCAAGGTCAGATTCAACTAAGGAATTGAGCGGTCTGTCTCCCAGGTTCATGAGAGCTGCATGATCGACAAATTCCGGATTATGGTAAAGCAGCCCCGTAATCAGCTCTTGTTTAGCTCGAGCTTGATGAATGGCATCAATCGCTTTGACGGGATCCTTAAAGTCATAGTCTCTTCCAAGTTTTTTGACAGTCATACGTGACCCATCATGAAGAGTAATTTCCTGGGTTTCTCCATCTTTTATTTCGACTTCGATGGATTCTTGGGGAGCAATGTAGCCAAGCTCCTGAAGAACAACGTCATGTTCCTTCACGAACGTATAACTCTTCGTGCTTCCTTCGTGATTGTTGAAAGTTACGCATGGGGAAATAATGTCTAGAACTGCGATCCCTTTGTGGGCGTAAGCAGCTTTAATGAGAGCAATGACTTGCTTTCTATCTCCCGAAAATGAGCGAGCAACAAAACTGGCTCCGAGTTCAATCGCTACTGCACAACAGTCAATGGTTGGGTAAGGATTCGACCAACCTTTTTTAGCTTTGGAGCCGAGATCCGCGGTTGCGGAAAACTGACCTTTGGTTAACCCGTAAGTTCCGTTGTTTTCAATAATGTAAACCATGTC
>RFNO01000128.1 GCA_009927165.1 Pseudomonadota bacterium
GACGTTTCTTCGAATGGCATGACAAAAATGCCCCATACCGATGCTGGCCGTGTCGCCGTCTCCCGATACTCCAATCATAGTGAGCTTGTGATTGGCCAGATTCGCTCCAGTGGCAATGGCCGGCATGCGACCGTGGACGCTATTAAATCCATGTGCCCTATCGACAAAGTAAGTAGGAGTTTTGGAGGAACAACCGATCCCCGAAAACTTCATGAGGGTATGTGGGGGAACCCCAAGTTGGTAATAAGCCTCAATAATACAGGCAGTGATGGAATCATGCCCACACCCCTTACATAGAGTAGAGGGCTTTCCTGAATAATCCGTCTTTTCTAAACCGATTCGATTACAAGTTGCTGGTGTTGTCATAAATTACCCTAAGGCCTTTTGAAGTTCACGTTCGATGAAGTCCGCCGAAATGGGGAAACCTCCATAATAAAGAACGCTAAAGAGTTTGTTTTGATAACCACGAATATCTACTTCCATCATTTGTCGTAATTGAGCATCTCGGTTCTGCTCAACGACAAAAACTCGGTCACAAGATTTGATGAATTCTTCCACTTCGTTAGTGAATGGGTAAGAACGAATTCTCATGTATTTCACATTGTCATTTTTCATTCGATTCAGAGTTTCAACTAAAGCGTGGTGAGTTGTTCCGTAGGCAATCACACCAATTTTTGCGCTGTCCTTACCCGTTACAATGGGCTTGGGCACATGTTTTTTCGCCGTTTGAAATTTTTTAGCGAGCCGATCCATATTACGGGCGTAAACGACCGGACTTTCCGTGTATCTCGCATACTCATCATGGCCCGAACCACGAGTAAAGAAAGCGGCTCGTCGGTGATTAGTTCCAGGAAGCGTGCGATAACAAATTCCGTCGCCATCGACGTCTAAATAACGACCAAAGTCCTTCATTTTTTCGAGTTGTTCAGCATTGAGAACTTTTCCTCGATCATACTGAGGCTTCGAATAAACCAATTCGTCATCTACCCATTGATTCATCCCCAGATCCAAATCACTCATCACAAAGATTGGAGTCTGCATTCGGTCAGCCAAATTGAAGGCGATTGGCCCCATTTCAAAGCACTCTTTGGGAGAGGAAGGGAAAAGAAGGATGTGCCTTTTGTCCCCATGAGATGCATAGGCGCAAGATTGAAGATCGCATTGCTGAGTGCGAGTCGGCAATCCCGTGGAAGGCCCAACTCGTTGAACGTTGTAAAGAACCGCCGGAATTTCAGCATAATAGGCAAGTCCCAAAAGTTCTTGCATGAGAGATACCCCGGGGCCTGCTGTTGCCGTCATTGCGCGCGCTCCAGCCCAGCTGGCTCCTAGGACCATGCCCATGGCTCCGAGTTCATCCTCTGCTTGGACAACCGCATACTTGGCTTTTCCATCTTTATCGACTCGTAGCTTTTTAAGTTGCGCTTCCATGGATTCAGTCAAAGAGCTGGAAGGAGTAATGGGGTACCAAGCAACAACGGTACAACCCGCATAAATAGCGCCTAATCCAGAAGCGGTATTTCCTTCAGTGACGATTTTTCCCTGGTTAACGTTGCTACGTTTGAACTCAAAGGAATCCTGTTTCTTGTAATTTTCTTTTGCGTAATCAATGCCCACTTGAAGAGCTGCTATGTTTGCATCGATGGCACTTTGTTTATCGCGGAAAGTGTCTTTGATCACACTTTTCATGACGTCTTCTTCAATACCGTAAAGATAGGAAAGCGCCCCGACATAAAATAAATTCTTTAAAAGATGGCGAAGTTTTGCATCCGTGATTTTTTTGGAGAGTTCTTCGACTGGAAGAGCGTAAACCGTCATTCCCTGTTTGATTTCCTCAGGTGCAATTTTGATGATGCTGGAATTGTAAAAAATCGTCGTCCCGGGTCTCATCGTCGCAATATCTTCGTGAGCAGTTTCCGCATTCATCAATACTGCGATATCGTCGTGTTCGCGAAGATTCTGATACCCTTCAGGACTTACCCGAATCTGGAACCAAGTGGGAAGACCTTGAATATTTGAAGGAAAAAGATTTTTTGCGCAAACCCCGATACCCATTCTAAAAAGAGATTTGAATAGGAGGTTGTTAGAGGATTGGCTACCCGTTCCGTTTACCGTCGCAACGCGGATACTAAAATCATTGATTCGTTTTTCCATGGGGAATTTAAGGCTCCTTCAGTTTGAAACTATGAAGCGATTTTAGAGGGTTACCTGACACAGTCAAGCACCAGGCAAAGGCCCTAACAGGCAAAGAGGGTGGACTTCCGTGAGGGTCTGAATGGATGCTAAGAAGGCGGAGTCATAACTCGTAGCGTTAAGTAAATTCTTGGAGGGGAGACATCGCAAGAAGCGGCTAAACACGATACGATTAGGAACATGGCCGAAAATAAGGTTCCTTTCGTTAAAAAACAGTACGAACTTTGGCCCTATCCGCAGATCTCCCTCGTTGCTGGACTTCATCGGGATTCCCTCTGGCAAATCAATTACGAATGGATGGCAAGGAGGTTAGGCCGTTCGCCAGAAAAAAAGCCAAAAATTTGGATTGCCGGATGCGGGACTTTTCAACCTTATCTTTTTTCAAGAGCAAACCCGGAAGCTCAAATTTTAGCTACGGATCTTTCGGCAGCGTCACTAAAAAAGGCAAAAAATCGATGTCGTTTTCATGGAATTAAAAACATTCAGTTTCAGAGCATTGACTTGATTAATCCCGATACGCTTCCAGAGGAAAAGTTCGATTTGATTGAGTGTTACGGCGTTTTAATGAGTTTGCCAGCGCCTGAGAAAGCTTTGGGAGAGTTTGCTAAACGACTCAAGCCAAACGGAATTTTGCGGGTGATGGTTTACACTCACTACGGTCGGCAGAGAGTTTTTCAAATTCAACGCTTAGCTAAACTCTTAGGACTAAGTGCCCAGGGCAAGAATGACCCTAAAATTCTTAAACAGCTAATGGGGAAATTGCCGAAAAACCATCCCCTCAAGAGCACCTTCTTTGATTATCCTGATTCAACCAATCTTCCAGGCATTGTGGATGGCTTTTTGCACGCGTCAGACCAAGGTTTTACCGGCGAGCAAATTTCACAGCTTTTAGATAAAGCGGGTTTTGATTTGGGTTTTTGTTTTCATCGGCCTTGGGGACAACCAGCCAACATGGCTGAAAAACTGGGGCTTTCAGGGTTCGATAGGGCTTTTTGGCTTCACTACCTTGATCTTTGGCAGAGCTTAAAATCGAACTTTATTCTTTGTTGTACGCTGAAGAGGAGTGAACCTTCAAAAATTACCAGTACTCAGGTGCCACATCCCTTGTTTGATTGGAATCGGAAAGTGGGATTACGACACAAATTACGTCTTGCGAAGCTAGCGCTTTCGGGAGTGCGGCTTCAAACAAGAACCCATGATCAAAGTATTCGACTTAATTCCTCCCAAGTTCGCAGTCTTTTGAGAGCTGAGGGAGAAGATGGCATTTTAAGGGAGATATTGGCTGAAGAGACAGTCACATCTTGCCCCTTTTTTGAAACGGGTAGTTCTTTTGCCCGGCCCAGTGACCCTTGGATGCTGGAGGCAGGGAGACGCACACCCAACCCGATGTATCGGCACCTCTTTGATGCTTATACATTTCGAACTGAAGGGCTTCCCTCGTTGAAAATCCAGCTGGAAAAGTGGAAAGGCTTCGTCCGTCCTTTGGAGGATGATGATGTTCCTTGGGGCCTGACTCCTTGGACGACTTATCAGCATTTTAGAGAGCCTATTGAAGCTTGGCTGGGCGGTAATCGGCAATCAACGGAAGCAAATTTGCATTCCCTTCAATTAAAAGAAGAAGGGCAGAAGCTCAGTTCAGTTAAAAAGTTTTTATCGGGTATTGAGGGAATAAGGGTCCCCGCGGAGGTAAGTACCTTAAGGGAACTATGGACCCTCCTGTTAAGTTATCGAGACCTCTTTTGGGAAGTTGAAATCCCATAAATTGACATTCTGGGCGGCTCTCATTAGGGTTTTCACTTCTATCGTTAAAA